>NZ_JAHKPR010000076.1:0-12233 GCF_018860585.1 Colwellia sp. E2M01
AATCCTCTTATCCCTGCCATATTTAATATGTGCATCCAATTAAAGTTACTATTCTTAGTAACTTTTTTTAGTTGTGAAAGAGTAAAAAGTCTCTTTAAAAACTTGATGATAATGCGGGTTTGGCGGAATTGTAAAAACAATGACGCGCCACTTTTTATATAGAAAGTAGGTTCCGGTATCACAAGATGTGAGAGTTCAAGTCTCTCCAAAGTTTGATAGTTGTGCGGGTTTGGCGGAATTGTAAAAACAATGACGCGCCACTTTTTATATAGAAAGTAGGTTCCGGTATAGCAAGATGTGAGAGTTCAAATCTCTCCAAAGTTTGATAGTTGTGCGGGTTTGGCGGAATTGGTAGACGCGCCACTTTTTATATAGAAAGTAGGTTCCGGTATCGCAAGATGTGAGAGTTCAAATCTCTCCAAAGTTTGATAGTTGTGCGGGTTTGGCGGAATTGGTAGACGCGCCGGATTTAGGTTCCGGTATCGCAAGATGTGAGAGTTCAAGTCTCTTGACCCGTACCATTCAAATATAAATAATACCTTCCTTAGAAAACACTTATCTTAAGTTACCAAATAACTAATTAGAGGGGTAAGCCCTACTCTTCTTTTTAAAAGTTTCCCCTACAAACCACACGCATAAGCTAACGCTTTATTCTTGATTGTACTATTCAACACTGGCACTTTATTGAGAGCTAATAAACCTAAATTGCGTAAACCTTTCACAATAGGTGACGGGTGACTGAAACCTACGTATAAAGCATCCATTGTAGACATCATTAGTAAGTTATCTTGACGTCTAGCTCTTTCATAACGACTTAATACCGTTTCGTCATGCCATACTTCTCCAGCATTTATCGCTTCGGCAATAACATGTTGTAAAGCAAGTACATCTTTAAATCCTAAGTTAACACCCTGCCCTGCCATTGGGCATATTGTATGCGCTGCGTCGCCTAGCAATAATACGCGTTTATGTTGATAGCTATTTGCATGCCTGCGAGTTAATGGAAAACTGCCTTTTGATATAACCTTAATGTTACCTAAACGCAGGGGAAATGCTTTTAAGATCTCTTGCTGTAATTGGCTATTAGATAATGCCGATAAACGCGTTATTTCATCACGTTGATGATACCAAACTAATGATGCATAACCGCCTAATTCGCTTTTTCCTGATAACGGTAAGAACGCTACAGGTCCTGTTGGAAAGAACTGTTGCCAGGTAATATCCTGTTGAGGTAATGACGTTTCAACATTAATGAGCATGGCTGATTGTTGATAATCCCACCCCGTCGTCCCAATACCAGACATTTGCCTAACTTTTGATTGCGCACCATCGGCGCCAATCACTAATTTAGCCAGTAACTTACTATTTGTAAGTGTTACTACCGCTCCAACTTCTCTTTGTTCAATACCTTCTAAGTTTTCAGGGCAAAAAAGTTGAATATTATCCTGCAATTCAATTTGCTCCCACAAAGAAAGTTGTAATAAACGATTTTCAACAATATAACCTAAACTACTTTGCTCAATATCATCTGCATTAAATTCAGTATAAGCACTTTCATCTTCCCAAACCCCTAAACGTTTATAAGGACACGCGCGCCATTGTTTTAATTGCGACCAAGCATCAACTTGCTTAAGTAAATTTTTTGAAGCAAGTGAAATTGCAGAAACACGTAAATCAAAGGCTTGATCGGCAGTAAATTCTTTCGGCGGAAATTGTTCAACCAAAGCAACTTTAAGCCCAAGTTGAGCCAAGGTAAGTGCGCTCGTTGCACCAACCATACCACCGCCAATTACGACACAATCAAAATGTTCCATACGTAAAAATTCACACCAATTCAGGAATAGAGGCTTATTTTACCCAAGCAGTGAATTATTTTCGACCGCTTTATATTTTTATTCCAATAAAATGTAAAATATTTCATTGGTATGCGATTTAGATCAGTGAAATTATATTGTTCATCAGTAAAAGCTATAATATTCACCGTAATGAAAAACATGATAGAACACAAAAACCACAAAGAAAATACATTTAAACAATTGATAATTAAATAAAATATATAAAGGTCTTCATTATATTTAATACATGAACCATTTTGTTACAACAAAAGAATAAAGTCATTTACAACTTGTTGTCTTATTCATTCGAAATTAGAAGTTAATTGGTATAAAATACGCCTCCTTTTATCTGTGCTGCAATTGCCAAGGCACTTTCAGTATAAACCGTGTTTGAAGAGTGAAGTAAGTAATGAGTAAAAAGCTATATATCAAAACTTGGGGTTGTCAAATGAACGAGTATGACTCGCAGAAGATGGCCGAATTGTTAGACTCAACCCATGGTTTTTCATTGGCTGAAGAAGCAGAAGATGCTGATGTTATTTTACTTAACACCTGTTCTATTCGTGAAAAAGCACAAGAGAAAGTATTCCATCAACTAGGTCGTTGGAAAAAGTTAAAAGATAAAAAACCTGACTTGTTAATTGGTGTTGGTGGCTGTGTTGCTTCTCAAGAAGGCAAAGCTATTCGTCAACGCGCTCCTTTTGTTGATATGGTTTTTGGTCCGCAAACCTTGCACCGTTTACCGGAAATGATTAACCAATTAGCACGCACTAGCAGCCCGATTGTTGATGTGAGCTTTCCTGAAATTGAAAAGTTTGACCGTTTGCCTGAGCCTAAAGCTGAAGGTGCAAGTGCTTTTGTATCTATCATGGAAGGTTGTAGTAAATACTGTACTTTCTGTGTAGTACCTTACACGCGTGGTGAAGAAGTAAGTCGCCCACTTGATGACGTATTATACGAAATAGCCCAACTTGCAGAGCAAAACGTTCGTGAAGTAAACCTATTAGGTCAAAACGTAAATGCTTACCGTGGGGAAATGCACGATGGCAGTATTTGTCGCTTTGCCGACCTGGTACGTTTAGTCGCTACGATTGACGGTATTGACCGCATTCGTTACACCACTTCTCATCCAGTTGAATTTACGGATGATATTATCGAAGCGTACAAAGATGTACCTGAGCTTGTAAACCACTTACATTTACCAGTTCAAAGTGGTTGTGATCGCATCCTAACTCAAATGAAGCGTGGTCATACCGCTATTGAATATAAATCTCAAATTCGTAAATTAAAAAAAGTACGCCCAGATTTATCAATGTCTTCAGATTTTATTATTGGTTTCCCAGGTGAAACAGACGAAGATTTTGAAGATACCATGAATTTAATAAAAGCCGTTGACTTTGATATTAGCTTTAGTTTTATCTACAGTGCACGCCCTGGTACGCCTGCGGCCGACTTACCTGATGATATTAGCGACCAAGTGAAAAAAGATCGTTTAAAAGTTTTACAAGATCAAATTAACCATCAGGCATTACGTATCGCCAGACAAATGCTTAATACTGAACAACGCGTATTAGTTGAAGGGCCTTCAAGAAAGAACCCAATGGAATTACGTGGTAAAACTGAAAACAACCGTACCGTTAACTTTGTTGCACCGCACAGTGTTATAGGCCAGTTTGTTGATATTAAAATTACTGATGTTATTGCTCATTCATTGCGTGGTGAATTAGTCAGAGAAGAAAAAGATATGGGCTTACGTATTGCTCATTCTCCAGCTGACATTTTAGCTAACAACCATCATACGGCTACGCCAAGCAACCTTGATGAGTTAGGTGTAGGTACTTTTACGCCGTAAATTAAAACTTTAGTAAAAGCTTTAATTTACTTATTTAGGTAAATGAGCTTTTACTAAATAAAGAGCTTAATCAGCATAATGTTTAATACAGATATTTAATAAATAAGTAGAGGTAAAATTGACAACAGTAACCGATAAATCATTAAAACTAAGTAAAGAAGTGTTTAGTTTAGATCCGGTAGACAACCATAGACAAGCCAACTTATGCGGTCCTATGGATGATAACTTAAAAACAATTGAACGCCGTTTAGGGGTTGAAATTAGTTATCGTGGCAATGAATTTACCGTGGTAGGTAAACCTCTTAACGCCCAAGCTGTTGTTAATGTTTTAAAAGACCTTTATATAGAAAGCCAAGAAGTCAAAGGTGAGAGCAAAGTTATTAGCGCAGAAATGGTACACCTTGCTATTTTAAATGCTGATTGTCTTGAGCAAGACCAAACTAACGACAATATCGCTAGTGATTTAGGTCAAGCTGTTGATAAAAAATTCCAAGATATGGTAACTATTAAAACGCAACGAGGCACAATCAAGCCGCGAAATGGTAATCAGCAATCTTACGTACAAAATGTTATTACTAATGATATTAGCTTTGGTATTGGTGTAGCAGGTACAGGTAAAACCTATTTAGCTGTTGCCTGTGCAGTAGAAGCATTAGAGCGTCAAGAAGTACGTCGTATACTGCTTACCCGCCCTGCTGTTGAAGCGGGTGAAAAGCTCGGTTTCTTACCGGGTGATTTAACACAAAAAATCGACCCTTATTTAAGGCCACTTTACGATGCCTTATTTGAAATGCTTGGTTTTGAGAAAGTGGAAAAGCTAATAGAACGTAATGTTATCGAAGTTGCGCCACTTGCGTATATGCGCGGCAGAACGTTAAACGATGCTTTTATTATTTTAGATGAAAGTCAAAACACGACAGTAGAGCAAATGAAAATGTTCTTAACCCGTATTGGTTTTAATTCACGTGCGGTTATTACTGGTGATATTACGCAAGTTGATTTGCCTCGTCATCAAATGTCAGGGCTTCGTCACTCTATTGAAGTGTTACAAGACATCGATGGCATAAGTTTTAACTTCTTCCAATCAAAAGATGTTGTACGCCATCCTGTTGTTGCTCGTATTGTTGATGCTTATGACAAGCATGATCAAAAAGTAAATAGAGAAAAACAAGCTAAAAAAGTTAGCAAAGAAAATAATGAGCAGAGTGATTAACCCACATGGCTCATGAGATAGACTTACAAATTGCTTGTAGCCCCACAAAATTACCTACTGAAGAACAGTTCCAACTCTGGGTTGATACTGCATTAAATGAAGTCATCAGTAAGCCCGAGCAAAGTTTTGAACTCACAATACGCTTAGTTAATAATGAAGAAAGCCAACAATTAAATAATCAATATCGAGGTAAAGATAAACCGACTAACGTGTTATCTTTTCCATTTGAAGTGCCTGAGGGCATTGAACTTAATTTATTAGGTGATTTAATTATTTGTATTGACGTGATGAAAGCTGAAGCTGAAGAACAGAATAAAGCTTTGTTTGATCATTGGGCGCATCTTGTTATTCATGGTTGCTTGCATTTAGTTGGCTTTGATCATATAAGTGACACTGAAGCTTTAGAAATGGAATCTATTGAAATTTCAATTTTAGCTAAGTTAGGTATTGAAAATCCTTATTTAGATCACTAAATTTACGTAGTGATATATACTACTGAGTAAAAGTACTAAATATGATTAATTCGCTTAATAAATTAATCATATTTATTTTAAGTTTAGAAAACTAAACTTAACAATGTTTTCGACATATTTCGAATGATTAATAAAGGAACACAAATAGCTCTATGAGCGATGACAATCCCCATTCTAATAACGGCTCAAGTAATAAATCTTTTTTACGTAAAGTAATGCATGTATTAACGCCTGAGCCGAAAAATAAAGATCAATTAGTTGATGTATTAAATGATGCACAGGATAGAGAACTAATCAATCCTGAAACTAAGCAAATGATCCAAGGTGTATTAGACGTATCTGAAATGCGCGTTCGCGATATCATGATCCCACGTTCACAAATGGTTACTATCGACATAAACCACGCTTTTGATGAATTTTTACCTGTCATATTAGAATCTGGTCATTCACGTTTTCCTGTTATTAATGAAGATATTGACCATATTGAAGGTATTTTATTAGCAAAAGATTTGCTTGCTTTTGGTTTTAACTCACAAAGCGATGACTTCAGCTTACGAGATATCATCAGACCCGCAATTATCGTTCCTGAAAGTAAAAAAGTAGAGCCTTTATTAAAAGAATTTCGCTCTGACAGATATCATATGGCGATTGTTGTTGATGAATACGGTGGCGTGTCTGGCGTTATTACTATTGAAGACATATTAGAGCAAATTGTTGGTGAAATAGAAGATGAAACCGACGATGATATCGAAGAAGAAATTAAACATTTAGCTGGTAAAGTATACCTAGTTAAAGCATTAACAGAGCTTGGTGACTTTAACGAATACTTTAACAGTAACTTTACTGAGGCAGACGTTGATACCATTGGCGGGATTGTCTTAAGACAATTTAATCATATGCCAGAAAAAGGCGAGTCATTAAATATTGATAGCTTTGAATTTAAAGTACTTGTGGCCGACAGTCGACGTATGCAAATGCTGCAAGTTACTGTGCCTAAAGATCATGAAATAAATGGTAAAGTATGTGACTAACCACAGCAAACCTTCCAAATTGAGATTAATTGCAAGTTCAATAAAAGGTAAATTATCAACACCCAAGCATTGGATTACTTTCTTCAGTGGCTTTTTATTGGTTTTTGCTTATGCCCCTTTTTCATATTGGTGGCTATCATTAATTTTACCCAGCCTAGTATTTTATCAAATTAGAGAAGCCTCACCTAAAGTAGCCGCTAAAACTGTTGGTTTATTTGCTTTTGGCTGGTTTCTTAGTGGTATTAGTTGGGTTCATGTCAGTATCGACCAGTTTGGCGGTATGCCGCTAGTATTCTCTGTACTGCTTATGTTCCTCTTATGTGCATATCTGGCTTTATTCCCAACATTAGCGGCTTATTTAACGGCAAGAATAGCTAAAAACAGACAAATAAATCTTTGGTTATTACCGCCTATTTGGTTGTTTTGTGAATATTTGCGATCCGTTGTTTTAACTGGCTTTCCTTGGTTATCGCTTGGGTATAGCCAAATAGAAAGTCCGTTAGCAAGCTTTGCTCCAGTAATCGGTGAAGTAGGTATTACCGCGATAGTGCTATTGGTAAATATTTGTTGGGTTAAAATTTACTGTACTTTTACCGCTGTATTTAATTGTTCATCATTACTAAAAAATAGACAAAATAACTTACCAGGTCACTTATTAATTGATAGAAAGAAAATACTTTCCCAGCTAAGTATACCGCTATCTTTAATACTAAGTGTCTTATTAACAAGCAATGTTTTATCCCAAATAAAGTGGACTGAGCTTACCGGAAAAACAAGCAGTGTGGCACTTATTCAAGGCAATATAACCCAGTCATTAAAGTGGGAGCCCGAGCAAGAATGGCCAATAATGTTGAAGTATTTAGAGTTAACACAACTTAATTATGATGCTGATTTAATTATTTGGCCTGAATCAGCAGTTACTGCGCTAGAGCCATCAATACAAGACTACTTAATCACAGTAAACAGCGATGCCATTTTAAATAATACCGCTATTATTACTGGTTTACTTAACTACAGTTATGCTCAAAACGCTTATTATAATGGCATAGTGGTACTCGGTAAGAAGAACGCTGAAGATGAGCAAGGCTATTACTATAATCACAGTAACCGTTATTATAAAAGTCACTTATTGCCTATTGGCGAATATGTTCCTTTTCAAGAGCTACTTCGCCCAATTGCCCCGTTATTTAATTTGCCTCAATCATCTTTTTCTGCGGGCGATTACGTGCAACCAAATTTAATAGCAAAAAACCTACATATATTGCCATTGAATTGCTTTGAAATTGCTTTTCCAAGTCAACTAGCCGCTAACTTTACCAAAGATACTGATATGATTTTAACGGTAAGTAATGATGCGTGGTTTGGCCACTCACACGGACCACATCAACATTTTGAAATTACCCGAATGCGAGCACTAGAATTCGCTCGCCCTGTATTAAGAGCCACTAATAACGGTATTACCGGCATTATAAACCATAAGGGTGTTGTTACCGAAATTGCGCCGCAATTTGAAGAGTATGTGCTTAGAGGGAATGTAAATTTTGTTTCAGGTTTCACGCCATATAGCCAATGGCCAAATCTAATATTATGGCTGATGATACTTTTACCTATCACGGTAATGAAGGTGATTAGAGTTTAGCGTTAAATTACAAAATAAAAATAAAACCCGGTTGCTTACTACTATAACTGGGTTTTACTTAACTTTAATAAAGGGAGTAATTGCAATAAGCACTCAAAATTTATTTTAGAGAATACCGTTATTATTTTTCAACCGACTTTTCATTTTCTACTTTTTCGTTAGCTTTTTGCTGAAATAACGATGTTTTATTTCGACCTGTTTCTTTTGAACAATATAACGCTGAGTCAGCATTTTCAATCCAAGAAGTATGCGCTTTAATACTCTCGTCAACCTCTGCTACACCTATACTAATGGTATATTGCAGTTCAATATCGTTATAAGTCACCGTCGATTTTTCAACTTCTTTTCTCAGTCTTTCAGCAAAGGTAAATGCTTTTTTAAGCGGCGTATCAGCAAGTAAAATAGAAAACTCCTCTCCACCATATCGTCCGCAGATATCTGTTTCTCGTACATGTTCACGTATTAAATCAGACAGGTGGCGAATAACTTCATCACCAACCATATGACCATAAGTATCATTTACCGCTTTAAAGTGATCTATATCTATCATAACCAACGAACTAGCATGGTGGCTTCTAGTCCACCTTTTATACTCGCTAATTAAGCAAGATTCCCAGTGAGTACGGTTAAATAGTTGAGTTAAGCCATCGGTTTGGCTCAAAATAGCCAACTCTTCATTGGCTTTTTTTAAACTTATTTTATTTACAGCTGTATCTGTAACATCATACACAATTAAACATAAGTGACTCACTTCTCCCGCAGCGTTAAGTAGCGGGATAAAAGTGGTATTTTGATACATAAAGTCTGCACTACCAGTAACAGGGCGATAACTATCAAATTTAAATAAATAGGGTCTTTGTTCCCAAATGCTAAACGCCTTATTTTTAAGTAAAAATACTGATTCGGCTTTACGGGTAAACCATTCTTGCGGGATCTCTTTGAACATATCAAAAATCAATTTACCCTTCACTTCTCTTGGTAATAAACCGCTATGGTTTTCCATAAAACCATTAAAAATTTGTATCGTAAATTCTTTGTCAAGCACCACTAAACCAACATCAATGTTATGTAACATTTCCATTAGCCAATGTAGTTCATTTAATTGTGATTTTTCTAACGTCATAACCAATTCCTATCTTCGCATTAACGCGTTAACTCATGCCTTGTTAATTTCTAAAACGACCAACGGCTGTAATACATTTTTATATTCGACTTAAGAGTTAATCAATCAAATAGGTCAATTTATTATTAAGCGTTTGCATCGAACTTTCAGTAAAGAGTAATAATAGATCACATTTTATTGGATAATTTTCAATGCTGTAGCTAATTTCTATCGCAAGCGTTTTTTTCCATTTGTTAGCATTATTGGCGATTAAATCTGATATTTTTCGATGTTGCCCTAAAACTTCGGGTTGCCCTTGGCTAAATTGAATATCTAATTGCTCTGATATGCCTTTTAAGCAAGCGCCAATCAGTACATTAGCTAAATCCATTAACAACTCTAATTCTGTGCCTATTTCAGCGTCATATTGATAATTAAGTAAGGAAGCAACGTCCTTAAAGCTAGAATCATTAAGAATTAATAATGCTTCACCTGAAATACCCGCACTGATAAAACCTTGACAAATACCTGAAGTACTTTCATGGTTTTCAATATCTTTTAATGCCATACGAAGCTCACTCACTTCGATGAAATTAACATTGGGAATTGGCAATTCAACAAAAACATCAAGTAAGCGAGCTAATAAATCACCTGCTCGCCCCATTGCAACGTTAGCTATTTCTTGATAGCAGTCACGCATATCTGCAGATAGATGTATCTCTGGCTCTGGCTCTGGCTCTGGCTCTGGCTCTGGCTCTGGAGGAACGGTTTCATTCGAAAGTGATGGATGACTAGCTTTTATGTTATTTATGCTTTCTTCTTTAGGGTTAACGACTGCAACCGGAGAACTGATAACAGCTTCACTAACTTCAGAAACTTCAGCTATAGCTTCCTTCGAAAAAACGCCATAATCAGATAGTACTTTAGTAAGGATGTCTTTATTTATAGGCTTTTGAATAAAACCTAATGCCCCCAAACTGGTGACACGTTGATGCGCTTCGGGTTGGATATCGCCTGAGATAACTACCGTAATGGTCGGCAAGTCTTCAGCTAAAATAGCGTTCAGTACTTCATAGCCATCCATTACAGGCATATTTAAGTCAAGTAAGAGTACATCTCCCTTCCCTGCTTTTATTGCTTCAACACCTTCTACTCCATTAGTAGCAAAACTTATCTCAACATCCCAACCATCCGGTAATGAGCGAGCAACTTGTTTGCGCGCCATATTTGAATCATCACAAATTAATAACTTAGTGGTCATATAAAAATTGAGCCTTAAATAAACATACTTTAAGTAAATGTTACTTAAATAAATAACAACTGTGGGCAACTAAAACGTCTCTAGCCACTAGTAATAACCATAGTGTATACAATTTAAAACACAATGATAAACTTCTATTTATAGAATTTATTTGGTTAAACGGATAATATCACCACACCTCCAACAAAATTTTCAAAAAACAATGACATTTTCTACTTCAAACATCGCTTTAATTTCTTTTTTTATCGCCAGTTTGGCAATTTCTACTATGAGTCATGGTTACAACTTTGACGTAAGTAAACTCAATTCTACGCAAAACCTTGTTAAAGCTGGAGATAAGTATATCACCTTGCTAGGTCAACAAGTAAAGGTAGGAGATCCAGCACCTCAATTTAAAGTTGTTGATAAAAATTTTTCTCCGGTAAGGCTTAAAGATTTTCTTGGTCAAACTGTACTTATTTCTGCGGTACCGAGTTTAGATACTGGGGTTTGTTCTATTCAAACAAAACGTTTTAATGAAGAAGCAGAAAAACTACCTAGCAACATTACCGTTTTAACAATAAGTAACGACCTTCCATTCGCTCAAAAACGTTTTTGCGATATTAAAAAAATAAAAGAAGTAAAAGTGTTATCTGACTCTGTTTGGCGTGATTTTGGCGCTAAATACGGATTATTAATTAAAGATATGGGGCTACTTACCCGCGCAGTATTTATTATTAATAAAAAAGGTAAAATCACTTACAAAGAAATTGTTCCTAATATCTCTCAACACCCTGATTACGATAAAGCGCTTTCGAAGGTAAGATATACAGCTCCTGTACTTGTTATTGATACCGAAGTGAAAACGGTAACGGATGGTAAAAAAACAGAAGAAGTACTTATTGAAAAGCAAAAAAAAACTGAAGAAAATAAACAATAAAAGCAACAACTTAAAAAACATAACATTAATTAATCATAATAAAATTTATATTTTTTCTTGAAAAATAAGTAAACAATCCCATCTTTAATTATGTGGTCGCCGGAAGGGACTACATAATTAACCGCCTGTTCATTATGAAAGGCACCATTATTTTAAATAATACATTATTGACGTTTTTTACAAGGCTATTGTTAGCAAGTATAAAAAATTAAATAGTGCTATCAATATTTAAAATAGTAATCATATTATTGCTATATCATAGGATAAATTATTATGCGAAACACTACAGATTTCAGTCCACTATACCGTTCTTTTATTGGTTTTGACCACTTAGCTGGCTTAATCGATAAAGCATCTCAACCAAATAAACAATCATCATATCCACCTTATAATATTGAGCTATTAGCCGAAAATAAATACCGTATCACTATGGCGGTTGCAGGTTTTAGTGAAGCAGATATTGATATTGAATCTAAAGACAATAGTTTAATTATTATTGGCACTAAACAAGCAGCAACCAATACCAAAGAAGATAGCGAAAAGTCTCCGCGACAATTTCTCCATCAAGGTATTGCTGAACGTAACTTTGAACGTAAATTTCAATTGGGTGAACACGTAAAAGTGATCGCGGCCTCTATGGAAAATGGTTTACTGCACATTGATTTAGAAAGAGAAATTCCTGAAGCATTAAAGCCAAGAAAAATTGCGATCAATGGTAAAAGTTTGTTAAGTGGTGACTCATAACCCTTAATTAATTTATATTCCCCCCCTTGTTTTTTGCCCAGTCTTTGACTGGGCTTTTTTATAGGTTCTATATAACTTTTAATACACTTATACCAATTTGATTAAATTTCTTCCCAACTCAGAGCTATGCTCGATGTGCAATAACAAGGCGAATTTGTTTAGGT
>NZ_JAHKPR010000076.1:12383-104511 GCF_018860585.1 Colwellia sp. E2M01
TAATCAACTTGGTATTAGTCTTTAACTAACAAAGTAACCTAAAACTCTAGAGAAAATAATATTTCCGACAAGTCGGGTTGCCATTCAAAGTCTTTTAACTTTATCTTATTACCTATCACAACAACGTTTTCTGCTTGTAAATGTTGCTTTTGTCTTTCGAACTGTTCACCACCGAGAGGAAATGATATTTTACCTTGTGAGTTAATCACTCTAAACCATGGTACGGGTTTTCCACGCCAACCTGATTTAGGTATTTTACCTAAAGACTTTCCTACTAAACGCGCTTTACCAGGCAAGCCAGCTAAGTCAGCAACCTTACCATAACTACTTACTTTGCCTTGCGGGATCTGCTGCACTGTTTGCCAGATCCGCTGATAATTGTTTTCTGTATTTTGTTTACGCTCTTTTGTCACCTTTAAACCCATTTATCTTATTAAACTTTAATGATTTATAATAAAGATTGTCATGCTATCAGCACTTAAATTGCGGTATTATAGTTAATGTTAACAGGTATATACCATATCAGAAATTTAGTAAGTTAAGGAAACACATGAAAATTTGGGTTGATGCCGATGCCTGTCCAGTGGTTATTAAAGAAATATTATTTAAAGCCGCCGATAGAGCAAAAATAACTACCACCTTAGTTGCTAACCACCATGTACGTATTCCACCATCATCTTTTATTAAATTCATGCAAGTAAGCAGTGGTTTTGATATTGCTGATGATGAAATTGTTAAACGCGTAGCAGAAAATGATTTAGTTATTACCAGCGATATAGCACTTGCCGATGAGGTTATTACGAAAAAAGGACGAGCATTAAGTCCTCGCGGTGAGTTATATACCAAAGAGAATATAAAGTCTCGGCTTAACATTCGTGATTTTATGGACACTATGCGCTCTAGCGGAGTACAAACAGGTGGCCCTTCAGCATTAAGTCAAACGGATCGACAAAACTTTGCTAATCATCTAGACCGAATTATCACCCAATATAAACAAGCTAAAGAATAATAAAAAATACCATTGATAAAACAAAAAACGACTTTATATTGTTATCACGTATAATGCCTATATATAGGCATTGCCAGACTATTAAAAGCTAATAAGACATGTACGAAACCATACAAAGCAAGTTGATTAAACTCAAAGAAAACAAAATATTTGAATTTTTTGTGGTTGCTGTAATTATTATTTCCGCCCTAGAGATTGGCGCCAAAACGTTTGAGCTACCCGATACAGCAATTTCGCTTACAGGCGTACTTGATATTTTTATTACCGTGTTCTTTTTATTTGAGATCACCGTTCGTTTTATTGCCGATCCAGATAAAAAAAACTTTTTTAAAAAAGGTTGGAATATTTTTGACTCTCTCGTAGTCGCGATCAGTTTAATACCTATCAATGACAGTGAAATGGCATTACTGGCCAGATTAGTGCGAATATTTAGAGTATTGCGTATGGTATCTGTAGTGCCTGAACTTAGAGTATTGATAAATTCTTTAATAAAAGCTTTGCCTCAATTAGGTTACGTGGTATTACTAATGTTTATTATCTTTTATATTTATGCCGCCTTTGGTAGTTATGTATTTAAAGATATAAACCCTTTCTTGTGGGGTGATATCGCAATTTCAATGCTAACGTTATTTAGAATTATGACCTTTGAAGATTGGACTGATATTCAATATGAAACAATGGCAGTATACCCTTGGTCTTGGATTTTTTATCTCACGTTTATTTTCTTTACTGCTTTTGCCTTTTTAAATATGGTGATTGGTATTGTCGTTAACGTAATGGAAGAAGAACACGCCGCAATGAAGCAAGGAAAAGAGCCTTCTTTAACTGAACTTCAAAATGAAATTAAAGAGTTAAAAGATTTAATTATGGCAAATCAAATAGTTGAAAAGCCAAAAGATAAGTAATTATTGAGAACATATGCAAACACACGGCTCATTTATTATATTTAACCAAGACAATACCTTAGTTGTAAAACCAATAGGTGCTTGGAACTATGAAACTGCTGTAATGTGCGGCCTAGAATATAAACAGCTAGTAGGTGAGTTTAAAGGAAAACCTTGGGCCTGTTTGCTAGACCTTACTGAATGGGAGTTTTTTACTCCTGATGCTGCAGCTTATATTGATGAACTTAATGCTTGGGGTAATATAAACAACCAAAAATATGAAGTAGTCATCTCTAAATCTGCACTGCAAATAGCCTTATTAGAAAAAAGCCATAAAGTATTAACAAATGTTGAAACAAAGTTTTGTGATAACATTGAAGATGCTTACCAATGGCTAGAAGAGCTAGGTGTTATTAACGTAAGCATTACCTAAAATAATACCATAAGTTTTATTTCATTATTTTATATCGAATGAGTAATAAATACTGGCTGAGCTCTCTAAGCTAGCAACTGTTTCAAGCCAAAGTCTACTGAGTATGTAAAATCTTACCGTTAGCTCATTAATAGGCTCAACAACGCCTACACCATATTTTATATAAATTTTATCACCTAAATAACCGGCAATTGAAGCTTGCTGATCATCACCTTCAATCTCAATTCTATTTACCAAGGGTAATTTTTCTAGTTCGGTTAATATACCAGAATAATTAGTAACCGCTGTACCCAAAGCCATACCTAAAGCAGCTCCACCACCACTCGATTCTACATCTAAGCCTCTGCCACGAACTAAATAAGAGAGTATTTCAGACTGTTGCATACTCGGTTTAGAAAACAGTTTTACAGTTAAGTTATTCGCTAAACCAGAAACATCAACTCCAACACTAACATCTTCTTGTTCAATACTGCGTGTCGCTTGCATTGATACATAAGGGTTATTAACAGGGCCATTAAAAGAAATATTCCCTTTAGTCATAGATAAATCTTGTCCATAAGCACGATAACGCCCTTCTGGGATCACTAAACCACC
Source organism: Colwellia sp. E2M01 (assembly GCF_018860585.1). Classification (GTDB taxonomy): domain Bacteria; phylum Pseudomonadota; class Gammaproteobacteria; order Enterobacterales; family Alteromonadaceae; genus Colwellia. The sequence goes on from NZ_JAHKPR010000076.1 coordinate 15,304, forward strand.
GAACAGTTGTATTGGTTGATGTGCATGTTGACTCACTTGTAATTCGCCGCCTAATCGGCCAATAAAACCTTGTCCTTCAACCTTAAAAACGTCTTTAATAATAACTCTAATATTGGTTGATATATCAAACCTAGTATCTGTTTGTGCAATTTCTCCTTCATCATTCACTATAATGACATCTTTACTTAAACTCACACTGCCTTGCGGTAACTTATCAACAGAGAGCTTACCTTCAAGCACTTCAACATTACCGCTAAAATTAAGCGCTTTTTCGGTAAGTTTGGCGTTTAAATGTGGAGAAAACGTTACCGTAAGATCAGGTGGAACTGACAACATGATTGATTCGCCATCAAGATTTACGTCTGCTTGAAATATATCCTGCCAATTAGCCCTTCCGGTAATTGTTGCTGGTTTCTTATTAACATTAAGACCGCCTGTAATTACCGCCTTTTGCCCTGAAAAATCAAGCGCTAGATTAATATCTTCAATGTTATTTATATCTCCTGAAATATTGGTCTTCCCTTGAGTTACCGCGATATTTCCGTCGATGATTGGTGATGATAAATCACCTTTTACTGACACCTTACTGTTTAATACTCCTTCAACAACGGCAAGATCAGGAACAAAAGCCTGTAAAGCTGATAAATTAAAGTCTTGTATTGTTATTTGACTTGCAACAACGCCTTTAGCTAGGTCGTAATCCGTTTTAGGCAGTTTTATTACCGTACTTGCTTTAATTGCCTCAACGCCGTCAAGGCGAGTTAATCCAATCTGAGCAGTTAACTTTTGATGACTTAATTTTTCTTGGTTTAACTTGTTCTGGTTTGACTGGTTCTGGTTCTGGTTTAAGTTGTTCTGATTTAACTCTTTATTATTTAAATTGAACGTCAAATAACCTTCCTGCCATGTTAATAATGAATATAGTGTGCCAAGACTATTAGCTTTAAAATCGCCTGCGCTTATCGCCAAGTTAGCGGCAACTATGGGTAAAGAACCTTGTTGCCAAGTCATATTAATTTGTCCATCAACTGCGCTATTAATTGCTGTATCTTTGGGCATAAATAGATTAAGTAAAGGTGCATCTATTTGAGTTGTTAACGATAAATCTCCCTGCTTTTCACTTAACGTAGCTTTATCATCTAAACATAATTTTGAGGTATTTATTTGCCAACAATGTTTATTAACCAGTAACGATTTATCGACCTCGTTATAAACAAGCGCTAAAGGCTTGTTCGATGTAAAGTCAAATTCCTCAAAAACAAAGGCGGTATTGGCCGTGTTAATACTCCATTGCGATTTGTCTGCTAGATATTGACTATTCACCAATAAATCAATGGATGAATCTCCTAACCAAGCTATATTTAATGCTTGTTTGGTTAAGTCGCCATGACTCGATAAATTAACAGTATTTACATTATGCTCGGTTAGCGATACTGCTGCGCTAGTTACGTTCACTTGGTGTTGGTGATTATCCAGTGGACTATATTGCACATCAAAACTAATATTATCACTTGATAACGTCGCCATCATCAAATCAGTAAACTGCCCCTGTAAACTAAAAACAGGTTGTTGAATAGGGCCTGTGATGGCTATTTTACTACTCAGCTGGCTACTGATATTTTCTACCCATAAATTAGTATTTTCAACACTTACGTTACCGTTAATATGCCATTGTGTATCACTATAACCGTTAAGTGTTAATGCGGTATTTCCATACTCAATCAGTACATCACTTGGTGCTACTTCCCCCTGTTGATTCATATCAATATTGGCTTTAGCGGTTAGTTTACGTTGATTAATTTCACCTTTTACAACGGAGTTTTTAACTTGTAATGCCCACTCATCATCTTGCCAAAAACCTTTACTATTAATGCTGCCTTGTACTCGCCCAGAAATATCTTGGTTAATTTCAGGTATAGTGATCCCTGAAGATTTTACACGAATATCCCATGCTATTTTTTCAGCTAATTTAAGCTCACCAGTCATACTTAAATCATTTTCATCATGCAAATCTTGCAGCGTAAAGGTATCTATTTTAATTGTATTATTTTGATGTTCTGCGGCTAAATTAAGTGCCACATTTTGATAACCTAAAGCACTAAATTCACTTTTAAAATTAAGCACCTGCTGATTCAAATCACCTTCACTTCGCAATGAAAAAGTACTTGGTGAAATAGATAGAGGTATTTGCTGATAAATATCATTTGGTAAAATAAACTGGCTAACACTAAGGTTAATCGCAAAAGGGAGGTTAGCGTCTGTTAAATTAATGCTATTTTGCGATGTAAAGCTGATTGCACCATCACTACTCGCATTAATGGCTAGTTGCGATAAATCACCCTGTAAAAACAGCTTTTGCTCGGTTTCATTAAAGTACGGAAAAGCGTCACTACTTTTAAATGAATTCTTGATAGCTAAATCAACTTGATAAGGTGCCAGGGAATTAAGCTTGCCGCTTAAAGAAATCGCATCCGTTATGGCCTCATCATTTACCGTAACTAACGTTGATGAAAGTTGGTTAATTGTCAGTTTTGTTTGCACCCAAGAGATTCTTGCTACGGTATTGATTAATGACAATTGCGTTTTATCCGCAGCATTTTTCACCTGTGTATCAACGGTTAAGCGCTTAATTGTAAAAGGTTGTATTGACAAGGTAAAAGGTATCGTTATTTTCGGTAATGCCGCTAAAGGCCAAATTGTATCGTTAGTATTATTCGCTGTTACTGCGCTGGTATTGCTAACACTTGACTCTTTTTGTTCAGAAATAATAAAACCAGCTGTTGCCAACTTTGCTTGAGCTATTTTTATAGCCGTATCATTCATTGATAACGCTGTTGAGAAGTCTGTTAAGTTTATCGCTATTGTGGGCGTATCAATATGCACCTGAGCTAATGCCAAATGCTTAATTTGTAGCGAAAATGGTAAGCTTGGTAAAGGCGGAATAACAATATCGTTAACTACCGTTGCTGTTGTCTTTGCTTCACTATCAAGTACTTTGACACTTAAAGCGCTAACACTTAATTCATCAACACATAATTGCTTTTTCCATAGACAACGTAAATGCAGCTGTAAATGTAAATCGTTAAGTTGTGTACGTACTTGTTCGTTTTCAATGCTAACTTGCGTTAACGTCAGTGCCCGTAAAAGCGCCCCACTTTTATATTCAATATGTATTGGTGTAACTTTATTAACAACAAAAACAGTTAATTGAGCGCCCCACGGCGTTGATAACAAAATAGCCAAAAAACAAAGTAGACCGGTAATAAAGGTCATTAATGTAATTTTTATACTTTGATAACTCATAACTCTGTACCAATAGTAAAGTGAATTCGCAACGAAGGATCTTCTTCACTGATGGGGTAACCTAATTCCAAACGAATAGCGCCAACGGGTGAAATATAATGAATACCTGTGCCAACTGAATAAACCAAGTTAAGTTCATTAATATTGTTAACGCTGCCCGCATCGGTAAACCACGCGCCACGCCAATTTTCGGTAAAGTAATATTGATACTCTAAGCTACCCACAATTAAGTTTGTACCACCAGTTACGATTGTTTCGCTTGACTCCCCTGGCTCACTCAGCGTTACTTCAGGGCCTATTGACTGATAGGCAAAACCGCGAATACTTTGATCACCGCCGGCATAAAAACGTAGTGATGGCGAAAGCCCTTCGCCAACTTCATCTTTTGCTACAATGTAGCCAAGCTCTGCTCTGCTCACAAAGCGATGCTTATCTGCAAATGATCTAATATATTTCCACTGCGCGTTTAAGCGTAAAAAAGAGGTCTGAGAGTCGAGAGCTTCAAAACTCCCCTCTGCGTTATAATATTCTTGAAATCCATCGGTCGGGTTTAATGCAGATCCTTGCCACGATTTATCAGTCCAAGTCATGCCTGGGATCACATAGCGCACATCACTAGTTATTCCATCAACAGTCCATTTCTCAGTAAGGTGCCTTATATAAGGTTGACGTAACATTTGATCTTTTAGGTACACTCGACCAACTTGAAATATCATAAACTTACTGGTTAAATCGGCAAAATCATCTTCTTCCACTAACGCTTTCAGTTGTAATACGTCGTTATTTGCATGTGATAATGGGATGCTGTAAATAAAGTAACCTGTTGGATTTATGGTAGAATAAGATAGTTTCGTTTCTTGTCGGTGACCCAAACGGTTAACTAATGGCGTTTTCCAACCGATAGAAATGTTTTCTTTGGTGTCGGTAGCATAACCTAAACCTAAATCGATTTGATGACTTTTCGCTTTAGTTAATGACACATCAATTGGGATAGCAGCATTTTTTGACTTATCAAGATCAGGACGAACAATAACGCTATTAAAATATTCAGTAAGGTCAAGTTCATGTTGTAAATTTTGAAGTAAGTGCTGTTGATAAAAATCATCGGCTCTAAAAGGTGTTAATGCTGTTAATACATCGGCGTTAATGTCTTCAAAATTAAAAGCAACATCACCAAAGCGGTAACGAGGACCACTGTTAAACTCGATAATAATATCTGCTGTTTGTAAGTTTTTAGGTATAGCGATAACAGATTGAGTAAATTTATTATCAAAATAGCCTCGCTCTAATGCCAATGACACCAGATCTGATTTTATTTTCTCGTATTCACCATGATTTAATTTATCTCCTTCTTTGATGGCAATAGTTCGCACTAAGTCAGTAAATGCACTGTCATTATTTGCTTCGCCCTTAATAACAACATCTAACTTTTTAATTGATGTCGGCTCATTTAACACAACATCAATAACCAGCTCCCCGTGAGTGTTATTTTGCTCACCAACAGCTTGCTCGCTAACCGATGTACTTACTTTGGCGCGATAATAACCTAAAGCTTTAAGCGCATCTTTGGTGTTTTTAGTCGCAGAAAAAACAAAAGCTGTTCGCTCATTTTCATTACTAGGTAATGTACCTAAATAAGCGTGAATATTTTGTTTTACTGCGCGAGGTAGCGCATCAGATAGGGTAACAGAAAAGGTGTCCGATGATGCAAAAGGAGAAATGAATAAAAATAAAAACAACCAAAAAACACATCTTTGCATTGAGGGTAATTACCAATAAACCTTAAAGTTATTAATTACCCATAGCATAACAGTAAATGCACTTTGGCCGATACTACTGTTTAATGATAAAAAGCTATCTATATTTGAATAGTTACTATAAATTCATAACTGTTGATTCAAGGTAATGTTTTTGAGTTTTTAGCAAATAATGGCTATTAAAGCTAAAGGAAATAAAATGATAAGCGAGCAGTTAATCTGGTTTATAGATGGACGTTATTTCTATAAAAATATCACCTTAGATAAAATAGTCCAGCTAGCTAATTCTCATAACAAACACCTTAAAATAATCATTGATGTAAAAGTACGGGCAACTGACCGCTGGTATTGGCATTCAATGGTTGATAAGTCATTAACTTCTCTTGAAGGTTTAAACAGCATTGAGAAGAAAAAGCAAAACTTACTTAGTGCGTTGCAGATGAGTGCAATTAAAGCAGATATTATAACGACGGAATCTTCTGATCATGTAAATATCATCAACGCTGAAATAGAAAAATCAACCAATAACCTAGTAATTATTGAAGATGCACCACTGAAGCTTCGCCATGCTATTTTTCAAAGGCTGACAGAAATAGACGCGCCGGTATTATTACTAAGTAAAAAAGTGTGGACTAAACCAATCAAAATTATTGGTGCGGTAGACCCATTACATGAACATGATAAACACGCAAAAATAGATGAACATATTGTTGAACACCTAAAATATTGGGCTCAAACCCTGACGGTAAAATGGCAAGTAGTACACGCCTGCTACATTTCATCGGTATTATATGAATACCAACACAAGGTGCAAAAAATGCATCAAAGTGCTTTAACGGATTTTGCAAAAAAACTTGCTATCAAAGCAGAACAATATATTTTACTTGATGGTTTACCCGAAGACGTTATAAGCACTTTTATTAATAAGCAGCATATCGACGTATTATGCATAGGCTTAGTCAATAGAAATAAGTTAAATACCTTTTGGGTAGGTAGTACAACGACTCACTTTTTGTCTGAGCCACCTTGTGATTTATTACTTATTAAGCGTTAGAGCGTGTTCTCATAAAACGGACATTTTTAGTGTTCGTTTTATCGAAGGAATGATCATTTTCGTTTAATTGCTTTGTTATATAGCCGTTCTTCTATTGTAAACGGCTAAAGCGATACCAAACATAATGATGCCAACTATAAAGCAAACAATTGAACTTGCGTATATACCAAATATTGGACTTAAAAAATCTGATACTAAATTCATTACGGCAGTATATTTATTAAAACTATTTGAAAATAACTTACCATCATCTGCCCAAGCTTTATATCCGCGATGGAAAGATAGTAAAGCCACAATAATATATAGGGTGATTAGAAAGCTAGATAATTTAAAACCAAAAACTTTTTGATTCATGTTGTTGGCTCCAAAGTCTGCAACATAATAAAGTTATATAACGCCCATATTAACAGGCTAAAAATTGTGGGCTAAAATACGAACGGAGTGAGATAGCCAGCTGTTTTTAGTCCTTGTTGAATTGTCTTGTTATGTTTCTTTGTTATAGGCCCAATGTTTATCAATATTGTATTTAGTTTTACACTTGTCACATGAAATGTGGGATGGAACTTTTAACTTATAATAATTTATAAATATGGACTCACCGCACTCACAATCGATCACAAATTGATTCGGTTTAAATTTATACTTTCCATCAATTTCTTCCTCACAAACATACATCATTCCACAATTTTCTTTTAAACAACGAATTGCTTTACCGACTTTTAATGTATCTGCATTGTGATAAATCTTATGCTTACAATCTTCACATTCAAAACTGACAGTTTTACCTAGTCTCATATCGAATGTCGTATTTACAATCGGTTCTATACGTTTAATGAACTTTTCTAACGTAGTTTGTAATTTTTGAGAAGCACTCAAATATGAATTCTGCTTTGAGATTGTTGGAGTATGTAAATAATATCCAAGCTTATTATAGATTTTCTTAATTTCTTTTAAGGTAAGAGTTTCATGATTATCCTGGAGAATAAGCTTATCTCGATCACCATTTCTATCTTCGCTGTAAATTTTTACAGAGTAACTCTGATCCGCAGTTGGCTCCATTTCTAATAGAAACTCATAGACCCTCTTCGGCAACCATTCTTGAAATTCAGATTCAGGCACTACCTTCTTGTATGTCTTCAATTTTGAATAACAAATAGATTCGATGCATTGCCTCAATTCTAAGCAAGCGTACCTCAAAGCTACTGTTTCTTTTCTTTCAACTAATTCTTTTGCACGTTCAAAACAATCACGTTTATGAAAGCTAATCATTCGGGCTCCTTGAAACATAACAGCTTATTATCAAGACCTCTCTGTAATGTCAGTCTCATAAATATAATTAATTTATATTTAATACCCCATATATTCAATAATTTAGAAAGTATAAAAACATATAATACAAATTTTTTGGCTATTACTGAGAAGTCTCTTTAACATATAAAAGTAGATAAGATATAGAAGTTTTAATTATCAATTAGTTAGCCTGTTATTTTCTTACTGTTGCCATATTGCTAAGATTTATCAGTAATACGGCAATATAATTTAAAAAAAATATTATTAGCAATATAGCTATGCTCTTTAATTAAAATTACCTATGGGTTATGTCAATAATAAGTTCACAGCTGCCATTGATTAACTGAGCAATTACAACCAACGCTTTCTTTTAAAAACAGCAATCAAAACAACAGAAATAACCGCCATTACCCCAAGTAAAATAAAATAGCCGTTTTCAAATTTAAGTTCGGGGATATACTCAAAGTTCATTCCGTAAATACCCGCCAGAAACGTTAACGGTACAAATAGCGCGGTGATCACCGTTAATATTCGCATTGTTGAGTTTAATTGATGCGAGGTTATCGACATATAACCATTAATTAAATCGCCACAAATATCGTAATACATTTGCGATAAGCTTAATAAGCGATCAAGTCGTTCACGTAAATCATTGACGGTGTGAATCTCTTTTTCAGTAATTAGATCGGTTTCGTCATCTTCCATGTAAGAGTTTAACGTATCGCCAATAGTGACATGATAGCTAAAGGTACGTCTTATTTTTACTAATCGGGAACGATGAGCGGTAATTTCTCGCATCATGTGATCGTTACCACTTACTTGAAATTTATCCTCAATAGCTTCAAGGTGCGCTTCAAAATCAAATAACTGTTGTAAATAATTACCACAACTACTATGGAATATTTTTAACGCTAAATGAATTGGGCTACGTGCTAAGTGCTTCTCGCCAGTATTATTAAATAAGCTATTTATAGCGACAGAGCTTTCTGCATGACAAGTAATTAAAATGCGTTTGCCAATAAACAGTCCTATTTGTACATGCTCAAAGGTTAAGTTTTGCTCTTTAGCAACAAAACCACGGTAAAGTAGAAAAATATAATCATCAAATAATTCAACTTTAGGCGGATGTCTATCTCGTTGTGCATCACTGATAGCTAAAGCATGACAACCAAATTCTGTTAATATTTCTTTTTCCCGTGCTCGCTCAACTTTATCTAGATCAAGCCACAAGGTAGTGGTTTCATCCTGCTGCCATTGAGCAATTAATTCTTCCCCACCTGTTTTTGTCGGTGCAGAAGGAGAAATCAACATACATTTGATCATGGTAAATCCTTAGAAATCAGTATCGAAAATAATACACGGCGATAATAAACTAACTAAAATTGATTACCTACAATAATATTAGGCTTAACTTGCAAATAAATCTTAAAAATAAAGCTTTATAATGAGTTGTTATCTCAACAGTTAACCTTGATAATCCAGTTTTAAATACATTACATACTGCTAATTAGGATCACAACATGTCTACTGAAATTATCATCTGGTTAGGTATTGTTATTTGCATCACCCATTCAGCTATTTTCTCAGGATTAAACCTTGCCTTTTTTTCTATCAGTCGTCTGCATTTAGAAGTAGAAACCAAGAAAGGTAATAAAGCCGCACAAAAAGTATTGAAGTTAAGAGATGACTCTAATTTTTTACTCTCAACTATTTTATGGGGCAATGTTGGTATTAATGTTTTATTAACTATGCTGTCAGATTCTGTTTTAACTGGCGTAAGCGCATTTTTATTTTCAACTATCGCTATTACTATTATTGGCGAAATAACTCCACAAGCTTATTTTTCAAGACACGCATTAAAAATGGGTAGCTTATTAGCACCTGTTATTCGCTTTTATCAATTTCTGTTTTATCCGGTTGCAAAACCGACAGCACTCATTTTAGACGGTTGGTTAGGAAAAGAAGGTATTACTTATCTTGAGGAAAGTGAGTTAAGAAATATTATTCGTCAGCACATTACCGCTGAAGAAGCAGATCTTAACCAAGTAGAAGGTATCGGTGCATTAAATTTTTTTGCCTTAGATGAAATCCATGTAACGCAAGAAGGGGAAATATTAGATCCTAAATCTGTTATTGCGCTACCCACCAAATTAGACTTACCTATAATTCCTAGCATACAACAAACAGCTGAAGATCCTTTTCTTTGTTTAGTAAATCAAACCAATCATAGCTGGGTTATTTTAACTAATGAAGCAGGTTACCCTTTACTTGTACTAGATGCTGATGGCTTTTCACGTGCAGCGTTATATCAAAAAGAAGGATTTGATCCTTATAATTATTGTCATCGCCCTGTTGTTATCACCGATGAAACCACTCCGCTTAATGAAGCCATATTACAGATGAAGGTAAACACTTCTACAGATAAAAATTTTGATGGGGTTATTGAGCATGACGTTTTATTAATTTGGGGCGAAACTAGACGTATTATTACTGGCGCAGATATTTTCGGATTACTGCTCAAAGGTATGCTACCTGTGGTAAAGTAGTGCATTAAAACACAAATTTAATATTAGCTATAAATAACGAGGTATATTTTTATAATGGAGTGGTTAACTACAATGTTCGATATCACAGGTTTTTCTGATTTTTTAATAAAAAATAAGTTCATTGTAACTTTTTTAGTGATTGCCACATTTTTTTTAGTTAAACATGTCATTTTAAAAATAATAAAACGTAAATCAAAAAAAGATAAACGAGCACCAATTAACACCGTAAACAACCTTTTTACCATTTTACTTATTATTATGGTTTTTAACTTGTGGTCGGAAGAAATTCAAAAGTTTGCTTTCTCTATTGCGGCTTTTATCGTGGCAATTGTGTTAGCTACCCGCGAGTTTATTCAATGTTTTATTGGCTTTATTTATATTATCTCGAGTAGACCGTTTCGCGTAGGAGATTGGATCCAAGTAGGTCCTCATGTTGGTGAAGTGCATTCAACCGATTGGGCAAAATTAACCTTGCTTGAAGTGAACCAAGATGACTATCAATATACGGGTAAAACACTCTATGTGCCGAATAGCAGTTTAATCACCTCGGTCATTAAAAACCTTAACTTTCTTAAACGTTATGCGATGCATCACTTCACTATTGTACGAGATGAAAGTGTCAACCCTTTTGATTTTTTAGATATTTTATATGAAAAAGCAAACTCATATTGTGATGGTTTTAGAGATGTTGCGGTGCGTTATAATCATCTTATTGAAAATAGATTAGATGTTAAGATTTCAGGGCCTAAACCGCATATTCAAGTAGCCACATCAGATATAGGCGATACTCAGGTATTTTTCACTATTTTTTGTCCGACCGAAAGTGCAATGAAGATTGAGCAAGAGTTAACGAAAGATTTTTTAAACTTGTGGTTTGAGCGTAAAGCAATAAAAGAACAAGAGAAAGAGCAGGCTCAATAATATTATTGTTCATTATCAACAAGCCCAATAGTAATCATCTAGTTTTAGATGATTACTGACTCATTGCCACGCGGAGCATGGGTATTAAGTGCCTGAGAAGCGGTGAATTCATTTAATTTTTCTCCCCTGCTCAGCCCTATAATAAGAACATACTTCCCAAACCTAAAAACACCAAGAAGCCGACTACATCAGTAACCGTTGTCAATAATACCGAGCCTGATAAAGCGGGATCTATGTTTAATCGGTTTAATATAGACGGTATCAACACACCTGACGCTGCTGCTGCAATTAAATTACCGAGAATGGCAACACCTAATACCAAGCTGATACCAAGATCGTTAAACCAAAGATAAGTAATACTGCCAATAATAACAGACCAAATAATACCGTTGGTTAAACCCACTTTTAACTCTTTAATCAGTAACGCTTTTAAGTTAGCTTCGGTAATTTGTCCTAACGCTAACCCTCTAACAATAAGTGTTAAGGTTTGACTACCTGAAATACCGCCCATAGAAGCAACCACTGGCATTAATACTGCCAGTAATACGACTTGTTGTAATGTCACTTCAAATAAGCCAATAACGCCTGATGCTAAAAAAGCAGTAAGTAAATTAATACCTAACCAAATACCTCGGTTTTTAGCACTTTGCGATACCGTTGCAAATAAGTCTTCGTCGTTATTTAAACCACCCGATTGATTTAACTTTTTAGCAGCTTCAGCTTCTTTAAAATAATAAGCAGAGGCAACAGTAAAACGCCCCATAAACAGGCCTGATTCATCACACACAGGTAACGACATTTTTTCAGATAAAATTAACGCTTCTGACGCTTCTTCTACCTCAGTAGTCGCATTTAACTTTAAGAAGTTAGGTTCAATTAAATCACTTAATATGGCTGAGTCATCAGCATTAAGCAGCGTATTAATATTAACAACCCCGGTTAATATGCCTTGTTTGTTTACCGTATAAAATTCATCGGTATAAATGTTTAAGCCTTTTTTAATTAAGCGTTTAGCGCTGGTTACTTTAAGCTTTTCAGAAATACGTACATAGTCATAATCGAGATTATGACCTAATTCACTTTCATCATATTGTTGTGCTTGTTGATAAAGTGCTTTTTGCGATTCATCTAACTGTTTAATGGCATACGTTAAAAAGCGATCAGGTAATGCTTCAGCTATTTCTAATAACTCTTCAAGATCAATTTCCGCCAGTAGCTCAAAACATTGTTCATCCGATAAAACATCAACCAACCATAAACGTGTTTCGTTTTTTACTTGAATGAAAGTAATGCGCTGAATGTCGATAGTAAAATGCGACCAAACAGCAAGTCTTTTATCAAGAGGTACCGCCTCAATTAATAATGGGTATTGATCATTGAATAAAGTGGTATCTAAGTTTTCAAGAAGACTATTGAGCTCAGTACCACTTTTACTCGCTAAAATATCATTTATTAACAGAGGTAATTGATCGACTGTGTTTTCACTCATTATTTGTTCACTCATCACTTTTATTCATATTCCTTATTTTCAACGCTTGGAAATAGTTGTTTTCAATATTATTACTTTAAAAGGTGGCTGCTCACGTAAAAATAATACTTAAACCTAAACTTAAACTTAAAGATACAGCCAGTTTAACAGGAAGGATAAAGTTACCCACATTAATAAAATTAATGGAATACCAACTCGCATAAAGTCAGAAAATTGGTAACCACCAGCATTCATTACCAATAAATTAGTTTTATAAGCCATAGGTGTGGCGTAACTTAAGTTAGCACCAAATAAAACCGCTAATATAAAGGGCTCTGCTGGTAGGTTTAATTGACTAGCCACCGAAATAGCAATAGGCGTTCCAATAACCGCGGCCGCATTGTTTGAAACAATATTGGTTAATATCGCTAATAACAACATTAATGAAGCTAAAATACCGCCTGGTGGCAAGCCAAAGGAAACACCTACAAAAACTTGTGCTATATATTCCGCCCCCCCTGTTACCATCATAGCTGAGCCTAACGCCAGCGATGCCGCTACAATTAAAATGACTTGGGTACTTAATGCTGAAGAAGCTTCTTCCCAATTTAAACATTTAGTCAGTAATAAAATTAACACTCCCAAAATAGAGCTAATTTCAATAGGCAAAATACCTAACGCCGAAATAACAACAACAGCAAACAAAGTCCCTAAAGCAATAGGTGCTTTACTGGTTTGAGGAAGCGATTCCGCGCCATCAATAGTTAAAAAGCCTTGTCTTGATTTTAACACCTTAATTTGCTCTGTTTCACCTTGTACCAATAACACATCACCAATTCTTAATCGTGTATTACCAATACTACTACGCCCTATTTCCATCGCTTTACCGGCTCTATGTAGAGCAACAACTGACACTGCATATTTTTGAATAAAGTGCGCTTGTTGTAAGGTTTTACCTACTAAGCCAGAGCCTGAAATAATAACAACTTCAGCAAGGGTTTGTTTCTCTGCTTTTAACGGGTGCTCATCATCAACTTTATTGATCCCTGAAAACAAAGTAGCTTTGAGTACTGTTTCGTATTCTTTTAAACGATCTGGGTAATCATGTACTTTTAATCTATCGCCAACAGTTAATACGGTATCAGGTAAGGGAATAATATTACGGCTGTCTGGACCACGCTGTACACTTTCAATTTTAATTTGGCCGTCAGTCAACGCGATTACATCGGCAATAGTTTTCTCGTTAATAAGACTTTCTTCATTGATATTTAAATACGCACTAAATAACCGTGGCGAAATGTCTGGCATGGTTGGCACTCGGCGCGGTAGTAGTTTTGGCGCAATTAACCATAAGTAAATAACCGCAACCACAGAGGCAATAAGTGCAGGTTTAGCAAAATCAAAAAGCCCAAACTCTACAACGCCCATATTTTTAGCAATACTCACAACTAATAAGTTTGTTGAAGTACCAATGGTCGTAACCATGCCGCCAACCAGTGTTGCTAACCCCATAGGCAATAACATTGGCGATGAGTCACTTTTTGTGCGTATTGAAACACTAATTAAAATAGGCAATAAAAGCACAACAACAGGAGTGTTATTGATAAAAGCACTTAATGTTCCGGCTAAAATAAGGGTTAACAATAATGATAATGCTGGGCTAATTTTCCATAACTTTGCTAAATATCGACCAATGGGCTCAAGCGCGCCGGTGCGAACAATACCTGAGCCTATAATCATCAAAGCACATACAGTTACTAAAGCTTCATGACCAAAACCAAAAAATAAAGAGCTTGCTTCAAAATGTTTTTCGTCCGCTTGATAAAACGGAAAGACCGAAAAAAATACACATAAAACAGTAATAACGGCTAACGATGACGTTTCTAAAGGCACGTCATCTCGGCGAAATAAATATAAGGCAAAGACGGTAATTAATAAAACCGCTAGCGCATGATAATTAGGTAGGTCTGGAATATTCAAAAGTAACACCCTGTCTTTAAATGAATGACGGCTCTATTGCTTTAATATTAATACGTAATTTTAGTTATATACGTTTTATCGGAAATAAATTAATAACTTTTTATTTTACAGGGCTACTGTTAATGACTGTTATAGCACCATCAAGATGTACGTCACGCTGAGGGAACGAAATAACAATATCGTTTTTATCAAATAAATCATCAATGGCAAAGCGTACATTGCTTTTTGCAACGCGTAAGCCGCCTTCAACATTAGATTGAATCCAAAAATTCACTTCAAACACGAGTGAGCTGTCACCAAAATCTTCAAAACTGACTATCGGTTTTGGCTCTTTTAACGCTTCTTTTTGGGCGAGTGTCGCTTCTAAAATAAGATCGGCAACTTGTCGAGCAGGGCTACCATAGGCAACCCCTACCGAAACAGTGGCTCTCACTAAGTTATCGCGTAAGGTCCAGTTAACGACGGTATTTTCAAGTAACTTACTATTAGGAATAAGCAGGTGCACACCATCAACTCTTCGTATGCGGGTTGAACGAGTGTTAATTTCTTCAACAACACCTTTGGTATTTTCTACCTCTAAAAAGTCACCTATTTTAATCGGGCGCTCCCACATTAATATCCAACCACTGATAAAGTTGTTGATTATATTTTGTGCACCAAACCCAAAACCAATCGCGATTGCCCCTGATAAAAAAGCAAAGGCCGTAATCGGGATATTAATCATATCAAGAGTTGTGATCAACATGACAACAATGGCGATCACATAAAAAACACGTTGCATCAAATGTATGATGTTTGGATCGGTATTGTGATTAGTTAGACGACGAGTAAGCAACCGTACTGACCACTTAGTGAGTAATAAGCCTATGTAAATAAAAATAGGGATTAATAACACTTCACCGATTGTAATCGCTTGCTCAGAAACCGTAAAAGCGGTAATTGATAAAATTGATTTTATTTGTTCAAAATCCATAACTATCCCTTAGCTGTAATTTTACTGATAAGCTTACTTTGAACCTAAAAATACTTTAGCAGGATCAACAAGAAACCTTTTACCAAGCGCCTCTCGACCAAACAGCATTAAGTTACTCATGTCAGAACGATCAGTTAAAGTAATTTCTATCGACCATTCCTCTTCTCCTAATATTACTGGTGTTTCAATAACATAACGTTCTTCTGAGGTACCATTAGATGATTTTACTTTTCTGATATCACTTATTGGCGCGGTACACTGTTTAATAGCATCAACATTATGTACATCAGGATGAAGATCAAAAGTGACGCTATGAATACCATTAACTATAGATTTTTTAATATTATCGACATGTAGGGAAGACGTTTTTGCTCCTGTATCTACACGCACTTGTAAGTCTGTAATAGCGAGTTCAGGCAATGTAATTGACTCTAAACGTCCAATAATTATTTTATTTTTTTGACTCATTATCTATCTTCTCGAATGTGCATTAGGAGTTGTCTGCTTTAATAGCTATCTGCTAGCCAATAATTTCATTATTTATTTTTTACTTATTAATTTACTATCGATTAATTTATATCGAAAACTAAGTACTGTCATTATTTTCAGGTAATATTTGACCTTTGATGATTTGGTCACCGTCGAGCGCCTTGTCATGCATTAATGCTTTAATACATTTAACACACCTTTCATACCTGCTCGAATGGAAAACTCGTCAAAACGTAATATATCCATAAAACCGTTTTACAGTGTAATAACGATATTATTTAGTGAATTTAAAGAGTTGGTAATTTTGTAATCAACCTTTACCACGGGTTCTGGTGCTATTCGGTTTTGCATTTTTTTCTAAAAATTCAAACACCATACCGGCTACGTTTTTGCCTGTAGCTGTTTCAATACCTTCTAAGCCTGGCGAAGAGTTAACTTCCATTACCATTGGTCCATTTTGTGAGCGAAGTAAATCAACACCGCACATATTTAAGCCCATCACTTTCGCTGCATTTACAGCAGTTTCGCGTTCTGCTTTAGTTAACCTAACCACTTCTGCAGAGCCGCCACGGTGTAAGTTAGAGCGAAACTCACCTTCGGCGCCTTGGCGTTTCATTGCTGCAACTACTTTACCGCCAATAACTAAACAGCGAATATCCGCACCACCCGCCTCTTTTACAAATTCTTGTACTAAAATGTTGGCTTTTAAGCCCATGAAAGCTTCGATGATCGCTTCTGCAGCTTTGGCAGTATCCGCTAACACCACACCAATACCTTGCGTACCTTCTAATAGTTTAATTACAACTGGCGCACCACCTACATTTTTAATTAAATCTTTAATGTTATCAGGTCGGCTAGCAAAACCTGTGCGTGGTAAGCCAATACCTTTGCGTGACAATAATTGTAATGAGCGTAACTTATCGCGCGAGCGACTTATCGCAACCGACTCATTAATATTAAAAGTGCCCATCATTTCAAATTGTCTAGCTACTGCAGTACCATAAAAAGTTACTGACGCACCAATGCGCGGAATAATAGCGTCATATTTAGGAAGCTCTTTACCATGGTAACGTACTGTTGAGTTATTACTGGTGATATCCATGTAGCAATGTAAGGTATCAATAATATCAACTTCATGCCCCATGGCTTCACCCGCTTCTTTTAAGCGGCGTGTAGAATAGAGGTTTTTATTTCGAGATAAAATGGCGACTTTCATAATCTTTCCTTTGGATTTATTTAATTAATACTTTTACATTGTCATGTTCAGTCAGACATTAAAAGTAATGTATTAATTTATATGATTTTTAGAATGCCTTATTAATTCACTCAATAAGAGAATAACACCATAAGGCTTCGATTTAAGTTTATAAACCTAGTAAGCCACAATATTTTGGTGATTTTAATCATAAAAAATCTTTAAAATCAATTTAATATCATCATTGCTTGAATAGTATAGAGTATTTGAGTTAGTTGATGGTGTGTCATTAAATTTAATAGTGTTACAAGGCGTTAAATTGACCATATTTCATATGATGAAGGCAAAATGGCCAACTTATATTTAACGAGTTAAATCAACATTTTTAATCCACAACTAAAATCATTAAATCTACTAAAACAAGACTAAATAAAATAAGAATAAAGTAAGAGTAAGCGCATCAAAAAAAGCCCCTCTAATATTTGCTATTAGAGGGGCTTTAAACTTAGTTAATAAAAAAGTTAATTAGTTAGTTAATAGTACTCATTAACCGTTGCTTACGTCTTCAAATTCAGCATCAATAATATCGTCGTTAGCACTATCTTGCTTGCTACCTTGTGCCGATTGTTGCTGATTTTGACTTGCTTGCGATTGTTCTGCTTTTGCTTGCTCAGCTTGCGTAATATTACTGTAAGCTTGTTGTAATGCCTCTTTTCGCATTTCAATCGCTGACTTATCGTTGCCATTAACAGCCATTTTCAGTTGCTCAATTAATGCTTTAAGCTCTGTTTGCTGTTCATCACTCAAACTAGTCATTGACGTTTGCACGGTATGAATTAGCTGATCGGCTTGGTTACGCTGCTCCACTAATTCACGTTTTGCTTTATCTTCCGTGGCATGATTTTCTGCATCTTTAAGCATACGGTTAATTTCATCTTCGCTTAAACCACTTGATGAAGTAATTTTAATGCTTTGCTCTTTACCTGTTGCTTGGTCTTTCGCTGACACATTTAAAATACCGTCGGCATCAATATCAAAAGTTACTTCTACTTTTACCGAGCCGCGTGGACCAGGGTTAATATCAGTTAGATTAAATTGCCCTAACGATTTGTTGTCTGTTGCCATTTCACGCTGACCTTGTAACACATGTATCGTTACTGCCGCTTGATTATCTTCAGCGGTTGAAAACACTTCCGAGGCACGTGTTGGTATTGTGGTATTTTTATCAATAAGTTGCGTCATTACCCCACCTAAAGTTTCAATACCCAATGACAATGGTGTTACATCAAGTAATAACACGTCATTTACAGTACCCGATAATACCCCTGCTTGAATTGATGCCCCTAAGGCAACTGCTTCATCAGGGTTTACATCTTTACGCGCTTCTTTACCAAAGAATGCATTAACTGCTTCTTGTACTTTTGGCATACGTGTTTGACCACCAACCAAAATAACTTCGTTAATGTCACCTTTTGATAAACCCGCATCTTTTAACGCTTGCTCACACGGAGCAATAGTCGCTTTAATTAAATCTTCAACTAAAGATTCTAATTTCGCTCGCGTTACTTTCACGTTTAAATGTTTAGGCCCACTAGCATCAGCAGTTACATAAGGTAAGTTCACCTCAGTTTGTTGAGTTGATGACAATTCAATTTTAGCTTTTTCAGCGGCTTCTTTAATGCGCTGTAAGGCTAATGGATCGTTATGAACATCAATACCGCTGTCTTTTTTAAATTCATCGGCAAGATAATTAATTAGGCGTAAATCAAAATCTTCACCACCTAAAAAGGTATCACCGTTGGTAGCTAATACTTCAAATTGCTTTTCACCGTCAACATTCGCTATTTCAATAATAGAAACATCAAAAGTACCGCCACCTAAATCGTAAACCACCACGTTTTGCTCTGCTTTACCCTTTTTGTCAACACCATAGGCAAGTGCTGCAGCTGTTGGCTCGTTAATGATACGTTTGACATTTAAGCCGGCAATTTTACCCGCATCTTTAGTGGCTTGACGTTGCGAATCATTAAAGTAAGCCGGTACGGTAATAACCGCCTCTGTTACTTTTTCACCTAAATAGGCTTCAGCATCTTTTTTCAGTTTACGTAATATTTGTGCTGATACTTCTTGTGGAGATAAAGCTTTGCCATTAACTTCAACCCAAGCATCACCATTGTCTGCCTTCACAATTTTGTATGGCGCTAATTTAATATCTTTTTGTACTTCTTGGTCGCTAAATTTACGCCCAATGAGTCGCTTAATGGCGAATAAAGTATTGTTTGAGTTGGTTACGGCTTGTCTTTTTGCAGGTTGACCTGCCAACGTTTCATTATCGCTATATGCAACAATTGACGGTGTAGTACGGCTACCTTCAGCGTTTTCTATAATTTTAGCAACGCCGCCTTCCATAACCGCTACACATGAGTTAGTTGTACCTAAATCAATACCAATAACTTTTGATGTAATGTTTGTCATAATAATCACCTATTCATTTAAAATGTAATAAAAGGTCTTATGCGTATGGTATTTATCCTGTATGCAGTTTGACCGTATAAACAACCTTTAAACATATTGTGAAACCGACTTACTTAACTTGATTAATATAATGCGTTAACCTTGTGTAGTAATCTTATTGGCTTTAGCACATGATGTTTGGTTAGTGAGGCTATAATACGTAAGTGGTAAAATTGCTTCTGTCACTTATATGACAGTTAGCTACATTTAATTAAAATAAATCTACAAATGTACGCAACGTATTGTTATTTGAATCATATTTATTAGGTCTTCTTTTATAATGAACAACACTCTAGGTTTACCACAACGTGCTAATCCCGTACTCGTTAAACAATCAAATATTTTTGCAGGTTTGCCAGAAAAGTTAATTGAAGACTTTCAACAAGAATTTCAGTTAAATGAATGGCACAAAGACGATTATATTAATTCAGATATTTTAACAAAGCGCTTCTTTGTCATACTTTCAGGGCAGCTAGAAATAAAGCAAAGTAATGCTGATACAGGGAAAGAAGCAACGTTAGATATGCTTTATGCGGGGGATTGTTTTGATTTAATGGTGTTACTTGATGATCAACCGCATGATATTACTATCTCGCCCCTGACAACAGTAAAGTTATTGTCGGTAAAGTTAGAAACAATGCGCCAATGGCTGTGGACTTATCCTGCTTTTAATAAACAGTTCATGCCTTATTTAGCCAAAAAGATGCGCGAGAAGGAGCAGCAAGTGAGTAACCTTGCCTTGCACGATGTCACCACACGCTTGGGTAGAATTATTTTAGATCACATTAATAAAATTAAGTTTTACACAGGACGTGCTGAAGAAGAGCATCGTCACCATTTAATTAATGGTTTAACTGATGAAACTTTAGCAAGAATGACAGGCTCGGTACGACAAGTCATTAATAAGCAATTACAGCTATGGAAACAAGCTGACATTATTGATAAAAAACGCAATCAGCTTATTATTAAAGATTTAGAAGCATTAGAAGAAGAGGCAAAATATACGCAAAACCTGTCAAACTCTCCAAGCTCTGCGTTATCAAAGGGTTAACTTATATTTAACCTTATAAGTAGCCTTATCACTAGCTCAGTCCAAGTGCTCTATCACTAACATGCGGGTTACTACGACGCTCTTGCCCAAAGGTACTCATAGGTCCATGCCCAGGAATAAATCTAACATCATCGCCTAACGGAAATAAATTTTCACGAATAGAGCGAATTAATGTGCCGTGATCGCCTCTTGGAAAGTCAGTTCGACCAATAGAGCCACTAAATAACACATCACCCACTTGCGCTATTTTTGAATCACGGTGGAAAAATATAACGTGACCCGGTGTATGCCCTGGGCAAAAATAAACCTCCATAACAATATTGCCAAACCCTACGGTGTCGCCTTGCTCTAAAAATCGTGTTGGTACAAATTTGGTTGCATAAGAAAAGTAACCACCGAAACGTTGTTTTTGATCTTCAATACCGTCAATCCAAAATTGATCACCTTTATGCGGCCCTTCAATTTCAACACTAAAATGATCAGCTAATGCTTTCGTGGCGCCAGCATGATCAATATGGGCGTGGGTAATTAATATTTTTTCTAACGTTACACCATTACGAGCAATAGCCGCTTTGATTTTTTCAATATCGCCACCAGGGTCAACCACTGCGGCTTGATTAGTTTCACTACACCAAAATAAGGTACAGTTTTGTTCAAAAGGTGTTACGGGAATAATTTCATGCTTTAACATAGTGGACTGCTCATCGTTTACTTATTTGATTCAGGGTTATATTAAGGATTACATTCAGAATTACGTTTAGAGTTATATTTAGAGTTAATTCTGTTGCATTCAAAGTTATATTTACTTACGTTCAGGAGAAAACTTGCACATAATAACACATCAATTATTATTTTAATTTAAGAGATAAATCCTTTCACTTCAGTACTTAAATCGCTAAGCTTTAATCATTAAATTTTTCAAAGCGTTATTTTCAATGTCTGATTCATCAACACGCGATTCTTTTCATTCTCGCCTTGGTTTTGTACTGGCTGCGGCTGGTGCTGCTATTGGTTTAGGTAATATTTGGGGTTTCCCAACCCAAGCGGCTAATAACGGCGGCGGCGCGTTTTTAGTAGTTTATCTGATTGTAACTGTATTATTAGCTCTACCGGCGCTTTATGCAGAAGTGACTATTGGTAATCAAGCACAAACTAATCCTGTTTCAGCATTAACAAAAGCCTGTGGCGATAAATTATCAAAACTGGGTCATGGTGCAGGAATTATCGGCATTATTGGTGCGTTAATGATGCTAAGTTTCTACACTATAGTCGCCGGTTGGATGTTAGCTCATGCTTTGGCCGCTGTATTTGAGCTAATTGGTTTACAGCAAATATCATTGTGGTTATCTACTTCTAGCACATTACGTAATCTCCTTTTTACACCCATTTTTATTGTGTTAAGTGCCGCCATTGTTTTTCAAGGAGTGCACAGCGGCATAGAACGTTGGTCAGCGCGATTAATGCCTTTGCTACTAATAATGATGCTCGGCTTAATCATTTACATGCTACAACAAGAAGGCGCACAAGCAGGTTTAGCGCTTTATTTAGTGCCTGATTTTAGCCAAATAACTGAACCAACCTTAGTTATTTCAGCGATGGGACAAGCATTCTTCTCATTAGCAATTGGTGTTGGCGCTATGATGGCATATGGCTCATATATTCCAAAAGGTAAAGGTATCGGCAAGTTAGTATTGTCGATTACCCTGCTTGATACTTTTATTGCCTTTATAGCGGGTTTATTAATTATCCCTGCACTTTTTGTAGCGCAACATAACGGCCAAACCGTTTTTATTGATGGTAATTTAGTTGGCGGTGGCCAGTTAATTTTTAGTATTTTACCAACGTTATTTAATGAAATGGGTACTATGGGTTTAGTGGTGTCTTTGCTGTTTTTTAGTCTACTTTCAATTGCGGCATTAACTTCAACTATTTCAACGACAGAAGTACCGGTAGCTTATCTTATTGAAGATAAAAGTATGAGTCGAAAACAAGCGACTTATTTCACCTCTGGCATAGTCTTTATTGCTAGCTTACTGGTGATTATCTTTTTTGAACCACTATTTGAATTAGTGATTCAACTGCTGACTACAATTTTACAGCCGTTAATGTCACTGTTTTATTTCATTGTCATCGGTTGGTTATGGCAACGAGGTAATAAATTAACTGACTTAGCTGAGTTGAATAACAAAACATCGTTAAAGCTATTAGGTTTCTACCTACGATTTATTTGCCCTGTGTTGCTGATGATAGTTTTTGTTAATGTAGCGTTTTAGTTGGGTATTTAAATTTGAAATTATCAATTTATTGTTACTGCAGTGCTTTATTCGCTAACAACTCTGATTTTGTTCTCATCAATAAAAGTAGCATTTTATTTTTCTAACAATTCTACCTCTTCTTTCGCTAACTCTACTTGCTCTATTTTTTCAAAACGTGTCGATATTTTATCTGCCGAGGTATGTATTTGTTTTACATCACTCGCCGCTTGATCTATATGTTTGGCAAGGTTAGCGAAGCGTGTTTTAAAACGATTAAAATCTTTACCTAAATCAGACAAGTGCGCTTGAATTATGTGAATTTGTTGACGAGTCGCCTCATCTTTAAGTACAGAACGCGCGGTAGTTAGTATTGCCATTAACGTTGTTGGTGAAGTTAACCAAACCCGTTTTTGATTGGCGTATTCTACTAAATCACTTTGATGTCCGTGAATTTCAGCAAAAATAGCTTCCGCGGGAATAAACATAATAGCGCCATCGGCAGTTTCGTTATCAATCAGGTATTTTTCACTAATATCATTTATATGTTTTTTGATATCGACTTTAAACTGACGCATGGCAATAGTTCGGTCAGTTTCATGAGCTTCTAAGTCGACCATTTTACGATAACTTTCTAACGGGAATTTAGAGTCAACAACCACATTACCGGTAGGTTTAGGTAAAAAGAGTACGCAGTCAGCGATTTTACCGTTAGATAGCGTATGTTGTAGTTTAAAGCTTTGCTCCGGTAAGACATTACGAATCAAACTATTTAATTGCACTTCACCAAAAGCGCCGCGCGAACGTTTATCGTTAAGTACTTCTTGTAAGCTCACCACGTTAGTTGAAAGCTCGGTAATTTTCTTTTGAGCATCATCAATAAGAGCTAAACGCTGTAAAATATCACTAAAGGTTTTCGTGGTTTTTTCAAAACCTTCGGCAAGGCGCTTTTCAACCTGACCGCTAATTTCTTGCAAGCGATTATCTGTAGCTTGCGTTAAACCATCAATGCGCTTACTCATTTGCTCACTGGTTTGCGCCAAAGTTTTCGCTAACTCTTCACGGTTAGCTTGCCCCGTGTTATTTAAATGATTGATCACTTGATCGAGTGATTGGCTTTGCTGATTCGTTAATTGAGTTTGCAAATCATTCATTTGTCTCATTAATTTAAGACGTAAATCAGCCATTTGTTGATCAATAGTATTTGCTAACTGTATTTGTTGTTTATCATGCGCTTGCGCTAATTGTTGCTGATTAGTTTGTTGGTAACTTTGTTGTAAGCTACTTAGTTGATTAGCGAAGTGATTAGAAAATTGCTGAGCTAATTCTTGATTTAGCGTCTGAGTTAACAACGACTTAATGCGTTCTTCTTGTTCTAAATTTGGGCTTAACATTGCCTTTTTAATTTGTGCTATTTGATATAACAGCCACATCATAATGATGAAGAATATTAAAACTAAGGTGAGTGCCAAGGGTAAAGTATGCTGTGGCGCAATATTAATGTCGATAGGAAAATTCATAACTGACTCTCAAATAAAATAGTGATTAGCTAGTTTGGAACTAGCCCTAATCTAGCCAAACAAACAAAAAACACTGTTTTTTATTACAGTACCTATATATTAGAACATACGTCGCTATATTCAACCAGTAATTTTACTAATTTGCGGTTTAAATAACTTAAAACAATATCATTTATTAAATATAAACATACGCGCTACAGGCACAAATTAGTGTCGGTTTTTTTTACACATAAACACCAACCCGTTAACTATTAATTTACACAAACAAAACCAAAAAGAAACAACCAACCTTAAATGCATGAAATATAACAACAAACAAAATAAAAACAAAACGGACAAATAACGGCTTGTTTTTTGCTTTACGCCGAGTGATATTTTTAAATTTAATTAAACTTAAGGAACAAGATAAATGATAAAAAACAAAGCACTTATTGCTTTTACAGGATTACTCTTAGCTGTAACTTCTATTACAAGCCAAGCTACCATAATGAACGCGGACGATTTAGGTGTTAAAACTAACGCAGTAACTTGGGAAGATTGCCCATCCTATTGTACTGGTGAATACTCAAATAATGAGGGCTTCGGGGTTAACAGTTCTTCATCACAAGAAAATAGTTATGGAACATCCCAAGCAATAGGTAATTACTCACCTCTAACTATGTTACCAGATTTAAAAGTATATGCTAAGGCAAGTGATGGACAAATGGCACAAGCATTTGCTGCTGGCGTACAAGGTTTTAATTATACAGGCGTCGGATCATCAACTTATGACTTAGACTTTAATCTACATGGTTCGGTATCAGGAAGTGGAGCTTACCTAACTTCCACTATTGCTGTTATAATTGCATCTGAGCTAGACTGGGATTACAGTATTGAAACTATTTATTACGAAGTTATATCACGTAATGAGCGAGCTGGTATAGAAAGTTTAGCAATCAATAACGGTATGGACGTTAATAAAACTAGTAGCATTAGTTTTGATCTTCTAGAAGGCCAATCTTTCTTCGTATATTCTGAGATTATTGCTACTTCTGGTTCTAATGATGGTATTGCCGATGGTTTAAATACTTTAACAATGTCCTTTCAAGATTCGACAGGTCTACAAGTAGTTGGTTCAGATCCTTCGACAACTTCAGTACCGGAGCCTTCTCCATTAATGCTATTTGGTTTATCATTAGTATTATTTGTTAGGCGTCAAATGACTAAATAGATGAAGCAATAACTGTTATTAAACACCTTATGGAAAACGGCTTTAATTTACTCAATTAAAGCCGTTTTTATTTTTACTACTTTTTATTATCGATCTTTGGGCTTATCTCTATTATTTCGATATATTATTCTTAATACTGCCCTATTTCTTTATTTTTCCATGCTTTAATTAAATACGCTGAAATAGAGCTACTACTGCTTATTTTAAATTCTACTTCGTTATTTTGCTCTCCGACTTCACTTTTAACGCCAAAATTACTAAGTTGCTCGCGTGAAAACCATTGAGCATCTTCTAAGGCATCGTGAGTAACATCAATGGCATCTGTTTTTGCAACCGCGGTGAAGCCTAACATGATAGAGGCTGGAAACGGCCAAGGTTGCGAGCTACAATATTTTGGGTTTTCAACGACAATTCCTGACTCTTCAGCGACTTCTCTAATCACCGCTTGTTCGAGACTTTCACCTGGATCAACAAATCCAGCTAAGGTTGAATAAACGCCCTTCTCCCAACTTGCTTGTCGGCCTAATAAACATCGCGGAATACCATCAGCAAACATTTTTTCAACTAACATGATCACCGCAGGATCGGTACGTGGAAAACTCATATTACGACAGTCATTACAACGTCTGGCGTGCCCTGCTTCAACAGCTCGACTATGGTTTCCGCAAAGTCCGCAAAACTGATGGCTAATATGCCAATGCACCATGCCTTTAGCGAGTGCTAATATTGAAGCATCTGCAGGTGACAAATTAGGCGTCATTGCTTTTAAAGGTTGCCATTGTCCTATCTCAGTTAACTCTTCCTGAGTGGAGAACCGTAGCTTATTAAAATCGACAGTAAAAATGGAAACAGCTTTATTACTTTCGATATGTGTTGCTGCGTTTGTGTCGGTGATTTCTGCTTGGCTTAAAGCTATATCTCCTTTACCTAAATAAATACAGCTATCAACACTAAGCGTGGGTAACTGCCCTTTCGTTAGATAAATTGGTGCAATAATGCCATTAGTAGCAAAAAGCCCCATGCCATCATTAATCACACAAAATAGAGTATTATCGTTGTTAAACTCTGTTTTTAACCATGATTTATTTTTTCGTTGGTTAGTACATCGGTCTAACGGCATGTCAGCATAAGCGAATGTCATTGTTATATTTTACCCTCTATTATCTGAAGTTTTTCTGCGTTTAAGCTTTTAGTAATTAACTGGCTTGCTAGCAACGATATAAGGGCAAAGCCTGCACCTGCATAAAAAACTAATGAGGCATCATAAAGCCAAATTAAACCAAACACCGCTGGAATAACTACCGCGGCAATGTGGTTAATACTAAAACTAACGCCAGCACTTGAGGCAATATCTTTTGGATCGGCTATTTTTTGAAAGTAAGTTTTTAAGGCTATCGCCATCGCAAAAAATAAATGATCAATCACATAAAGTGCTGCGGCAACATTTGCTGACTCAACCAACGCATAACCCACAAAAACAATAATTAAGCCTGTGTATTCAACCGTTAACGCTCTACGCTCGCCAACTCTAGCAATCCACTTACCTATTTTCGGTGCCAAAAAGAAGTTAATTACATGATTAAGCATATACAAAAAGGTAATTTGTTGCACGCTGTAACCAAACTTTTCAACCATTAAAAAACCTGCAAAAACGACAAATATCTGCCTGCGTGCGCCAGATAAAAAGGTGAGAAAATAGAATAGGCTATAACGTTTTCTTAAAATTAACTTCTTATGCTGAACATGCTCCATTGGAAATTTAGGCATGGCAAACGCTAACCATAACGTGAGCAATAAACCGCTTAATCCAAAAAATAAATACATAGCTTGATAACTAGCAGAAATAACACTAAAACCAATCCAAATTAAGGCATAACAGGTTAATGATGCAGCTGATTTGATTGACATTAACTTACCAAGTTTCTCAGCGGCTTCACCTTTTTTAAACCACTGTAAACTTAACGAGGTGTTAATTGTTTCATAGTAATGAAAGCCTATCGACATTAATACCGTAGTAGCATAGAGTCCATAAATACTAGGGAATACGCCAGTAAAAGCAACGCCAATAGATAATAAGCATAAGGCTACAACCGCAAAAACTTGCTCTGTAAAAACCAATAAAACGAACACCGCGGTAAAGGCTAAAAATCCAGGTATTTCACGCAAAGAATGTAACATACCAATTTCAGCGCCAGTGAATGCTGCTCGCTCAATAACAAAGTTGTTGAGCATTGCCATCCAAGCGGCAAAAGTAATAGCCATAACAATGCTAGCAACGGCTAAGAAAACAAACGGAGTTTGCCATTTACTTCCCTGTGTTAGCTTATTTTCTGTTGGCTTACCTTGTGTTGATGTGGATGTCACTTGGGTGCTTTCCATCGTGCTTTGTACCTTATTCTTGATAGGGGGTTAATTTAAGAGCTGCTCTATATTGTTAATAATATTTTATCGAAGGTAATTATATGCTGATTTACGCTTTATCCCTAGCAACAATAGTGCTTTGTTTTTTAGGTTAATCACGTTAAGTTAGTATATTAAACGTTATTTCCTGAGGTATGATTAATGAGTTTTCCAATTAAATTTCCAATAATGGGCGCTTGTCAATGTGGACAATTAACCTATCAATTGTTTGAAAAACCCAAGATGGTATTAGCGTGTCATTGTACTGAATGTCAAAAACTCGCAGGTAGTCCGTTTAGTGTAACCGCTGTAATAGATACAGCTGCTATTAAGTTTTCTGGTGAAATGAAAGAGTGGATCCGCAGTGCTGATAGCGGTAATAAAAACCACGCTAAATTCTGCCCTAACTGCGGCACCCGAATTTACCATTATAATCCTGCAGATATGAGTACGGTAAAATTAAAGTTAAAACCAATAATGCCTGAAGTTGCCGAATTATTTGCGCCGCAAGTACATGTTTGGGTTAGTGAAAAGCTGAGTTGGTACAAAATACCTGATGATATGAAATGTATTGATAAGCAGCCTTGATGCGCTTTCCATTCAATAGGTAAAACTGTCGATTATTCAATTAAGGTCAAAAATCAGAAACAAAAAAGGCGCTTAAAGCGCCTTTTTATTATTTAATTTTAATAAGTAAAAACAAGATTGAGTTAAAAGCTACGCTTTACCTTCCGCTTCTTGAATTTTAACTTTCCAAATTTCAGGGCCTGTTACGTGCGCTGATTCACCTGTACTATCAACCGCTACTGTTACTGGCATATCTTCTACTTCAAATTCGTAAATAGCTTCCATACCCATATCTTCAAAGGCAACTACTTTCGCTTTTTTGATTGCTTTCGAAACTAAGTAAGCCGCGCCACCAACTGCCATTAAATACACAGATTTATGGTTTTTAATGCTTTCACACGTTGCCGCGCCACGCTCTGCTTTACCGATAGATCCTAAAAGACCGGTTTGCGCTAACATCATCTCGTTGAATTTATCCATACGTGTTGCTGTTGTAGGGCCTGCAGGACCAACCGCTTCATTACCAATAGCATCAACTGGACCTACGTAATAAATAAACTTGTTAGTAAAGTCTACCGGTAATTCTTCACCGTTTGCTAACATTTCTTGAATACGTTTATGCGCTGCATCACGACCTGTTAAGATAGTACCGCTTAATAATACCGTTTCGCCAGTTTTCCATTCAGCGATATCTGCTTTAGTTAAGCCATCAACGTTAACGCGACGAACATTTTCGCCAACTTCCCAAGTGATTTCTGGCCATTCTTCCAATTTAGGTGGTGTTAAGTCCGCAGGACCTGAGCCATCAAGGTGGAAATGTACGTGACGCGTTGCCGCACAGTTTGGGATCATAACTACCGGTTTAGACGCCGCGTGTGTTGGCACTGAATTAATTTTAACATCAACAACCGTTGTTAAACCGCCAAGACCTTGGGCACCAATACCTAATTTGTTTACGCGCTCAAAAATCTCAAGACGTAATTCTTCTTCAGCATTTTGCGGACCGCGTTCCATTAACTCTTGAATGTTTACAGGATCCATTAAACTTTCTTTAGCTAATACGCCAGCTTTTTCAGCCGTACCACCAACACCTATACCTAACATACCTGGCGGACACCAACCTGCGCCCATTGTTGGTAAGGTTTTAACAACCCAATCAGCAATTGAGTCAGACGGGTTTAACATCGCCATTTTAGTTTTGTTTTCACTACCGCCGCCTTTCGCTGCGATCATGATTTCAAGACCAGTACCTGGCACCATATCAATATGTACAACGGCAGGCGTATTATCTTTAGTATTAACACGTTTGCCTGTAGGATCGGCAACAATTGAAGCACGTAAAGGATTATCAGGATTTAAGTAAGCACGACGTGTACCTTCATCAACCATTTGTTGTACGGTCATATCAGTTTTATCCCACTGAACAGCCATACCTACTTTCACGAAACAAGTAACAATACCTGTGTCTTGGCAGATTGGACGTTTGCCCTGCGCTGACATACGTGAGTTAATTAAAATTTGTGCTATTGCATCTTTCGCTGCAGTTGATTCTTCTTTGTTATACGCTTTTTCTAACGCTTGAATAAAATCAAGAGGATGGTAATAAGAAATATATTGTAATGCGTCTTCAATACTATCGATTACGTCTTGTTGTTTAATGATGGCCATAGTGCTCTCTATTAGCTTTACTTGTATATTAAGATGAATCGCTTAAAACTGCGTTAATACTCTTTAATACAAGGTTGTTGAAAGATATAATAAATCTAACCCTATAATAACTCGCTAATGAAAGTGCTGCCACCGCAAATGCTTTATAATGACTATTTAACTAGCGAATAATGAGAGAATGCAAAAATTTGTGCAATTCGACTGACACTAGCAACAGCAATCCACTAAAACCTGCTCGTATTACAGCTAAAAAAATCACCTTTGCTCATCTTATCCGTGAAGCTAATAACTGTGATGTTAATAACTGTGATGTTAATACTGAAGAAAATATTACTAGTGAAAGGTTGTTCAGCTTGTTCTCACATCAACCGTGGGCAATGTGGTTAGACTCTTGTGAAAGTGAACATGTCGATAGTCGTTTTGATATTATAGTTTGGCAGCCTATTGCGACAATTACTACCCGTTATAATTCATCACAAATTTGTTTTTTCAATCAATATAAAAAGCAGAATGAAAAACAAAGTAAGGTTAAAACAACCAGTACTGACGATCCGTTAACCTTACTAAAAAACCTGCAAGCGCAATTGTTTGATATATCAAGCCCTAAGCATGAACACCTCCCCTATTTAGGTGGTGCATTGGGTTATTTATCTTATGATTTAGGTCGTCGTTTTGAAACCTTACCCAGTATTGCCGAGCAGGATATTAATTTACCTGATATGGCGATGGGCTTGTACGATCAGGCCATTATTTTTGATAAAGTCGAACAGTGTTTTTACCTTATTTGCCAAGAGGACAAACGCCAAAGTATTGAAACATTTATTTATGATGCTCTTGCTCAAAAACAATTACACTTAAATAATATACCTAAGCATGTTAAAGCAAAAACAGCCTTTCAATTAACTTCGTCATGGCAAGCGAATATGACTAAAGAAAGTTATATTGAAAAATTTAAGCAAGTGCAAGAATACTTATTATCCGGCGATTGTTATCAAATTAATCTCGCACAACGCTTTAGCACGAGTTACCAAGGTGATGAATTTGAAGCTTACTTAGCCCTTAGAAAAGCCAACAAAGCCCCTTTTTCAGCTTTTATCCGATTAGATAACTCAGCTATTTTAAGTGTTTCCCCTGAGCGCTTTTTACAACTTTCAAACGGTAAAGTCGAAAGTAAACCTATAAAAGGCACCATGCCGCGCAGCGAAGATCCAATACAAGATGCTAAAAACGCTGAAACTTTAAAAAATTCTCCCAAAGACAACGCTGAAAACCTCATGATTGTTGATTTACTGCGAAATGATATCAGCAGAAGCTGTGAAGCAGGTACAGTGAAAGTACCGTCACTTTTTGCTATTGAAAGCTTTCCTGCGGTACATCATTTAGTGAGTACGGTTGAAGGGGTTTTATCACCAAATAAGCATGCTACCGATTTACTGCGAGGTGCATTTCCTGGTGGCTCAATTACTGGCGCACCTAAAATTCGCGCTATGGAAATTATTGAAGAACTAGAGCCACACCGTCGTAGTGTGTATTGCGGTTCAATTGGTTATATTTCCAATTGCGGCACTATGGATACCAGTATTACTATTCGTACGCTTATTTGTAAGAAAGAAGTTTGTCCGCAAGAAGCCTCTCAGCAAAACACGGATAATGCCCCAACATCTACAGGTGAAATTCATTGTTGGGCGGGTGGCGGTTTAGTTGCTGATTCAACAGCAAATAGTGAATATCAAGAAACTTTTGATAAAGTGAATTGTATATTACCTGTTTTATCAAAACTGAATCAGGTATAGCCCCAAATGACCAAGGATGAATTTTTAGCACGCTTTAATTTATTAACTTTGGTTGAATCTGAACATATTTATAAACATCCTTTACCTTTACGCTCTGCCGCCGTACTTATTGCGTTAATTGACACTAATAATGGTTTACAAGTCTTACTCACCAAACGCGCCAGTCATTTAAAGCATCACGCCTCACAAATAAGCTTCCCAGGTGGCAAGGTTGAACAATATGACGCGTCTTTAGTCGATACTGCATTAAGAGAAGCCTTTGAAGAAATAGGTTTACGCCAAAATAATATAACTATTGTTGGTCAGCTTCCGCCTTATGAAACACTGAGTGGCTTTCAAATAACGCCTGTGGTTGGTATTGTTAAATCAGCTCAAAGTTATTTAATGGATACTGGTGAAGTTGCTGAAATATTTCATGTACCATTACAGCATTTTTTAACACTAAGTAATCACAGGGTTGTCAGTTCAACCCTTAATGGTTTTCAACATAACGTACATTTTTTTCCTTACAAGCATTACAACATCTGGGGCGCAACGGCAGTAATGCTCAAAGATTTAGTCGCCCATATTAATTTTTAGTTTAAGTGTTTACTCGAACCGCCATGACATTTTCATAATTGGATCACCGCCAAGATACCTCTGGGGATGACGCACCTATACAAAGTGCATAGGCATAGGCATAGGCATATAACATAATATAACCAAGGTGAAATGAATATGATTCATAATAAGCAATCTCTAACCGCTATTTTAGCTAAACAGCAATTGGCTTATAAACTATCACCAGCACCTTCTATTGATTATAGAAAAATTCAATTAATGGCCTTAAAAGAAGCCTTATTATCACATCAAGAGGCTTTAATATCAGCACTCAATAGCGATTATGGACAACGCGCCAAACAAGACAGTTTAATTGCTGATATTTTGCCTTGTATCATGAATATAAAGTACACCCTTAAAAACCTTAAAAAATGGACGAAACCACAGCGCCGTCATTCAGGGTTATTGCTATCGCCTGCAAAAGTTACTGTGCATTACCAACCTCTTGGCGTGATCGGTATTATGGTGCCATGGAATTTTCCAGTGATGTTATCAATCGGTCCTTTAATTACCGCTTTGGCCGCGGGTAATCGCGCTATGATTAAGTTATCTGAATATACTCCTGCAACAAATGCAGTACTTAGCACCATGCTCGCTAGTATTTTTGACAGTGAAATTGTCGCTGTAATTGAAGGTGAAGCCGATGTTGCGGCTGATTTTTCAGCACTGCCTTTTAATCATTTATTGTTTACCGGCTCAACAAATATAGGCAAGCACGTTATGCGTGCTGCTGCGGATAACTTAACTCCCGTCACTTTAGAATTAGGTGGGAAATCACCGGTAATTATTACTGACGACATAACTATTGAAACAGCCGTTGAGCGCTTAATTTATGGTAAATGTTTAAATGCTGGACAAATATGCGTTGCCCCTGATTATGTTTTTTGCCCTGAAGCTAAGGTCGAGGAATTTATTAAGGCTTATCAACACAAATTTCAAACAATGTATCCTAACAATGAAAATAGTGACTACACGAATATAATCAATGAGACTCAGCATCAACGTTTACTCACTTGGCTTGATGATGCCAAAGCTAAAGGTGCGACGGTAATTTCAGCAAGCAGTGAAAAAGTAGATCGATCTTCAAGGCAACTTGCCACGCAATTAATTACTGAAGTAAATGACGATATGTTAATCATGCAAGAAGAAATTTTTGGCCCTTTGTTGCCAATATTGCCATACAAAGAGCTTGATGATGTTGTAAATTATATTAATGATCGCCCTCGCCCATTGGCTTTATACATCATGAGTTTTGATAAAAGCACACAACAATTAATTCTTGATAAAACTCACTCAGGTGGTGTAGGTATAAATGATACGGTTATGCATGTTGCTGCAGACGATGCACCTTTTGGTGGTATTGGTGATTCAGGGATGGGACATTATCACGGTAAAGAAGGATTTTTAACTTTTTCAAAGGCGAAAACAGTACTAACACAAGGTAAATTGAATATGGGCAAGTTTATCCACCCGCCTTATGAGCGTTTTGCTCAAAAATTACTGTTGAAGATTTTTATGCGATAACGCTAACTGTTTTTTATTAGTAGCCTTTTCCTTAGGTCTATAATTTATGTCTAAACTTGTGTCTAAACTTATGACTAAGCGAAACTACTACCGATAAAAAATAAGCACTCTTTAGCATACAAAGATCGTATAAAGACGACTCTGATAAGTTTGTATTCAATCTGTAGAAAATAAAAAGCCAATAATTATTAGTTAAAGTAATTTATTGGCTTTTTGAGAGACTAGAAGCTTAAATTAATACAGAGCTTAAATCACAACTCAAATCAGAGCTAAAAGACCTTGTAATAATTACACTGCAAATGGGTATTTAATTGCATCATGGCACTCATAGCCTTCAACAGTAAAGTCATCCATGGTTACCCAAGTTTCCAGATCTTCTAATGTTTTTATTTTAGGGTTAATGATCAATTTAGGTAATGGAAGCGGCTCACGCTTTAATTGCACGTCTTGCATCAATTGTAATTGGTCTTCATAAATATGAGCATTCACAATTTTATGATACGCCGTACCTGCTTTTTTCCCTGTTATTTGTGCCATTAGCGCTAAAAAAGTAAATACTTGCACTTGATTAAAATTAAGACCTAGTGGAACGTCACACGAGCGCTGAAAACTTGTCAAATGCAAGGTATCTCCCACTAAAGAAAAATTGTGAGTGTGCATGCAGGGGCGTAAACAGCCCATGTGAAATTCACCGGGATTATAAAAGGTTAAAATTTCTGCGCGATCATCAATACCATTAGTGAGGTTATCAACAATCTTTTTAAGTTGATCAATGCTACCACCATCTGGTTTTGCCCAACTACGACCTTGAATACCATAAACACGGCCCATATCATCTTCACCTTTACGGTGAGAGTTATTGAGCCAATCTTCATTTAAGTTAGCATTTGCATCCCATGTTTTAGTGCCTAATTTACGAAAATCTGCGGCGTTATCGTAACCTCGAATATAACCAATAAACTCAGCAATAGCAGATTTAAAGAAGCTTTTACGGGTGGTTATTAAAGGGAATTCATTATCGCCAACGTTATATTGCAAATCGGCGTTAATCACAGTTAAACAACGTTTACCTGTGCGCTCGTTCTCAATCCAAGTGCCTTCATCAATAATTCGTTGACATAAATCTAAATAAGCGCGCATTAGCTGTTCCCTTTTATTGTTTTTTTAGTGTTTGAGCCATTCTGACTAATTGCTGACTTTTGTTGTGCTAAATGGCCTACGTAAATCATTAATATCCCCGCTAAAATCATTGGAATACTTAATATTTGCCCTTTTGAAATGAAAGAGAAATATAAACCAAGGTGAGCATCAGGCTCGCGGAAAAACTCAACGATACTTCTAAACACACCGTAACCAATTAAGAATACACCTGATGCTAACCCTAAACGATTAGTTTTACGGCTAATAAAGTATAAAATAGCAAAAAGTACTACTCCTTCTAAAGCGAATTCATACAATTGTGACGGATGACGAGGCAGTTGTAACGGATCGGTAGGAAACACCATAGCCCATGGCACATCAGTCTCACGCCCCCAAAGCTCAGCATTAATAAAGTTACCTAAACGGCCCATACCTAAACCAATAGGTACGAGAGGCGCAACAAAATCACCTACCGTTAAAAAGGATTTATTGGTTTTACGAGCAAAAATAAATATAGCTAAAATAACCCCTAACAAACCACCATGGAATGACATTCCACCTTGCCATATTTCAAATAAATACAAAGGATCAGATAAGAAATATTCAAACTGATAAAACAGCACGTAACCAACACGACCACCTAAAATAACACCTAAAAAACTGTAAAATAATAAATCACTTACTTGTTCACGTGTCCATTCACCTTTGCTGTTATCAGCGGCTTTATTTGCCAAAAACATAGCGGCAAGAAAACCAATTAAATACATAGCACCATACCAACGCAGTGATACTGGACCAATACTAAAAATAATTGGGTCTATTACAGGAAATTGTAAAAACTGATCTGTCATTGCTTATCCGTCTCTTTAAGGGGGAATTTAAAATATAATTAGGTAATAACTTAGTTTGAGCTAATTAGTACATGAGTATTGGTTATTTGAACATTGTTTACTTGAACACTGTTTATTG
Organism: Colwellia sp. E2M01; assembly: GCF_018860585.1. Taxonomy (GTDB): domain Bacteria; phylum Pseudomonadota; class Gammaproteobacteria; order Enterobacterales; family Alteromonadaceae; genus Colwellia. The sequence goes on from NZ_JAHKPR010000076.1 coordinate 51,488, forward strand.
ACAACATCATGTCAATAAACAGACATTTTCGTTATGGTTTACCATCTTTTTATCGAGCTAGTATACGTGTTTAAATATTAAATTTCTTCGTTAAAGCACTTAACCGAGCATCATTTTTATTGCCACAAAAATAAGAAACACTGCAAAAAACTTATTTAATGTTTTAACAGGTAATTTACTCGCAAGTTTAACTCCTATAGGCGCGACAAGCGATGAACTAACAACAATACCAAATAAGGCTGGTAAGTAAATATAACCAATACTCCAATCAGGCAAGTTAGCTACATTCCAACCCGTGATAATGTAGCCAATAGAGCCAAATAGCGCAACCATAACCCCACAAGCAGTGGCAATACCAATAGCATGCCTTACCCGTAAACCAAAAAAACTCAAAGCAGGAACCAATATAGCACCACCAGCAATGCCCATTAAACTTGAGGTTATGCCAGTAATAAAGCTCAATAACTGCAACACATAAGCAGCAGGGAGCGATTTAACTTCGCTTACCTTACTGGCTTTTATTGACAATAACATATAAACCGCAAGTAAAATAACCACGATAGAGAAAAAGTGAGTGAGTGTTTTTACAGAAAGCGAATCTGCAATAAAAGCGCCCATTAAAGCGCCAACAGCGACTAAAACCATTAACTGTTTTGCTAGCTGCCAAGGAATATTATGATTTTTATGATGTGCAAAAGCTGCACTTGTGGAAGTAATAACAATAGCTGCTAAAGAAGTACCAAGCGACATAGGAAAAATAATATCATTACTTACTCCTATCATAGGCAACAAATAAATAAGTGCGGGGACAATAATAAGGCCACCACCGATTCCTAACAACCCAGCCAGAAAACCAACGATGCTGCCTAAGACAATACAAGAAATTAATACCGTTAAAATCATCTGCTGTGCGGAAAACCGCTCCCCAAAAGGTTATAAACTAGTTATTTCTATTACGTCAGATAAATGAAAGAATCTCTTTATTATGATAGGATAAGTGCGCTTAAAAACCAGCACGAATAAAACCACCAAGCCCAAATATTTCAAGCTGTTCATTAAGATAGCTATGCACTTCTTTCGTTGTTGATAATGTTAACGTTTTATCTAATAAGTTTACTGCTTGTTCAAAAGTAATATGACGAATTACCCATTTGATACGTGGTACATTGTGACCATTCATACTTATTTTATCAAAGCCCATTGCTAATAATAAAATAGCGCCGGCTGGCTCTGAAGCTAACTCACCACACAAACTGATAGGGGTTAAATATTGTGCCGATTGCTTCGCTAAGCTATTTAAAGCACTTAATACCGCAGGATGAAAAGCATCGTATAAATTAGCCACTTGACTATTATTTCTGTCAACGGCTAATAAATATTGAGTAAGGTCATTACTACCCACCGAGAAAAAATCAACGCGTTTCGACAAAGCTTCCATTTGAAAAATTACCGATGGAACTTCTAACATAATACCTATTTTAGGGCGAGTTAACGCAGCAGAAACCGCTTTAGCTTTTTGTTGTGCCTGAAGTAATGTTAACTGATTTTGGCTGTTATTAGACATTAACTCATTGGCAATATCAGTGGTTAATTCAACTTTTAACTCAAAAAATGCCTGATTGATTAACCTAACCGCTTCATCAACTTCCTCAACACTTGAGATCATCGGCAACATAATTTCTAAGTTATTCAAACCTTGATTAGCGCGTAACATGGCTCTAACTTGCACAAGAAATATTTCAGGATGATCTAAGGTTATTCTAATGCCACGCCAGCCAAGAAAGGGGTTTTCCTCAGTAATAGGAAAATAAGGTAGTGACTTATCGCCACCAACATCCAATGTACGCATGGTCACGCCATGTTTTGGAAACGCTTGTAATACTTTACGATAAATCTGTGTTTGCTCTTGCTCTGAAGGGAAACAACTACGTGTCATAAACGGGATTTCAGTACGATACAAACCAATACCTAAAGCGCCCAGTTTAGCTGAGTGTTCAAAACCTGCTGATAACCCGGCATTGAGTAACACTTCAATAGCTCTTCCATCTTGCGTTATGCATGGCAAATCTGCCACTTCCATAACTTTATTGGTTAGCTCTTCTTCTTGGTTGAGTAAATATTCGTATTCTTGTTTTAACGTGTCGTTAGGGTTGATAAATAACTGACCGCTATAACCATCAATAATTGCCTGCTGTTGGTGTAACTGGCTCAATACAACGGCATTTACTCCCATAACAGCTGGCAAGCCTAATGAACGTGCAATAATAGCGGCATGGGAGTTATTAGAGCCTGATAGCGAAATAATTCCTAACAAACCTTGATGTTGATATTGCGCAACCATTGAAGCACTGACATCTTGAGCAAGTAAAATAAATTGTTGAGGTAATGTTAATTCTTCTTGAGATTGCTGCTGAAGGTGTACTAGCAAACGCGTGCCTAAATCACGTATATCACTAGCACGCTCGCGAAAATAACTGTCGTCTAATGCTTCAAATTGACTAATATAATGTTCAATTACTAATTTAAGAGCACTGTCTGCACGCCAGCCTTCATTAATTTTAGCAGTAATCTCTTGCCCTAAATTTGCTTGTTCTAATAACTGTTTATAAACATCAAAAATAGCTAAGCTATCATCATTAATCGTTTCACTAAGTTTATTACTTAATTGATTAAACTCTTGACGGGTATTTTCAACAGCTTGTTCAAAACGTAATAATTGATTGTTGGTATCATCAGATTTTTTTAATGATATAGCAGCGAGATCGGCTTGCGGCTGACATACAACAATTTCACTTAACGCAATACCTGGAGAGCCAGCAATACCATGTAGTTGTTTAACTCCTTGGTTTCTCTCTTCTTGTTGATTAAGCAAGCTTTTAATTTCAGCATTCGCTAAGGCGTTTGCTAATTGCGCACTCAAGGTAACTAAAAAGGCCTCGTCATTTTCGGTAAACAACCGAGACTCTGTTTGTTGTACCGACAAAATACCAATAACTTTTCGTTGATGAATTATGGGGGTGCCAAGAAAAGCATTAAAGTCATCTTCTTCAACTTCAGGGGCATGAATAAAGTCTTGATGTTTATGGGCGTCAGATATATTTAACGGCTCTTCACGTTGACCAACTAAACCAATTAAGCCTTCAGAAAAGCCTATACAGGTTTGCCCTTGTGAGCCCTTAGCTAAACCGTCAGATGCCATTAATACAAAGTGTTGCTGATTATAATCGGCAAGATAAATTGAACAACAATCCGTTGCCATCGCTTTTTTTACGCTAGTTACTATACGTTCAAGCGCAACTTGCAACTCTGCTTCTTGGCTAAACTCCAAGACGATACGGCGTAAAGTAGTTAACATTCTATTCCTTTGCGATGACTATAATTGAGCCAAGGTGTACTTTAGCACTTTCTTATTGAGTGCTTTGTAGTAAATAATTTAGTGAGTAAATATACCCGACTAATATTAAAGCTTGTAAATAAATAGCCCACAATAAAGTGGGCTATTAGGATTCTTAACGCGAATCTTCAATCATAATAATAATTAATGTTTTTTATTAACAATAAAAAATTTAAGCCCGACGTTTACGACGTTCTGGACGCCTTTCGTACGTTAACGGTAAAGCATAACTAGCGAACTCTTTCATGACCTTACGATAAACATCACGCTTAAAAGAAACTACCTGTCTCACTGGATACCAGTAACTTACCCATCGCCAATCATCAAACTCAGGATGCGAACTATGTAGTAAATCAACAGATGATTCAGCAGACGTTAATTTTAATAAAAACCATTTTTGTTTTTGACCAACACAAACAGGTTTAGAGTCATGTCTAATATAACGCTTTGGTAATCTATATTTTAACCAATGTTTGGTTGAAGCAACAATTTTCACGTGTTCAGGTTTTAAGCCAACTTCTTCATGTAACTCTCGATACATAGTTTCTTCAGCTGATTCACCTTCATCAACACCACCTTGTGGATATTGCCATGAATGTTGTCCAAACCGTCTTGCCCAAAATACTTGTCCCCTGTCATTAATTATTACTATGCCGACGTTGGCGCGATAGCCTTCGGCATCGATCACAGGAACTCCTGACAATATATATAATACTTACTTCAATTCAATCATATTAACGGCTATTGGGCAAATGATTACTTTGATTTTTTTAGCAAATCTATGATAATAATGGTTAACTTACTTTAGAAAATACCTGCAAGCTTATTTAACTTCCTATATGAACATTCCCTCCTCAGAACAAGAGCTGATCAATAGAGCGACAAACCTTGCTGGTTTAACCTTAGGTGAAATAGCCGAGCAAGCAGGTATTGCCGTACCAAAAGATTTAACCCGTAATAAAGGTTGGATAGGCTTGTTACTAGAACACGTTTTAGGTGCTAGTGCCAGTTCAAGACCTGAGCCAGACTTTCCTCACTTAGGCATTGAGTTAAAGACCTTACCTATAAATGAGCAGGCTAAACCGCTTGAAACAACCTTTGTTAGTGTCGCCCCTTTAACAGGCCTTGTGGGTATAAACTGGCATAATTGTTACGTGCGTAAAAAGTTAGCGCGGGTACTTTGGGTGCCTATTATTACCGACAAAGCAGCACCAATTAGCGAGCGTTTAGTCGGAACGCCTTTTTTATGGTCACCCAATGCTGAAGAAGAAGCTCTACTCGCGCAAGATTGGCAAGAATTAACTGATATGATAGTGCTAGGCGAAGTGGAAAATATTCACGGTAAACATGGCCAAGTGATGCAGTTAAGACCTAAAGCAGCAAACAGTAAAGCTAAAACGCAAGCGTTTGATAAAAAAGGCAAACCTTTTATGACATTACCCAGAGGCTTTTATCTCAAAATTAACTTTACCCAAGGTTTGTTACATCGCTATTTACGAATAAACTAAAACAAGATAAACAATTAAAACTGAAATAAGTAATTAAAGTTGAGATACCTTTATTGTTTGGCTAATAGTCACCGTTTTACCTGCCGGTAATGTTTGCCATTGGGTATTGGCCGCCTCTAAACAAACATACTCTTGTTCACCATGATCGTGAACATCAGCCATAGAGTTTGCTAATTCAGTACCTGGATTCCATAACACCCACTGCTGACAATGTGTACTCACTATATCAATTCTTCGCTGCCACTGACTGTCAATGAGACTCATCTTATCACTACTATGATATACGCGGTCTATCTCACCAACACAACTTACAGACTGTTGTTGCACATTGGATTTGCCTGTTACTTTATCGTCATATTCAACACCAGTTAACGCAGGAATAGTAATATTTTCAGGATTACTAACGCTAAAATAACTATGCAGAGCAGCCGAGTAATGTGTATCTTCTTTACTATGGTTACTCATCGCTAATGTTTGTTCAAAGTTTTTACCAAAAAATAGTGTCTGAGTTAATTGGTAAGCATTTGGCCAAAGTGGATGTTGGTTTTCACCGACTAAAGTTAAAACCAGGGTAACACCTTGCTCGTCAGCACTCACATCTGTAACTGTCCACGGTAACTGTCGAGCAAAGCCATGATTCACAGAGGCCGATAGTAATGGCTCTGTTTCGGTAATATTAACCTTTGATTTTTCCTCTGCGTCTAACGGTGGTGTTGCCATCGATTGAAGTTCAGGTCTTTTATACGGACCAAACCAAGGCCAACACAGTGGTATGCCACCTCGAATTGCTTTACCTTTTTGGTAACTTGCTTGTTCGCTTAACCAAAAAATATCTTTATGCCCCGTTGGGGTAAAACTTAAAACATGACCACCATATAAGCTAACAACTGCAGTACAATGCGCATGCGTAATAGTAAGTGCTTGATGGCTATCTCCCTCATTTTGACTTAATACTCGCGTGGTGACTTTAGTAAAAGGGTTTTCTAACAAACTTTTAGTCATGACGTATTTTCCTGCTATTTAATAGATTACTGTTGAATTTAAATAAGAATAAAAAGGTACTTTACCAATTTTTACCTACCGATAAGAAAAAGCTATACTCCCCATCTGTGGCCAGACCAACACCTAAAGCAGCAGGGCCAACACTAGTATCAGTGCCAAAATAAACACTACCTGAATATATTAATTCATTAATATTAATTTTTTCATCAACATTCCAGACATTGCCGGCTTCTAAGCTAGTACCTAAATACAACGGTAAGTCTAAACCGCCGGGTACATCTTGCCCTAAATCATATTGATAAACAGCCGCAGCAAATGCCGAATGAACACCAAGTAACGCATCTTCTTGATAGCCCGAAAGATTTAAAAAACCGCCCAATTCAGTTACATGAATATTAAAAGGGTTTTCATTTTTAAGGGTTGTAAACGATGTAATCCCAACAAAAGTATGGCCCCCAATACCTACAGCGCCACGCCAGTTAAAGGTTAGCCTTAAGGTTTCATCGTCTTCCTCAAGTGCTAAACCTTGATCATATTTATCTTTTAACCACTGTAATTCTATATGTAATTGGTTGCCAGATGTGGGGAAGTTAATACTATTTAATGTATCATATCCATAAGCAATGAATGTACCTGCACTCTCATACCCTAAACGACCAGCGCCAACAATATCAACCGAAAGCTCCCCTTTTTCAGCAATAGCACCGACTTCAAAAATACCTTTAAAAGAGTAATCGTAACCTAAAGCTAATGTCGCTCGATAGAAGTCATTTTTTAATTCGTCTCGTTCACTTGTTTTTTCCCACTTATCTTGGGCAAAAGCTAAACGAGCACGAGTATAAAGATCAGGCTCTCTTAAGAAAGGTTGATGAAACTCTGTCGATAATGCAACCTCCCAACCTAATTCAATCTCATTTAACCAACGACCACCATAGCTGTTCATATCGGTTAATAAATAGGACATATTTATTGTGGCAATAGAGCGATCAGAAAAGTCTGTTCGCAGATTAAAACCAAAATCAAAGTAATTAGGCCCCCAAGATTTAGCTTTAGTATGCAAGGTGATAATTCGACCCGCTTCAGTGTTTATGAAATCAACGGTTACCTGTTCAAATTTATCTAATGCAAAAACCCTATTAATGGCAGCATTTAATTCGTCTTTAGATAGTGCTTTATTTAACTCAACATCAAAGTATTGGAGTATAACTTTGTTCTCTACTTTGGAATTATTTTCAACATTAATAGCGATAATTTTTGCTGAAAACTCATTGCGAAATTTTTGATTTTTTAATTTTTTATTAGCTTGGTATGCCTGATAATCGTCATCGCTTAGTGAGTAATTATTTAATATTGATAACTGGGCTCTTGCAGCTTCTTCTCCTAATGCTAAGGCTTTAGGCATAATAGACCAATCTGCGGTCCCTAATAAATCAATCGCGGGACGTAATAAAACATCTTTATCCGTTAATAATTTTTTTTGCGTTAAGCTAGTATTATTAGTCAATATAGTGGAAAGCTGATTAACTACTGAAACCGTACTGGTTAATTCACTTTGAGCAACTAAAGGGGAGCCGATATCAACTGCAATAATAATATCTGCACCCATAGCTTTCGCTACATCAACCGGCATATTATTAGTAATCCCTCCATCAACTAACATTTGCCCATCAATTTCAACTGCAGCAACAATCCCCGGTATAGCAGCCGACGCATTCATTGCGCGATTAATACTACCAGAGTCAAGCACGACCATTTCTGCTGTCGCAATATTAGAAGCTACGGCACGGTATGGAATAGCAAGATCATCAAAACTCGTAAATACACCCACCACATCAGTTGATGTTTGTATTAATTGGTAGGCTGTTTGCCCTAATAAGAGTCCATGAGGCACTTTAAATTCAGCGTCGCTATAACCTAAGCGAATACCTAAATTATACATATCTCGGTGTTGTTTATTGATATAAGACAACGATTCTCTTGGGATACTGTCAGAAAAACCATCTGACCAACTCAAGCCAAGCATGGTGGTTTCAATATCTTCAATGCTATAGCCCAATGCGTACATACCACCAACATAAGCACCAATACTTGTACCAGCAATATAATCCACTGGAATATTATGCGCTTCTAACTCCTTGATAACGCCAATATGAGCGGCGCCTTTTGCACCACCACCACTGAGCACTAATCCTATTTTTTCGCGTGCTTCAATGGCAAAGCTAAAAGCTAATACATAAAGCAATATAAAATAAAAAATATAACGCATAAAGGCACTTAAAAAGTAGTTAGTTGGATATGGGCGGCGACACACCTAAACAGGCATCGCAGAGACTTTCGAGGTACAGGGTACAGATAGTACAACAAAATTAACGCAAACAAAATGGATATGCTGTGGCTAAAGGGGAACAAAGTAGGAACAGGCAGAAAAAATCTAGGTACAAAGACTAATTACTTTTTACCCTTACAAAATAATAAGAGTAATAGACTTTTTATTTTTCGATGACGAAAAGCTAATAAAATAATCGTCAGCAGAATATAAAGCATAGGGGATATTAGCTCGGACTTAACTGACCAATAAAAATGTACTGCAACTAAAATCACAATAAGGTAATTAAAATTATGCAATTTTTGCCAAGACGCTCCCATTTTTCGCCTCAAAGCATTATGAGACGTTATCGCCAATAAAGTTAGCAACACAAACGCCGCCATACCAATAGAGATATACGGGCGTTTAACAACCTCATTAAAAAAAAGTGACCAGGCAAACTGTAAATCAAAAGAAATAAAATTTAATACATGAAATAAAGCATAACTAAAAGCGTATAAGCCAAGTAAACGTCTAACTTGTAATAAATATCCTTGTTTCAATATTTTTGCTAACGGGGTAACCAATAAGGTAATTAATAATAAGTTAAAAGCACCAATACCAGTAAAATGAATAACCCGCTGTACCGGATCGGCACTTAATTGATCCGTAAACGCCAAATAATAAAGATTTAATAATGGTAATAGTGCTGAAAGGTGAATAATAACTTTTAGTAAAAGGACTTTAGTTGATGTTTTTAGCTTAGCGTTCATTGACTTGATTCCAATTACTAATAGTCATAACTATTATTCTAATAATACTTGCTTAAATCCATACCTTTATAGAGGTGAGCGACTTGTTCACCATAACCATTAAACGGTAATGTTTCTATGCGGTTGCGAGCAAACAAACCGCCAGAGGTAATACGCCTTTCACTTGCTTGACTCCACCTTGGGTGATCGTGATTTGGATTGACATTAGCATAAAAGCCATATTCATTAGGCGCTAATTGTTGCCAGGTCGTTTTCGGCTGCTTACTGACTAACTTAATAGAGACGATTGATTTAATGCTTTTAAAACCATATTTCCACGGTACAACTAAACGTATGGGTGCACCATTTTGCGGTGGTAAGGTTTTACCGTATAAACCAACGCTCATCAAGGTTAGCGGGTTCATTGCTTCATCGAGTCGTAAGCCTTCAACATAAGGATAAGAAATACCCCCACCTAAACGTCTGTCTGCTTGTCCTGGCATTTGTTTGGGGTCATACAAGGTTTCAAACTGTACGTACTTAGCTGATGAATTAGGAACTACTTTCTTTAATAACTCAGCTAAAGAAAAGCCAATCCAAGGAACAACCATTGACCATGTTTCCACACAGCGCAGTCGATAAATTCGCTCTTCTAATGCAAACATTTTAGTTAAATCATCGTAATCTAACATTATCGGTTTTTCACACTCACCGGAAATAGTAAGTTGCCATGGATCAACATTAAAATTTTGTGCTAATTCTGCAGGCTGATTTTTTTGCGCGCCAAATTCATAAAAATTATTATGCGTAATAATTTTATTTTCTGGGGTTTTAATTAAAGATTGATTCTTTGTATCGGTGGTAAATTTCAGCTCCGTGGTTTTGAACACGGTATCTTTTTTAGCAGGTGCACTGTCAAAAAAACCTGCTTGAGCATTTTTAGCGATGGCAGAGCTAAGTATAGCGCCTGCTCCTAAAAAACCCATATTTTTAACCAGTTGACGACGTTGTAAATAAACAGACTCGTCTGTAACGTCAGAGGCTTTCAGTTGGTCTTTATTTTTGAACTTTATTAACATAAAAGTGCCTACTCGGTTTCATCTAGAATTTAAATCAAGTGATTAACCTAATAGACACGTTGAACTGATAAATAATTTCAAAGCAAAGTATTTATTTTGGTTTAGTTAGCGCTTCTAAATAACTAACTATATCGTTTGATTCATATAACCACTGTACTTGTCCCGCTTGTTTTTCTATACGTAAACAAGGCACTTTACGTTTACCTCCTTCACGGGTAAGTTCCTCACTAAAATCATTTTGACCGTTGATATTACGTAACTCAATAGTTAAGCCTTCACGTTTGATAGCTCTGCGTACTTTTACACAAAATGGGCATGACGGTAATTGATATAAACTTAACCCTTGTGTTTTGGCGTCAAACGTTGCTTGTTCGTCGGCAGTGCGTTTAGGCGAACTTGGTGAAAATATCACATTTAGTAATAATATTAATTGCCCTATTGGCCAACGGATTGCTTTCATTAACATAGTAAGTAATAACTCTTTAGTTTAGTTTAGTTTAAATTTAAGGTGGATTTAAAGTGTGATTGTAAACACTAAATAGAAGTGTAAAACACAGCTGAAATAAATGAGACTAGTTTGCAGCTTATTACCACATTAAATCATCAGGAATTTGATAATCCGCATACGGATCTTCTTCATCAACCTCTGGTGTATCAACTTTGTCATTTTGCACAAGAATAATACTGCTATCTAATTCAGCTATTTTTGCTGCAGTTTCACTGGTCACAATAAAAGTAGTTTCATTTAAGCCACATAACGCTAAGCGGCCATTGACCAATGCTTTATGCGTATTGCTATCAAGCGCTAGTTTTTTAACTTTATTAGCAAAGGTATAGTTATACTCATTATCACCACTAACACCTTTAAGTTGATGATGTTCAAGTATTTGTTTAATACGTAATTGCTGTTCTTTATTCGCTAGTTCTAGCTTTTTAGCTTCATTAAGCGCGGCATCTTTCGCGGCTTTGTCTGCTTTTGAGATAGCTAAATCTTGTTTTACTTGTTCTTGCAAAGTAGCACCGTGAGCAACACCACTACGCTTTTGTTTGTTTTTTTTACGTTGGTCAGAGTTAGCCTGACGTGCTTTTTGTTTAGTGGTTAATCCTGCTTTAAGCAGCTGTTCCTGAAGAGAAGCCATCAATAATCCTTACATAATTAAGCAATTAATTGTAGCCGCCTGTTATTACGATGAGGCTAGCTGATCACAGTTATTGCATAATAAGTTAATAAGTTGGGTTAATAATATTGCCGTTATTCTACCTACATTTAAAGGTAAGTGCGAACCTATACCGCCCAAATAAACAAAGATTACCCCATAAGTTTATTTTGATTAGAAGCTTTCTTTGTAAGCGACTAAATACAGGCAATGCACAGGCAATATATCCATTTATTTGTTGCTATATTACGAGCTTAAACCGCCTGACTTTCAATTGTTGGAAATATGCGTTACTGTACGTTGGCTCAATTATATATATTTTAATATAACTATATTTCGATATAACTATAATTTCACATTACAGAAATAGGAAAAAAGTATGTCTCAAGCAAGCGCACGCCACCTTTTAGTGGAAACAGAAGAACAGTGTTTAGCCTTAAAAGCTGAAATAGAAGCCGGTAAAGACTTTGCTGAAGTTGCGAAAGAACATTCAAGTTGTCCGTCAAATGCACAAGGTGGTGACTTAGGTAGTTTTGGTCCTGGCCAAATGGTTCCTGAGTTTGACAAAGTAGTTTTTTCAGCTCCTCTAAATACAGTGCAAGGCCCAGTACAAACTCAATTTGGTTACCACTTATTAGAAGTAACAAATCGTAGCTAATCAGCTTGTTCCTTTTAATTAATGTATCAATAAGTAAAAATAAAAAAGCCGCAATAAATTGCGGCTTTTTTGTATCTTGAAAATATTAACAAGTTAACTGTAATAGATAACTTGTTAAATCACTTCGCTTTGATTAAGTAATTATCCAAACCATGCTTGCATCATCCAGAAGAAGATGATTGATAAACCAGCACCTACCGGTAAGGTAATTACCCAAGAAACTACAATATTACGAACCACACTCAAATTAATAGCAGCAATACCGCGCGCCATACCAACACCTAACACAGCTCCAACAAGTGTTTGGGTAGTAGAGATAGGTAAACCAGCACCAGAGGCTATAACAACGGTACTTGCCGCCGCTAATTCTGCAGCAAAACCACGACTTGGTGTTAAATGCGTGATGCCTTGTCCAATAGTCGCGATAACCTTATGACCAAATATAGCTAGACCTGCAACAATACCAAAACCACCTAATGGTAATATCCACCAAGCAATCGTTGACTTAGCAGCAATTTCACCATTGTGCTCAACAATACTTACTACCGCCGCTAATGGGCCAATAGCATTAGCAACATCATTTGAACCATGAGCAAACGCCATTGCACAAGCAGTTACAATCATTAAAATAGCAAAAACTTTTTCAACATTAACGTAATGCGCTTCTTTCGCTAAATTTTCATCGAACTGTAAACGCCTAATAAATATTTTACCGATAGCCGCAACAATCACAGCGATAATCGCCGCTAAGTAAAAGCCACCGGGGCCATTAAGTTCAAAACTAACAAAACCTAAATCGACATTGTCTAAGCCAATATGCTTAAGTCCTTTTTTGATAGTAACTAATGATAAAACAAACCCGGCAAGAAACATATAAGCAGGAACCCAACGTTGAGCTTGCTTTAGTGGATGGTCTGTATCAAAAATAAGTTTTTGAGCGCTATTAAATATAAGAAAAGCAATAACACCAGAAATAAGTGGGGTGATAATCCAACTGCCGACAATACCAACAACTTTACTCCACTCTACTGCTTCAGCACTAACGCCTACCGCAGCAAAACCAACAATAGCCCCAACAATTGAATGTGTTGTAGATACTGGCCAACCTAATGCTGACGCAATTAATAACCAGGTTGCTGCAGCAAAAAGCGCTGAAATCATCCCGTAAATAAGTAACTCAGGGCTACTTATAAAGTAACTTGCATCAATAATCCCTTTACGTATTGTTGATGTTACTTCTCCACCGGCAAGGTAAGCACCGGCAAATTCAAAAATCATTGCGATAATGATAGCTTGTTTAATTGTTAATGCTTTAGAGCCAACTGATGTGCCCATTGCGTTTGCAACATCATTAGCACCAATACCCCATGCCATGAAAAAACCGACAACAGCGGCAAGTATAATAAAAGTACTACCTGAGTTAAGAATAATATCCATGAATTAAGCCTTATTTTCTAGCAAGAAGAATTTCTAAACGCGCACCTACACGTTCAGCTAGATCGGCTAAATCACCAACCCAATCAATAATTTGATATAAGAATATTACATCAACTGGATTCAAGTCCTTTTCAATCGCTAATAAATGTTTACGTATTGACACTTGTAATCTATCGGTATCATCTTCGATAGCATCTAATTGACTTATCATGTTTTCAACTAAACGAACTTCACGGCCTCGAAAGCCTGTTTCTAATAAGTCATCAAGTTCATTAATGGCTTCTTCAGCTTTTTCTGTTGCTTCAATACAACGTGTTAAATAAGCAGTAAATTCAGCTTGTAAGCTTGCTGGGATTTCAAGGCTACGCCCTAAAACACGACCAGCAATATCTTTTGCTTTGTTTGCTATTTTATCTTGTTGTGACACTAGCTCAAGTAAGTCTGTTCTATCAACAGGCATAAATAAGCCCCCTGGTAGTTCTAAACGTAATTGACGTTTTACAGCATCAGCATCTTGCTCTAGCTTGGATAATTTACGACGAACATTTGCCGCTTCATTCCAGTCTTGAGCGGTACAAGCTTCAAAAAAAGGGATTAGTTGTTGGCTACATTTAACAACTATTTGAATATGATTTACTAACGGTTTTATCGGTGATTTTGCAAATACACCTAAGATTGTATTTTTATTCATAATTTGTCCAGTCAGTCTATAACTCTCGTCATTGCTATTCGCCGCGGATAGTACCCCATTTAACCGTTAATGTTAAATGCTAATATCAGCATAACACTACTCAGATATTAGCTAGACAATACTATCAAGAATATATCATTACTATTTTGTACTTTATTAACGTTTTCCTATTTATAAAATAGTTAGGTAATCAATTGAATTAAATATAATTATTTACACTCAGATGAAACTTTATGTTTTCAAAGGTTTTGCATATCTTCTGCTGTGGTATGGCGTACAACTTTACCTTTTACAAAGTAAATAATATATTCACAGATGTTTTGACAGCGATCACCAATACGTTCTAATGCGCGTGCTGACCAAATTACCGTCATGACTTGTGGAATTGAACGTGGGTCTTCCATCATATAAGTCATTAATTGACGCATTAAGGCTTCATACTCACGATTAATTTTATCATCCATTTGGTGTATTTTAATCGCCGTTTCAAAATCCATACGAGTAAAAGCATCAAGACTCGCTTGTAAAAACTCCAATACTTGACGACCCAAATTATCAAGGTTAACAAGTAAATCTTGCTGTGAAGATGAAAAACTTTCCAGCGCTACTTTTGCAATTTTTTCAGCTTCATCACCAATACGCTCTAAGTCTGCAATAGTTTTCACAACGGCCATAATTAAACGTAAATCACCAGCAGCTGGTTGGCGCTTAGCAATAATGCGGGTACATTCGTCATCAATACTGACTTCATAAGCGTTAATTTGATAGTCATTGCTCAACACTTGTTTAGCTAAATTCACATCAGACTGACCAACAGCAGCTAAGGCGTCAATTAACTGTTTTTCAACTAAGCCGCCCATGTGCATTACATTGTTGATAACACGCTCTAAATCTTCATTGAATTGACCTGAAATATGTCGGCCAATTTGTAACTTATCCATGATATATCCCTTTATAGGTATCTACTTTATCTAGGTACTTGTAAAAGTTAATACTTTATAGGCTTAACTTTTATTTAAACTATTCATTATCATTACTACTACGATAATTGTTAATACGAGCGATTAACCGTAACGACCGGTAATATAATCTTCAGTTTTCTTTTTTTGTGGTGTCGTAAATAAGGTATTTGTATCGCTATACTCAATTAAGTCGCCCATATACATAAATGCGGTTTGGTCTGACACTCGTGCCGCTTGTTGCATGTTATGAGTAACGATTACTACAGTAAACTGTTCTTTAAGATCGTTTATCAACTCTTCAATCGTTAAGGTAGAAATAGGGTCTAGTGCCGATGTTGGCTCATCAAGTAATAATACTTCAGGTTGAATCGCAATAGCGCGAGCAATAACCAAACGTTGTTGTTGTCCACCAGATAAACCTAACGCACTTTCATGTAACCTGTCTTTTACTTCATTCCAAAGCGCTGCGCTGCGTAACGATTTTTCAACGGCTTCATCAAGATTACGTCGATTGTTTTCACCCATAATACGTAAACCATAAACAACATTTTCATAAATAGTTTTCGGAAAAGGATTAGGTCGCTGAAATACCATACCTACTTTTCGTCTAAGCTCGGCTACATCAACATGTTTATTATAGATGTTATTACCGTGCAGGTTTATTTCACCACTAATATGACAATCATCAACTAAATCGTTCATGCGGTTAATACAACGTAATAACGTTGATTTACCACAACCACTTGGACCGATAAACGCGGTTACCTGCCCTTTTGGTATCGACATTGAAATATTGTTTAACGCTTGTTTCTTACCATAAAACAAATTCAATTTGTTAATGTCTAAAGCAACTTGCTCTGGCGTTAAGTTGGTTAAATCTAACTTGCTCTCAAAAGAGGTTTCTGAGCCTGTAGCCTGTGCTTTTGGGGTAATAGAAATCATAATAGCCTATTCTCTAATTCTTTTTCATTGTTCAATACTTATAAAAAGTCATTTACGGTTTTATAAATATTGATTGTTTATAGTATTTACTACTGTTTTTAATGCTGCTTATAAATATAGATAGTGCAAGTAGTTATTACTGCACTATTTATTAAATATTAATGTTCTAGCATTTTATATCGTTCACGTAACTTATTACGAATTGATACAGCAGTCATATTCAAAGCAACAATTATAGTCACTAATAATAATGCGGTTGCAAAAACAAGTGGGCGTGCCGCTTCAACATTCGGGCTTTGGAAACCAACATCATAAATGTGGAAACCTAAGTGCATAAACTTTCTATCTAAATGTAAGAATGGGAAGTTACCATCTAACGGTAAGTTAGGTGCCATTTTAACAACACCAACTAACATTAGCGGTGCAACTTCACCGGCAGCGCGCGCTATCGCTAAAATAATACCTGTCATGATCGCTGGGCTAGCAATAGGTAAGATAATACGCCACAAGGTTTCTGCCTTTGTTGCGCCAAGTGCTAATGAGCCATGTCGCATAGCCGATGGAATACGAGACAGGCCTTCTTCTGTTGATACAATAACAACCGGTAATGTTAATATTGCTAAAGTTAACGCTGACCATAAAACACCTGGGGTACCAAAAGTTGGACTTGGTAAATTCTCTGAATAGAATAATTGGTCAAGTGAACCACCCACCATATAAACAAAGAAGCCTAAACCAAATACTCCATAAACAATGGAAGGTACACCGGCGAGATTAATAACCGCGATACGTAAAATTTTAGTTAATGCATTTTTACCTGCATATTCATGTAAATAAATAGCGGCGATAACGCCAAATGGTGAGACGATTATCGTCATTAATAACACCATTAATACCGTACCAAAAATAGCGGGAAAAACACCACCTTCGGTATTGGCTTCACGTGGGTCTTCAACTAAGAATCCCCAAATTTGGCTAAAGAACATGCCTGTTTTTTGAAAAACATTTAGTTGATTATTAAAAGTTACTTTTAAGATGTGTTCAAAGTTAACGGTAACTAGTTGACCGTCCATAGCACGCATTACAATATGATCACGTGCTACCTTTTCTCGGTAACCCATTAATTCAGCTTCAAGTTTTTCGTAATCTTGTTTTAAAATCTCTGTTTCGCTATCAATCTCTGCTTGTCTAGCTGGTGTTAATTCGTTATCTAATTGATATTTACGTTTTTGTAAACGTAAACGC
This sequence comes from Colwellia sp. E2M01, assembly GCF_018860585.1. Taxonomy (GTDB): domain Bacteria; phylum Pseudomonadota; class Gammaproteobacteria; order Enterobacterales; family Alteromonadaceae; genus Colwellia. The sequence goes on from NZ_JAHKPR010000076.1 coordinate 68,620, forward strand.
TCTAACTTGTAATTGATTGCACCAATATCTGACTTTTGTAATTCATCAATTTGCTCTTGAAACGCGTCAACACGCTCTAAAAGTTTAGGTAACTCACTTTGGTCAACAGTTTTTCCGTCAAGTACTACGCTATCAATGTAACCATAAAAGTTACCGTGTGTGCGACGTTCAACAACGGCTATTTCTTTTGGTTTTTCAGTTTTAGTAATGTAATTACTTAATAACCAACGAAAGTCTAAACTAACTAGTTCTCTATTACCGGTTTTAATTAATAAGCGTTCTAACACTTCTTGGTTAGGATCAAGTTGCAGGTTTAAATGTGCTAATTGACTAACAGGAATTTCTTCACGATCATAGATCTCACCAATAACAACACTTTTAGCACCATTTTGATCGGTAATATCAAATTGATATAAGTCACTTGGCCAAAAATAAGATAAACCTCGAGAAGCAATAAGCCATAAAAGGCCGAGTACTGAGATTAAACTAATACTTACGCCACCTGCTGATAACCATATCCACGGTGAGCCTGATTTAAACCATTTATTCATAAATAACTCTTTATTGGTAAGTAGTTATCATCTTGTCGCTATATAGCTAAATTTAGACAGAAACAATACTCATTGATAGTCATCAACTCCGTATTCTTTATTTTAAATTTAATCATATAGCTTAAAGCTGACACACTGCTTTATCTCTATAACTTTTATTGTAACTTTAATAATTAACTTCTAATCTTGTACTGATTGACTAAATAAACTTGCCTACATTGAGCTGTATTTTTCACGTAAACGTTGACGAACAAATTCAGCAATAGTGTTAAAAATGAAGGTAAAAATAAATAGTACAAAAGCTGCTAAAAATAAGATGCGGTAATGTGAACTACCTACTTCTGACTCAGGCATTTCTACCGCAATGTTTGCCGCTAATGTTCTCATTCCTTGGAAAATGCTCCAGTCTAAAATAGGGGTATTACCTGTTGCCATTAATACAATCATGGTTTCACCAACGGCTCGACCTAAGCCCATCATAACAGCTGAGAATATACCAGGGCTGGCAGTAAGTAAGACAACTTTAGCTAAGGTTTGCCATTGTGTAGCACCCAATGCTAAGGAACCACTTGTTAAGTGGCTTGGCACACTAAAAATTGCATCTTCAGCCATAGAAAATATGGTAGGAATAACCGCGAAACCCATAGCAAGACCTACAACTAGTGCATTACGTTGGTCAAAGTCGATACCAAGATCATTGGTTAAATATTGACGCATATCTCCTTGAAATAAAGTACTTTCAAGTACCCCCGATAAAGAAAAAGCCAAGTAAATAGCCAACACGAGTACAGGAATAAGTAATAAAGGTGCTAGGGTTTCTGGTATTTTCTCTTTCCATTCATTTGGTAGGTTGTGCCACGCAAAAGCCGTAATGAGTGTTGCTAGTGGTAAGAAAAAGAACAGTAAGAAAATTGCTGGTAAATATTCTTCCATTATTGGCGCCAACCATAAGCCAGCCAAAAAACCTAAAATAACGGTAGGTAATGCTTCCATCATTTCAATGGTAGGCTTTACTTTTTTACGCATAGCGGGTGTCATAAAATAAGCGGTATATATAGCTGCAGTTAAAGCAATTGGCACGGCAAATAACATGGCATATAGCGCCGCTTTAACCGTACCAAATGAAATAGGAACTAAGGAGAACTTACCTTCAAAATCATCAGAACCAGAAGTTGATTGCCAAACATAATCAGGCTCAGGGTAACCTTCATACCAAACTTCTTGCCATAATGCTTGCCAAGTTACCTCAGGATGTTCATTGGTCACACTAAAGGTTTGCAAGTTAATGTTATTAGCTGAGTCTTTGCTAACGGTAATTAAGCCATTTGAGCGAGGAGCTATAGCAAAAGCTTCAGTTGCAGCATTAACTAATTGACCCTGCCATAAATGTGCGTCACTCGTGGTATAAAACACATTAACTAAACCACTGTTAGTCATAGTGTAAAAACTTTTTCTAAAACGTTCAGTATGGATTGCCGTAATGGCATTTGATAATTTGTTATCATTATCAGTTTCAAAGGTTCTAATTTGTTTAAACTGACGACCATTATCCGTTGCTACTTCAAACCATTGACTAACACGACCGCTACTGTCACCAAGTAATACTGAGCTACTACCAGAAAGCAATGCCATTGACGTTAAGTAAGTATCAGAGTTTTTCAGTGTTGGGGTGATAGTTGCTTTTAATTCTGCATCATACTCTTCATTTAGATCATACACATACACTGTTGAGTCACTACGAATAAAAGCTAAATTTAAATCGGGAGTAACATGAACCTCATCAACATGGTGTTCGAAATCAATTTCTTGAAAAACCGTTTCGTATTCAACATCATAACCATCATTTGAAGAGCCAAAATCATCTTCTGCAATATAGGTAGTTTTAATTAAACGGTTATCTTCTGTAAAACCCACAAAAACAATTAATTCATCGTTCATAGCGAAAGATAATTTTGATAAAGGCATTTCTTGCTCATCAATAATTAAAGCATCTTGACCTAACGGATAGTTAACTTGCGGGATTATTTCTCGAATATCTTTTTCATAGCTGGCAAAAAAACTAGGTGCTACAAGTAATGTTTTCCCTGCAACAGTGTGGATTAATTTATTTTCAGAAAAGGAATCAACAATACTTGTGATTTTTTTTTCAGCGAAGTCATCACTTTCAAGTAATGATTGAGATAAAGCGACATCACCTAGATTAAATGCTTTATTTACACCTTTAGTGCTACTTTTCAAATGATAAAAATTAATAGTGCCCGCATCATTAATTTGATAAGCAACTTCTTGTAGCTCGTCAACACCTGTTGCTAATACTTTTTCCGAATTTACTAACTGCAGACTTATATTAACGTTATTTTCTATTTCCGCAGATTCAAAAACAGGTTTAACAACATAAAGTAAATATAAGAAAATGAGTACTAACGTAAATAAAACGCTAATACCGCCTAAGGTGATGAACCACCTTGCTAATGAGTTTTTAACCCCGCGACTGCGGTTAGAGCTAATAAGAGTTGTCACTTCGTTAACCTTATCATCAATAAACTACTTGATAGTTTATTTAATAGTGAGAATATGATTTTATAATGAGGCGAAGTATAAGTGAGTAATATGACACTTTTATTACAGGCGTTAGATTGCTCGAAGATTAAAGGGATATGGCTATTACTAGCTATTATTTTGCTAGATTTAAAAAAATACTAAAATTAACTAGATAAGTTATTGAGAAAACAATTAAAAACAAAAATACCCAATAATCAATATTATTGGATATTTAACGATGAAGCTGTTCTGTTTACTGTACTTAGCTTACTAATATGAACAGTAAACACTAGTTATATTACAAATTAATAACAGTTAGGTTACGTTTATATTAACTGCAAAGTTAACTAACCTCAACTCTGGTTAAGGCACAGTTACTCAACAAGCTATTTTAAGCTTAACATCTTGAATTTGTTATTATACCAACCTCACAAACTAAGCGAACATTTATACGGGCTAAAATAGATCACTTAATTAATGGAACTGGTATTAATAGCCAACTATTGTCTTGGATACAAAGTCCATTTCATTAGTTATAAACTATTAATATTGAGCGGTAATATACCCTAAAATATAACAGAGTTTAGTTATTTGATTGATATACAGTGTTTTTTTGTTGATTTTATAATATAAATTAACCAAATCCTAAGCTAACTAAATACCATTAATAGCCGCAATTGCCACAGCTGAGTTATAAATAATACTAGTAACACTTGACCATAAAGCGAGATTATTCGTATATTCAGCGTCAAGTGGTACAACAATGGTATCCCCTGGTTTTAAATTATCACCTACATCACCGGTGAACCAATTACCACTATTCATCATTTTAATACTACCGTTTGCGGAAATAATATAAATTCTGCTTTCATCTGCTCGTTTTTTACTACCACCACTTTGTGCTAAATAATCATCGGCAGTTAAGCTTGGATCATATATATGCGACGAAGTAACTTGTACTTGACCGACAACGTTGATTGAGCTTTTCTTTGTTGGTACATAAAGAACATCTCCGCCTTCAAGTAAAACATCATAATTGTCATCAGTCATAACTTTAGGCAAGTCGATAACTAAACGTCCTACAGGTTGTACATTTGCCATATCTGCTAACATTTGTTTCACTTCAGCATACGATTGAGAGTAATCGTCATCTGTCAATGATTTAGATGCCATTTCAATGCGTAAATCTGCCGTTAATTTTAAGAGATTTTGTTGTTCTATTTTACGTAATTGTGTACGTGTAAATACTGATCCATCTTCATGTGCAAACTGGGTGAAGCCGCCTGCTTTAACGATTAAGTCAGCTAAACTTTCACCACGACGAATTGTATATTTACCGGGAAAAACAAATTCTCCTCTTAGCTCAACAACGTTATTTTCACTCCATGAGGGTATTTTGTGAATATTTAACCTATCTTTTGACTTAAGTAATATATTGTCTTGCTCATTACCATTAATTGCATTGCCTAAGTTGATCGAAATAGACGTTTGTTGCGCCATATGATTTATAATTTGGTTTCTAGTTACTTCAGATCGTTCTAAGTAAGCTGACTCAGTTAACCCTCCTCCAGCTTTAATTAAATTGTCAATCCTTCCCTCTTGAGCTAATGGGTAAACACCAGGAAACTTCACTTCACCATCAATTTCGACTAATGATATAGGCTGGCCAGAGCGTCCTTGTCGCTTTAATTGCTCAATAATGGGTATTAATAAGCGTTGACGAGAGAATACAGTTAATTCTTTAATATCTATATCTTCTTCTATATCGCCACCACTTAATTGAGCAATAGATCTCTCAATTAACTTTGCTTCTGCGTTTTTATCGCTGTCTAACGCTGAAAGTTGCTCTTCATCACCATACTTCAACCAAAATTGTTTTTTATTATATTCGTCCTTTGCTGTGTCTTGCTCTTTCCTAACTAAATTTTCTTGGGTAAAGGCTAAAGCATCTATATTAACTTTATTGTCAACTGATTTTAGGATATTAGAAAAAACAAGTATTTTATCATTACCCTGTAACAGTAAATTATCTTTTGAACCAGGTGACGCTAATGCTTTTGCAAGATCAAACTGTAAAACTTCGATATTACGTGCGTTATCAATTTCTCGAACTACAAGCGAGTAGTTAAGATCTGCATAATGTAGTACATGCGAATTAATATCGGGGAAAACATCGGTAATACGTTGGCCATTTTGCCATTGATATTTACCAGGACGAGTTACCGCACCTATAACGGTAATAGATTGCTCAAACATTTCAGCTGCTTTCATTACAAATACGGCATCGCCTGCTTTAGCTTTTTTAGCTAAATCACTGTCTTTGGTTAAATCAATATTAACAACAGAGCGTAAAGCACCTTGATTGTAACGCTCAACTCGTGTTGTTTTTGAAAATGCAGTAGGTAATAAACCACCTGACATAGCTACTACGTCAGCAAAACTTTCGTTCTCAGTTAATTCATAAATAGCAGGACGACGAACTTCACCTTCAACCGAGATAGTGCCGCCTTTAGGTGAAATAAAGACCACGTCGCCAGATTGTAATAATAAATCACCGCTTGAATCGCCTTTTATTAATAAGTCATATAAATCTAAGGTATCAATTAATTTTCCTGAACGTTTGAGTTGGATAGTACGCAAACTACCTAAGTCACTTACACCGCCCGCGGCGAATATAGCGTGAGTAATACTTGATAATGAACTTAAGGTGTAAGGCCCTGGCTTATGCGCATCACCTAAAACAAAAATACGCATAGATCGTAATGAAGCGATACCAACCACCACATCTACACCAATTATTTTTTCTTTAATTCGTGCTGTTAATAAGTTTTTCATCTCGTTAAATGTTAAGCCTGAAACAGTAAATGGGCCATGTTCGGGAAATACTATTTGTCCTTCACGATTCACTTCTAATTCAAGCTCATGCTTTTCTTTCCCAAAAACTTGAATAGAAATTTGATCGCCAGGGCCAATAATATAATCAGCAGGAATGGCTATATCCATTGTAGGAGCAAAAGTTTGCGGGGCATTGGCAAAAACATCATAACCGAAGGGCTTTACTTTGTTGTCTTCCTCTAATATTTCTAACTCAGTTAATTCGCCTTCAGTGATAGGGTTGCCTTCTGCATCAAATTGAGTACCACGAGGAAAAACTGCAGTATTAAGTTTTTCACCCGATGCATTTCCACCTGAGATTTGCCCTTGAATACTATTAAGATCAATACCCATGCTTTTTGCAAGCGACTCTTGTTGCGATCTAGGGAGTTTTTTAAATTGCTCTATTTGTTGCTGACTAACAGCAGCAAAAGCCAAGGCTTTATTTGGTACCGTCAAAAGTGTAAGCGTAAATATCATTAAAGCTGCAACAATCGGGCTAGCTATGTCAAAATTACGACGATTAAAAAACTGTTTCATGGTGATTATCATTTTAACAATAGGTTCCTATCTTTATAGCTTGTATTTCAGACAAATTAAAAACTTAAATACTATAAACATTTTGGTAAATACAGCTATTCATTCTTGAATTAAAATTAGAATACAAGAATAACAGCATAAAGCTTACTCACTAGATTTAGTGACGACGAAGTTTACCAGTATATACTTGTGCAAACAATATATTAGCTTAACTCCCCTTGAGTAATTATTATGAAAAATTAATTCTCATTAAATTTTTCATAATAATTTATATCCGTTACCAATTAAGATTTAGGCTTCAAAGTATTTGAGTTACATATCAAGTTGCAATAAGGAGACGCTGTGATGTCGGTGTACTCATTATCTTGCAATGAACACCAATGAAGTAAATATTTAACTTGAACTCGGTTTAAGATGTTTTAAGTTCCATTGAAAACTCTGTACTTTGAATAGTAATAGCTATAAAAAACAACAAGGATGTTGTATATAAAAAAGGCATCTGTAAAAAGTTAATGACACTCTATGCTTACTCTTCACACTGCCTTTTTAACTTCTGAACACAGCTATAGACATTTTTGAATATCGTAATAGTGATTCATTTTCTTTATATTCTCATTCAGTTATAACATTTGCCTCGTTAATAATGTTACTGGTAAAGTAGATTTAATGACTTTGCAAATAATAATCTCGAACAATAAGCCAAACACTTTTCAACAACAACAACAACAACAACAACAACAACAACAACAATCGTTCTGCGTATTTTGAAAGGAAAATATTATGTCAACTCAAACTGACACTGCTTTTTTTGGCCAACCTGCGGGCCTAAAGACTTTATTCTTCACCGAAATGTGGGAGCGCATGAGTTACTACGGTATGAGAATGTTGCTGGTTTTATTCATGACAGCAACATTACAAGAAGGTGGTTTAGGTCTTACTGTTGCTTCTGCTGCTGCAATTTATGGCCTTTATACAGGTAGCGTTTATTTCATGGGCTTACCCGGCGGTTGGATTGCCGATAGGTTAATTGGTGGTCAAAAAGCAGTGTGGTATGGCGGCTTAATTATTATGTGTGGTCATATAATCCTAGCGATACCTAATGATAATACTTTTTTTGTCGGCTTAGTTTTTGTCATGTTAGGTACAGGTTTATTAAAACCTAATATTGGTGTTTTAGTCGGGCAACTATATTCTTACGAAGATAAAAGACGTGACGGTGGCTACGCTATCTACTATATGGGCATCAATATAGGTGCTGTTATTGGTTACTCTGTTTGTGGCTATTTAATGGAAGATCAAGAAAATTACGGTTGGCATTGGGCATTTGGTGCCGCAGCTGTAGGTATGGCTTTCGGTTTACTTCATTATCGAAAGACGCTTGCTACCTTAAACGGTGCCGGCGCAAAACCTTCTTTCCCGCTATCAGTCAAAAATACAAAAATAAGCTGGATAATAATCAGCAGTATTTTGGTAACTATCTCTGTTGTGATGGGTTTAATTATGACGGGATTAATGACAGTTAACCCTGTTGCTATCGCCCAATATATTGCGGTTACTTTTACCTTAGTTTTCTTTATCTATTATGGCTCTATTTATTTTGGCGGTAATTTAACGACTAATGAAAAGAAGCGTTTGTGGGCACTATTACTCGTTTGTGTGGCATCCGCTTGTTTCTGGTCAGGCTTTGAGCAAGCAGGATCTTCTCTTAATTTATTTACTCGAGATTATACCGATCGCATGATAGGTAATTACGAAGTCCCTACCGGCTGGTTTCAATCGTTAAACGCTATTTTCATCGTACTTCTCTCGCCTTTTTTTGCTGCCTTATGGATTAATTTAGGTAAACGTTTAGTTAGCCCGTCTTACGGTATTAAGTGTGCTATGGGCTTAATAGTTATGGCCAGTGGTTTTCTGGTAATGTTTTTTGCAGCGCAATATGCCGCATCAGGCATGAAGGTAGCGCCATACTGGTTAGTGGCAACCTACTTTTTACATACCGTTGGTGAGTTATGCTTAAGCCCAGTAGCCCTGAGCGCGGTAAGTAAATTATCGCCGCGACGTTTTGCAGGGCAAATGATGGGCATATTCGTACTAACTTACTCAATAGGTAATATCATTTCAGGTTTGTTAGCTGGTAATTTTGATCCTAATAATGTTGAGCAACTACCTTATCTTTACCTACAAATTGGATTATTTAGTATTGGCATAGGTATTGTGATTTTATTAATTGCTTTTAAAAGTCGTTTCTGGGAAAGCTTGGCTGACGAAGAAACTGACAATAAAATTAGAGTATAGCAACATTGACTAAAACGATGAGTCATTGTGTACTCATCGTTTAATTTTCTTGGTTATTATGCTGATAATAAACCCTACAACCTTGCTACAGATACGCCCATGAATATGAGAACACAACTTCGTAAAGAAATAAGACAACGTCGTAATTCACTTTCAAGCATTGAACAAAATGCAGCGGCAATTGCACTAAGTGAACGGTTAGCTACCCATAAAATAATTCAACAAGCGCAACATATTGCACTTTATTTGAGTAATGATGGTGAGTTATCAACAACTCGGTTTATTGATTGGTGTTGGCAACAAAATAAAGCCGTGTACTTACCGGTAATTCACCCTTTTAGCCCTGGTAATTTACTCTTTTTGCGCTACCAAAAAGACACGCCTCTGATCAATAATATTTACGGTATTTTAGAGCCGAAATTAGATGTGACTCAAGTATGCCCGCTGAATCAGCTAGATGTTATTTTCACGCCTTTAGTCGCTTTTGATGGCTCAGGCGCAAGGTTAGGTATGGGCGGTGGTTTTTACGATCGCAGCTTAGCTAACTGGCAAAGCACAAAGTTATATCCGCTTGGCTTAGCTCATGACTGTCAGCGTGTTGAAGAAGTCCCTGTAGAAAGTTGGGATATTCCTTTACCTGAAATAATTACCCCGAGTAAAAGTTACTGTTTTAGTTAGAGAAATATAAAGTAGGAACTAGAGCTTAATCTATTGACCAATCCAGTTCAGTAAACACCTGCTGCCACTGTTCATCAAAAGGCGCGACAATGTTAATTCGCTCATGAGTGATAGGGTGATCAAAGGCTAATGATTGTGCATGTAACATTAACCGTTTAAAGCCAAAATGCTGATTAAAAAATGGGTTTTGCTTATTATCACCATAATTAATATCGCCGATAATAGGGGTTCTCAAGTGAGCAAGATGACGACGTATTTGATGTCGCCTTCCCGTAACGGGGCGTACTTCAACAAGAGAGTAACGCACGCTATCAAATTTTCCTAACGGGATGGGTAAACTCGCTTGTTGTTTTATCTGATAATAACTCTGCGCCGATTGTGCGGGCTTATCACGACTAACATTTTTATCGCCTAACTTATCTAGCTTTTCTTTAAGTGGATGATCAATTAAACCTTCAGGTACAGTTAAATGACCACGTACGAGCGCATAATAGGTTTTAACCATTGTGCTAGCTTGTGATGCAGCTTCAATATCAGATGCCGCTCTCCCCTTTTCTTCGGCACTAATATCTGACGCTTTTAAGGAGGTTATTAAAAGATCCGCTTGTTTAGATTTATTAGCAAAAGCCTCACTTAACAAAGTCGCTACTTCTTTTGTTAAAGCAAAAAGCAGTACTCCAGATGTTGGCCTATCTAAACGGTGAACGGGATAAACATATTGTCCAATTTGGTCACGCACTAACTGCAAAGCAAAATAAATTTCATCTCTGTCCATAAAACTACGATGGACAAATAATCCCGCAGGTTTATCGACAGCCACCATAAACTCATCTTGATATAAAATAGTCAAAACGGGCTTATCTGGATCTTCATTAATTTCAGCTTGATTATCGATATTCATTTGCAAGTTACTATTAGCTTTAAGTACTACTTCATCATTCATGTTTTTTACTGCCTAGTTCATACTAATAATCACATAAAAATACGAGTTCAGCGTACTTGAATTTGAGTAATAGCTGAGTTTTATTAGGTTAATGTCGTCATTATCCTTAAAATACCACCTAATTGTACTTTAAAAACCGCTTTAACTGTTGTTTTTTAGTGTTTCACTCTATTTTTTTATATAAACCTTTAAAAATCATTGTTTCGACTTTTTTATTTAAGTGACCCATATATAACAAAAAGGAATTAAAAATTGAATATAAACAACAAAAAAATCTATAAAAACCCCGCAGAAAATTATATTTTTTCTCTCGATTCCCCAGTAAATGCACAAAACACGGCTTTAGCTCTTAATCGTTTATGCAATAAATTACAAAAAAATAGTAATTATTTGTCATTCGATTGGTCAAAACTAAGCTATTCCGCATTAATAAAGTTAAAACATGATCTTCAGAATGACGATTATAGCGCGGGAACGATTAACACTTACTTATCTATATTTAAAAGCGTTGCGCTTGATGCATGGCGTTTAAAATTGATTGCAACGGATGATTATTTACATATAAAAGATATAAAGCGTGTAAAAGGTTCACGCGTTGCAACTGGCCGAGCGCTCACACCAAAAGAGATCAACAATATAGTTAAGCGCTGCTTGAACTTAAAAACAATGGCAGGTTGCAGGAACGCAGCTATAATAGCCATAACTTACGGCGCAGGGTTAAGAGTTAGTGAGCTTGCGAGCATTAAGAAAGAAAACATAAACAATGATGTTTTAGTTGTAATAGGTAAAGGAAACAAGCAAAGAATAATCCCTTTGCCCGCTTTTGTACTTAAACACGTTAAAAGGTGGTTAAAGTCTAGGCTTGCTTTTGATTGTGAGTACGTTTTTTTGCGGGTGCAAAAAGGCGATCACATCATCAACGAGCGCATTGCAAAAAAAGGATATAGCGACATATTCAGTAAAATAGCTAAATATTCAAAACAAGAACATTTTACACCGCACGACTTACGGCGCAGCTATGCAACCAATCTTTTAGAATGTAATGTTGATTTATTTACAGTACAAAGCCTTTTAGGGCATTCTAGCCCAGACACAACAAAAATTTATGATTTACGGGGAGAAAAGACAAAGGCCGAAGCTGTTAAACTGTTGCCGTTTCAATAATTAAGCTTTACCCTATCAATAAAATACTAATTAAAAATAAGGATCATTTAATGAGAAATTTACTCTTAACTGCCGCGGCCTTATCTGTGTTAATGGCTGGCTGCTCTTCAAAGCCGAGTTTATATAGTGCAGTAACACCGTTAAAAGGCGGCGAATTAATAACAATTACTACGGCTATTAGTAGAGAAGAGGCACTATTAAAGGCGAACACTAACGCAGAAAACTATTGTGAATATAAGCAGTTTTCAGGTTATGAAGTAAATGAAGTAAACACTATTTACCAAGGCTTATACGAAAACGAAAAAGCCGCGCAAAAAGTAAAGAAAGGCGAGCAAGTATTAGGTAGATTTACGGCGGGAATGTTTAGGACAGATTCTAAAACAGATTTTAAAACAGATTTAAGCTTTAGGTGCATTTAATAACATTATTAATGTTTGTTCGCACGAACACGCCCCCTTGTACGTACGAACAAACTTAACAACGTTATAATTTAACACTTTGCACATTTTTCAGCAGCCTGCTCAAGTAGCGCTAAACGCTTATCAAAGCCGCTTGTTATTTTGTTAAACTTAAACAAGAAAAAAAGCGCCATACCGCCTACGGGCGTTATTCCTAATTCCGCCAGGTCTTTTAATGTTGGTAATAAATCAATCATTGTTTTTTTTCCACCTAAAGAGCTTATCTATACCAAAAACAGCAAAACTTATAGATAAAAACCCGCCAACGTACCAGTCAGGGAAAATCCCCAATTGTTCAAAAGCTGCCTGCGTTGATTCCCGCAGGGGCGGGATAAACAAGCTTATAAAAGGATATGACCAAATCAACACTAAAAATTCATCAGACCAACCAATCAAGCTGTTTTTTGAATTTTCAATTTTTGCCTCCGCTTTTAGTAGTTCTGCTTTTGATTTACTACTAACCCAATCTTTAAACGTTCCGCCGATAATCGACAAGATAAGAGACATCATGTTACCCACTCCCACAACTTAAAGTTAATCATGCGTAATATCATAAATCCACCCGCCTAAACTCCAATTGCTAGACCCTGATAACTTTGCTCCAACAGCGTTAACACCGCTAGCAAAGATATTATCGTTATTTAACGGATTGATAGAATTACCAACAACCCCCGCCGCCTGTGTCGCTGCTTGCGCTGCTTTTTGCGTGGCAAAATACCCCACCACACCAAGCGCTAAAACACCAACACCAACCATGGCCGCTTTACTGTTTAGTATTTTTTCTACTTTCATGAATAAAAGCCCATTTTAAAACCGTCTTGTATTGTTGATATGGTGTACGGCTGCTGTCCGTTTTCGTGATAAATCATAGCTTCGATAAGCTTTATATAATCAATTTCACTTAACGACTCTTCAGCACTAACACCAACCTTTTGAGCAACGCTATTAATATAGCTATCAGTATCGTTTTCGGTCGGCGGTGCCCATCGCGTGATAATTTCCGTTATTGTTGTTAACCCGTACTTATCACGATAGCTTTTTAGAATTCGGGAGGCTGCTCTTATGCCATGTTCTGCCGTTTCAAACTGCACGAACGAACCATCATTACCGACCGAACCAAACCAATCATCATTACTTGTGCGAATGTTTAACGGATTGTTGTTTCTAATGCCTCGCGGCGTAGAATTATTTTTCATGATATAAAATCCTAAAATAAAAACGGCGGCTATCGCTGCCGCTTTAGCTTTCATTAATTTAACTCTGACATTATCGAGACACCTAACCCGCCAACTGTGACAACTTCGCCCGCCAACTCTATAACATGAACCCCTGCCGACTGAAGTAACAAGAAAACTTTGCCGCTGTTATCTACCGCTAACCCTCTATGTGTAATATCACCACCAACAACACCCCTTAACTGTAATGAATCCCACGCGCCCGCTTCTACATCATAAGAAAGTACGCCGTCACGGGTCAGTATATGCAAATACCCCCCCGAAACACCGAACCGTTGTATATCACTATGTCGCCCATTCATCATCGGTGCCTCAATCATATCGTTATACGTGTAGCCACCATCGCTAGAATAAAAAATATCACTCCCCGAACAGAGATATATTCTACCTCTTTCAGTATCAATACCTGTTTTTTTTTCATTTGTGTACGTATCAGCTATACTTAAAGGTACTGACGTCCACGTCACCCCTAAATCTTCTGTTACTGCGCAAACCCCGTCCCTCCCCATAACAGCGATATTTCCATCCTTGTTTATATACGCAGCCGCTGCAATTTTGTTCGTCCAATTCAGTGTTGATAAGTCAACGACTTGGGCGGATGAATTATCAAAACTACCAATAACGACATTGTCACCACTATTCGGACCATACTTAACTAAATACTTAGAACCGTAAATCTCTGCATGTCCCGCATTACCTACGCTTACGCCACCACTAATATCTTTATCTATATAACTATAATCAGATAATTCGATTGTTCTTTCTGTCATCTTCCCCCCCACAAGACACAAAATAACAAGTGTATCACCCACCACACGACCGGTGCCTATCATCAGATTAAACGAGGAGCCACCATTGCACGGCAAAGATGCACCCATAGTACTCAAGTCAGCACTTAGCGCGTAAAACTTTAAGCCGTAGCCGCGATAAGCCATTACCTCATTCAATACATGATTAAAGTACATGTCATCACACTGCCCCACATCTGCGCTTGCTCTATTTACCTGCATAGGTATTGCGGGTTTTGATACCTCTACTTCAATATCATCTTTATCTAACGAATGCGCATATATTGCATCCTGAGTATTAATACTAAAACTATCACCCGCCTGTATTGTAATAGTGCTATTTAATGTTGAACCTATGCCGCCTATATTAAACGCCTTATTTGCTTGTACTGTCACTTTTCCGCGACCAATTCTGGGTGGTACTAGCTCTGTAATTTTACCAAAAAACACGCTTTTTCTGCTTTGCGTTAAAGAGCTTGCGCCTACCGTTTTCAACTCCAACGGTATATAGCTTAGCGGCAAATCACCGAGCCATATTTTGGTTTGCTGTGTAACTTCACTTCTAAATGCCACACTCACAAAACCAACAGGAACAGGAAAAGCCATACCGCTAACTAGCTTAGTCTCAAATGTTGTTGAGTTTTGCATTGTTATTCGCGCGTCAATATCACCCGCGGCAAGCACTACATTAATATGTTTCCCTAAAGCGGATATCGAATTCCATTCATTAGCCTTTAATAAAATATTTTGCAGCATTATTTTTTACCTTTTAACGTCCAAGCAATAAAACCAAGCCCCGCAAGACCGCCTATCACCATAAACATTTTATTTGTTGATTCTGCTAAATTTGCACCGTCCGAACGCGACACATTATCAGCAAATTGCATCATTGACTTAAAACCATTATTTAGTGAATCATTATTATCTTGCTGCTGCAAAAATGACGTATTACTAAGGCTTTCCGCCAAATCATTTCCTGCCATCAACTGCATATAGCCTAACTCACCCATACTCAATGCCGCATTTAAATTGTTATCGCTTTGATTAGCAATCAACTGTGCAGCGTTATCCAAAACCATACCGTTAGCGCTCAAACTTGAGTTGAGCATATGCGTAGACAAATCACCATACTGCGAAACTAGCGCAGCATTTGTATTTATTGCGCCGTCAGCAAAGGCGAAAGCATCACCCGTTAATGAATACGCGTTATTTGCTGAATTATTAGCTATTGCCGCTATATCTTTTGTAACACCTTCAGCAAAAGAGTAAGCGCCGCTTGTTGCACCTTCAGCTAGTCGCATGGCTTCGCCTATCGAGCCATGGTCTGTTTGCTCTATTATTACAGACCCCGCAGAAGCCGCAGAGCTTGAACCATCTTTCGCTTTCTCGCCGAAATCAATATTTACAGGTGAAACCGAAGAGTAAACAGTATTAGCGCCCGAAAAATCCTGCGTATTTGAAAAGTTATTGGTTCTAGTTTCGGTGTTACCCGTGTTTGTTTTGCCGCCCGACCCGAAAAAGCCGCCGCCACTGAAAAGCCCCATTCACTACCCCTTTTTCAACAAGAACAAAAGAGCAACAACAGCAACAACAGCAATAACATTGCTATCTATTCCTGAATTACCTTTGATTAATGAACCACCTGTAAACCCTACGTCTGTAGCGCTTGATGTTTGGTCGCTTGTGCTCGAACTCAACTGCATCGCACCCACCTTAAACTCCTTAATAAAAGCCGCCGACTTGGGCGGCCATTATTACTATCAATTAATTATCTAGCGCCATTCATGCGCATATAAAACGCAAGACCCAACAAGCCAAGACTAGCAATAAGCAACGGCTTATTAACGTTTATCGTTGTTGGCTTAGTGTGAGCACCAACCGCCAAAAGCGATTGGTCTACTTGCACCGCTGCGGCATTATCTAGCTCTGGCTCGTATACTGCCGCTTGCAAATCTTGACCCGAGGTGCTTCGGTCAGCTTTTATCTGCTCAACTTGACCCCAAAGGCTTAACGCATCACCCAGACCGCCGTTAATTGATTGCCAAAGCCCGCCCGCACTAGCTGTTGCCACGGGTGTAGCTGTATTTTCAATACTCATAACAACCCCTTAGAAGCGACCCGCTCCCCAAACATCAATATATTCAACCATCAGCTCGACTTGACCCGCGCTTGCTGCTTCGCAGCGCAATCGCATATCTTGGATTGGTAACTGATTACCGCTACTGTCCTTGTAGGAAAGCGGCAAAGCGTGTTGAACATCACCATCTAAAATCAAATCAATAACAGTCGAATCAGATACTTGTGGCGTTCTTCCGTTAAGCTGCTGAAATACCGCCGCCTTACTTGCCGATAAATCATGCCAGTTCGTATTATCAACAAGCAATTCGGCTTTTGTTATTTCACATAAACCATCGGAGTTTTCATCGCCAACATCTGGCATATACAAGTGAATAGCTGCAATTGATGCTCCTACGGGCTTCGGTATATTGTCTATTTCAAACGTACCTGCCGCGGACACATTAACAAACATACGGCGCACTTTTGTTAAGTAATTCGGCACACCTTGAACGCTTTGCACTGTTTGAGCATAAGCCGTTAAAACAGGCGCGCTTGCTGCTGCATCAATTTCAATTGAGATATTTGCTGTTGTAATGCCTTGGCTTCGGTTTGTATCAAAACCGAAAAAGCGAGTATCCCCAAGTTTGTGTAATTCGGGGCGGTTAAAATTAAAAATTAACACGCCGCTTTTTTGGGTTCTTGAGTAGTGCGAATCCATGCTAATCAAGCGTGTTCCACTCGGATATTCAGAAATTAAACGGTTGTTAGCTTCAATTTTAATGTTTTTTAGCTGCGCAGCGGTTACACCTGAATAATGTAAGTGTATTGCTTCATACGTATTACCAACGGGCAACATGATAGATACGTTATTACCCGCCGCAACATTGGCAATCGTTGGTAATTGTTTAAGAGACTTCATGAATCAGCCCCTTATAAGTGTTTTGTTACAGAGAATGGCGCAAACTTCTTAACTAGCGCCAAAACTAAAATAGAAGCTAAAGAGCTTTTAATTGTGCTTTTGATGTTCATGTGTTTTGTCTCCCGACATAAAAAAAACTGTGGGCGTGTTTCGCAACAGTACCCACTAGGAGACACAATTTAATAAGACGTTTCGCTAGCGTGTAAAGCTCGTTTCGCTATGCTGTTTTAGTGTTTTTCGCTGTTTTCGCTCTGCTTTTGTCAAAAATATGTCTTAAATCCAGTTTTTCGACATTACCCAAGCCGCCAGTCGCTTTAAAATACGTTAGCGGCTCAAGGCTTTTTATATCAGCAAGCGTTAAATCACACTCTTTACCCATGCGCTCCGCATCGCTTCTCGATTCCTGAACTCCGATAATTTTAAAAGGTGATTGACTTAGTATTGTTTTGCTCACTTCTGTTGAGCGCTGAAAAACTGTGTGAACAACTAAGCCGAATTTTCTACCGCCCGTCAAACACTCACCCAATCTACCGGTCTCTTTTGCGTTTGAATCAGTCCAACGCGCTAACTCTTCGATAACCATATCCAACCGCCTGTTACCGTCACACGCGCGCCACATCAATTCACAAAACCACAACATTTCCTTTCGTGTCGGCTCTTTTGGCATATACGCAATGCGAAAAGGCAAACCACTCCGCCACGCCTTAGCAAACTGATTTGCAAATTTTACCCTTGTTTCAAAATGATGTACCTTTTTACCCGCAAAACCGCGGTTTTTTGGGTCTCCGCGGTGGAATTCATAATCTCCGTAAGGGTCGAAAATAGCCAAACAGGGGTTGGCGGGTACGGTTCCTGCGTATTGCACTGCGACACTTTTACCGCCTCCCGTCCCTGCCGTATAACAGCAATGCAAAGCTTTTAAAGAGTTATCTTTATTAATCGCCATCGCTCGCCCCTGTTGCATAATCCTGACTCGGTGTTTTCGCTTCAAGCTCTTGATTGTTTTTTATCTCTTGCTCTTTATCAAATGCTTTTTTCTGGCGGTACACCGAAAAAGCAAAAGTCCCCAACGACACGCCGAGCGCTATTTCTTCTTTGAACTTTTCAAGCCATGGCGGTAACTCAGCATTACCGAAATGTTTTTGTATTACCGCCGTTGCTTTGCTTGCTATATCTTCTTTTTGACTATCGGGTATCACAATATCAGCACCGACATAGGCGCTTGATAATGTCTCTAAATAACTAACACCCCCCGCCGCAAAGGTAAAAGCATCTTCCTTAGACATACCGCCCGAATTTTCGTTTTTATTTTCGGGTGCTGCCTCGCTTGTGTCGCTTGCACCACTTGCGGTTCCGGTAAATTGGTCTAAATCATCATAGCTTGGTAATTCTTCCGCAATTAATCCGCTATCTTGCGCCGAATCCAAGAATGACGGCGGCGGCGATTCCAAGTCCTGCGAGCGCTTTAAATCCGCCGCCACTTCTTCCGCTATCGTCTTTGTTGCTTTTCTCGTTGTCGCTGTTGCTGTTACCATCTTCTGGCTCCCACTCGTTAAGGTTATTGTTTGATTTTTCATTAATTAAAGAACTTTTTTCACGTTCGGGCGGTAAAGCTGCGCCACCATCAATGGCCTGTTGCCAACGCTCCTGCAAGAGCTTTCCGCTTCTTTGGTCTAGGCCGCAATTTTTACAATGCAAATAGAGCAGTTTTTTACCTGTTTTTTTTCGTTTTATGTGGGCATCACCATTGCAACCAGAGCAACTAATTAGCCCCAGTGATTCATTGGCCATTAGTGTTAACCTCTAAAGTTTCGATTCTTTCCGCCATTTCTGACATTAAAGAGATCGCTTTATTGAGTGCATTTTTAAGATGAGTAACTTTTTGCGCGGGGCGAAAGTCGCTAGTATTTTCAGCGGCTTCAATTTCAAGTTGAATATCTTTGATTTGTTTTTGCATTTTCGTGTCTCCCGACAGTAAATGTATTTAAGCCTTTAAGCTTGAGTGATTTTCTCTAATTGCTCTATAGCGTTTTCAGCTTTGGCAATATTCAGCAATAGAACTTGCTTTCTATTGTAAAGAGCTTCAATTTTATTATTAGCAAAGATAATTTCATCAACATCTAAGTCAACACGTTCAGACAGTGAATCAATTTTTTCTTGAAAGGTGTTTAGTGTTTCATCAACACTAGGGCAAAGTTTAGATTTAAAGAATTTAAGTAGTTTTTTCATTTATCGTGTCTCCCGACAGTTTAAAGTAAAGTTTAGGGGCGTTTCACAACGTGCCGCTATTGGGTTTAAAGAGTTTTCTTAGATTTTTTATGTGACCGTGTGTCGATTCTGTTGTAGTTACTGTGGGATTGTTGGTGTTTTCGTACGTAGCAGCGCGAAAACCTCGCAACCAAGCAGCTTTACGATGCGGTAATTTGAACGGGCATTCGCTATGATGTTTACCACCAAAAAAAGCGCTTTGTCCTAATTCAAAATCAACAACTTTTTGCATTACCGGTCACCTTTATTGCCGCGTTTTTTTTGAGGCGAAAAATTTCAACCCCTGATAGATTCGAGCACTACCGTAGTTAAGGTTGTCCCGCTAAGGCTTGGTAGTAGGCTCACTCTGCTGTGTTATTGTTAATTGCTTTAAAACTGAATATTAAAACAAAGACCTCTTACAAGCCCTTTCAGGGCTCGCGCTTAAAGGTGGTCGCTATCGCTCCAATTCTCCACCTTAGAGATAATGATGCTGGGCGCAAGCGCCTAAAGCTGTACCCTTGTTATCTCTTCCACTTCGTTTCAGAGATAACAAGCCCCTTGCAAATCAGTATTAAAAAATGCGACTTGCTGTCGCTTTTAACACTTAAATTGCAATAGTCAGTTACCAATGAAACAAATAGTTAAAAAAACCACTCGTAAGAATGCACTTTTTAACTATGTTTCAGCTGATAGAGGTGGGCTATACGAACGCTTTCACGCCCCCATACCAATCGCCCCACCAAACTAAATACTATTGAAAAAACTATCTACCGCGCGTTTTTAGACTGGTGCTGTGGTGAACCCCGACCCAGATTTTCAATGCAAGGCACTACCCCCGCGTATTTAGCACTTCGTACGATGTAGGCTTGTTGGTAATACTTCCGTGATAGCCTACTTTGGTTACTCAAACCCACCGCTTAACATGAATACAACCACAAATAATTCACTATGATCCAATCGCACCCTGAACAGTTAAACAGCTTTTTAACGAGCAAAAGAAAGCCCACGCTTTACAGCATGGGCTTTGTTTTGTTCGCTAAAGGTTGTATGTAGCGGCGTTTCTACGCCAATCGGATGCGGCATTTAAATTCATAGCCGCAGACTCAATACAGCCTTTTAAACGCCAATATCTAGCGCCTTTCAAGCAATCTTTGGCTAATTCAATACAGCGTTCTTTTGTAAATATCGGTTGTTCAGTTTGCATTAAGTTTATCCCCGTTATGATTTACCCCGTAAAATTAATGGCGGCCAGTTGGCCAACTGGCCGCCACGGGGAACTAAGTAAATGTTTCGGGCTTTGTGACCTACAGCGTCAACCACAAGGTGAAATCAAAGCCCGAAAGCAAACGTAACGTATCACAATGATGAAACAAGAAAAAGACCCCAAAAGGGAAACGTATTGCGCTTGTGAAGCAGTTGGACTATCATTCAATTGTCAACTACAAAAGGTGAAAGCATGAATTTTCAAGACGTACTCAATGCAGTTACGGCAGGCGATTCCGACTACCTAACAGCTAAAAAGCTAGGTATAACAAGGGGAACGTTTAGTAAGTACCGTTGCGGCAACAAAACCCCCTCAGATGAAACACTGGATAAAATGGTGGAACTTAGCGGCTTACCCGCTGAAAAAGTCTACCTTGCTGCATATGCTGAAAAGCTACACAACCCAGTGGTTGCAGAAGCATTTAGACACTTGGCAGCATAAAGAAAAACAGACGAAAAAGGCGCTTAACATCAGCAGTTAAGCGCCTTTTTTGTTTATAACGATAAATTGTAAGCGTTTAATATTTAAGCGCTTAATATTATTCAAAATAACAAAGCACATAAAAAACAGTGTTAACCAGTAAAAACAAGGCTTACAGTGTACTTTTAACGGTTGGATAACTAGAACATTATCCTTATAATATCTCGCGATAACAAGCAGCAATACGCTTGGGTTACTGTTGAGCCTCAGTTAAAATGTGGCCAATAATTTTAGAATCAACACTTTACTGCAAACGACTTTATAAAGACGGCTTATGACACAACCTACATCAATACAAAATATTGCAACTATTTCAGAGTTACTCAAGCTTTCAGGCTCTCAATATCGGCTTTATGACATGGGGAGGTTAGTTACTAAACTATCTAAAGAAGTGTTTGAGAAAGTAGAGTTAAACCAATTACCTTATCCAACCCCCACACAAGGCCATGCTTGCTTTGCTATTGCATTTTGGCAAAAAAAATCGGCACAACCTTATTTATGGATATTAAAACTTCCCTTAGATGAACGCGGACTATTAAACCAAGGCGCGAGAAATCATTTAATTGCTATTATTGTTGAAGCCTTAGGTGCTGATTTAACGCAACAAGCGTCAAAAAAACAAGAGGAATTGCTAAGTAGTAATCCATACCTTTTTACGCCAGCACAATATAAATTAGCCAGTCTAAATAGCAAAATCAAAGTTGATTTAAAGCAAGCGCCGAGTGAACACTTTCTTGTATTTAAACAATATTTAATACAAAACATAAGTAACATGACAGCAAGCGATAACAAGCAAATTGCTGCTTGGCAAAACTGGCAGCATATTGGCGTACAAGGTATTACTGATTTTATCGCCAGAATAAATCAAGATAACCACAGTGAATTATTAAAAGCTGCCTTACCTTATTTACCCGAGCAAGTATTATCGCCTGTTTGTAGTGCATTAGAAAACGAGCAATACCCCATCGCTTTACTTGAAATTTTACTGAGTCTTTTAGAGGCCGAGTTATCTACCACTTCAACAAAGGCTGCAGCACAACCAATAAAAACGACGCAATTATTACGCGCCCTTGCAGCAAGTAGTAATCATCCCCATATGAAAGTGATGGTTGAGCAACTTTTAGCTAAAGATAAAGTCAGTAAAGAGTTACTTATTACTTTATCAAGTCGCTGTTGGCAGGTACTCGCGGATAAAGAAATATTAATGTGTTATTTTGAACAGTTGCTAAAACATAATGATTTACAATTATTT
Organism: Colwellia sp. E2M01; assembly: GCF_018860585.1. GTDB lineage: Bacteria > Pseudomonadota > Gammaproteobacteria > Enterobacterales > Alteromonadaceae > Colwellia. Next base: position 90,910 of record NZ_JAHKPR010000076.1, read on the forward strand.
TCTAGCATCTTTAAAGACCTAGTTTCTGTGCCTTTAGTTAGACATGTTGCTTTTGCTTGTATTCGTTGTGAGAACAGATCAACTGAGCTGGCAGAGGCTATTGGACAACTATATAGTCCACGATAGTTTAGTCCGCGATAGCTTGCAGCGAGATTAGAATTCAATAAAAATAAAGTTTAAGTAAGGTTATCCATATGGAAAATATTTATTACCTATTGCTCTTTTGTTTGTTTTGTTGGTACTTTGTTTACCTACGAAAAGTATCAGAATTAGCTGAGCATCATATTCGCCGTTACTGCAAAGAAGGTGACTTACAATTTATCGCATTGGCTAGGCGCTCAAGCCGGTTAAAGTTTAGTAAACAACATGGTCCATGTATTTACAGTATTTTTGATTTTGACTTTAGTGGTGATGGTGAATCAAACAATCAAGGTAGCTTGTCATTTTACGGCTTAAAGTTAGAAAAAATTGATTTACCTGCTTACCGAATTCATTAGTACTGATTTCTAACTTGATAATTATTACCATGTTAATTACCGTATTAATTACCATATTGATTACCATGTAATATAGCCAAATAATTATTGAATTTGTAAGCTTGCTAATAGCTTACAACAAACCAAGAATCACGTGTTTTTAACTATTTTTAATGGGAGTTTTTGTGCCATTTATACAAGCAACATTTTGTTTCAAAGGGTTTGATAATCGTAGCCGTTTTTTGGCTACTACATTATTCAGCCTGCTTAGCTTTATTTTTTTCTCTGCTATTTTTTCTAGCGCTTTAGCTTTTAACTTTATCGTACTCCTCTTATTAACTACGGTACTTGTTTGTAGTACAAAACGTCGCTTACATGACGCCCAATTAACTAAAAACTGGCAGCTTGTCCCAGGTGGTTTATTTCTTCTAACCGGTGTAATGAGTTTATTTATAGATAACAGCAGTAGTTATTACTTATTTATTTTACCGTTATTAAGTACCGCTCTACTTCTGACTTACCCAAGTAGAAATAAAAAAGCTAAAGGAGCCTATATTTTAGGATATTACGGCCCCGTTGATTTAAGTAGTTATATTGATGCCCCTGCGAACACACAAACACATAATCAAAGAATTGAACCAACTTTAGCCACGCAAAAAGGTAATGAACAACAACAAACAAGCGAAAATATAGCAGAGCTTAATACCATTGCAGGCTTTAATGCGAATAACAACGAAGAATACCCTAGCGACTTTTCTAATGGTTATGCTAATCATATAAATGATACAGAGCATAAACAAGCAGATATTGGCGAGCTTATTCGTTTGAAGTTTCTTAGTAATAGGAAACTGCAACTTGGTATGCTTATAACCGTTGCTTTAATTTTTATTGCTGTACTTGTTAATAGTCTACTTAATGCTTTTAGCCAACCTGATGAGGTGATAAAGACACCTGAAGTAATGCAAGAGCAAGTATTACTACAAAATAGTGCTAGCTCGTTAGTAGCAAATAGAGAGCACTTATTAGCCATGCCTGATAATTTCAATTTATATTTATCGCAATACCAAGGCATTATTATTCATTGGCAAGCAGACCAAGTAGACGACGGCGAACGCTGGTCATTAGCCTCAGCAAAAGGTGATGAGAGTTGTGAAAAAATTAGCTTTAACAAAGGCGATCCTATTCGCCCACTAGCCGTTATTGTTGAAAATGGTAGTGAATACTTTGCGAGTTTCTCACCACTTGATAGTACTGAAATAGTACAAGCTCTCGCTTTTAGAGGCAGCTTTACCTTATGTGGTTATAATTTCTCACTTAAAGGTACGCAGGCAATACTGGGTAAAAACAATCAATATGCGCCTTTTTTAGCAAGTAATTAATTTGCTAGATAGGAAAATAGCTAAAGCCTTAAACTAACTAAGCACTTAAGGCTTTAAGTTATATTTTTGTTTGATGCATCAAGCTGATATGTTTCAAGTTTACTGCTATTTTTTACACTGTAAATCATTACCTAACTATTTATACCAAGCTTCCACAATGTCTTGAATTTTCGCTATATCTAAATGGCTTTGACAAGCTTTATTCACTCTTTCAATCGCTTGCTCTTCTAATATTTCTATACTTGGCGCTTCAACCACACTAAAGCCAAGCCAATCCATAAAGAGTTGCAGCGCTTTAGGCTGATCAAACAATCCATGTATATAGCAACCAGCTACTTGCTCATCAGCACTTAACATACCTTTATCTAAATCTAAACCAACCGACTCAAGTGATTGTTGGGCATGTAAAGTATTAACTAAGTTTTTAATCGCGGGTTGCTTGTTGGTAAGCGTACTTTCACCCGCATGAATTTCATAACCTTTGATAGTTGCCTCTTTTTCTCCCAGCTGCATGCTGCCGACAACATTGGTTAAGGTTTTTTCAGCTTTTAGTTGTGTCTGCATAGGGAAATATCCTAGCCCTTTGCTTGCACCGATCTCACCTTCTAAACCTTGAGGATCACTAATAATTTCACCAAGCATTTGATAGCCGCCACAAATACCAATAACTTTACCTTGATAACGTAAGTGCTTGGCAATATCAGTATCCCAGCCTCGTTGTCGTAAAAAATCTAAATCACTGCGTACATTTTTACTACCCGGTAAGATAATCAAATCACACCCAGGGATCGCCACTTTCTCAACGCTAGTTTCCTCTGCAGAGCCTGTTGCGAATAAAAACTGACAATCAATATCGTTATGGTGGCGCAGTGCATCAAAGTCAGTATGATTACTCATGTGTGGGTATACTAAAACAACTACACGTACCTTAGTTATATTATTGATATTATTTTGTTGCGTCGCTAAGGCGTCTTCTGAAGAGATATCTAAACCGTGTAAATAAGGTAAAACACCTAATACGGGCTTATAGGTTTTTTCTTCTAACCATTTTAAGCCTGGCTCCAGTAATTTTATGTCGCCACGAAAACGATTAATAATAAAGCCTGCGACTCGGTCTTGCTCTGACTGTGATAACAACATTAACGTGCCGACAAGTTGTGCGAAAACGCCACCTTTATCAATATCAGCAATAATTAACACTGGGCAGTCAACCGCTTCAGCAAACCCCATGTTGGCAATATCACCTTCGCGTAAATTCACTTCTGCAGGACTACCTGCTCCTTCAACGACGATCAAATCATAGGCTTGAGTTAAACGTTGATGCGACTCGAGTACCGCTTGCATGGCCTGCTTTTTATATTGGTGGTATTCGCCCGCTTCCATATTAGACGAAATTTTATGAGTCAGTGCTTTACCGTGTACAATAACTTGCGCGCCAGTATCACTATTAGGTTTGAGTAATATTGGATTAAAATCAACACTTAATGGCAGACGTGCAGCTTTAGCTTGCAATGCTTGCGCACGACCAATTTCACCACCACAAGGAGTAACGGCGCTATTTAGCGCCATATTTTGCGGTTTAAAAGGAGCAACATTTACGCCTAAATCAGCAAACAAACGACATAAGCCAGCAACTAAAGTGGTTTTACCTGCATCAGAAGTTGTGCCTTGAATCATCAAGGTTTTGCCTTGCTGTTTACTTTTTTCTAGTTGACGGTGATGGTGATTATTCAGCGGAGTATCATTTTCTTGCATTATATCTCTAATTATATTTTCTAATTGAATCAGCATTAAAAAATGCTCAATGAGCAGAGTGAACAGTAAGTAACTGTTCACGCAATAACATTATTTTAAGTTATAGGTGTTATTTATAACAGTAAATAACTTTATTAATACTTAGTTAGCGCTTAGTTATTGCTTGTGCTAGGAAAAAGCGTTAAAACTCTGTAACATTAAGTTTACTCTTTTAAGTGTAAAAATATTTTCCCTAAAATTTCACATCAGGCTGATATAATTTTATGAAAACAGGTATCAAATCACTCGCTATTTTGTCTAGTTTATTCTTAGCAAGTTGCGCAAATCAAAATACAAAAATTACTGACAATCTCATGCCAACCACTAACGCTTGCGTTAAATTAGAATTAATCAAAAAAGATTACTCAACTAATTTCGCTTCGTTAAAGTCAGAAGAAATTGTTGGCCGAATGAGTAATATGTGGAAAGCTAAATACCAGTTATTTGGTGAAAATTGTCAAATTTTTTCATGGGGTGGCGCGCAGCATACCTATTCTTGTAATGTGGTAGCACCAGATGAAATTACTGCGAAGAAATACTATGAAAATGCTAAAAAAGTGACCGAACAGTGCTTAGGTGATGAGTGGAAACTTGAAGAAAGCACGAGAGCCCATGATAACGGTTTAAAAGCAATGTTTACTCATTCAGATCCAACATCTAAAGAGCCCGTAACCTTTTCTACACAGTTAATTCCAAGCTCAGGTCTTTTTTCGACAACCTGGACTTTATATTATTACATCGGCAACATTAAAGAGCCTAAAAGTTAAGTAGCGCTTATGTTGATTTATACCTATTTCATTAATTAAGTGATCTATTTTAGACAGAGATAAAATCATTAAAGACAAGGCATTTATTTACATAACTAGTTGTTCAGGACAATTGCTCCTGCATTGTATAATAAGCTGCATCCAACAGCGTTAATTATTAAATAAATAACGCTGTAGTTAGTGCTTTTAGCCCTTATAAATGTTCACTTAGTTTGTGATATTGGTATTAAAGCCCTTTTCATGAGAGTAGCAGATCAAAAAAGCGAATAGGTTTTATACAAACACTATTCGCTTTTTTTTATTAATTGACCCTTAATTGATGACTAACTGTCATCACCATCAAGGGTAACCCCAGAAAAGGCGCCTGAGCCACCTTGTTCATTACTACGTAATTTAATCATTAAACGTAAATCGTTAGGTGAGTCTGCGTGATGCAGTGCATCAGCATAAGTAATGGTGCCATGTTGATAATGCTTAAATAGCGCCTGATCAAATGTTTGCATACCAAGTTCATTTGATTTTTCCATCACTTCTTTAACGCCACCAATATCACCTTTTTTAATTAACTCTGAAACATAAGGTGAGTTAAGTAAAATTTCAATCGCAGCTACACGGCTATGCCCATCTTGAGTAGGTACTAATTGTTGAGCAATAATGCCGCGCAAATTTAATGCTAAATCAAATAACAATTTACCATGTTGATCTGACGGCACTAAATGCATAATACGATCAATTGCTTGGTTCGCATTGTTTGCATGTAAAGTAGCAATACATAAATGCCCTGTTTCTGCAAAACTTAACGCATGCTCCATAATTTCTCGGCTACGAATCTCACCAATTAAGATAACATCTGGTGCCTGACGTAAAGAGCTTTGTAGCGCAGCATCAAAAGATTCAGTATCTAAACCAACTTCACGCTGAGTGATCATACTTTTACCGTGTTCGTGAACAAACTCGACAGGATCTTCAATGGTTAAAATATGGCCGTGAGAGTTACGATTACGATAACCAATTAATGATGCCATTGACGTTGACTTACCTGTACCCGTACCACCAACAAAAAGTACCAAGCCACGTTTAGACATAACAACATCTTTAAGAATCGATGGTAAACCTAAATCATCAACATCGGGTATGTCAGTTACAATACGACGTACAACCATACCAGCCATGTCACGTTGCCAAAAGGCAGAAATACGAAAACGACCAATTTCATCTATTTCAATAGCAAAGTTACATTCTTTTTCAAGATCAAACTGTTTTTGTTGTTTGGCATTCATAGCATCATGTACAAGCTTTAATGACTCTTCTGCTGTTAACACAACATCGTCTATAGGTTGTAATTCACCATTAATTTTAGCGCTTACTTTAAGTTTTGCTGTAACAAACATATCAGAAGCGTCATTTTTAACCATGCGCTCTAATAATTCATGAAGTCTCATTTATTATCCTTTTTCATTTTTACTGTTTATATATCGCTAGCATGCCGACTAAAAATAAACATACTAACTCAAGGATTAAAAACCTGAAAATTGGTTTTTATCTACAGCTTTTTCCATTGCATCTTTTTTGGTAATCATACCGCGGTTAACAAGGCCTTGTAAGCATTGATCCATAGTTTGCATACCATGTTGCATACCGGTTTGAATCGCTGAATACATTTGCGCTATTTTATCTTCGCGAATAAGATTTCGAATAGCCGGTACACCAATCATAATTTCATGAGCCGCTACACGACCACCACCTACTCGTTTAATTAAGGTTTGTGAGATAACTGCACGTAATGATTCTGATAACATTGATCGAACCATTGATTTTTCTTCCCCAGGGAATACATCAATAATACGGTCAATAGTTTTAGGTGCAGAAGTTGTATGTAATGTACCAAAAACTAAATGACCCGTTTCTGCTGCCGTCATAGCTAAACGAATGGTTTCTAAATCACGCATTTCACCAACAAGAATTACATCAGGATCTTCACGTAATGCTGAGCGAAGTGCGGCTTCAAAGCTTAGGGTATCGCGATGTACTTCACGTTGGTTAATTAAACACTTTTTATTTTCATGAACAAATTCTATTGGATCTTCAATGGTTAGAATATGATCGTTTTTATTGTCATTAATATAATCAACCATAGCAGCTAAGGTAGTCGATTTACCCGAACCCGTTGGTCCGGTAACTAACACTAAACCACGTGGTGTGTCAGAGATGTCACGGAATATATCAGGACAACCTAAATCATCTAGTGATAAAATTTTACTTGGGATAGTACGAAATACAGCAGCAGGACCACGATTTTGGTTAAAAGCATTAACACGAAATCGCGCTAAATTAGGCACTTCAAAAGAAAAATCGACTTCTAGTTTCTCTTCATACTCTTTACGCTGCTTATCATTCATGATGTCATACACTAAAGCATTAACATCTTTGGCATCAAAAGCAGGAATATTAAGTTTACGTACATCACCATCAACACGAATAGCCGGTGGTACGCCTGTAGATAAATGTAAATCTGATGCTTCATGTTGCACACTAAATGCGAGTAATTCGGTAATGTCCATAAAAGTCTCTTTATTAATTAGTGGGTGTTTACTTAATAAGTATTTAATATTAGAACGCTGTAATAAATACTCACTAGTTAAGTGTTAATTTCGGTATTAATTTAATTGTTAAACTATTAATAGGCAAAGCCTAATAGGGTATACTAACCAGAAAATAAGGTAATATAAAACAGTTATCTACCGATTTAATTTAAAATTAGGGTTAATGACAGTTAAAAAATTTAACATGATAAATATTAAAAATAATATTGATAAAATTAAAGCTCAAATTCAGCAAGCTTGCCAAGAAAATGTTCGATTAACTGCAGATGCTGGTTCAGCCAACATCCCTTCTCCGGTCACATTGCTTGCGGTAAGTAAAACCAAACCAGCTGAACTCATTGAGCAAGCCCATTTAGCAGGACAAAATGACTTTGGCGAAAATTATCTTCAAGAAGCTATAGATAAAATCACACAATTAGCTCATTTACCACAATTAACTTGGCATTTTATCGGGCCTATTCAGTCTAATAAAACCAAACAAATTGCCCATAATTTTTCTTGGGTTCACAGTATAGATAGAGAAAGAATAGCGCTAAGGTTAAATCAACATCTTACTGAAGACGGCTCTCACAATACCCCGCTAAATGTCTGTTTACAAGTCAATATTAGTAACGAAGCGTCTAAATCTGGCGTCGCCATTAAAGATGTTTTCACACTCGCTGAAATAGTTAATAACTGTGATAAACTAACCTTACGCGGATTAATGGCTGTCCCTGAAAAAAATGCAGATAAAGCTTGTTATCAAGAGATGCAAATATTGTTTGCACAACTTAAAAAAACATACCCTAGCGTCGATACACTTTCATTAGGTATGTCGAGTGATTTAGAACAAGCTATCGCCCATGGTTCAACCATGGTTAGAATTGGCACCGCTATTTTTGGCGAACGAGTAAAAAATTAATTTATAGGAACTTATAGGAATTTATATGAACAAGATTGCTTTTATTGGCGCAGGTAACATGGCACGCGCAATTATTATTGGTTTAGTCAACTCAGGCGTTGCGCCAAAAGATATTATGGTCGCTAATCCATCAGAAGGTAAAAGATTACAACTTGAGCAAGAATTCGGCGTACAACAAACAAATGATAACCTCAAAGCTAGCGAGTTTGCGAACGTTGTTGTACTTTGTGTTAAACCACACTTTATTGAAGATGTTTGTGCGCAAATAACGCAGGCAATTGATATTACAGGCAAGTTATTTATTTCAGTAGCTGCTGGTACTACCGTTGCACAAATACAAGCGGCACTTGCAAACGGCAATACGACTAACTTAGCGCCGGTAGTACGGGTGATGCCAAATACACCATCTCAACTTGGTTTAGGCATGAGTGGTTTATACGCTTCTCAAGAAGTAACCGCTGAACAAAAGTCTAGTGCTGACACATTGATGAGTGCCGTAGGCAAAATTATCTGGCTAGCAACCGAAGCTAAAATTAATGATGTTATTGCGGTGGCAGGCTCTGCACCCGCTTACTATTTCTTATTTATGGAAGCGATGGAAAAACACGCAATTACTTTAGGTTTTAGCGCCGAAGAAAGCCGTATGTTAGTTCAACAAACTGCCCTTGGCTCAGCCGAAATGGTTGTACAAAACAGTGATTTAGAAATAAGCACGTTACGTGGCAATGTTACTTCTAAAGGCGGTACCACTCATGCTGCAATTGAAAAGTTCAAAGAGCAAGGTATTGATGAAATGGTTAAAAACTCTATGAATGCTGCCATTGCTCGCGCTGAAGAAATGGCGAAGTAGTTTTAGGCAATACATTAACGATAATTTTGTATACATTTTATTTTTATAAAATGTATACAAATATCACTTAACAAACCTGTTTTAATAAATACTTTAATCATATTGAAGTTTACGTAGAGGAAAAACAATGGAAGCGATTATTTACTTGCTTAGATTCGTATTCGACGCCTTATTAATGATTTTAATCGTTCGTGTTTGGCTGCAATGGGTAAAAGCTGACTTTTATAACCCATTGAGCCAATTTGTGGTAAAAATAAGTAACCCATTAGTTGTGCCTCTTCGCCGCATCATCCCTGGTTTTGGCGGACTTGATATCGCAACTTTGTTACTTGCGTATACAGTAGCTACTTTGAAATTTGTTTCATTAGCGGCTTTATCAGGGCAAAATCTCGGTGTTTTCGCATTTTACATTGGTTTGTTAGCGTTAATTAAGCAAGCTGGATTTTTATTGTTTATCATCATGATAATAATGGCAGTAATGAGCTGGGTGGTTCAAGGTTATAACGCAACTTTAATGGTTTTAAGTCAATTAACTGAGCCGTTTTTAAATCCTATTCGTAAAATAATTCCTAACATGGGCGGTTTAGACTTATCTATGTTGGTTGCCTTTTTAGCCATGAACGTTATTAATATATTATTGTCAAACTCAGTACCTTACTGGGCAGCACTTTAATCAGTAGACCTCTTCAAAGCTTACTCAAGATCGGAGATTTATATGAAATCATCACTAATTAAATTAGTAATGACATTTATTATCAGCATTAGCCTATTTTTTATTGGTCATGCTAGTGCTGAAAACATGAAAAAACTAGGCACAATGAACGTTCATTATATGGCTGTGGCATCAACTTTTTTCACGCCTGAAACCGCTAAAAACTACGGGATAACCCGCAGTAGATATAATGCTTTAGTTAACATATCCGTTTTAGATAATAGTCAAACAGGTAAGCCAGCTAAAACCGTTAGTATTATGGGGCAAGCAAAAAACAACTTAGGTCAATTCAAGGCGTTAGAATTTGAAGAAGTTAAAGAAGGTGAAGCCATTTATTATCTTGCACAAGTTAACTATAACAACGAAGAAACATTACACTTTGATATTATGATTAATGATGGCAAAGAGCAGCAAAGGTTAAAGTTTTCGAAAATGTTTTATGTTGATTAACTATCACTAATTAGCAAAAAATAATGATTAAGAAGGACAAATAATGAATCAAGTAAAGGGCTTTATATTATCCTTGGTGATTGTAATCATTGTCTTTGTCATTGTAGCTTTTTCGGCTGGAGCATTAGCCGGTTTAGCAGGGGTATGGAAAAAACCAATTATTGGCGGTGTTGCCGCTTTTGGTGTGGTTATAACTGGTTATATTACAGCACCTAATCATAAACAGTTTGCGGCTGCATTTTGGTTAGTTGCCGGCGCTGTCGCTGCTTGGATTTTAGCGGGTGATTCCTATTACCCAGAAGATCACCAATACGCTTATCAGCTTACTATCATTCCTTTACTAGCGACTTATGTTAGTGGTGCATTGGCATTATTACTCTGTGTTACTTGGCATAGGAAATGGCATAAACAACATGAAAAGCGAATTGATAAAAATGATGCTGCTTTAAAGTAAAGCTCAACCGCACTATTTAAACCTTCGACATTTTTTACACCGAAAAAGCGCTTAATGCGCTTTTTTTATCGCTAATTTTTAGTGTTCAATTCGTTAATAGCGTAGAATACTCAACTTATAAAATACAGCACTTAAAAATCATTTAAAACGTCATTATTCACAGGAAATACTCATGTCAAGAATTGTCCTCGCCACAGGAAACCAAGGTAAAGTAAAAGAATTAGCACAATTACTGGCTGAGCAAGCAATTGAAATAATTCCGCAAAGTGAATTTAATGTGCCCGATGTTGCCGAAACCGGTACTACGTTTGTTGAAAACGCTATAATAAAAGCACGCCATGCCGCAAAAATTACCGGTTTACCTGCCATCGCCGATGACTCTGGCCTTGAGGTTGACGCATTAAATGGTGCTCCAGGAGTTTATTCCGCACGTTACGCTGCAGATACTGTGACAGGTAAAGTGACTGATGATGACAATACCAACAAATTACTTTCTGCATTAGCAAATACCCCAGACGAGTTACGTACTGCTCGTTTTCATTGTGTTTTAGTGTATATGAAACATGAAAACGATCCGACTCCTGTAATTTGTCATGGCGTTTGGGAAGGTTCTATCTCTCGAGAAAAGCGTGGCGAGCAAGGCTTTGGTTATGATCCTATTTTTTGGCAAGCCGATGTACAGCAATCTTCTGCTGAATTATCTCGTGATGTTAAAAATAGCCGTAGTCACCGTGGCCAAGCACTTGCTAAACTCGTAGCAAAACTATCCTAGCGATTAATTCGGTTACTTATATAATAATTTTACAGATTAGCGCTATACATATTAGCGTTATATTAGCGTTTATAAAATAACGTCAAAATCCGTAAAATATATCAGTATGAATGACTTACTAAGCACAAATAATATCGTGAGAAAATCATGTTAAAAAACCAACCGCTATCACTTTATATTCATATTCCATGGTGTGTCGAAAAGTGCCCTTATTGTGATTTTAACTCTCATGCGGTGAAAGAAGCGATCCCAGAAGCAAACTACGTTACCGCATTAATTGCTGATTTAGATGCCGATATAACACGTTTTCAATTGCAAAACCGCCCGTTGCATTCTATTTTCATTGGTGGCGGCACGCCAAGTTTATTTTCTGCTGATTCAATCGAAAGTATATTAAGCCAAGTGCTTAGTCGTTTTGAACATAAAAAAGACATAGAAATTACCTTAGAAGCAAACCCTGGTACCGTTGAAGCGGATAAATTCATTGGTTTTTTCAACGCAGGAGTTAGCCGACTTTCTATTGGCGTACAAAGCTTTGCTTCAGATAAATTAATAAAACTAGGTAGAATTCATAATAGTGATCAAGCCAAAACAGCTGCGCAACTAGCAACGATGAGTGGTGTCACTAGCTTTAATTTAGATTTAATGCATGGCTTGCCTAATCAATCAATTGAGAATGCCCTTGATGATTTAAAAACAGCAATCAGTTTAAATCCTAGTCATATCTCTTGGTATCAATTAACTATTGAACCTAATACTATTTTTCACTCTAAACCACCTAAATTACCGGTTGATGATATTTTATGGGAAATCCAAGACCAAGGCGTAAAGTTACTCAATGCTGCAGGTTACCAACAATATGAGATTTCCGCCTATGCCAAACCGGGTTATCAATGCCAGCACAATCTAAATTATTGGCAATATGGTGATTACTTAGGCATTGGCTGTGGCGCTCATGGAAAAATCACCCTAAGTGATAGCAATAAAATCATGCGTACTGTCAAAGTAAAGCATCCTAAAGGTTATTTAGATGATGAACGTGATTTTTTAGATCAGTTACTTGAAGTAGATGAAACTGATCGCCCCTTTGAATTTATGATGAATCAGTTAAGGCTACACAGCGCTTTTAATACTCAGCAGTTTGAACAAAGTACAGGGTTGAGCATCAACACCGTAATGCCAATCGTTAAAGCCGCTCAAGCCAAAGAACTATTAACAGTTGAGTCAATAAATAATATAGATTATTGGCGAGTAACAAGCACAGGAAAACGCTATTTAAATGATCTGTTGGAGATGTTTTTATGATCAAAAAAACAAATTTACCAGCAAGTTCAGTAGTAAATATTGAGAAAACACCTGACTTAAACACTGATTTAAACACTCAATTAAACGCTGAGCCTAATTCAGCTAATGAAACACAGGTTAGCGAAGCGCAAGCAAAGCTTGATTTACAGTTTATGCGACGCGCTTTTGAGTTAGCACAACAAGCTGAACAACATGATGAAATTCCTGTTGGCGCGGTTGTTGTTCACCAAGGCAAAATTATCGGCGAAGGCTTTAATCAATCGATCATGCTTAATGATCCCTCAAGTCATGCTGAAATGAATGCGATAAGACAAGCGGGTCAACACCTTAACAACTACCGCCTGCTTGATTGTACTTTATATGTAACTTTAGAGCCCTGCCCTATGTGTGCTGGTTTATTGGTACATAGTAGAATCGAACGTTTAGTTTATGCCGCCAACGATTTAAAAACAGGTGCTGCAGGCAGTGCATTTAACTTAGTTAATAACGAGCAATTAAATCATCAAATTCAAGTTTATGCGCACGTTATGCAAACAGAATGCAGTCAACTACTTTCTGCTTTTTTTAAACGCCGTAGACAAGAAAAAAAAGCTACCAAAAAACGTTTACGCGATACAATTAAAAATAGCGGCACAGACCACTAGCCCCGTAACAATCCTCAGGTCTATTGATGATATTAACTAAATAAATATACCTTATGAATTAAGATGGTTAATTTGGGATGCTGTGCTAAATTATAGTTATCCTTTAATTTTTGTAATAATACCAATTTGATTAAATTTCTTCCCAACTCAGAGCTATGCTCGATGTGCAATAACAAGGCGAATTTGTTTAGGTCTAGTCATTCTAAATCAAATAAATTTAACGATGTTAGTGTGCATCGAACAAGCTCCCAAGGGCGAGTTTAAAAGGCTTATATGCAGTGTTATTAATTTTGACAAGGGAACAACCATTCTCTTCAATCAATGCCTTGCCTCTAAGCCTTTTAATTCTCGCTGAGTGGGAAAGAACTTAATCAAATTGGTATTACTACAATCTATAATATTCTTTCTATACCTAGCTAAAGCAAGTTAACTAACTTAAATTAAACAGTGGAGATCAGTTCAATGCAATTATTTAGTCGATTAATTGTTATATTG
>NZ_JAHKPR010000044.1 GCF_018860585.1 Colwellia sp. E2M01
AAAGATTTCGCACAAATCGATAATGCTCCTGAAGAGCGTGAGCGTGGTATTACAATCAATACTTCTCACATCGAATACGATACAGAAACTCGTCACTACGCACACGTAGATTGTCCAGGCCATGCTGATTACATCAAAAACATGATCACTGGTGCAGCACAAATGGATGGTGCTATCTTAGTAGTTGCTGCTACAGATGGTCCTATGCCACAAACACGTGAGCACATCTTATTATCTCGTCAAGTTGGTGTTCCTTACATCATCGTTTTCATGAACAAATGTGATGTTGTTGATGATGAAGAGTTATTAGAATTAGTAGAAATGGAAATCCGTGAACTACTTTCTGAATATGACTTCCCAGGTGATGACTTACCAGTAATCCAAGGTTCAGCATTAGGTGCTTTACAAGGCGAAGAAAAATGGGAAGCGAAAGTTTTAGAACTTGCTGACCAATTAGATTCTTACATTCCAGAGCCAGAGCGTGCAATTGACGGTGCATTCATCATGCCTATCGAAGACGTTTTCTCAATCGCTGGTCGTGGTACAGTTGTAACAGGTCGTGTTGAACGTGGTATCATCAAAGTAGGTGATGAAGTAGAAGTAGTTGGTATCCGTGATACACAAAAATCTACTTGTACAGGTGTAGAAATGTTCCGTAAGCTTCTTGACGAAGGTCGTGCAGGTGAGAACTGTGGTATTTTATTACGTGGTCTTAAGCGTGAAGACGTAGAACGTGGTCAAGTATTATGTAAGCCTGGTTCAATCTCTCCACACACTAAGTTCGAGTCAGAAGTATACGTGTTAAGTAAAGATGAAGGTGGTCGTCATACTCCATTCTTTAAAGGTTACCGTCCACAGTTCTACTTCCGTACAACAGATATCACAGGTGCTGTAGAGCTTCCTGAAGGTGTTGAAATGGTAATGCCTGGCGACAACTTGAAGTTTGTTGTTGAGCTAATCAACCCAGTAGCGATGGACGAAGGTTTACGTTTCGCTATCCGTGAAGGTGGCCGTACTGTTGGTGCTGGTGTTGTTTCTAAAATTATTGACTAATTGATAACTAATTTGCGCTAGAGTTCGTATTAGCGGCATTGGAAATACTCACTGACTAACGTCAGCTCCGTGTTTCCGCTTTGCTAACACTTCATCTAGCATCAAATTATTCTATCAATAGGATTAGAAATAATTACTATTTAAAAGGTCGCTAACGCGGCCTTTTTTGATCTTGTAAGAAAGTAAAATATTAAAGAACAAGAACAACAGACGTGATTGCGAAGCAGAGCATCCGTCATTCCCGAAGTGTCTTGTCGGGAATCTTGTATATCTGGCTGTAGGCGGGATTTTAATCGCGCTAATAAACTGAAAAGGTAAGCGAGAAAAATATGAACTGGCAACCAACTATGACTTGGGAAAACGCTCAAAAGCGTGCTGATGTTATTTCCACAGTAAGAGAATTCTTTAAAGAACGTAACGTCCTTGAAGTTGAAACTCCTGCATTATCGCAAGGTACAGTGACTGATGTTTACCTTGATGCTCTAACTTGCCAATATAATTTCTTAGCAGGTTCTTCAGACCAACAATCAGATACGTTATTTCTACAAACCTCTCCTGAATTTCACATGAAGCGTCTTCTTGCTTCTGGTTACGGTTGTATCTATCAAATTGCTAAAGCATTTCGTCATGAAGAGTTCGGTAGACACCACAATCCTGAGTTTACAATGCTTGAATGGTACCGTATTGGCTTTAATCAGTTTAACTTGATTAATGAGGTGTCAGATCTATTAAAAAGCGTATTAGGCTGTTCTGAGCCGCTAATCACTAGCTATCAAAATATCTTTTTAGATAAAATATCTATGGATCCATTAACTAGTACTTTTGAGGAATTAATTCAATTTTTAGCAGAACAGGAAAAATCTGCAGATTGGTTAACAGAAATTAATGACAAAGATTTAGTATTGCAGTTTATTTTCACGGAAATTATCGAACCACAAATTGGATTAAACGCACCGCAATTTGTTTATAACTTCCCTGTAGCACAGGCATCGTTGGCAAAAGTAAATGAAGACGACTCAAGAGTCGCTGAGCGTTTTGAATGCTATTTTAAAGGTATAGAATTAGCCAACGGTTTTAATGAGTTGACTGATGCTGCAGAGCAGTTAAAGCGTTTTGAACAAGATAATGTAAAACGTACTGAACAAGGTTTACCTACCAGACCGATAGATGAAAACTTTATAGCAGCATTAACTTATGGTCTACCACAATGTTCAGGTGTAGCTTTAGGTATTGACCGCTTAGTGATGTTAGCGAGCAATGCTAAAGAAATTAGTGAAGTACAAAGTTTCTGTGTTGATAAAGCCTAGGTGCTTAGCTTTCTTTTTGACCTAGTAACATATCACCGTTATCTAAAAAGCTTAATATGATTTGTTTACTTATTCGGTTATCGTCAAATAAGTAACTATATTTCTCGGCTATTCTATCTCTATCTGCCTGTGTTCTCGCTGTAGACATTTCATCACGAAATGGTTGTCCTTCCATAATTCCAGCATAATGACTGGCTAAAGCAACAGTTGTTTTTAATGCATTTTCAACTTTTGGATTTTCTGAGAGTGCTTGTTTTAATTGAGTTGTATATGGGTAGTCATTAGGTAAAACTATTTTGCCTTCGGTATCGAACTCTATTGTGTCTGGCGGTGATGGAATATCATATTCTGCTAATAAGTCTTTAAACTCTTCTTGTGAATATTTAGATAATGTATTGATGTTATGAGCGGTTGGCAGCAGTAATGGAATATCATTTAAATTTATATTATCTGATTGAATTCCAGGTGTAAGGTATTTATCAAGATCAATTTTTTTATCGCCATGCGAAGTATTCATTGTGAATAATATTTCAGCATCCTCTTTTTCTGAGACGTTATTCGCTGCTTGATAAGCTGAAAATATGTTATCAAAGTTACTAGCACTATTAGGCTTTATAGATTGATTTATATTTTGTTTTGGTAATTGAAAACCTGTATTGGTAACTTTCATTTATTTTATCCTGATGAATTTACAGTTAATCATTAAGAGCAAGGTCTATACCATAATATTTAGATTGGTAGATAGATTAGAGTGGGTAAGTTTAGTTATTGATAAATAATGATTATGTATGGATTAGTACTTTGTATTAGATTTATGGTCTTATACATTATTTATAAATGTTATTAGGTAGCTTGCCGATAATTCGATGTTTATGGCAACTTATTGCCGTTGGGACAATTACAAAACTAGATGTAAAATTAATTTTGTTGAGTTATTTGAGATGTAAAAAAAAGCGAAAAGACTCACATCTTTTCGCTTTTTATTTTTAATCTTTATTGTGAAGTAAAGCAGGTCTTAGTTTAACCTAAATACCATCACCGTCAGTATGCAAACCACATTCACGTTGTGCACCACCAAAGCGAGTCTCTTCTTCGGTCATACCAAGCGTTAATGGGCGAGTGCTGTGTACATCACCTACTGATACATAACCTTCGTCCCAAAGTGGGTGATACGGTAGGTTATGTTTAGTTAGGTATTGATGAACATCTTTATTGCTCCAATCAATAATTGGATGCACTTTATAACGACCACGTAAGGTACCCACAACACCTAAACCTTGGCGATGTTCAGACTGCTGACGACGAACACCTGAGAACCAGGTTTGCGCTTCAAGCTCCGTTAAACCACGCTCTAACGGTTCAACTTTATTACGGCGGTTGTAGGCTTTCAACGCTTCATCGGTTGATGCCCATTCTTCACCGTATTTAGCCATTTGCCACGCAGCACTTTCGTTCGCTTGATACACTTTTAAGTTCAAGTTTAAGCGCTCAGTCATTTGCTCAATGAAACGG
The DNA here is from genome assembly GCF_018860585.1 of Colwellia sp. E2M01. Taxonomy (GTDB): domain Bacteria; phylum Pseudomonadota; class Gammaproteobacteria; order Enterobacterales; family Alteromonadaceae; genus Colwellia. Next base: position 3,873 of record NZ_JAHKPR010000044.1, read on the forward strand.
TAAGTTTCAGGAAACAAGTGACCAGTGTCAGTTATCAACACAGGGATATTACTATCCACTTGCGTTAATAAGTGCAGCATTACTGCAGATTGAATACCAAAGCTTGAAGACAACACAAAAGCGCCAGGCAAGTTTTGCATTGCCCACTCAGCGCGTTGCTCTGCAGTTTGCTTCTCAAGCGCTTGGTTCCACTCAGCTAGTGCTGGATTTGGAAATTCAAGCTCAGTAATAATCCCTGCAGCATTTGATGCAGTATTACTTGCTGTACTATTTGCCACATTAGGCATGATGAAAATCTCTAAAGCTAACGATTACTTGTTCAACAATACCGGCGCGAATAACGAAATCACCAAAGGCTTCGCCTTCGTTACGCTCTGCAGACCAACGTGCAGTTAACGCATCAATTTCGCTTAATATCATCGCTTCATCTACGTTTTCTTTGTAGATTTTTGGTACACGAGAGCCGGCTAAATCACTACCTAAATACATATTGTATTTACCAGGACCTTTACCCACTAAACCAATTTCAGCAAGCATTGCACGACCACAACCGTTTGGACAACCGGTTACACGTAAGATAATGCTTTCGTCTTTTAGGTTATTCTTTTCAAGGATTGCTTCAACATCGTCAACTAAACCAGGTAAGTAACGCTCGGCTTCTGCCATTGCTAATGGACAAGTAGGAAACGCAACACAAGCCATTGAACTCATACGTTGGTTAGATACTTTATCGCTAATTAAGCCGTGATCACGAGCAATCTGCTCGATAGTTGCTTTATCTTCTACGGCAACACCAGCAACAATTAAGTTTTGGTTTGCGGTTAAACGGAAATCACCTTTATGGATTTTAGCGATTTCTAACATACCTGTTTTTAACGCTTTGTTACCTGTTGGCACGCCATCTAAATCTAAAATACGACCGTTTTCGATAAATAACGTTAAATGCTCTTTACCATCAATACCAGCAACCCAACCGAAGCTATCGCCACGATGTGTAAACTCGTATGGACGTGAATCTTCAAATGTTACAGCTGCACGTGCTTCAACTTCAGCTCTAAAAGCATCAGCACCAACACGGTCTAATGTGTATTTAGTTTTGGCATTTTTACGGTTAACACGGTTACCCCAGTCACGCTGCGTAGTTACTACGGCTGCAGCAACGTCTAGTACTTTTTCTTTTGGAATAAAACCAAAATCGTCAGCACAACGTGGGTAAGTTGAGTTATCACCATGAGTCATGGCTAAACCGCCACCAACAAGTACGTTAAAACCAATTAACTGATCACCATCGCTAATTGCGACAAAGTTTAAATCGTTGGCATGAACGTCAATGTCGTTATTTGGTGGAATAACAACTGTGGTTTTAAATTTACGTGGTAAGTAGTTGCTACCTAAAATTGGCTCAACTTCTTTACCTTCAGTAGTTTCAACACGTTCTTCATCTAACCAAATTTCAGCATAAGCGCGAGTTTTTGGAAGTAAGTGCTCACTAATTTTAGTTGCCCACTCATACGCTTCTTGATGAAATTTTGACTCAACAGGGTTAGACGTACAAAGTACGTTACGGTTAACATCACCCGCTGTTGCTATTGCATCAAGACCAACACTATTAAGTGTTTGGTGCATTAATTTAATGTTTGGTTTTAATACACCGTGAAACTGAAAAGTTTGACGGGTAGTTAAACGAATACTACCGTAAGAGGTGTATTCATCAGCAAATTTGTCAATAGCTAACCATTGGTCTGTACTAATAATACCACCGGGTAAACGCGCACGAAGCATTACGTTATGTAACGGCTCAAGCTTTTGCTTTTGACGTTCAGCACGAATATCACGGTCATCTTGTTGATACATACCGTGCGTACGAATTAACTGGTAGTTATCAGGAGTAAAGCCGCCAGTTATTCTGTCTTGTAAGTCTTCTAAAATAGTTCCGCGAAGAAAATCGCTATCCGCTTTTAAGCGTTCGTTGTCAGCCTGTTTACCTTCAACAATTAGTACAGGGTTTTCAACTTTTGTTAACTTGTTGCTCATTAGTAAACATCCTTCTGGTAACGCTTATTAGATCTAAGTGATTTTAAGTAATCTTCGGCTTGTTCAGTGCTTAATTTGCCGTGCTCTGCGATTATCTCAAGTAATGTGTTGTGAACGTCTTTTGCCATACGGTTTGCATCACCACAAATGTATAAGTGTGCACCGCGCTCTAACCAGGCAAATACTTCGCTAGCATTTTCTTTTAAGCGGTCTTGTACGTAAACTTTTTCTGCTTGGTCGCGAGAGAAAGCAACGTCCATTTTCGTTAATAAGCCAGATTTTAAATAGTTCTGCCATTCAACTTGGTATAAGAAGTCTTGTGTGAAGGTTTGATCACCAAAGAACATCCAGTTATCACCACTTGCATCACGCGCTTCACGTTCTTGCATGAAAGCTCTAAATGGCGCAACACCCGTACCAGGACCAATCATGATGACAGGAGTTTCATCAGATTGTGGTAAACGGAAGTTGTCGTTGTGCTCAACAAAAACACGTACTGTTTGACCTTCTTCTAAACGGTTTGCTAAGAAACCAGAAGCGCCGCCAACACGAGGTTCGCCGTTTTTGTCAAAATTAACTACGCCAACGGTTAAGTGAACTTCTTCTTCAACTTCAGATTGTGCTGAAGCAATAGAATATAAACGTGGAGTAATTTTACGTAAAGCATCAACAAATGTTTGTGCTTCAATGTCAGCTTTAGCTAGTTTAACTACATCAATAATTTGATTTTCGCCAGAAAATTCACGAGCAGCGTTTTTGTCGCTAGCTAGCTCAGTTAATTTAGCGTCTTTAGACTGTAAAGCCCAAAATTCGATAAATGCAGGCGCTGTTTGAGTAATTTCTAATTGGCTGATTAACGCGTTCTTTAAGGTAAATTCTTGTTCTTCACCAGACACTTTTACGTTAACTTTTTCATCGCCTGAAAAGCCAAGCTCGCTTAATAAGTCAGTTACTAAGGTTTCGTCATTTTCAAACCAAACACCTAATGCGTCACCTACTTGGTAAGTTAAACCAGATTCGCCTAAATCAATTTCAATGTGACGAACATCTTTAGCAGAATCACGACCAGTAATTTTTTGGCTTAATGAAAATTCTGCCGCATACGGGTTTTGTTTAGTGTATTGGCTTTCTGCGCCAGCAGTTGCTAAACCGCCAACGTTAGCAACAGGTGCTGCAGTAGCCGTTTGGGTTAACTCATCTTTTAATGTGTCAACAATGCTTGCCGTCCACGCTTCACAATCACTTTCGTAATCAACATCACAATCTACACGCGGTGCAACTTGTGTTGCGCCTAATGCTTTTAAGCGATCATCAAAGTCTTTACCTGTTTGACAGAAAAACTCGTAGCTGCTGTCGCCTAAGGCTAATACGCTGTATTTAAGCTCTGGTAATTTAGGTGCTTTTTTACCTAATAAGAATTCATGGAATTCAATAGCGTCATCAGGTGCTTCACCTTCACCATTGGTACTAGCAACGATTAATAAATGGGTTTCATTTTTTAATCCTTTGGCTTTATAGTCAGCAGTGTTTTTAAGTACTACCGTAATACCTGCTGCTTTAGCGCTTGCCGCTAATTTACTAGCAACGCCTTTAGCGTTACCTGTTTGTGAGGCATATAATATAGTTAATGTTTTAGCCGCAACAACAGCTGACGCAGCTGCAGGAGCTAGCTGAACATCACCACCTTGTTCACTTTTAGCTGCTAAATAACCACTTGCCCATGCAAGTTGTAATGAAGATAAACCAGCAACGGTTTGCTGTAGTGAAGCTAATTGATTAGCATCTAATGCACTACTAGTGTTTGCTGAATTTGATGTATTTTGATTTAATAAGCGCTGCTCTGGCAACATAACTATTTTCACCTATGACAATTGATGCGGGCAGGATAGACAAATTCCACACAGATCAAAAGGAATAGATAGCGATTTTTTATTCCAAAAAGGAATATAGCAGTGGTTAAATAGGCTATTTTGGACTAAGGATTATATAAGTAATTAATTAATAGGAAAAAAATTGAATTTACTAGGATCGATAAATAGCGCTAACAGTGCACATACACCACTAAAAATATCGCATGACTTTTATAGTTATTTGCTTTTACTGTGGATAATGGTTGCACCGACTCAAGTCTCGGCTAAAGATTTTGCTCCTATTTATAGCTATAAATCATCAACAGGAGTGATGTCGTTTTCTGACATGGAGCCAATAGATGTTGAGTTTACGGTTTATCGTTCTGATTGTTTTGCTTGTGAAGTTGATTCACTTATTAATTGGCGTACAACTAAATTGTATTTAACCCCTTATAAAAATGAAATTAATCAGTCGGCATTAAAATACGGTATTGATCCTGCTTATGTTCGCGCAGTTATTCATGCTGAATCACACTTTGATCATCAAGCAACGTCTAAACAAGGTGCACAAGGGTTAATGCAGTTGATGCCAGCTACGGCTAATGAATTAGGTGTAAAAAATTCGTTTAGTGCTCAGCAAAATATTACTGGCGGTGTTAAACATTTATCTCGTTTACTTCGTAAATATAAGGGTGACAATAAGCTTGCTTCGGCAGCTTATAATGCTGGGGAGGGGGCGGTTAAAAAATATGGTGGTATTCCGCCTTTTAAAGAAACGCAAGTCTATGTAGAGCGAGTAGGTATTTTACATAAACGTTATGGGCGGTTTTCTCATCGCTATAAGGATTAAATAGTAGGCATAAAAAAACCGTGATTATTTTCATCATCACGGTTTTAAATTTATATTGAAACGGGTTTAGAAGTGAACAATCACACCAGCAAATAAACCCTCATAGGTTAAATCACTGTAGAAATCATCTAAGTCATTTAATTCCATTTTAACTGTGCGGTAACCTAAAGTTACGTCTAGATCTACAGCAAGGTTATCTAACAGAGCGTAGCTCACCCCAACTTGTGCGTCATAAACAGTTTGATCATCGTAGGTAATAAAGTTAGCTTCAGCAAAAATATTAAAACCACTAAAAGGTAAGCCTACAATGCCGCTTAAGTAAGCCATTGGAATATAACTATTTACTTTTAAATCGCTTGCTAGTGCACTTTGTGGATCTGTTACATGAATGTAAGCGTCTAAATCACGAGCGGTTAAACCAAAATCAAACGTTAATAAATCGTTGTCAAAAAGTTCATAATAAAGAGTGTAATCAACATAACTTGCATCAAGTGTAGTATCTAAGGTTGAGTTTTCTGAGTAATACACATTGTTAAAAGTAAAGTCGTTTACTATTTGTGTACCGCCAACAGTATCAAGGGTAGTTGAAGCTATTTTAATGTTAGGGATTAATGGAATTGGATGCTCTAAAGCAGCATAAAAACTACCTTGATTTTTATCGTCAAATTCAAATACAGCTTGGTTGTCACCACCTTCACCAAAGCTACCGCTAGTTTCATTAGCCCACATTTGTCCGCCAATATATAAACCTAAAATAGTATCGGCTTGCGCAGTACCGCACATCATTGCTGCAACGCCGGTAGCTAATATAGTTTTTTTCATGTTGTTATCCTTTGGTTAAAAGTTCATTCAAATCAATTAATGCAGCATTAGCGCGAGAAATATAATTAGCCATTACTAAGGAGTGATTAGCAACTAAGCCAAAGCCACTACCATTTAAAACCATTGGGCTCCATAAGTATGCTTGGCTTGCTTCTAATTCTCTTATTATTTGTTGTAAGCTGATTTTGGCATTTTTGTTTTCTAAAATACTATTAAAATCTATTTCAACGGCTCTTAATAGTTGTAGTAATGCCCAAGTGGCGCCTCTAGCTTCAAAGAAAACATCATCTATTTGCCACCAGCTTGTCTGCAACTGCTGCTGTTGTATGCCTTGGCTTGATTGCTGTGCAGGTTTATCGCCCGCTAAGTCAGTATCCATTTGATCATGGCCAACACTCATACTTAAGCGGTGAGAGTAGCTACCTAAGCGTTTTTGCACTTCTTCAATATAAGCACGTAAATTATCTGCACGTGCATAAAATTGAGCTTTATTTTGACTGTTGGTGCTAACTAATGCACTGCGGTAGGCGTATAATTGCTTTATTGCTTCAGTATATTCAGATTCGGCACTTGGCATTGCCCAGTTATTACTGTTGATATTAAAACGCGGTTGGGCATCTTGTAAGTACTTGTTTACTAATGATTGTGATTGGGAACGGCTAAAGTCTTTACGCATTACTAGCGCCATATCTCGCACCATTTCTAATACACCAAACTCCCAAGCGGGCATATTATCTAAAAAAACAGACGGTGGCATAATATCATTTGATAAATAACCACCCGGTTTGTTTAGTAATTTTTCACTTACTTTGATTAATACTGTGGTTGTGGTGTAACCAACAACAGGGGCAACATTGTCTGCTTTGGCCGCTTTTGTTACTTCTGCATGAATATTGATGGATTCAGGCTCACTACTCCAATAAATGCCAATAATATAAAAAAGTATAAATAAACCAATTAAGGCCCAGACAATTATTTTTTTAGAAAAACCTTTTCCTGTACTCATGTTCATATCCACTCCAAGGATGAAATTGCTAGTTATTGTACTTTTATCACTGCGTCACTACAAGATTTTGGTTTGAGCAAGTCGAAATAGCTGATTGTATTGTACTACCAGAATCCTGAGAAATAGTTACCTACGAACAGGTAATTGAATATTTACTGTGCTTTGATCTGAAAAGTATAATGTTAGTGGTATTGTGTCTTGTTCCGTTATTTGTTGCTTAACTGCAAAGAACATTAAGTGTAACCCCGAAGGTTGCAGTACCGCTTTATTATGTGCGGAGATCTGAATATGCTCAACTTCGCGCATTCGCATCATGCCATCACTCATGGTGTGTTCATGTATTTCTATATTTGATGAAATATCACCGGTAACTTTTTGCAGTGTTATGGTGTTATCAGTTAAGTTATTTATTGTCATGTACGCAGCCGTAACTGTACTGCCAGGAATTGTCGGCTTAATAAAACCATCAGTTATGCTGACTTTGTCGTTAGCACTTGCATAGCTAAGCGTGCTCAGTAGTAGGCTAAAACCGAGTAATAATTGTTTAATATTAATAATTATCATAGTGTCTATACTTCCTTAATTACAAACCGTAAAGTTTGACTATATCTTATACAAAATATAATACATATCCTCTTTCTTGTACAAAATAAAGTATAACAAACAGTATGATAAGTATTATTGTAAAATGGGTGGTAACGCATGAATGAGTTTATTTTAACAACTGAAAGCCAAGGTGTATTCACTATTACCTTAAATCGCGAAAATAAAAAAAATTCGCTAACCAATACAATGTATCAACAACTGTGTCAGCACTTTGCTTATGCAGAGAAAACAGCCAGTATTCATTGTGTTGTTATTCAAGGCAGTGAACAGTGTTTTTGTGCAGGTAATGATTTACAAGACTTTTTACAATGTTCAATGGATGATGAATTAGCCGCACTTGAATTTGTTAAGGTGTTATCGCAATTGACTAAACCACTAGTTGCTGGCGTAGCAGGTGTTGCCGTAGGTATTGGTACTACCTTACTCTTACATTGTGACATGGTTATTGCAGCCAATAATAGTTATTTTCAATTACCCTTTACTCAACTAGGCTTATGTCCAGAGGCGGGTTCAAGCTTACTATTAACCCAAAAAGTTGGTGCGAATAAAGCATTTGAGTTAATGGTAATGGGGCAAAGCTTTAATGCAGATGAGGCTTTTGCTTTTGGCATTACTAATAAAACTTGTCAACCTGATGAGCTTATTACCCTGACGGCAGAGATAGCTCAGACTATTGCCAATCTACCTGTTGAGTCAGTAATGACAAGCCGAAAATTAATACGACAAGCCAATCACGCTTTATTGAAGCAAACAATTGATGATGAAAGTAAGGCGTTTTTTCAATTAGTTAATTCACCTGAATGTAAAAAAATTATCGCCAAATTTTTTACATAATTTTTAAACAGCTTTTAAATAATCGCTAATTAATACTACTATTTGCACTGTGTTCAATTTTTCGTTGAGCACCTTTATTGGACGTTAACAACCAAATTACCAAGGCGATTAAAAATACTGGCCAAAATACTCCTAAAGTAAACATGGCAATACTGCCGACAATTATTAATCCGATAAACACGATTCCACCAAATACGCTTAATACTATAACAAGTGCGGAAACCACTAATAGCACAGTGATTAGGGCTGAAAATCCAATAGCCTTAATTGGCTCTATGGCTTCACCATTCATGCTTATCTGTAAATTTGTCCACTCTAATAAACTTGCGCCAAACACGTAAGTTAAAAAGAGTGTAGCTAATATAGCTAAACATAAAGATTTTATAAAACTCATAATTTACTCACTTTTAAATGTTCACTCACTTTTAGATATTTTCCCATTTTGATGTTTACGTGTATTTATAAATGGCTCATTCACTTAATAATATTTGCTTGGTAACAATAAGCTTGCTGAAATATAAACAACAGCGGTAACAACAGGTATGGCGATAAGTAATGCTACTGCCACTACACGAACAGCTAATGGAGAAAAATTAAAATGTTTAGCAATGCCGGCGCATACACCAGTTATTTTCTTATTGTTCACGTCTTTAGCTAATGACTGTGGTACATCTTTAATCGTTGAATATTCTCTATCGTATTTCATGAAAACACCTTTTTCTGGAATGTTGTCCATCTTGAATTAATAAATATTTATCTATATCGGATGGTGTTATTAATCTTTTGCTATAGGTGCGTTTTTTAAGCGTTAGCAACTTTCTTTTTCATTTCGGCTAACTCACTTTCAATGGCATCATCTGCAGCTAAGGTTGATATTTGTGATGCTAAGTCTTGATTGTCAGTAAAGTCATAAGACTCAACTTGTGCTTCTAAGTGATCTATTTTTTGCTGGTACCGTTCAAACTTAGCCATAGCTTCATCAATATTATGAATCACCGCTTTTTCACGTACTTTCAATCTGATTTCTGCCGATGCTTGACGACGTATTAAAGTTGCTTGACGGTTTTTCGCTTCGGTTAACTTTTCTTGTAAGTGCTGCGAATCTGTTTGTATATCGGTTAATAAATCTGTTAACAGTTGATTTTCATGTTCAAGGGCGGCCAACTCTGCTTGGCTTTTATGTTTTTGTGCTAACGCAGATTTTGCTAAATCTTCACGATCTTTATTTAACGCCAACTCGGCTTTAGTTTGCCAATGGTTGATCGCTTTTTGGGTATCAACTATTTTCCGATCTAAGGTTTTTTGTTCAGCAATATTTTTAGCTGCAGTTGAGCGAACTTCAACTAAGGTTTCTTCCATTTCACTAATGATCAAACGGATCATTTTTTCTGGATGTTCGGCTTTGTCTAACATGTTATTTAGGTTTGCATTAATAATATCGGTAAAGCGGCTAAATAATCCCATGATGTATTCCTCATTAATTTTAATAACTTTGTTAATTTAATAGTTAATTTAATAGAGTTATTACAAATGCTATGCCAATCAGAATAAGTCGATCAAAGTACTGATATTTAATATAAATTTATTTTTTGTTATTTATTTCGATAAATAGGTTTTTTATAAAACAATATATTTTAGTTAAATTTACTACTCTTTTAGTTTATTTGACTAACTAAGTGATATAGAAGTTCATAATCATTTTAAACAACTTAAAGTTAGCTACTTAAATTAGCTATTGCAATTAAATAGACGGTCGGTCTAATATATCTTATCAAAAGCTAAATAAGACTAATTAAGCTGTATTAAGCTAATAGAGTTAATAGTTAACCTAGCTAAGACACCTAATTTGAAGTGATGCTATGGAAACTGAAAAAAAGAAAAAGCGAGGCAGGCCTGCAAAATCAGGTCGAGATACTACGCAAACTAAAGAGCAATTGATCCGCAGTGGTGTTGAGCATTTTACTCAGTTTGGTTTTGCAGCATCAGGCTTAGATAAAATATTAAAAAAAGTGTCGATACCTAAAGGCTCTTTTTATTACTACTTTGCTAATAAAGAAGAATTTGGTTTAGCGGTTATTGCGGCCTACGATAATTATTTTTGTCAAAAGATCGATTTACATTTGTTGAATGATAATTTGCCATTAATACAGCGTTTAATAGCTTTTGTTGAAGACGCGAAATCAGGTATTGAAAAATATGAATTTACCCGTGGTTGTCTAGTTGGCAACTTAGAGCAAGAAATTGCTTTATTACCCGATAGCCATAGAGACAAGTTATTTCAGGTGATGCAAGGTTGGCAAAATAAAGTATCGAAATATATCAATCAATTGAATCCTGAGCTCGAACAAGATCACTGTGATTCGTTAGCTGAATTTTTTTGGTTAGGTTGGGAAGGGGCGGTAAGTCGTTGTAAATTGGTGAAATCAACACAGCCTATTGACTTGTTTGTCAGTCACTTTTCAGCGCTTTTACTATTAAAACAGTAGTAAGTTACTCACTTACTAAATACAAATTCAAACATCATTTATACAGAAAAAGAGGTCATTATGTTTACCTGTTTACAGATTAATAAAGATGAAAACGGTTACCAAACTACTCGCGCAGAGCTGAATGAAGACACCTTAACCGAAGGTAATGTGTTAGTTAAAGTGCAATACAGCACGCTAAATTACAAAGACGCTTTAGCTATTACAGGTAAAGCGCCTGTTGTTAGAAGCTTCCCTATGATCCCAGGTATAGATTTTAGTGGTGTGGTTGAACAAAGCGACTCTGCTGACTTTAAAGTAGGCGATAAGGTTATTCTTAATGGTTTTGGTGTTGGCGAAAAATATAAAGGCGGTTTGTCACAAAAGGCACGCGTTAACAGTGATTGGTTAATTCCGTTGCCTGAAAACTTCTCATCATTGCAAGCTATGTCGCTAGGCACTGCAGGCTATACAGCTATGCTTTGTATTATTGCTTTAGAAAAGCAAGGTTTAACTCCACAAAGCGGTAAAATACTTGTTACTGGCGCCACTGGTGGTGTTGGTAGCTTTGCTGTTAAATTGTTATCACTTATGGGCTATACCGTTGTTGCTGCTACAGGTAGTGCAGCACAACATGACTATTTAAAAGCATTAGGGGCAAGTGAAATAATTGACCGAGCAGAGTTATCTGAGCCAGGTAAACCATTAATGAAAGAGCAATGGGCTGGCGCAATTGATTCTGTGGGTAGTCATACCTTAGCGAATGTCTGTGCCAGTATTAATTATGGTGGTGCGGTTGCTGCGTGTGGTCTAGCACAAGGTATGGACTTTCCTGCCTCTGTTGCACCGTTTATTTTACGTGGTGTTTCATTGTTAGGTATTGATAGCGTTATGCGCCCGAAAGCCGATAGAATTGAAGCATGGCAGAAACTATCTGAGCTGCTTCCTGCAGGTGAAATGGACTCAATAGTAAACATTATCGGTTTAGAGCAAGCAATTACAGTAGCCGATGACTTACTGAAGGGCAATGTTACAGGGCGTGTAGTGGTTGATGTAAACCAATAAGTTTACAAATATATACAAACAACGCTGTTTCAATAACGATTGCAGAATTAATTCTGCAATCAACTAAAAATTAGATTAAAACCTATGACTCATCCAATAATTAAAGATTTAACAAACAGGCATGCGGTAAAAAAATACGATCCAACAAGAAAAGTACCTCAGGCTGATTTAGATATTCTATATGAAGCAATGCGTTTATCGGCATCATCAATTAACTCACAACCGTGGAAGTTTATTGTACTTGAAAGCGATGAAGCAAAAACACGGTTGAGTAACACATTCGTTAACATGCATCATTATAATTTAAAGCACGTATTTGATAGCTCGCAAATAATCTTGTTTGCTTACAATCCTAAATATACCCGTGAAGATTACGCCAAAGTGGTAGATAAAGGCATTACCGATAAACGTACAACACTTGAAAACCGTGAAGCGGCTTTTGGTGTTTATCTGTTTGCTGATTTAAATACCAGTGAAACTGGAGATACCAGTGCGTGGACTAAAGCACAAACCTACCTCGCTTTAGGTAATACCTTGCACGTACTGGCGCGACTTAATATTGATTCAACACCGATGGAAGGTATTGATATTGACTTAGTCAATAAAGAGTTCAGTGCAGAATTAGCGGGGTATCAATGCGATACTGCATTAGCCATTGGTTACTCTCATCCAGAAGAAGACTTTAACGCTAAATTACCTAAGTCTCGTTTAGCGATGGAAGATGTGTTTCTGCGTATATAAATGTGGATAACTTATAAGTACAAATAGTTATTTTCAGTGACGCTAAGTTAATTCTACATCACTCATTTACTCGTGATGTAGAAATAGTCTGTGGAGCTCAGGTTACTTAAATTATTGATATAACTAGTAGCATGCCTCAGTTACTTTAATGAGCCTATTGCTTGAATTACCGCCCCAAGACCGTTGTGGTGACTACCTTCATGCACTTCTCGCTCTATTGCTTGAAGGTGAGTGAAGGTAAAGTTAGGCAGTTCCTCTAATAATATTTCTTTTGAAATCATCATAGAAGCTACTGGCGGTCCACCTGTTTTATAACTTAACTGTTCAGGCCGATAGCCTTCTAACAATAAAACGCCTGCAGGTTTAATTGCCCGCTCTATTCGTGCGTATAATTTTTTTCTGACTTGTGGTGGTAAATGACAATATATTGAGACAATACCATCCCATTTACATTCACCCAGATCAAACTCTTCTAAATCGGCACAGATGGTTTCAATCATTACGCCGTTAGTTTTCGCAAGTTTTTCCGCTTTTTCAAGTCCAACACTTGATATGTCTACGGCTGTTACTGTGTAGCCTAGTTTAGCCAGAAATACTGCATTTCGGCCTTCACCTTCAGCAAGTAATAGAATCTTTCCTTTAGGTAATGAATCATAGTGATTCCTCAGGAAATCATTTGGCGACTTGCCATAAATATACTCGTCTGTATCGTACTTTTCATCCCACATAATAAAACCTTTAGTTATTAATGTATCATTAACAGTGGCAGTTAACGCTTTCAATTTGGATAGTCAGAATAATGATTGTTGAAAGGTTGAAAGGCGAAAAACAGTAATTGTTTCTCGCCTCCAAATTGGTATAGATTACTTTGTTAATGAACTATTTTTTGGTAATTAACCATAGCGCGTGAATAACACCTGGAACATAAAAGATAAAACACAATATAATATTAATTATCAAATCTTTACCTGCACCATTTTTTAGAAAAACAGCAATTGGCGGTAACAAAATAGCTAATATAATGAGTAGTAATTTATTCATAATATTTCTCCAAAATATATAATATTTGCATAACCCTCACGTTTATCATGAAGAAAATGAAGGGTTATTTAAAATAAGCATGGCACGAGTAAAAACGTTAGTTATTTTTTATCAATCTTAACAACATCACCAACAAGAGTGACTCCTGCCATTATTGCACCAGCACCACATTTAAATGTGGTCTTATTTGAAGTTAAGTTACCTTTGTAATTGGAGCGTATATTTATAACCGCATTACCACCTTCTTTAATGGCACGTTGTCGAAAAGTTTTCATTGCCGAAGCGAAGGCCCACTGGCAAGCTTCTTTATCGCTCTTTGCAAAAGCATTGGTTTTTTTATTACTCTGAAATTCGCCAAATGATTCAATAACCTTACTGTGTTTTTGATCGGCAAAGTAAAAATCTACGCCTTCGCCAACTGCCGATGATATCTTATTAATTGACATTGCTTCATCTACTGAATAATCAGCAATATCATCACGTGCCATAGAAGTCATTGAAGTGCTTGCTAAAAGTATAAATAGTAAAGATTTATTCATGATTACTTCCTTTAAATATATTGTAAAATGATAGCCAAATTAAGAATTAACTGAAATACAGATAAAGCCAATTGTATTAATTCTTCTTTTCATTGTTTTATAGGGGCTGATTAAGTTGATAAAGTATTGTCCTTCTAGGGTTAACACTTTTAATTAAACTTATCAGTAAATAATTTATATCTTTACTATTTGTTATTCAATGAATTTTGGCCATTAGTTTGGCTCTCGTTAGAAAGCTTCTTTAAACCGCTTGAATCATTGGTGTTAAGCGTATTTTTAAGTACAATGCTTTACCATAAGTTTTCTTTCACATTTCATGCTGATGGCTATGCAATCAATTCAAAATTACGCGCTACAAAGCAATAACAGTTTCAATATTAAAACGAGTTGTTCGCATATTTATTTCCCCAGTAATTTAGCAGAATTACAACAATTGCCTGATTTAACTGTTGAGCCTTTTTATATTCTCGGTGAAGGCAGTAATACTTTATTTGTGGAAGAAAGTGCGCCTATTATTATTCAGCCAAAATTTCATGGTATTACTGTTGAAGAGCAAGCAGAGTACTACCTTGTTACCGTGGGAGCAGCTGAAAATTGGCATGAATTGGTGTGTTTTTGCTTAACCAAAGGTATTAATGGACTCGAAAATTTAGCGTTAATTCCTGGTAGCGTTGGTGCTGCACCCGTGCAAAATATTGGCGCTTATGGTGTTGAGTTTGCAGACTTTTGTGAAGAAGTTCAGTGGTTTGAGTTTGCCAGTAAAACTTTACACGCATTAACAAAAAAAGACTGCGACTTTGCTTATCGAGACAGTATTTTTAAACAGTCTCATTACAATAAAGGTTTGATTACCCAAGTTACTTTTAAATTTCCTAAAGCTTGGCAGCCTAATTTATCTTATGCGGGATTAGATACTTTATCGGTTGCAAGTACAGCGACAGAGGTAATGAATCAAGTTATTGCTTTGCGCAGCAGTAAATTGCCTGATCCGAAAGTATTAGCCAATGCCGGTAGCTTTTTTAAAAACCCGGTGGTGAGCGTTGAAGAATTCATAACGATACAAGCTAAGTTTGAAAATATTCCTCATTACCCGCAAGCAAACGGTGAAATTAAATTAGCCGCAGGCTGGTTAATTGACCAAGCTGGTTTAAAAGGTTTTCGGCATGACAATGTTGGTGTTCATCAACAGCAAGCCTTGGTGCTGGTAAATTACGGTAGTGATTTTGGCGCTGACATTATAAGTTTAGCTAAGTATGTTCAGCGAGTTGTCGTTGAAAAGTTCTCTGTGACTTTAATCCCAGAAGTACGCATGATCAGCCACCTTGGCGAGCAGGCATTTACAGCATTAAATGACACGCACCCAATCGGAAAGTTAAGCCATGACTAAAACAGTAAAAGAGCACTTAATTAAGTCATTAGCAGGCGGCGATTTTGTGTCAGGACAGTTACTTGGCGAGCAATTAAATATTAGCCGCACGGCAATTGCCAAACATATAAAAGCGTTAAGTGATATCGGTTTAGATATTTTTAGTGTTACCGGTAAAGGTTATAAGCTGGCGCAGCCATTACAGTTGTTAGAAAAAGATAAAATTATTAGCTTATTAGATCCAACAAATGAAAAGCCGTTACTTGAAGTGCATAGCATCATTGATTCAACCAATGATTACTTAATGCGCCGCTTACCGAATCAAGTCACTACTGGGCAAGTGTGTTTAGCTGAATACCAAAGTGCTGGTCGAGGCCGCCGTGGCAGACAATGGATATCGCCTTTTGGCTCGCAAATTTATCTTTCAATGTATTGGTATTTAGAGCAAGGTTTATCAGCGGCTATGGGCTTGAGTCTAGTTACTGCATTAGCGGTGAGCGATGCGGTTAAAGCGCATAGTGGCGTACAAGTTCAGCTTAAATGGCCAAACGATATTTATCTTGATGGCGTAAAACTCGCCGGAATACTCATTGACCTTGATGGTCAGGCATTAGAGCCAAGCCATTGTGTTATCGGTATAGGATTAAATTTACACATGCCTGAAGATGTAGGTAAATTGATCGAACAAAACTGGACTGATCTACAATCACATAGCGCAGTTAAAGTTGATAGAAATGAGCTTAGCGCGCAACTGATTAATAGTTTACAGCAACGGTTACAGCAATATCAGCACGTAGGCTTATCTTCAATGTTAGATGAGTGGCACCTTCATGACGCCTTTTTAAATCAACGGGTTAAACTTATTACGGGAGAGCGAATTACCCAAGGAATTTGCCGTGGAGTTAATAATCAAGGTGCATTGTTGTTAGAAGTTAACGGTGTAGTTAAGCCAGTTTATGGTGGTGAAGTAAGCCTTAGGATTGATGCATGATCTACCTAATTGATATTGGCAATAGTCGCACTAAATATGTTCATTGTGAAAACGATAAATTATCGGCAATCACCCAGTTAAGTAATGACGATTTTTCTATGGACTATTTTGTGGAGAGTTTTAGCCAAGCCACGCAAATTATTGTTGCCAATGTTGCGAGTGCTAATTTAACTAAAACATTAAAAGCATGGTGTGATACGCAAGGTATTAGTTATAGCCAAGTACACAGTGAACAACAGAAAAACAACTTGAAATCAGCTTATCAAGAGCCGACTAAACTTGGTATTGATCGCTGGTTAGCATTAGTTGCGGCAAGCCAACTTTATCCACAAAAAAATGTACTCATTATTGATGCAGGTACAGCAACAACTATCGATTTTTTAGAAAAAAGTGGTCAACACCAAGGCGGTTGGATATTGGCGGGTATTGATACTCTTCGCACTAGCTTGTTAAGTAATAGCACGTTAGTAACCGCAGAAGAATACGCCAGTGCTGATATAAGCTTTGGGAAAAATACCAGTGACAATGTTCACAATGCTTGTTGGAGCGCAACTTTAGGTATGATCCAGCAAGGTATTAACCAAGTAATAATACAAGCGAAATTAGATGTTATCATTTTAACTGGTGGTAACGGTTTAGCGTTAACTGAACTATTATTAACTGATAAGCAGCAGCTAACGCAAAGTCAAAATGAAGATGATTATGGCAACGCTATTAACAATAAAAATGCCCTAGCCAACGAAATATACTTTATCGATAACTTCATTTTTTATGGCTTACAAGCTTATTGCAAATAAGCCATATTATTTACAAAGAATTTAGATATTTATCATTAAAAGAATTACACATTCAGGAGTCTTAGAATATGAAAGCAGGAATAATTGGCGCAATGGAGCCAGAAGTAGCTATTTTAAAAGCTAAATTAACCGATGCTACTAGTACGGAACATGCAGGTTATACCTTTCATCAAGGTGAGTTAGACGGCTCTGAAGTGGTTATTGTTCAATCAGGCATTGGTAAAGTTGCTGCAGCATTAGCAACGGCTATTATAATAGACCGCTTTGCTGTTGATTACGTAGTAAATACCGGCTCTGCAGGTGGTTTTGATGCGTCATTAAAAGTAGGCGATATTGTCGTAAGCTCAGAAGTTCGTTATCACGATGTTGACTTAACGGCTTTTGGTTACGAAGTAGGTCAATTGCCAGCTAACCCTGTGGCATTTATGCCTCATGCAGATTTGGTAGCAGCAGCTAAAGCAGGTATTGCACAATTATCTACAGACAAAGACGTAACAGCTATCACAGGATTAATTACCACAGGTGATACTTTTATGACCAAAGAAGAAGACGTAGCTAAAGCACGTAATAACTTCCCAACTATGGCAGCCGTTGAAATGGAAGGTGCTGCTATTGCGCAGGCATGTTTACAGCTTAAAACACCGTTTGTTATTATTCGTTCGCTGTCTGATATTGCGGGTAAAGAATCCCCTCATACTTTTGAAGAATACTTAGAAACCGCCTCAGTAAATTCATCACAATTAGTGTTAAACATGTTAGCACAACTTAAAGGTAAGGCGCTTTCGCAAAGCTAATTTAGAGCCTAGGCGCTAGTCCCTAAAACCTAGGTCTCGTATCTAATATTTAGTCCTAGGTTTTAGACTAACAATGAAAAGGATATTTAATGATCGAGTTTTCAGAATTAACAGCTTTCACATATCACGTAGTGATTCTCGTGACTGTGTTGATCATTAAATTTATAGCTAGCCATTTTGTTGTGCATGAGCCATTACGTTACTTTCAATTTTACTGCATGCAGCTCAGTAAAAAAGTGAACAATCGTAATAACAGTAACGCGCAGCAGATTATTGCTGGGTTGTTAGCGTTATTAATTACTTTAATACCCCTTGTCATTATTTTGTGGTTATTCGCTGAATTTGTTGAAGTGGATTATATTTGGCAAGGGTTATTGTTGTATTGTTCCCTCGGTAGTTTACATTTAGGGCAATTCAATAAAGATATAGCACAAGCGCTAGCATCAAAACAAAAACATTTAGCCAAACAAACGTTAAAACCATTAGTGTTAAGAGAAACTGCAACGCTTTCTATTGTTGGCCTGAGTAAAGCGGCAATTGAAATGCAATTATTACGTAGTATGCAGCAGATTTATGTTGTAAGTTTTATATTTATTGTCGCGGGACCGCTGGCGGCTTTGAGTTATCGATTAATATTAGAAATGCATTACTGCTGGAATACTAAGCTCATTAGCTTTAAATACTTTGGTTTTTACAGTCAATTCTTTAGTCAAATATTACAGTGGATACCGAATAGGGTAATGACGTTAATGTTACTTCTTGGCTGTTTAGGGCAAGGTAGCTTCAACTTTTGGCGCTCAACCAAGCAACACTTTTTTGCTCTCAATAATAACTTTATCATTGCTGTTCACGCACTTTCACTGTCAATAAGATTGGGGGGTGTGGCGATTTATTTGCAAGAAACGTCTAATGCAGATCTCGATGATAAAGCTAATCCAGAGCAAAATAGTAAGCATGATGAACAGGCTTTAATAGCCGTTACCGAAGCTGAGAAATTACGTAAACCAGCCTTTAACGATACAAGTAATCAACCTATGCCAATCGATATGATCAAAGCGACAAGTAAGGTTAACTTCGCGATATATGGCAGCTTATTTTTACTGGTATTGTTGGCGGTAGCTTGGCAGTATCTAAGTCATTTAACTCGGTAGTGTATTCGTTTTTATTACATATCACCTTTTTACTCTTGTTATAAAGCAGCTATTTTATGTATGAGTTATTATTTTATTTAGATATTTTTGGTGTCATCGTTTTTGCTTTGTCTGGTGCGTTAATGGCTGGACGTTATCAGCTTGATCCCTTCGGAGTGGTGGTACTGGCGTCAGTAACAGCCGTTGGTGGCGGTACTATTCGTGATGTTATTTTACAAACACCAGTATTTTGGGTAGAAAAACCTTATTACCTCTATGTTATTTTGGCAACAGCGCTGTTAACCATTGTTTTAATTAGTAAACCTAAGCGTATCCCTAAACGCTTTTTACTTATTTCTGACGCTTTGGGGTTGGCATTATTTGCGGTGGTTGGTACTCAAAAAGCGCTTTATTTAGGCGCGCCGATCTCAGTTTCTATCGTATTGGGCACTATTACAGCGGTTGCAGGAGGTATGATCCGTGATGTGTTGTGTAATGTAATTCCAATGATTTTACGCGAAGAAATATACGCGTTAGCAGCCATGCTAGGCGGTAGTTTATATGTGCTTTTGCATTGGCTTGGTTGGAGTGAGCCTTATGCCATGTTAGTCGCTATAACATCAGCGTTAACCTTGCGTTTAGCGGCTATTTACTGGCACCTTTCTTTGCCTGCATTTCATTTAATCGACTTGCCGAGTCATGATTCTAGCAATCATGATTCGAAAGAGTAATATCGCTCAAAATAAAAGCACTTCTATATCAAGTTAAATGAGATGCTGCCGAATCAGGCGTTGATTATAGCCCTGAATCAACTGCTGAACGTATTGTTTCGTTTAGTACGCAGTTTTTAACTGCTTATCGGGAGCAAAACCCTGATATGACCGAAGAAGAATCATTAAGTAGCTTTATGGCAGTTATTGGTGGTGGTATTGAACAAGGTTTTGCTGAAGCTAAAGAAATTTTGGGTGGTTTAAATGTTTTAGAAGGAGATGTTTCTTCTAATATTGATAAAACTTACGAATTTGTGCAGTCAGGATTACAAGCTTTTATTGACTCTTTTAGCAAAGAATAAGCAGTAAAAGAGTAATAGCAAGTTGATTAAGTTCTTTCCCACTCACCGAAAATTAATCAAATTGGTATAACTCATAAAAGAACTCTATGCAGGTATTCATAGAGTTCTGAGTATAAATAAAATTAAATCTGGAAAGTGTTTTAGCGATTTATAGTTAGTATGTAATGCGTTTAAAAATATTACATGTGACTGTTTTGGGCTATTTTTTGATAAAAACTTCGTTCATTTGTAATTGAATCTGTTC
This sequence comes from Colwellia sp. E2M01, assembly GCF_018860585.1. Taxonomy (GTDB): domain Bacteria; phylum Pseudomonadota; class Gammaproteobacteria; order Enterobacterales; family Alteromonadaceae; genus Colwellia. The sequence goes on from NZ_JAHKPR010000044.1 coordinate 24,120, forward strand.
ATACCAACCTTCAGTAATGGTAACTGGCGGTAAGGCTTCAATTTCGATAGTGCCAGATTTAGCTGTTTTAGCTGACTCGTTATAAATGTCTAAAATATTTTTAATGACAACAGGTTGGGCTTTAAGCTTTAATTTCTCAACTAATAGCTTTGCACCCGCTTCAAACGGTTCTATTTTTCCTGACTGCGAACGAGTACCTTCAGGGAATATAACGACTTTTTTGCCTTTACATGCTTTCACGTCTTTTAATAATTTGATAATGGCACGGCTGTCTTTTTGATCAACGGTAATGTGTCCAACTACGTCAACTATACGAGATACAGGCCATACGTCCATAATCCCTGTTCTACCAATAAAGCGAATATCATTACCTACCACTTGCTCTAATGAGAAGATATCAAACATGCTTTGATGATTAATAATTAATATATCGGTATCAGCATCAATAGTGCCAATAAGCTTAACCTTTGCACCAACACTATTTACAATCATTTGCGTGAAGAAACGACGATACTTATTGAAGGTTGTGCCATGAGATTTACATAGGTATAAAGCAACAGACTGAGCTGCTATAGCCACATACATCTTGTATTTTTTGAAATAAAATTGAATCATGAATTCTAAGTCGAAGCATTGATTAAGCTTCAATCCCCCAGCCGTCACTATAACCAGAAAACTTGGTCACAATTTTATCAAAAGCTTCTTCTTGCTCAATAATAGCCGCATGTGATGGTGTCATTACTATGGTGCAGTCGAGATCCCAGACATTCGGTGTTTCATCCGGGTGTAAGTTACTTTTTACTGCGGGTAAATGCTCTTGTAAATAATCAAGCATGGCTTGGGCTTGGCTTTCTTTTTCAAATAGATGAAAAAAAACCACCTCATGTGATTGGCTTAAGTCTATACCTGCTTGGTGCATTTCGGCTAATACTTGGCCTGTTTCGTCATCGGGGTAGTTCATATATAAATAATAGTCTTATGGTATTTGAATGGGGCATTATAAAACGCTAATAGCGGATTGAATAGGTATTAGTGCAAAATAATTATGTTAGAAAATATTTATTTAATCCAGCGTTTATCGTTATACAAATAGTTCTTTATTTACAGACTTTTAATCGTTAATTTTTGAATTTGGATATTGCATTAACATAGTGTTGACGGCATTTATTATCTTGTTATTTTGTTTATTACTATTATCTTTGATACTGTAATTCATAGGATAAATACTGCGCCATACCGAGCGATTATTTTTAGGATCGACTAAATCAATAATTAAACCATCAGGATATACTTTCCATTCTTCGTCCTGAGTCACCCAAGTATTCGCTATTAAACAATATGAACAAAAAAGCACAGCCTTATTGTAGGCTTGGTAATCTTTATATTTTTTACTCACCAAATGGTAAGTAATAATAATATCTGCTTGTTCAAGGTTTATGTATTGTAAATTTTGTTTGCTTAGGTTTTTTTCTATCGCTAGTTCAACACGGCTTCGTTGAGCATAATCAATACTTTGACTGTTAAAAAACTCAGAGTCATTATTATAAAAACCGTAATTTTTTACTTGTGAAAAATCAAAACGGCTATCATAAACCGTACGCGCTTGGTTTGAACTACAAGCGGAAAGTTTGAATACCACTAAACAAATAATTAAAATTTTAGTTGGCGGATTAAGATAAATAAAGATAAGTTTAAGCACGCGTTAAGTTAGCTGAAAATATAGCCTATCAAGTTGCCCCTTTGTTTAACAGTAAAAAAATACTAGTTAATAGGTTTTTAATAGAGCGTTAAACAGTTCAGCCAAAGTATTATTGAGAGAATTCATTTAGACGAAAAAATAGCATTTACAATATAATTAAAGCTAGGTAACCACTAACAAGTATTTGTTGAATAATTATCGACACTACGAGAAAAGAGAAGAACATTTATGTCAAACCGTGTAATTAATAAAACCTTGATCGTTACAGGTCTCATCATTGCTAGTTTATTAGCGACAAATGTATGGGCAAAATCATCTGTATGGAAAGTGAGTAAAGATGGTGAGTATATTTATATTGGTGGTACTGTTCATATTTTACCACCTTCAGAGTTTCCGTTACCTAAAGAGTTCGAGCAAGCGTACAAAGATAGCGATAGCATTGTACTAGAAGCTCAGTTACCTGATAGCAATGATTTAGGCGCACAAATAAAAATGATGCAACAAATGAGTTATAGCAATGGTAAAAATATTAGCAATTTTATAAGTAAAAATACTTACCAACAACTTAAACAATATGTGGCTAGTTTAGGTACAGATTTAGCGATGTTACAACAATTTAAGCCGGGCTTTTTGGTCACTATGTTGACGGTGTTAGAGGTACAGCGAGCTGGCTTAGCTGGTGAAGGGGTTGATGTTTTTTACAGCAAAAAAGCGATGCAAGACAATAAAGCTATCGCCTATTTTGAAACGGCTGAGTTTCAAATGAATATGATTGCTAATATGGGCATAGGCCATGAAAACAAATTTATTGAATCAAACCTTAAACAAATGAAGAATTTTAAAGGTATGTTTACTGGATTGCTGAGTGCGTGGCGTAGCGGTAATAGCCAACAATTAAATAACTTAGCGATTAAGCCAATGCAAGAAGATCCTAAAACGTTAAAGACAATGTTGCTAGACCGTAATAAAAATTGGGTAAAAGACATTAATACTATGTTTGTCAATAAAGAGCGTGAGTTTGTGTTAGTTGGTGTGGCGCACTTGGTGGGTAACGATAGTGTATTATCTTTACTTAAAGGCCAAGGTTATCGTGTAGTACAAATCTAATGAACATAGTGAGTTTAATAGTCAGGATAATGTAGTAGCTCATTATTCACTAACCATCCTATTGTTCATCATCTGTAGTGTTATAACTTGCACTTAATATTTACACTCTAATACATAAAAAAGCCTGTGATTTCATTTAAATGAAAAAACAGGCTTTTTGTTTTCTGGCCTGGGAGAGGAAACCAGAAAACTCTTGATTATTAGTATAGCTTAAATATCATTATTTGCGCTCTATTGACTGAATAGCGTGGCTGAATAAATAAGGTTTTATCTAAGAGGAATAAGGTTTTATCTAAGGGGAATAAGGTGAAGCAATAAAAAAGCTGACAATAGCATCGATAAGTTGATGTTACTGCCAGCTTTTTATATTAATGTTTACAATTAAAAAACATTGGCATCTAGTTGTTCAGCAATATAATCAATTGCTTGTTGTGCACGAATACTGTTACCCGCAGCATCAAGTCTTGGTGAGAATACCGCTACTGAAAACTGACCAGGAGATACAGCAATAATACCGCCCCCTACACCACTTTTAGCCGGTAAACCTACCTGATAAGCCCACTGACCACTATTTTCATATAAACCAGCTGTTGTCATTACCGCCAATACGCGCGCTACATTGTCACTACTCATTAGACGTTTACCTGTTAATGGATGGACGCCATTATTAGCAAACACAGAAGCCATAATGGCTAAATCTTTAGCGGTTACTGCAACAGAGCATTGGCGAGTGTAAATGTCTAGGTTTAGGTCCACATCACCGTAAAACCTATCGTAAGACACTAATAATTCAGCAATAGCACGGTTATGACTATTTGTGTCAGATTCAGATTTATAAACATCTTGTAAAACACTTAACTGGCGATTAGCAAATTTATCATACCAAGCAGCAAGTGTTGACCATTTAGCTTTATCGTTACTACCATCAAGTAAACTTACCGTTGCCATTGCACCAGCGTTAACTAGTGGATTAACGCTACGTGCAGGGTTTTGTTCAATGGCGGTAACTGAATTAAATGCTAAACCTGTGGCATTAACACCCACTTTATCAAGAATGGTTTGAGCGCCTTTTTCTTCCATCGCTAAAGCTAAGGTGAATACTTTAGAAATAGACTGAATTGAGAAAGATTGATCAACATCACCTTTGGTATAAATTTTACCGTCTGGTGTTACTAAAGCTAAACCAAAGTAAGCTGAATCCACTTTAGCTAAGGCTGGGATATAATCGGCATTTTTACCAGGGTTTTGTTGGCTAAACTTATTGTAAGCCTCATCTATAACTGTTTGTATTTGTATTTTTTGCGGTGCTTTTGCATGCAGTGGGCTAACAAATACTAATACCAAAATTTGTAGGCTAATAAGTGCGTATTTACTTACTGTGTAGTGAGTTAATTTCATTATATAAATTCCTTATTAATATTTAAAACCGACAGAGGCTTGAATTCTAAAGTTATCTGACTCGGTGCCTGATTTACTTTGAATGTCGCCATATTGTAATTCGACACCTGTTTTTATTTGCTCATCTGGAGACCAAAGTAGGTTAACCGTTGAATAAGCACTATCTTTAATTGAATTGTCGTTTTGGGTGTTTAGGTTATCAACAGTTAAGTAGCTGTAACCAATAGCACTACTAAATTTGTCATTCCATTGCTTGTTGTAATAAGCAAAACCACCAGCCACAGGAATGGCTTTTAAATTACCATTATCATTTAAACCGGCATCAACACCTCCTGCTACATCACTGTAGTAATTACAGCAAGTATCATTTACATAACGGCCAATACCTTCACCATAAATAAATTGGTATTGAATTGAATCATCAGAAGGTAAATTAATCAAACCAGAAATATTCATACCCCAACCTAAGGTAGTGTCTTTGCTGGTACTTGTTTTATAACCAAGTTTTCTTAGTATCATTACCGATTTAATGTAGCCAAAATCATCACTGTGTAAATAGGCTGCGGTAAAGTCAGGTAGCTCATTTGTATTGTCATTATTACTGTTATAGTCTGTAGAATTAGCAACTGCGGGTGTTGCAAAATCACTAGATGACTTTTCTATAGTAAATATCACTCGGCCATGTTTACTTACCGCGGTGTTATAACGTACTTGCGGTTGGCGAACAAAAATCATGGAGTTAGGCCCCCAATACTCTAAGGTATTTGGAAATGAATTAATGTCCATAAAGCCACTAAAAGTTTGACCAGCACCAAAGTCTCCAATTTCACCCCATAAATGTGTCAAATGAAAACCAGCATCACCAGAAGAGTCAAACATATCAAATTCAAAACGTGTGGTCATTACGCCGTAATCGGTTGGTGTAAAACTTTTGAAAGAAAGTTTAGATTGCCCGACTGTTAATAGAGTATCGTCTTTTGTTGTATTATCTTCATGAGCAATAGATGAGGGTTGAAAACCTGCGCGGTTGGTCATTTCTCCACTATTATAGATAGCATCTAACCAAACTTGACCGCCAATTTGTAGAACTGTATCACTATTACTTAGTTTGATACTTTTATCGGGGGCAGCAAACTCGTAACTTGCTCGTTGCTCTGTTTTAGGTATATCTACCAATATAACTTCATTTTCAATAAATGTTTGCTGAGTATGTTCTGAGCCTTGCTTTTGAACTTGTTTTTCTAATTCTTGTAAGCGTTTTTCTAAACTTTGAATACGTTGCTGATCAGTTTCTTGGCTATAAGCATTAACTGAACAAAACACACTTAACGCGACTAAAGTTAGCGATAGCGGTTTTGCCACATTTAAGTTTTTTATAGTATTTAGGGCGTGGTTAGTCATGTACAACCTCATTTAGTTGAAAGTTATTTGATTGACGGTTTTTAGCGCACTTGTTGTTAATTTTGTGTGGTGAACATTGTTTGAAAAATGTTGAGTGCTAGATAATAAGCGCAGTTGAAATGGTATAAACAGAGTGATTTGCTTAGTTGCTATTAACGAAGTAATAATGAGATGAAATGAACGTTTTATGTTAGAGAATAAAAGCGTAAAGGTAATCATTTTTAGCGCAGTCCGTGAGCAAATTACTGTCTCTTAGGTTAGCGCAATTCTTAGATAACACAAGTAGTTATTGCAGTCGTTTTACAAATAATTAACGTTATAATAAAAACTATTTGGTTGTCTTGCTTAGTTATTTGTATTTATGCAGTATATTTTTAGGAATATGACAGTAATCATTAGGGAAGCGAGAGAGTCGCTCTTGATGTTCGTCATCACTTTTTACGTAATTGTTAAGCGCTAAAATCTCAACAACAACTTGTTCAGCATCATCTCGCTTATTAATATATTCTCGAGCTATTTGCAGATGCTTTATTTGCTTACTGTATATGCCAGTACGATATTTTTTACCGATATCTTGGCCTTGCTTATTCACACTATAAGGGTCAATTATTTCAAAAAAATAGTCTATCAATTGGGTAAGTGTCACCGCTTTAGGAGAAAAGCTAACTTGCACGCATTCAGCATAGCCATCATAACTGCTTTGTGTTGTATTACTTTCACCATTTGCTCTACCTGCTTCAGTATCCTTAACACCGGGCAAATGCTTTAAAAACTCTTGTACTCCCCAAAGACAGCCTCCAGCAAAGTAAATAACTTCATTTTCGTCGTTAGGCTTGTTTGGTATTTGGGTCATATCGAGTCGCTATTAAATTGAGTAGTTAAAAAAACTATATTAAGTTTTGTTTTTTATATTCCACATTGTGCTTTAAATGTTCGTTTGTAAACCTTTGAGCTTGAGGCTTTGGGTTTAATGAGAAGTGTGCTTCTCTCTAAGGTAAAATATCGCCAATTTTACGCTGCTGGAAGCAAACCTTTTACGCAGCAGCGATAACACCAAAATTAATTTTTGATAGATTAATTTTTCATAGATTAAATATTGTAAGTAGAGAATATTAACATGAACCGAGCTATAAACATTATCCTGCCCATTTTGATATTAAGCATATCACCTTTAGCGTCTGCTTTTTATAATGAAGACAAGCAATCTGACAAAGCTAATATTAATAAAGCTAATACTGAAAAAACGAATGTTGAAGAACAACAAGTAGCGAAAAAAAGTATTGAGAGTATTGTCGTTGAAGCATCCGCTACGGCAAATACAAAAGCAGTTGGTACTTTTAGCTCGCCTGTATCAAACCTTGAATACGATCCACGCATAGATCTACAGTCTCGAAATATGGCGGAAGCACAAGCCGATGTTACCATTCGTGGTGGTATTTTTGAAAATACAGGCTTTAGAATCGGTAGTGCTACATTATTTGATCCGCAAACAGGGCATTATTCGGCTGAAATCCCAATTGCTCAAGAAATGCTAGGTAACGCTAATGTTTATACTGGTGTCGATAATGGTTTAATGGGTGTTAATAGCTCGGTAGGTACGGTTTCAAGAAGTTGGAAAGCAATAAAAACGTCAGGCAGTGTTGCATTAGGCGCTGGTAATAATAACTTTAATCTACAACGTGTACACAGTGCAATTAGTATGGATTTAGGTGAATCGAGTGAGTGGGATATTGGCTTTGAAGGCGAATTTTCTCGTTCTGAAAGTGATGGCACTATAGAAAATGGCGACCATGACTTTCAACGTGCTTCTGGTCGTATTCAGTTAGCGAGTTCTACATCACAAACAGATTTGTTTTTTGGCTCACAAAAGAAGTTCTTTGGTTGGCCAAATATGTACACGCCATTTAATGTTAATGAAACAGAAGACATTAAAACCGAATTACTTATCCTTAATCATAAACAGTCTTATGCACAAAATAGCACTTTTGAAGTATCTGCTTATTACCGTAAAAATCACGACCATTACATCTATTCACGTGAAAATCCTCAGGCTTTTGAGTCTTTTCATGAAACCAAAGTAAAATCAATCGCCTTATCAGGTCGTCATGCGCAAACATCTGCATTCGCATTAAATTACTCGGCGCAGTTTATCGCCGATAATATTAAATCGACCTCACTTGAAAATAATTTTACCTCACGTAATTATTATAAAGTTAGCGTTTTGCCTGAGTACCAATTAAACCTGCAAAATGATGATCAAGTAGTTTTTCGTTTAGGTGCAACGTTTGATGACACTAACCGAGATGACTCGCAAACCTCATTAATTGGTGATGTGTCATGGAATATATTAAATGCTGATGATACCTCTCAAACTCTGTATTTATCTTATGCTGAAGCTACACAAGTTGCTGGATATACAGCGATAGGTGGCAGTGATTCAGGTGGCTTATTTAGAAGTAATTATGATTTAGGCAGAGAAACAACTAAGAACCTTGAATTAGGTTTGGCATTAGACCGAGAAAGCTGGCGTTTAAATTCAGCAATTTTTTATCGACAAGATGATGAGTTAACAGACTGGACTTATAGTTTTGACTCAACCTCTGCGCGCACAGCTAACCCAGTTGATATTGACACTTTTGGACTAGAGCTGACAGCCGTAAAACATTTTGATAATGCTGAAATTATCACTGGCTATACCTACTTAAAAAAATCAGAAGATTATGGTGATGCTGATATTGATGCGAGCTTTTATGCGCTAAACTTTCCTGATCATCGCGTTACTCTAGGATTTATCTGGCGTCCGATTGATATTTTAGAATTCCGTATTGATAACGAATGGCGTAAACAACAAGAAAACGCATTACGTAATGGTGATGATGAGGCTTTATTTACCCACTTAACAATAAATATTTTACCGTCGCAAATAGCAGGATTAAATATTAGTTTTGCAGCTGACAATATTTGGGATGAATCGTTTGAAGAAGTACCTGGTACCCCAGGGCGAGGCGAACAATACACACTAAGCGCTACTTATAGCTGGTAAGTTCACTTGTAATTGAGTTACTCAACTATAACTTTAGATAAAATAATGACTTTTAGATAAAATAATAACTTTGAGATAAATAATAATGATGAGAGAGTTTTAATGATTTATTTAGTGATCACCACACTCATTTGGGCTTTTTCATTTGGTCTTATTGGTAATACATTTAAAGGCCTTGATCCGCTACAAATAGCTGATACTCGGCTAATTATAGCGTTTATTGTTTTTCTTCCTTTTATTAAGTTAGTGAATACAAATAACAAAGAAAAAGGGCAACTGATACTTCTTGGTGCGCTGCAATATGGTGTAATGTATATATGTTACCTTTCAGCCTTTGATCATTTACCTTCACATTTAGTCGCGTTATTTAGCGTGCTTACGCCACTTTATATTGTGATTATTAATGATATTAGGCAGCGAACTTTCACGCCTTGGTATGTCGTAGCTACACTATTTTCAGTGTTTGGTGCCGCTATTATAAAAATGGGTGATATTGACTCAAGTGAAATTTGGTTTGGCTTTGGTTTAATGCAAATTGCCAATTTGGCGTTTGCTTTTGGACAAGTTTATTATCGCGATTGGAAGCAGGCGCGCCCCCAACTTAGTAACAGCTCAGTATTTGGCTTTTTGTACTTAGGTGCGGCAATTTTTACCACCTTAGCAACCTTGCTAATTTCTCAGCAGTCTCCTATTCCTTTTGAAGCCACAGCAAGACAATGGTCTGTTTTAGTTTATATGGGTGTTATTGCCTCAGGTTTAGGTTTTTATCTGTGGAATAAAGGTGGTACTCAAACCAGTGTTGGCGTGCTAGCGACCTTTAATAATGCGGTTGTACCGTTAGCAATGTTCGCTTCTCTATTTGTGTTTGGTGAAGCTAAAGAAGCATCAGAGGGTGATCTTATTAGACTTGCTCTTGGCTCGTTCTTCATTTTTATTGCATTGTTTATTGCCAAAAGGAAATCCACGAAGGGTTAAGAAACAAGCATATAAAACGAGAATTAAACTTGGGTTAAACCTGAGTTAAAGCTAGTACGAAAATCTAATACCAAGTTGATTAAGTT
>NZ_JAHKPR010000054.1:0-11935 GCF_018860585.1 Colwellia sp. E2M01
TTTAACTCTGGTAAGTCACTAATAATGTCTTGTACTGCACCTAGGATTTCAACACGTTTAATTGAATCAATACCAAGATCGGCTTCCATATCCATGCCAAGCTCTAGCATTTCAGTTGGATAACCGGTTTTATCGGCAACTACGTCCATCATCACCGTTTGGATATGCGCTAAGTCGGTAGTTTCAGTAGATGCTGAATGTAAAGTTGGTGTTTCTCCGGCTACTTGAGGTGAAATAACAGCCGTTGAACTTTTTCCTGGTGAACTAGCCTGCATCTTCTCTTGCATATAAGAAACGATTTCACCAAGGGTTCTTAGCTCAGCTAAATCTTCAGGGTTAAGCTCTGGTAAATCATTAATTATGTCTTGTACCGCACCTAGAATTTCAACACGCTTAATAGAATCAATACCAAGATCGGCTTCCATATCCATGCCAAGCTCTAGCATTTCGGTTGGATAACCTGTTTTGTCTGCTACGACTTTCATCATTACGGTTTGAATGTGACCTAAGTCGATTGTGATGGTTTTTGTATCTGGAGTAGCTGAAGTTGACGTAGCGTTTTCTACGGTAACTTCTTCAGCTGTAACCTTGCTTTGCATATAACTAACAATTTCACCAAGGGTTCTTAACTCAGCTAAATCTTCTGGATTTAACTCTGGTAAGTCACNNTCTAGCATTTCGGTTGGGTAACCGGTTTTATCGGCAACTACGTCCATCATTACGGTTTGTATGTTTGCTAAATCAAGACCTTTAACACTTGCCTCTTGAATAGGTGCCACTGTAGCAGGAGGTACACTTGCCGTCACTTGCGCAAAATCAGCAGTTACTTTCTGTGCACTTACTTTTACTTGCTCAGGTTTAACTGGTTCTTGGCTAGTCGCATGGGGTGCTTGTGTTAGAGGTAATGGTGTTTGCGGCTGCGTTTGTAAAACCTCTTGAACTGCTACCCTTGGCTGCACAGATGAATTTGTCATCATTGCTGCCATTTTATCAGTTTGACTATTTAAGTATTGCTCATGCACGCGTAGTGTTTCAGTTTGAAAATCGTGATACATGTTCAAAGTACGTTCAACACTGGCGGGAATTTCAGCACCATTTTGGTTTGCAATGGAGTTTAAAACATTATCAACAGTTTTTGCATAAGCCTGCGGACCTTGCATATATTGCTCATGCACATTCAACAATTGTTGTTGATGGGCAATAAAAGCTTCAATATCGCCTTGCGTTGACGCCGCACTAGATTGGTTATTTATACTTTGCGTTTGCTCAGATACATGTACAATTTTTTCTACTGGCACTTCGACTACCTTTTCAACTATTTTTTCTACTGGCTTTTCAACAATTTTTTCAATAACTTTTTCAACAACGATTTCTGTCGGTTTGGCTTGTTTAATAACTTGCCCGTCAGCTAACGCATCAGCAAAGGCTTTTTCTGTTTTCGCGCTAACATAAGATTTTCCTGTTAGTTTCATTGCTAATGGTGACATTTTTGGTGCTGATAACGGACGTTTTACCGCACTGTATTTGTCAACATCTTCAAGTTGAACACCCAATACCGCAAGTTGTACCGCTGCTTGTCTTAATTGCGTGTCTGATGATTTTTTAGTATTGTCATTAACCGCAATAGTAATAACGTCGTCTCTATCAGCGAGGATATTTTCAACTAATTTAGTTAACACATTTTTAGGACCAAATTCGACAAAGACTCGACCGCCGGCTGCATAAATATTTTCTATTTCAGTATTAAAGTGTACTGATTCTAAAATGTGGTTTTTAAGCGCTTTTTTAATATCACTGGTTTTATTTGAATGGGCTTTACCTGTGCCATTAGCAAATACAGGAATACTTGGTGCATTAAACGTTACATCATCAATAGCTTTAGCGAATGGCTTTTGTGCATGGGCAACTAATGGCGTATGAAATGCCGCTGAAACAGGTAAAGGTACAACTTTAAAGCCTTGTGTTGTTAATGCTTTATTCGCAAGCTCAATTTGAGCAGTAACGCCAGCAACAACCACTTGATTATTTGAGTTGTAGTTAGCAATTGAAATATCGCTGATATCGGCAATCACCTCGGCAACTTTTTCAGGTTCACCAACAACAGCGATCATTGTTCCGTTATCAAGAGTCCCGTTATCAATAGCTTTATCTTTATCTTTCTCTTCAGTTGACGATTCAGGTGCTGCCATCGCTTGTCCACGGCTTACGGCTAACGTCATATAATCTTGTTCAGACAATACACCTGCCGCCCATAATGCGGTTAATTCACCAAAACTATGTCCGGCAGCAAAATCTGCTTTAAAGCCTGCATTGGTAAAGGTTTTGTATAATCCGACACTGAGTGTGCCTATGGCAGGTTGTGCGTGTTGTGTTAATCTTAACGCTTCATCTTGTGCTTTACGTGCGTCGTTATTAAACACAGGAATAGGATAGCTAACCGATGATAATTGCGGTAAACCTGCCTGAGTAAATAACGTGTCCATATCACTGGCCGCTTGCATTACCGTTGGAAAGTTACAAGCAAGTTCACGCCCCATATTGACATATTGTGAGCCTTGGCCTGAAAACAGTGCAACTACCTTAGCTGCTGATGATGCTAACGCAGATTGTCGGTAATAAATACCTGTTGGCAGTGACCATTGTTTACTGTTCGGCTTAGCAGCAAACTGTTTTAATGCTAAGTCGATATACGTTAAAGCTTCATCGGCATTTTTAGCTACAAAACCACAACGCGTATCATTATCAGCTATTTCTTTTGCCTGGCACTCAGTAACTAACGCATTAAAAACATAAGGTTGTGCATCAAGTTCAACGGCTAATTTAGCTTGCCAACGTTGTAGTTCGCTAATTAACTCAGCTTCGTTTTTAGCATTGAATAATATTGATTGTGGCACAGTATTTAAACGATATTGTCCGCTAGCTTTTGCTTGATATTCTTCTAATACCATGTGGAAGTTTGTACCGCCAAAGCCAAATGAGCTAATACCTGCACGGCGTGATAAACCATCTGCGCGCGGCATCCATGGACGTGTTTCGCTATTGATATACAGAGGGCTATTTTCAACATCAAGGGCTGGGTTTGGCGTATCAACATTTATCGTTGCTGGTAGCACTTTATGATGTAAAGCCAATACTGCCTTCATCATACCTGCAGCGCCTGCTGCTGCTTTGGTGTGACCAATTTGAGATTTAACCGAGCCTAGCGCAATATGTTGTTTATCGTCATTGTCTTGGGTGAAATGTTTTACTAAACCTTTAAATTCTGCAGCATCACCGGCTTTAGTACCTGTACCGTGCGCTTCAAGTAAACCACAACTTTTAGGAGTAAAACCAGCATCGTCATAAGCACGTTTTAATGCTTTCGCTTGGCCGTCTGGACGAGGCGCGTAAATAGATTTAAAACGACCATCGCTTGAAGTGCCAATACCTTTAAGTACTGCATAAACTCTATCGCCATCGCGCTCAGCATCTTCAAGGCGCTTAAACGCCATCATGCCAATACCTTCGCCAATCATCATACCTTTTGAGTCAACGTCAAACGGGCGAATATCTTCGTTAGTAGTAAACGCTGGTGTTTTAGAAAATGACATATACATAAATGGTGAGTTATCACAACAAACACCACCTGAAATCATCACTTCTGAGCGATATTCAAGTAAGTCTGAAACCGCTAATTTTATTGCCGATAATGAGCTAGCACATGCAGCATCTACCACACAGTTAGTACCGCCAAAATCAAAGCGATTGGCAATTCTACCGGCGATAACATTACCTAGCATGCCAGGGAACGAGTTCTCTTCCCAGTCGATGTAAGCTTTTTTGAATTTCTCGATGATCATGGCCCGATCTTCGCCATCAACACCTGAGGCTTTGAGCACTTTATCAAGTACAGGACCTTGTAAGCGTGAGGTTAACGGACCAATTTGTTTTTGACCACCGCCTATACCTAGGGTAATACCTACTTTATCTCTGTCGTAAGTAGAATCATCACCAATACCTGCATCATTTAATACTTCACGCGCCACCACTAACGACAGAAGTTGTGCAATATCGGTTAACTCCATAATGTTTGGTGGCAAACCAAACTCCATAGGATCAAAATCTATTTCAGGTAAAAAGCCACCACGCTTACAGTAAGTTTTATCTTTGACTTTTGGATCGCTATCAAAGTAATCATCAACCTTCCACTGACTTTCAGGTACTTCCGTAATACCATTAACAGACTCAAGAATATTATCCCAGTAATCTTCTAAGTTTTTTGCGCCAGCAAAAATAGAAGCCATACCAACAATGGCAATAGGACATTCTTGTAAGCGAGAATTAAACGCTTGTTCGCTCTCATCATTTACTGGAGAAACGTCTGGGTTAGTTGTTGTGGTTTGCTTTTTAGCCATGGTGGTTACTCTGGGTTATTATTTGTTAGCACTGTTATTTTCACTGTGATCAGCAATGCTATTAATGTGGTGATTTTCGGATTTGAGTCGGCTTGATTCTGACTCTGATGCGTTTTTTTCACCCGCAATAATTTCAGTATTTTCTACACTAAAATGAGTGGTTGCTTCATCAGGACTTTCATTTAACAATCGAAAACGACTTAAAAATTCATTGTAATTTTCCGCCAAAACTCGGCGAATATGAAAAGGAGCCTTGTTCAATACATAACGCATATAGCGCCCTGCAGCTTCACTTTCATTACCATCGTAAACATCAACATAAACCCAACCAGAGGCGGGATCATTGGCAATTAATAAACGATGTTTATTGGTTGTTTTTTCAGGCTTATCTGTTGAATTATCTGTTGAGCTACTTGTTTTATTGTCTGCTTTATTATCTGCTTTACGGTCTGAAAAGTCAGGTAACTGAGTAACTCTTACTTGCACAACCTCTTTGTCATCCAATGTTTCACCCAATTTGCCATTAAGTTGTTGAACACGATTTAATACCGCACGCATTGCCTCTGGCGAAAGATCTGAAGTGAGCTGTTGATGTGCTTGTGTATCTTCTAACGTTACTCTAATAGTGGCTGCTGCATCAACATCACTAACGTGTTCATCCATATCAGCAAGACGAGAAACACCATGTCGCTTAAGACAACGCTGTAAACCAGCTCGCGATACATTCGGATTAATAAACTGCTTACATACACTAAGTAATTCATCAAGAGAGAGTAATAATCGGGTACGCAGTTCTACTACAACATATTCTTGCGCTTGGCTTAAGGTAGTCTTTAATTGCTTAGGAACGTGCGAGGCATCATTAATTGATTCACGTTTTCGCCACTTACGTACGGTGGCTTCAGATATTTTTAACAGGCGAGCAAGTACCGCGGTTGGTAAGTCGGATTCATGAATAAAAGCACGTATTTCAGGTGTGGTGGTTGCATTAGCGTGTTGAGCGCCTTGCTTATTTTGCTTTGCTTTATTCAAGTAACTTCATCCGTGTTAATTCCCCCTGCGGTGCTATAACTTAGCCTTTTTGTTAACTAAAATATTTATAACTAGTTGAGCGGATTAATATACACAGGTTTCAAAGCCAACACAATCACCCGATACTTACTTTTGTATTTTTAATAAATAAGCTTTATTACTGATCTTAATAGATAAGCTATATAATTCAATTTTGTTATGAATTATTGATTCATATTCATACAAATAAAGATCATTGGGTATATGTTAATAAATAATTACATAGAAAGATAAAGATTAAACACAGCGCTACTTATATGATAAAATGTCCTTCTATTTTTAGTTAACTCAATCTGCACTTCAATAATAATCACTCATTACAATAATAATTAAGTAGCAAGGCGACAATTTAGGCTATATAAGCTTCCGATACTTTTATGAACTCTTTTTCTCAAGCCGAACGTGCTAGTCGTTCAACACAAAAAATAAACATCGCTAAAAATGACATTCATTTATGGGTAACAAAACCTGAAGAAGTACTTGGCGATGATGAATTACTAGCAAGTTATACTGCACTACTTAACGAAACAGAATTAACTAAACAACAGCGTTATAAATTTGCTAAAGACAGACACGATGCTTTAGTTACTCGAGCATTTATTCGCGATCTATTATCGTATTATGCCGATATTTCGCCGCAAGAGTGGCAGTTTGAAAAAGGCATAAAAGATAAACCTGAAGTGGTAAATTGCCCTATTCCGTTACGTTTTAATATTAGTCATACCAAAAGCCTCATTATTTGTGCAGTAACATTAGAAGATGATATTGGTTGTGATGTTGAAAACACTGGTCGCAATAATAATGTGTTATCAATTGCTGAACGTTATTATTCACAAAAAGAAAATGAAGAACTATTTGATTTACCGGTACAACAGCAACATGACCGATTTTATGATTACTGGACCTTAAAAGAGTCTTACATAAAAGCTTGGGGCTTAGGTTTGTCTATCCCTTTAGTTGATTTTAGCTTTAGCATTAATGATGAAGTAACTGCTTATAAAGACTACTTTGCTATAAAGAGTCATATTAGCCTATGTTTTGCCGAGCACCGTGAAGATAAAGCTAATGTTTGGCGAAATTGGTTAATTTACCCAAGTGTGAAAATTGATGAAAAACAAGAGCATCGTATTGCTCTTGCTTTAAGAGCTGAAAGTGATAATCAAAATACTGATTACCAATTACGTTTTTTTGATAGTTTACCTTTACTAGGCTATCGAGAATTATAAGATTAACCGTAGGTTTACCAAATAATCAATCGCTCAGGAGATTTCATATGTCACTTCGAGAAACCATTAATTATGTAGAGTTCCCCGCCAAAGATATTCCAGCGACTAAGGCTTTTTTTGAGCAAGCTTTTGACTGGACTTTTGTTGATTATGGTGAGGAATATACTGCTTTTAATAATGCTGGTCTTGAAGGTGGATTCTTTCAATCCGAATTAGTGTCAAGTACAGCCAATGGTGCGTGCTTAATTGTGTTAGTTAGTGAGGATTTAGAAGCAAGTGAACGTCGCGTTCAACAATCTGGCGGCATAATCACGCAAGGAATATTTACCTTTCCTGGCGGAAGACGTTTTCACTTTACCGAGCCAAGTGGTAACGAGTTAGCGGTTTGGGCTCCATTAAAAGCACATATTGCTTAGCAAAACTTAGAGCTACTAAAACTCTGTAAAAGTATATTTATACGGGCTAAGTGGCTTTACCTATTTGCTTTGCTTTACTGAACAACATAATAATTGCCCCTAGTAACGCACAGCTACCCGCCATCACAAAAGCATTGGTTGCACCCTGCCCATCTAACCATAATATTCCTGTTACATAAGCACCAAACGCACCGCCTAAACCGTATACGCCGCCAAGATATATTGCTTGCCCTCGGCTTTGTTGTGTTTTAGTAAAATGCGATGAAATAAACTTCATACTCGCACTATGGTAAATAGCAAAACTTGCCGCATGGCCTATTTGATTTACGATGAGCCAAAATACCGAATCAACAACAACCGGCATCATAAACCATCTAAGGGCAGTAATTGCCAAACTAAAAACCAATAAACGGGTAAGTGAAAAACGTTTAAATATCGCCCCCATAAAAATAAATACGACTATTTCGGCGACAACACCTACTGAAATAAACAAGCCGATAGCTAAGCCTGAGTAATCAAAATCACGTAAAAATAATGCGAAAAAACCATAATATGGCGCAAAGCTTATTTGTAAGAGTAACCCTGCAATAAAAAATGCGATGAAATGTCTTTCAAATAATTTATTAATGATTGACGGTGTAACAACGGCACTTTTACTTTTTACAACTGTACTTTTTGCAGCTGTGCTTTCTTCTGTTGAAGCAACTACCCCCCTATTTACCTGTTTCGATTTTATAAGTAAGGTACTAATAAACAAACCTGTAAGAATAATTACCCCTACACTCGTAAACGCGTGATAGCCAAAGGTAGCAATGGCTTCACCAGCGATAACGGCTATCACGATAAAGCCTAAACTTCCCCATAAGCGGATACGCGCATAAATTTTACTGCTTTGTCTTATTGAACTTAACGTGTGTACTTCTAATTGTGGTAACACCGCAGTCCAAAACAAGGTAAACAGCGCTAAACTAAATGTTAACGGCCAATAGGTGGAAAACCAATAAAGTAGAGTAAAACTAAACAGTGCTAAAAATACCCCTAACCTCATTATGAGTAATGGTTTCGCGGTTATATCGGCAAGTATGCCCCACAGTGTTGGCGCAACAATTTTAGTTACCATCATAATGGCAAGTATCTCGCCAACTTGGCGAGAGTTAAAACCTTGTCCATCAAGAAAAATCGACAAATACGGTGACGTTAAACCTAACAGTGAAAAGTAAAAGAAGTAATTGGCGGAGAGTCGGGTAAACATTACGTTGAACATTATCGGGTTCCAGGCAAGCTTATTAGCTTTATAAATGAGGAAGGATTTTTAAATTAAACTAGGATTACTGTTGAAGTATAACAACTCCTTTACCGCGTTGGGTGATAACAATTGGTCTTATAGTTTCATTAACTTGACGAATAAATGAAGCGGCTCCAGATCTACAAGCTGAAAACGGTTAGATATATTGATCAAAATGAAGTTTATTCAAAATATTATACCAGATACAGAACCGTTAAAATTGTGATCTTGTTGTGCGAAGTGAACATATTTCAATGCAAGACGCTTGATTGAGCTATGGCGCACTATTGGGGCTGAGAGCAATGTATGATGGAGTATTTTAACTCTTGCAACTGAATTTGAACAGTTCACAATAAAAGTGTCTTATGTTGCTTGACCAGAATAGACTTATCTCTCTCTACCGATAATTTCATAATGAATCCTTTTGAATTGAAAACGGCCTAATGTCCCAATAAGAGGCTAAAAACTTTTTGTTAAAATGTTGAGGAACCTCTCGGCCTAATTCTGGTTGAGAACTAACTAAATCAGTACGGTCAAAAATATCATTAATCCATTTGTCAGCCGCTGAAGGTTTATCAAGAGCAATAAATTTGGCAGTAGTTTCTAATTTATCTAATGCTAAAGGTGACCAAACTACTCTCAAGGCCTAATACTCTTTAAAACTTGGGCGCGAGCATCAGAATTTGATATTCCTAAACCAGCAGAAATCTGAGCTTCAGCCTTTTGTACTTCTTCTAATAGCTCTATTTTTTCTTGCATAGATTCATATTCTGCGACATCTAAAACTACAGCCACACCTTTGCCCCTCTGGGTTATAACAATTGGTCTTCTAGTTTCGTTAACTTGACGTATAAATGAAGCGGCTCCAGCTCTAAAATCTGAAAGCGGTTGAATATCTTGATCAAAATGAAGTCTACTCATGATAATACCTTTAGTTGTACTGTGTATGGTACAACTTATAGTTATAAGTAGACGAGAGTACAAAAATTTGAATTTGAGTTATAACGCCTAAATAACAGGCAAAAAATTGTTGGCTAAAATAAGCGACGCAGGAGCAAAAACCAACTGTTATTTGTCCTGCTTAAGTGGCTTGTTATAAGCACTTTTCAATATGAACTAAAAAGCTATTGTCTTTGACATAAGCTTTGTAGATTTCAACATCACTATTTACTGCTTTTGCAGCTTCAATGAAAAGTTCTTGAAGAGCTTCTGATTCAATTTTAGAGCCTATAATTATTTTTTTTAAAGACTTAGGGTTATAACTAATTAATCCTGAGTCTTTTAATAAAAACCTATATTCGTTTTCATATTGGAAACATTTAGGTTTATTAAAGATAAAAATATTCATAGCTCTTATATTGTTTCTATCTTTAAAGTTAACTCCTGGAACTTCTTCTATGCCCATATACTTACCAACTAATTGATCTGTTGCTAACAAGTTAGGATAACCATATTCGACTTCTCGATGAGTTTTACACCCTCTATCTTCAAAACTTTTTTTAAGTACTTCCTCATCAAAAACCAAACAAATACCCGCTAATTCATTTCCATAATGCGTCCACATTAAAAGATCTGAAACTAGTGGCTTATTATTAGAATCAATTCCCATACATAAAACAGAGCTGTTTCTTAAATCATCAATACTAGGAATAATTTCAGAATTTATATTTTTTTCACTTGGCAAAAGGCCGAACATTGTTTCTGTTGCATCATTGAGTTTTTTTAACGATGCAAAGAATAATGAATTTACCTTTAAAGCTGTAAGAGCATTTAAGTTTGCAGTTTGAAATTTATAAAGTGCCACTAAACCTTCCTGTGCTTATAACGCCTCGTTAAGAGGCAATAAAATAGTTGGCTAAAATTAGCGACGAAGGAGCAAAAGCCAACTGTTTTTTGTGATCTTCCTGATCTTCCCCCGATAAAACGGCTTGTTAGTTTTTCTTTGCCCGCTCACGCTTATCTTTACGGTCTTCTGATTCCCAAGTCCAATGCCTATCTAGGTTCAATGCACCTAAGATTTCCTTTAGTTTACCTATAGTAACTTCTTCTTGCTTAGCAGCATCTGCGACATCTAAAGAATAATCTGATTCAGGCCTAGCTAAATAAATCATCGTACCATTAGCGATAATCTCATTCCTTGTAAAAAAGTCAGATAGACCAAAGCGGTAAGCATCAGAAACCAATATTATTATATCGTCACCTCGCTTACGTTGGATGCGATATACGTAATCATCCGGATAACTCAACCGCTCAAAGGAATCGACATTAGAATGACCTCGAAGTGCTCTTTCCCAATATGGTAAAATTGAGTGATGTAGATTTTTTCCCATTTATATAACCTTTTTTAAGCTTCTAATCTTTGATTTGAATTGCTCGAAATCTGAGCTCTCAAGTTCACTAAAAGTTGATATATGTAATTTTTCATTAAGTTCTCTACTGATTTTTTCATTCAAACTTTTGAGTGACATCCCTGTATTTTTGATGTCTTGGAAATTACTATCTTTTGTTTTTATCAATAGGTCGATATCATGATAATTTTCTGAGTATAAAAAGCTGCCAAATAAAAAAGCACTTTCAATATTTAAGCTGGTAAGTTCTAGCTTTAACCAATCATTAATTTGATCTAATTTTTTTTTGTGCTCTTTACTGGCGTTTTTGTAACTATAAATAAGCTCTGAAAACTCCTTTGGAAATTGATGTTCTGAATAGCTCACATCTGAGTTATCTACATGAGCTTCAAAATGCTCTATATGCGATTTCATTTTATTAACTAAAGATTGTTCATGCTCACTTAACTTTTTGAAGTTACTAATAACTCGGTATATTTCTTTAT
Organism: Colwellia sp. E2M01; assembly: GCF_018860585.1. Classification (GTDB taxonomy): domain Bacteria; phylum Pseudomonadota; class Gammaproteobacteria; order Enterobacterales; family Alteromonadaceae; genus Colwellia. Next base: position 11,226 of record NZ_JAHKPR010000054.1, read on the forward strand.
TATTAGGCACAATAATATTTTGTTTTGCATTTTCCCAAACTGAAAACTCCATCTTCAACTCTTCATGGTGATGCTGTGAAGAATTTGGGCCGCACTCTTTAAACACCCGCTCGTTTTCTTCCATTAATTTAATCAGATGTTTTGAAGCTGTCTTACAGTTTTTGAATGTCTTTAATTTTGGTACTTTACTTTCAATATGAGCTTTATAAAAAAGCCAAATTGATGTTGCAATAAATACAACCCCGAAGAAAAAAGTAATGGTGTTTGCGCCGTCTGACAACTGTAGTTTTAGTGTGAACTCTTGAGTTATTAACTCTAAAGAAAGTAACGCTTCAAGAATGAAGTTTTTTCCTGTTAATGCAGATCCTAGTGAAAACGTTAAAAGTATAAATTTGTTAACGTAATTTGGATTTAAAATACTGTTAAGCTTGGTCAATAATATTTTATTTAGAGTTAAAGACTCTGACATTTGCGCCTCATCGATTGAAAAACTAACAGTTTATTAGACTGGAAAAATCCCTTTTTTCACAAAGAATAAGCAGTCTATATTTATTTATTGAACAACAACTTATACCTTTACTATCTGTTTTACAATAAGCTTTTATTTTCTTATACAACAAACTAGTATTACGTTCTATTTTTTAGGGAGAAGCATGCAAAAGGCAGGATTTGATATTATTAATCACTTTAATGTTAATACCAAGTCCGTT
>NZ_JAHKPR010000054.1:12027-34842 GCF_018860585.1 Colwellia sp. E2M01
CAGCTAGACCAGAAAATTATCGGAATTGGTATAACTTGCCAATTTTATCCCCTAAAGAACTAATTACCTAAAATCAGGATATAAAAAAACGCTGTTCACTCAATTGGGTGACCAGCGCTTTTGTATGTTTTTCTGTGAAAGTAATCGTTAGCTATTTCTTTAATGAGTACCGAAATTTATCAGTCGATTTTCATTAATACCTTATTACCTGTAATACCTAGTTACGCTTCAATGTCTGGCGTAACACAAACAACATCAGCATTTTGGCCACGATGACGTAAAAAGTGATCCATTAAGGTTAGTGCTAGCATTGCTTCAGCAATAGGAACGGCGCGAATACCAACACAAGGATCGTGACGACCTTTAGTAATAATGTCGGTTGGCTCGCCAGCTAAATCAACGGTTTTACCACTTACGCCAATACTTGATGTTGGTTTAAGCGCTAAATGAGCAATGATTGATTGTCCTGAAGAAATACCGCCAAGTACTCCACCTGAATGATTAGTTGAAAAACCGTCTGGGGTTAACTCGTCTCTGTGCTCTGAGCCTTTTTGATTTACAACCGCAAAGCCATCACCTACTTCTACGCCTTTAACCGCATTAATGCCCATTAAGCCATGAGCAATTTCAGCATCTAAACGATCAAAAATAGGCTCGCCTAAACCAACAGGTACATTGCTTGCAACTACTGTTACTTTAGCGCCAATAGAATCTTTTTCTTTAATGATGTCTTTAAGGTATTCACTTAATGGTTCAATTTTTGATTCATCAGGAAAGAAAAACGGGTTTTCTTCAACTTTTTCCCAATCAACAGTATTTACATCAAATGGTGCGCCGTTAGGACCACTAGCAATAATGTCACCAATTTGGGTAACACAAGCTTGTATTTTTATACCAAACTTCTCTGATAAGTATTTTTTAGCTACTGCACCTGCCGCAACACGCATTGCGGTTTCACGTGCTGATGAGCGTCCACCGCCACGGTAATCACGTAATCCGTATTTTTGCCAGTAAGTGTAGTCAGCATGACCTGGGCGGAAACTTTGAGCAATATTGCCATAGTCTTTTGAACGTTGGTCGGTGTTTTCAATCATTAAGCCAATTGGCGTACCTGTGGTTTTACCTTCAAATACACCGGATAAAATTTTAACTTCATCAGGCTCTCTGCGCGCTGTGGTAAAGCGGTTCTTACCAGGGCGACGTCTGTCTAAATCTATTTGTAAATCAGCTTCAGTTAATTCAAGTCCTGGAGGGCAACCATCTATAATAGCGCCTAACCCTAAACCATGACTTTCACCGAATGAGGTGACTGTAAATAACTTTCCGAAGGTATTGCCTGACATGTAACTTTCCGCCTATAAATTTGTATTGAGCTCATTGATATTTGAGATTTTTTGCTCTTTAAAATATTTTTAACTGTTCTTTTTTAAGTGCTTTTTAACTAATCTTTTTCTGATTAATCAATTTTACCGCACATTCTATCTGTATTTTATTCAATTTGCTTTATTTGTCTGCGTTAAACAACTAAAGCTGCGGCAAATAATTGTTTATGTTGCTCTAATTGCGCTTTGTTAAGCATAAATACACCATGGCCACCACGTTCAAAGCTTAACCAGGTAAAGTCAACTTCTGGGTATAATGCTTCAACATGATATTGTGAATTACCTACTTCGCAAATAAGTATGCCCTCATCATTAAGGTGTTGCGCACTTTCTGCCAAAATAACACGCACAATATCTAACCCGTCTGCACCACAACCTAAGCCCATTTCAGGCTCATGAGTAAATTCAGCGGGTAAACTGTCGATGTCTTCTTGATCTACATACGGTGGGTTAGTGACGATTAAGTCGTATTTTTGCCCTTCAACCCCAGAAAAAACATCAGATTGAATTGGAATAACTTGTTCACTTAAACCATGATTCTCAATATTCATTTGTGCAACATTTAAGGCATCAATAGATAAATCTACTGCATCCACTTCTGCTTCAGGAAAATAGCTAGCACAAGCAATAGCAATACAACCGCTACCAGTACATAAATCTAATATGTGTTGCGGTGGTTGTTCTTCACTAAAATATGGAGCGAAGTGGTTTTCAATTAATTCACCAATAGGTGAACGCGGTACGAGTACGCGCTCATCGACATAAAAAGGTAACTGAGCGAAATATGCTAAGTTAGTGATATAAGCCACAGGTTTTTGGGTTTCTATACGTTCTGCAAACAAGGTAAGGATGTTTTGCTTTTCATGCTCAAGCAAACGACAACTCATTACTTGCTCACCCATTTCTTCAGGTAATGCTACCGCAAACATAACCAAGGTAAAGGCTTCACTTAACGCATTATCAGTGCCATGACCATAGAACAATTCAGCTTGATTAAATAAACTAGCGCCATAACGACAATAATCAGCGATAGTGTGTAATTGCGATGTTATGTTTTCATTATTGGTGTTGCTCAAGTTTGTTTCCTTAGGTATGTCGAAATATCTTTTCTTAAAAAGTTAAGTCTTAAAAATGTTAATTCTTAAAAATGTTAATTGTTCGGGCGCTAACTATTAATATACCGTTTGATTTATCAACCACGATTAATTTATTTTTATTAGCAGCAAAATGTTTTACACTGCGTTGATGAAAAACAAAGCCGCTAAACCAACAGCCAAAACAGCACTTAATACATCTTTCAAATCTGCTCTGCAAGTAGAAATGGGAGCGTTAAAAGCCGAAATAAAATCGAACTTAGCGACAAAAACTCTCAATAAAGATTCGCTAACAGACGCTAATAACACAACGCAAAATTCACAGTTGCCAATAAAAGAAGCTTTAGTTGATGAAAAACAGCTTTTCATGGACGCTATTGGTCAAGTGAAACCCATTACCAACGACACAGTGCGCTTAACTAAAAGTGGGCATAAGTCTAACACTTCCCTAAAAAATGACCAAGCAGATAACAAAGCAAATAGAGCGATTGCACAATTTCATTTTTCTGATGAGTTTGAACCCGATTTAAACAAACAAGGCCCGATGAAATATGTACGCGAAGGCGTAGATAGCTTTGAAGTGAAAAACCTGCGACGTGGTCATTACAGACCTGATCTTATATTAGATTTACATGGTTTAGATCAACACCAAGCTAAAAAAGAGCTCGCCGCCCTACTCTTTGCTTGTCAAAAAGAACACGCGCAATGTATTTGTGTTGTGCACGGTATAGGCTCGCACATATTAAAGAACAAGGTGCCGCATTGGTTAGTACAACACCCAGATGTAATGGCGTTTCATCAAGCACCATTAGAATGGGGTGGTAACGGCGCTATATTGGCATTAATTGAATTAAAAGATAAATTTAACTAAGCGCTAAACTCATCTATTAAATTTACAGACCCTAAGGTAATACCAGACCTTGTAACGTTCCCTGCATTTTATCAATATCATAATCAATATGCGCAACACCTGCGGTGGCAAAAATAGGGGCGTCATTCGACTGTGTTAACTCAGCCACTAAAAAACTAACTAACGGCATGTGCGAGATAATAAGTAAACTATCTTCAGCTATAGTCACATTCTTATCCGCCTTAGATATATACTCCGTTAACCAGCCATCAATAAAATCATGAATGGGCTGTGCTTCATCTAACGGAGTAATAAAATCAAGTGTAGTAATAGCGGTTTGCATATCAGCAGTAACCAAGTCACAAGTTTGCTGAGCTCGTAAATAAGGACTAACAAATACTTGTTTCGGCTTTATTTTCATTTTTGCAAACCAATCAGCCATAATTTTGGCTTCTTGTTTACCATGCTCGGTTAGCGCCAATTCGCTATCTTGGCAGTTTATTTGTGGGTTAAACTGTTTAGCTTCACCGTGCCGCATTATATAAAGTTGCATTAAATTTCTCGATGACTACATCTAATTGACATTCACGAAATACTTCAATTTTTAGCTTAATTGTTATTTTTAATTATTTTATGGGCTAAACAGTTGAGTCTAAGTTATTTTTGCGGCTATAGTAATAGAAATAAACGTGCTTTAGTAACATAGATTAAGACTAAATAGGTTTTTTTTATTCCTTTAAGTAATTAAGGAATTGCTTTTACTTCCTGTTAAATTCTCAATTACCCATTTTATTTTCATACGCTTTGCTGTTTAAAGTGTTCTTAGGAGCCTTAGTTTTGAAGCAAAGTCCCAATGATCCTAAACAATATCAAGCAATTACTCTAAATAATGGTTTACGAGTACTGCTCATCCATAATATCGAAACAACAAAGTCGGCTGCTGCTTTAGCGGTTAATGCTGGGCATTTTAATGATCCTAAAGACAGACAAGGTCTCGCGCATTTTTTAGAGCACATGCTATTTTTAGGCACAAAAAACTTTCCTGATGGTAGTGAATATCAAAAATTCATTAATCAACATGGCGGCAATCATAATGCTTGGACAGGTACTGAGCATACTTGCTTTTTCTTTGATATAGCCTCTTCCCATTTTTCTGCTGCACTCGAGCGTTTTAGTGAATTTTTTATTGCGCCTTTATTAAGTGATGATTTTGTCGTTAAAGAACGTGAGAATATTGATGCCGAATTTACCTTAAAACTAAAAGACGATATTAGACGTTTATACGATGTACACAAAGACACGATTAACCCTAAGCACCCTTTCTCTCAATTTTCTGTTGGCAATCTTGATACCTTAGCAGATCGCGCAGGGGTTAATATCAGTACTGAAATAAAAGCATTTTTCAAACGTTATTATTGCGCACAGTATATGACCTTAGCGCTTGAGGGCCCGCAAAGCTTGCTCGAATTAAAAAGTTTAGCGGAGCAAGGCTTTAGCAATGTAAGGTCAACTAAAAAAGCACTTCCCACTATTAAACCTGCATTATATTTAGCTAAAAACCAAAAAATTAAAATTGATATTTGTCCTGTTAAAAATGATCATCAATTGATCCTTAGTTTTGCTATGGAAAGTATCGATCGTTACTATCAAGACAAACCCGAGTCGATACTTGCGTATTTATTAGGTCATGAAGGTGAAGGCAGTATTTTATCTTTACTTAAGAAGCATCAATGGGCATTAGGTTTAACCGCTGGCTCTGGTATTAATGGCTCTAACTTTAAAGACTTTAATATTAGTATTGCTTTAACTGAGTTAGGTGAAGCGCACCTTGATGACATAATAGATATTGTTTTCGCTTATATTGCGCTGTTAAAAAATAATAAAATTGCTGAATATTATTACCAAGAAAAACAAAATATCTGTAATCTTGCTTTTCTTTACCATGAGAAAATGCGTCCACTAGACAGTGTTAGTCAATTAGTGATTAACATGCAATATTACCCACAAGAAGATTACATTTATGGTGATTATGTGATGCAAGGCATGTCACATAACAATATTTCTCGGTTACTTGATTATTTACATGCCGATAATATGCGTATTATGCATGTTAGCCAAAACAATCATTTTTCACAGAATAGTTTTTGGTATCAAGTGCCCTACCATGTAACTCGTATTTCCCCTAAAAAATTAGCTAAATGGCGAACTACCGATTGGCATGCCGCTAACTCCAATAATGAACTAGCTCACACCAAAGGTTTATATTTACCTGAGCCAAATCCTTATATTATTGAGTCACCGGTGCTTTATTCTAATGCGGAAAAAACGAGTTCAGTTAAAAAAACGCCATTAGTACCGAAAAAAATAGTCGATAAGAATGGTTTAATCGCTTGGTATAAAAAAGATCAAACCTTTAATGTCCCTAAAGGCTATTTGTATATAGGGATAGATTCACCTTATGTCGTAGCGAGTGTAGCTAACACTGCAATGACTCGCTTATTTGTAGATTTATATACCGACACAGTTATTGAAGAAAACTACGGAGCTGAATTAGCAGGGATTCATTATCATTTATATTCGCACCAAGGCGGAGTAACACTACAGTTATCTGGGTACAGTGAAAACCAACATATACTACTAACTAAGTTATTAAACCGATTACAAAGTCACCAAGTAACAGAAAAGCACTTTAACTTATTTAAAAAGCAACTCGTTAAACATTGGCTTAATAGTGATAAGAGTAAATCAATCTCGCAATTATTTTCCACGTTAAGCTCTGTTATGCAACCGAATAACCCAACGAGTAAAGCTTTGGCGGCAGCATTAGATAAAGTGAGTTTTAGTGAGTATCAAGTTTTTAGCCAACAACTGTTTTTACAAGTCACATTAGAGGTGTTAATCCATGGTAACTGGTTAACTGAACATGCGATGCAATTATGCAACACCATTGAACAAGCATTTCAAGGTAAGGTTAACGAAAAATATGCGATTCAATGTCCGGTAACCAATATTGCTAAAAAAGAAACACTGTTACTACCAATTAGTTTACCTGAGCATGATCATGCTTGTGTTATTTACGTCAGCTTAGAGCATAAAGACGATCGCTCTATAGCACTTGCTATGGTAACAAGTCATATTTTATCACCCCTATTTTTTCAAAAAATGCGTACCGAAAAGCAATACGGTTATTTAGTAGGTGTGGGCTACGTGCCTATTAACAATTACCCTGGTATTGCCTTATATATTCAATCACCGCATTGTGATGCTTATCAATTGGCTACAGCAATGGATAGTTTTATCAATGAAGTTCTACTGGAATTAGATAATATTAGTACTGAACAATGGCAACACCTGCAACAAGGTTTAGCAAGCCAATTACAAGAGGTAGATAACAACTTGCGTATTAGAAGCCAGCGTTTTTGGGGAGCAATTTGTAATAAAGATATAACGTTTAAGAAAAAAGAAAACTTATTACAAACATTATTAACATTGGATCTTGCTCAAATTAAAACTTTTGTAAAAAGTCACCTAATACCCAACTGTAAACCGGATCGTTTTATTTTATATTCACAAACTGATGAATTAGAGCAAGAACAACAACCTAAGGGCAACATTATTAATGATATAGACGAGTTTATTAAAGAAAGTTCATTAAAATATTAATTTTTGATTCAATACATTAAAAAAGGGTTATGACTTTTACTTTGCAAGTAATAATCATAACCCTTTTAAATTGCTAAATTAGCTAAGCTCAATTAATCTAACTTGGATAATAAAGCATATCATCTTCAGCCATTTTCACTAATGCTGCACAAGGTGTATAACGTTCACCGTGTACTTTAGCCCATTGACTTAGCTGAGCAACAACCGATTTAGCACCAATACTATCAATATAACGTAATGGACCGCCTAAAAATGGTGGGAAGCCAATACCGAAAATAGCGCCAATATCTCCATCTCTAGCATTACGTACTATACCTTCATCAACACAGCGTGCAGCTTCATTGAGCATCATATAAGTACAGCGTTTACTTATTTCTGCTGCGGATAAACTACCAGCAAGGTTAACACCTAATAAATCATAAACCGTTTCATCAACCTGTTTTTTGCCTGTTTTAATTCCTTTTAGTCGATCTTTTAAACGAGCCGATAAACTTTTCTGTTGATATTGGTAAAAGCCTTTCTTGGCCTTTTTACCTAATCGACCATCAGCTAACAATTTATCAAAAGCCTCTGGCGCCGCAAAACGATCACCTAAATCAGCTTGTAATATTGGCCCAATTTTAGCGCCAACATCAATACCAACTTCATCAAGTAGTTGCATAGGCCCAACAGGGAAACCAAACTTAACTAATGCTTTGTCTATTTTATCAATAGGCTCACCAGCCAGCATTAATATTGCAGCTTCATTCATATAAGGAGCAAGAATACGATTAACATAAAAACCCGCAGTATCTTTAACAACTATCGGAGTTTTACCTTGTTTTTTAGCAAAAGCAACTGTGGTCGATATGGTTTGATCAGAGGTTTTTTCATGCGGAATAATTTCCACCAACGGCATTTTGTCAACCGGTGAAAAGTAATGTAGTCCAATAACGTTTTCAGGGCGTTTAGCTTTCGCTGCTATTTTATGAATAGGTAAACTTGAAGTATTACTGGCAAAAATAGTCTGCTCATTAGTGTGCTTTTCAACATCCAGCACCATATTTTGTTTTAAAGCTAAGTCTTCAAAAACAGCTTCAACAACAATATCAACGGATTTAAAACCAGTGTATTCAACAGCACCTGTGATCATCGCCATTTGTTTTTGCATTTCACTGTAAAGTAAGAAGCGACGTTTAACTTTTTTATTCAATAGGTCAAAACTATATTTTAACGCTTGGCTAATGCCTTGATGACTAATGTCTTTAACTCTTACAGGCATTTTTGCTTTAGTTGCCGTAACAAAAGCAATGCCTCCGCCCATCAAACCACCGCCTAGTACACCAACTTTGTTCATTTGTTGTGGAGCAACATCAGCTACCCCCTGCTCTTTTTTCATGGCGGTTGTGGCAAAAAATAATTGGCGAAGTTGCGCTGATTCTTTACTCATCACTAAATCTGCAAAGTTTTCGGCTTCTAACTGATAACCACTTTCAGGTGAAAATTCGATACCAGTACGAATACAATCAATTATTTTAACTGGTGCGGGGTAATTACCTTGAGTTTTAGCATCTACATTTTTTTGCGCTTGTTGATAAACGATATTACGGCCAACCGTATTATTTTCTAACAACTTAACCATTAAGCTTTGCTTACGCTTAGCTACTTTTTTACTACTTTGCTGTGCTGACTCTTGCTGTAAAGATAACGCTAATTTTTCAGCCACTTCAAGTAATATACTCGTTGGTACAACATCGTCAACTAAACCCGACTTTAAAGCTTGTTTTGCGCGTAATTGTTTACCGGTGAGCATCATGTCTAACGATTTTTGTAAGCCGACTAGCTTAGGCAACCTCTGCGTACCGCCACTTCCTGGTAATAAACCTAATTGCACTTCAGGCAAACCTAACGCTGTTTTAGCGTTATCACTACACACACGCGCGTGACACGCCATAGCAAGCTCTAAACCGCCGCCTAAACAAGCGCCATCAATTGCTGCAACAATTGGGATAGGAAATTGCTCAAGCTGTGTAAAAATACGTTGTCCTTGACGAGATAAAGCAACCACCTCCTCACGTGTTTGACAGGCGTTAAGCATATTTATATCAGCACCCGCAATAAACGTTTCTGCTTTACCACTACACACCACAATACCTGTGATTTTCTTATCTGCTTTAATTTCCGCTAATACCGCGGTAATTTGCTCAGCAAATTCAGCTTTAAGGGTATTTACATTTTCACCAATAACATCAATCACCAAGTGAGCAATACCGCTATCTTGACGAACTACAGTGAAAGCACTGTTACTCATTGGCGCTGCTTTTATCTCATCTGGAGCTTCAGTTATTTTATCTGCAGGCTTATTTTTTTTACTTTCAATTACATTCTCGGTTACTTTTTCAGTTTTCTTTTTAGAAACGATTTTAGAAGCTGCTTCTGTACTAGTCTTTGAAGTAACTTCTTTCTCAACAGCTTTATCAGTCGCCTTATCACTCGCCTTACTACTCGTATTAGGTACTTCAGCACTCACTTTTTTATCCGTTTCTTCTCTTTTAGATGTCACTTTTTTAGTCGTGTTTTTTTTAGTTGCCGCTTTAACTTCAGGCTTTACTTTAGGCTTGGCTTTACTTTTTAATAAATCACTCGATTCACTGATTTCATCAGTCTTAGCATCATTGTTATCTGTATTTGTATTATTAGTCATTAATCTGTCTCCACAATCATAGCTGCACCTAAACCGCCTGCAGCACAAGCTGTTGCTAAACCTACACCACCGCCACGTCGATTTAATTCATTCAGTGTTTGAGTTATTAATCGAGCGCCTGTTGCAGCAAAAGGATGACCATAAGCCAGTGAGCCGCCCATTACATTAAATTTATTCATATCAATATCGCCGATGGCTTTATCTCGACCAAGGTGTTCTTTCGCAAATTTAGTGCTGCTAAACATTTGCATGTTTGCTAATGCTTGTGCGGCAAAAGCTTCATGCATTTCAATTAAATCTAAATCAGCTAAGGTCATTCCTGCCCGCTGCAATGCTATAGGTGTCGCATAACTTGGTCCCATTAACATGTCTTGCCATACATCAATGGCGGCAAAGCCAAAGCTTCGAATGTAGCCTAACGGTTTGTAGCCTAGTTCTTTTGCTCGCCCCTCTCGCATTAATAAAATAGCCGCACCACCATCTGTTAATGGCGTACTGTTGGCGGCAGTTACCGTACCGTGTTTTCGATCAAATACTGGCTTTAATCTCTCGTAACCGGCTAAATCTGAATTTTCACGAATACAATTGTCTTTATCAATAAAGCCCTTATAAGGTTGTGAATGTGCGGCCATTACTTCACCTGCAAGTTTACCTTCTTGCCAACATTGTGCTGCTAAAGTGTGAGATCTATGTGCTAAGGCATCTTGATCTTGACGAGATATTTGATAAGTTTTCGCCATTTGCTCTGCGGTTTGTCCCATTGAAATACCCGTTGAGTATTCAGCAACGGCCGGAGAAACAGGGAGTAAGTCTTTTAAACCTAAACGGCTTAACAATGACAAGCGTTGCCCTAATGAACGCGCTTTTGTTAAATCCACTAATATACGCGCTAAATTTTTAGAGACTCCAATTGGAGCCACTGAAGATGAGTCAGCACCGCCAGCAATCCCCACATCAACATGACCTGCCATGATTGATTCAGCCACATTTACTGTTGACTGAAAACTGGTGGCACAGGCGCGAGATACACTATAAGCATCAGTACTTACCTTCATGCCAGTGCCTAAGACAATTTCACGGGCAATATTTGGCGCTTCAGGCATTTGTACAACCTGACCAAACACTAATTGTTCGATGATACCGGGATCTACATCATGTTTTTGCAGTAATTCATTAACAACAATTTTGCCCAGATCAACAGCAGGTACACCATGAAATGCCGTGGCTTGTTTAGCAAATGGCGTTCGCAGCCCAGCAACAATGGCTATGCGCTCTCCCGTTGCAGTAGTTAGTTTTTTTATTGTCATTTATTACTCCATATACTCGTTGATATGTTATGTTAAACTTTGCTAAATTTAGAGGTCTGACCTCTAGTTGTTAATTTGATTTTAACCAACTAACAAAAAATTTCAATCATTACCTTAACTCTTTTAGTTAAGGTTTAGTTAAGAAGTTAGGCGTCATACTCTTAACATTATTATCGCTTGTTATTTATAGAAATTTTATTCACTATAACGTTAATATACTGTTATTAAAAATAATATACACTTCAATATTAATTGTTTAACCAGTCTTGATGAAATGATTACAAAAGCTGTTAAATTTTGTAACTTTTTACTTGTTTTATTTCACAGCAACCCTATATAAAATCATAGCTTAATTTATATTAATTTTTTGCTTAGTGAACGATTTATGAAAATTATACTCTTATGCTTGTCTTTCACCTTAAGCGCAAGTTTAAGTTAACGCTAAGTTACCTTTTTTCAACGTCTAAAAAATATAAGAATTTATCCGTATGGCAATTGAACACTTTTCTACTTTAAAAGAACATTTATCTTCACAAATCATAGGTCAAGAAGCATTAGTTGAAAATTTACTGATTGCATTATTAGCTGATGGTCACTTAATCGTTGAGGGACCTCCAGGTTTAGCTAAAACACGTGCTGTAAATGCCTTAGCACAAGGTTTAGAAGCTGATTTTCACCGTATTCAATTTACGCCCGATTTATTACCTGCCGATTTAACGGGTACTGATATCTACCGCCCAGAAGATGGCACTTTTGTTTTTCAACCCGGTCCTTTGTTTCAAAACTTAGTATTAGCCGATGAAATTAACCGTGCTCCTGCTAAAGTGCAATCGGCTTTATTAGAAGCAATGGCTGAAGGGCAAATAACAGTAGGTCGTAAAACTTACGATTTACCTGAGCTATTTTTGGTAATGGCGACACAGAACCCAATTGAACAAGAAGGTACTTACCCATTACCTGAAGCACAATTAGACCGATTTTTAATGCATATTGAAATTGACTACCCTGGTGCTGATGCTGAATTAAAAATATTGCAACTTACTCGTGGTGAAGCCGTTACCTCAAACGCATCTCACGGTGAAGAAAAGACCACTAAAAAAGAAAAAACATTACGCAGTTTAAGTCAAAGTGAAATTTTTGGTGCACGCGATCAAGTACTTAATATTCATATGGCGCCATCGTTAGAAAGCTACATAGTCGACTTGATCATTGCTACCCGTCAACCTAAAAAATATGATGACAAATTAGATACCTGGTTATCATTAGGAGCAAGTCCTCGTGCAACCATTGCGTTAGATCGCTGCGCTAGAGCACGTGCTTGGTTACATAATCGCGACTTTGTCAGCCCTGAAGATATTCAAGCAGTTTTCCACAACGTACTAAGGCACCGTATATTACTGAGTTATCAAGCTGAAGCTGAAGGTATTACGTCTAATCAAGTACTTGACCATATTTTAAATCTTGTGGCTGTAGCCTAACGCTTTAATAGCACAATTTTTAGTGATATAAGTTTTTAGTGGTAAAGGTTTGAGTGAAATAAGTATTTAGGTATTTAATCCATATAGCTTAACGGTAAAACCTCATCCCACAGTTTTAACAAAATTATTATCTTTAATAGTTTTGTTAAAACTGTTTGTGCCTAAATGCGAATATCCACTAAACATTTGTAATATTAATGATCAAGTCGAATAAAAAGTAGAGTTACTTCATGTGGTTTAATCGTCAAAAAAAAGCATCTTCTGAAAATATCAAACAAGACTCAGCGCCAGCCATACTCGCTAGCTTATATAGTAATGGTATAGATTTATCTATGCCGGAACTTTTACAGTACCAAAGTAAAAGTAGCTTAATTAACCTAGCCGGAAAGAAAAACATTCAAGGCAAACAAGCGGGTAACTATTTATCGCGCAGTAAAGGTCGCGGTATGGAGTTTGATGAAGTGCGCCATTATCAAACAGGAGATGATGTACGCGCCATTGACTGGCGAGTTACCGCACGTACCGGCAAAACTCATACAAAGTTGTTTCGAGAAGAAATAGAAAGACCTGTATTAATTGCCACCGACTTAAGTCAAAACATGCACTTTGGCAGTCAATTATTGTTTAAATCTGTGCAAGCTGCTCATCTAGCAGCGCTGGTTGCTTGGCATGCTAAAAATCGCGGTGATCGATTAGGTGGCTTAGTTTTTTGTGATGAGGAACATATTGAACTAAAACCACGTAGCCGTAAGGCTGGGGTTTTACATTATTTACATGCCTTAACCACATTGAATAATAAGAAAATGCAAAAACGTGCGCAAGCACAAACTTATAGTGCTGATAGTAACGACCATAAAGAAGTAATTAATGATAACGCCTCTGTCAATTCAGATGCTAATTCAACAGCTAAGTCAGTAATCAACTCAAACAGACTAAAACACAGTAATTTTGAACAAAACTGCGCTCGTTTACGACACATAGCTAAGCCCGGCTCTTTAGTTTACTTGATAACCGATGGGCATGCTTTTCATAATCCTAACGATTGCGTTGATGCCTTAAGACACCTCAGTTATATCAGTAGGCATTGTGAATTAGTCGTGTGTTTAATTAGCGATCCACTTGAGCAAACACTACCCGATAGCCGCTTAAAGTTATCCGTTACCTTAACGGATGGTGCAAACCGTCAACAATTAACCTTAGGTGATTTAAATACCGCCGAGCAATATCACCAAAAAGCCGTAGAGCTAGATAATAAAATGAAATCATTATTACAGTCTTCTGGTGCCCGTGTGGTGCACTTTAGTGCTGGAGATAGCTTAGAGCAGCAATTAAAATACAGTGAGGCTACGTTATAATGGCTATAGAAAATCCAGCGTATACTCCTGATATGACATCAGCAATTCCTCAAGGAATGCCGCTTGCTCAAGGCCAAATGCCTGGTCAAGCGCCAACTCAGTCAATTCAATTACATGACATTCACTTACCTGAGCAAGTTAACAACTTTCCTATCGCTCCTGGTTGGTGGATATTACTAACGCTTATTGTTATTACCGTCATCTGGTGTATTAAAAAATATCAGCATCGCAAACAATTGCATGTTTATAAAAAACAAGCATTAACGGCACTTGCTAATAACCCTACAATGAGTGCGAAAGAATCGATTACTTTATTAAAATGGGCGGCGATGAAATATTTTAGTCGTCAACAACTAGCTAAGTTATACGGTGAAAGTTTTCAAAAATTCCTAGTAGAACAATTACCTGAGAAATATCAAAAAAACTTTACTGAGTTAAGTCATGACGGCTTTGCAGAACAATACCAAGCTGATGCAAGTGATAGCTTACTTGATAATGCTAGTGAGTCATTATCAAACGCTATACCAAAAGTTAACCGCGATAGCGATTGCTATCAAGCAGCTAAATTATGGTTAACACATGCCCTGCCAGTTAAGAAAACAACTAAAAAACAAAATGAAAAGCCAAGTAAAAGAGTAAGTAACAAAGTGAATAAAGTAGAAAGTCAAAAGGAGCAAAACGCATGATAAGTTTTGCATGGCCATGGTTATTTTTCTTATTACCACTACCTCTCCTTATTTATATTTTACCCGCTAAAAAAAGTGCTAATCAACAAAGTGCACTTATAATGCCCGAGCTTATTAATGTCTCGAGTAAAGGCAACAGCGATCAACAAAAACGAAAAGCGCCTTTTATTATTTTAACTGTTTGTTGGTTGTTATTTATTTTAGCTTTAAGCCGACCACAATGGCTTGGCGAAGCAGTAGATATACCCAGTGAAGGTCGTGAAATGATGATTGCCGTTGACTTATCAGGCAGTATGGAAATTGAAGATATGCGTTTAAGTGGCCGTAATGTCAACCGATTACAGATGTTGAAATCTGTGTTAGGTGACTTTATTGAGCGCCGAGTTAGCGATCGCCTTGGACTAATTTTGTTTGGCGACGATGCTTACATGCAAACGCCAATGACTTTTGATAAAAAAACAGTCAAGCAAATGTTAATTGAAAGTGAATTAGGTTTAGTTGGAAGAAAAACAGCTATTGGCGATGCTATAGCTCTAGCGGTAAAACGTTTTGACGCTAAAAAAGATTCTAACAAAGTATTACTACTACTAACTGATGGCCAGAATACCGCAGGTAAAATATCACCTGAGCAAGCTTTGGAGTTAGCCGTAGCAAAAGACATCACTATTTATACAGTAGGGATCGGCGCTGACGAGATGCTCCAACAATCTATGTGGGGAACGCAGCGCATTAATCCATCAAGTGAATTAGATGAAAAAACGCTAACAAATATTGCCCAACAAACGGGCGGTATGTACTTTCGTGCTCGCGATAGCCAAGGTATGAGTGAAATTTATGCTTTGTTAGACAAATTAGAACCTATTGAACAAGAGCAACAACAAATGCGCCCGCTTAGCGCTTTATTCTATTGGCCATTAGCATTAGCCGCTTTGCTGTGTTTTGGTTATTTATTACTTTTACACTTTAACTACCTATTACCTAAAAAGTTATCCGTTAACGTGCCAAATACAGCAGGAGGTAAATAACATGGCAGAGCAAGTATCATTATTTACCCAATTAACCAACCAACTAAACAACGCTTTCATTAATCTTGATGGCTTTAGCTTTGAAGGGTTTTCTACTAACTTTCACTTTGTCAGACCTTGGTGGTTGTTAGCCTTCTTTGGCTTGTTTATTGTATTATTTTTATTAAAAAAACTCCGTTATTACCAATCTCCTTGGCAACATTTTTTACCTGCACATTTGGCTAGCGCATTGTTAGAAAACTCAGACAATCAAGCAACACAACAAAGCCAAAGTACACAGGCTAACTACTGGCTAAAACCTTTTATTATCGGTTGTTGTACTATTGTTGCTCTTGCTGGTCCTGCTTGGCAAAAACTGCCTCAACCTGTGTATCAACTTGAGCGTGGCTCTGTATTGATAATGGATATGTCTTATTCAATGTACGCGACCGATGTGGCACCTAACCGACTAACGCGCGCACGTTATAAAGCTATTGATTTACTTAAGAATATTAATGAAGGTGACGTTGGTTTAATCTCGTATGCAGGAGATGCCTTTGTTATTAGTCCATTGACTCAAGATGTTAAAAACATTGAACTATTATTACCTTCACTATCACCAGACATTATGCCCGTGCCTGGTGCCAACGCCTTAGCTGCATTAACGTTGGCAGGTAAAACACTTAATAATGGAGGCCATGTTAGTGGTGATATTTATTGGTTTACTGATGATATTGATAACAGTGAAATATCTGATATTTACGCTTGGGCAAATGACAACAACCATCAACTTAATATTTTAGGTGTCGGCAGTAAAAATGGCGCACCAATTAAATTACGAAGTGGTGAGTTACTCAAAGATAATACAGGCTCTATTGTTATTCCTAAATTACCAGTAGAAAAGCTAGCAGGTATTGCTCAGCGTAGTCGCGGCGTTTATCACACTATGACCAACTCTGATGCCGATATAAAAGCATTAACAGCACACTTGTCGGCAAATTTAAATTCAGCGAGTGACAAAAATAATGATAATTCAGCCGGCGGCACACAAAATGATAAAAAAAGTGAAGAGTTAATGCAAGGCGACCAATATCAAGAGCAAGGTCCTTGGCTATTAATCCTTATTATTCCGTTGCTATTAACTTATTTTCGCCGAGGTTCAAGTATTTTAGCTATCACGTGGTTAATGCCATTAACCTTAATGATGAGTTTATCTAGTGTTAGTCCAACGAGTTATGCGGAGCAAGTTCCCTCTCAAATACCAACGCAAATACCAAGTCAAAATCCAACTATAAGCGATGACGAGAACACGGACTCGAGTATTAGCGAAACCAGTGGAGTTAAACAATTTTGGCAAAATTTATGGCAAACATCAGATCAACAAGGCCAAGATCTTTTTGAAGAACAAGACTACCAACAAGCTGCTGAAGCGTTTGAAAATAGTCAATGGCAAGCCAGTGCGCATTATAAAGCAGGTAACTTTGAACAAGCCTTACAAGCTTATAAACAAACTGATAGCGCGCAATCTCTATATAACCAAGGTAATACGCTTGCCCAAATGCAAAAAATTGATGAGGCTATCGACGCTTATAAACAAGCGTTAGTTAAAGATCCTGACTTAACCCACGCTAAAGAAAACTTAGCGCAACTTGAAGCCCTTAAAAAGCAACAAGAGCAACAGCAGCAAGATTCCGGCGATCAATCAGAGCAGTCTGATGAAAATCAACAGCAAGGCGATCAGGGCGAGCAACAAAAACAAGATAGCCAAGACGGTCAACAAAGTGAAGACGGTGAAAGTCAGGAGCAAGAAGGCGGTCAACAAGACGGTGAGCAATCATCTGAGCAAAGTCAAGATCAGAGCAAAGAGCAAAGTGGCGAGCAATCTGATCAACAAAGTGAACAAGAGTCACAACAAGCGCAAGAACAAGCCGAAAAAGAACAAGCTGAGCAAGAAGCACAGGCCGCTCAAGCTCAAGAGTCTGAAGAAGAGCTTACTGGCGATGAAAAATCACTTGCCCAACAGTTAAGCGAAAAGCAAGCGCAAGAGACAGAGCAAAAGCATCAACAATTATTAAATAAAGTCACTGACGACCCTTATTTATTATTACGAAATAAAATGCGCATAGAATACCAAAAGCGTAAAAATAATAATCCGCCTCCAGGAGTAACTAAACAGTGGTAAGTAATAACTCAATACCTTCAATCACTAAAGTAACCATAGCTAAAGTGTCAGCTAAAAAGCATCAACAAACACACTTTACTTTTCAGAGCTTAATATTAGCATTACTTATTATGGCTAGCTTTGTATTTAGTCAACAAGCTTTAGCTTTGTCTGCTGTAACTACTGTGATTGATAAGAATCCAGCTATGTTAAACGAGTCTATTTTATTAACCGTTACTGCTGACGATGATGTAGATCGTAACGCGCTAGATACAAGTCCATTGCTTAAAGACTTTATTGTTGGCCAAACATCAGTGAGTTCACAAACCAGTATGGTTAATTTTGAAACGACTCGAATGACAAAATGGCAGGTTATTTTAATTGCCCGCAAAGCGGGTACCTTCACTATTCCAGCGTTAACTATTGAAGGTAAACAAAGCAAGCCTATTGAAGTCAATGTTATTGAAGCTAAAAATACCAATGGCGCAAATAATCAAGCCGATATTTTTATTACCAGTGAATTATCAAATAACCAAGTTTATGTACAACAGGCTTTAACCTTATCAATTAAGCTGCATTTTTCAGTTGAATTACAAAGTGCCAGCCTTACAGAGCCGGAGTTAACGGGTGCAACTATCGAAAAAGCTGCAAAAGATGAACAATCTGACAGTATTATTAACGGTAAGCGTTATCGAGTTATCGAACAAACTTATGCAATAACACCTGAAAAAAGTGGTGATTTTACACTAGCCGCTCCTGTTTTTTCTGGTGAAGTACGTCAAGCATCCAGCCGCCGTTCAAGCTTTTTAAGCTTTGGTCAAAGCAAGCCAGTAAGCGTTGTAGGTAAAGAATTAAAATTAACCGTATTACCTATTCCAACTAATTACCCGAGTAATACCCAATGGTTACCAACAGAAATTATTACCTTACATCAAGAGTGGCAAAGTAATAACGACGAGTTTACCGTAGGCGAGCCAATTACGCGCACAATTACGTTAACGGCTGCCGGTCTTTCAAAAGCACAACTACCTGAGCTTAAAATGCAAAGTACTCGAGGCTTAAAAATATATCCAGATCAAGCTGAGTTACATTCAACAATCAGAGATAACCGATTAATTAGTCAAAAAGTACAAAATTTTGCATTAGTACCAAGTACCACAGGTGAATTTACTTTACCTGCGATGGAAGTAACTTGGTTTAACATTGTCACTAATAAAATAGAGGTAGCCACCCTGCCTGCAAAAACCATTACGGTAAAAGCAAACACTGATAACTTTACTAGCGGTCAAACAGGTGCTCCAAAGTTTAATGAACAACCTCAAGGCTATAATCAAGACGAACTAAATATAGCCTCAACAAGTAATAATACTAACGATATAACGACTAACGCATCAGGCAATCAGATTAAAACCACTGAAGATAAAACCCTGCAATGGCTATTCTTAGCATTATGGCTGGTTACCCTTTTAGCTTGGGTATTACACGTAATTTATTTAAAGAAAAACGGGGTAATGAATAGCACTATAAAGCATAAAAATACGACGACTGATACTAGTAACGCTTACCCTAACTTATTAGCCGAATGTAAAAATAACAATGCCGAACAAGCATTAAACCTTGTGTTACCTTGGCTAAAGCAACTATTAAATAATGATAAAATCGGTGTAAATATTCATAACATTGCGCAAGCTCAAGAGATGCTCCAAGACGAAAACTTAAATAGCGCATTAGAAAAATTACAGCAGCAGCTTTATGGTAAAAATGTATCGAACCAAGCAAGTACATGGCAAGGTGCTGAGTTATCAAAAGCCATCCAAGCAGTGAATAAAAAACAGATTAACAAAGCCAAGCCAGGCTCAACTCAATCGCTTAACCCATAAAGTTTGCCTTTACATTGTTAGCCATTCAATTTTATTTTAAATTGAATGGCTACATTCATTACGACTTTCATATCTATATCTCGCCCCCTATCAAAAAATTAGCTTGTGTTAATTCATTTAATATTTGGCTGTTGTTACTAAATAACGCTAGATTAACAATTAGTTTGAAATTAAATACGCCATGCTAGGGTCTATACCCATATGATGACAAAACAACTCAGATATGAGGCGCTAGTTAAAGCCTTACACGGTGATTTATACCGATACGCCTATTGGCTCACTCACGATAAACAAGTGGCTGAAGATTTAGTTCAAGAAACCTTTCTTCGTGCTTGGCGAGCGCTTGACTCTTTAAAAGATGAAAAAGCGGCTAAATCGTGGTTGATCACCATACTCCGTCGCGAAAATGCACGACGTTTTGAACGTAAACGTTTTGATATGAATGAATATGAAGAAGCGACAATAACCGACACAATATCGGTTACCACAGAGCAAGAATTAGAAAATCACTGGTTGCGAGATAAAATAGCCAAATTACCACCTGAATACTCTGAGCCACTTGTTTTACAGGTACTCGGTGGTTTTAGTGGTGAAGATATCGCCAGTTTATTAAACCTCAATAAAAACACTGTGATGACGCGCTTATTTAGAGCAAGAAATCAATTAAAGGAAGCTTTAGAAGAAGAGCCGGTTAAGCGAGGTAATTATAATGGATGATTTACAATTTAGACGTGCTATCTATTCCGATCCTAATAATCAAGATGAAGATATCATAGCGGCACAACAACAAGATCCGAATAAAAAAAAGTTTGCTAAAGATATTTGCGATCTTGATGAGAAAATTAAACAAGTATTACAAGTGCCTGTGCCTGACGATTTATATAACAAGCTCATATTACGACAAACACTTTCTAGCTATCAAACACAAAAGCGCAAAAAACGTTTTCATTTAGCGATAGCTGCGTCGGTTGCTATTATAGGCAGTGTATTATTTAGTTTTCTACAGTTTTCTAGTGCCCATAACTCATTAGGAGATTATGCCCTTGCTCATCTTTATCATGAGCCAGCATTACTTAATAATAACGATGGCAAACCAATAGCCTTGACATCATTAAATCAAAAGATGACAGCTTTCGATGGCGCTTTTACTCGCTCTTTAGGGAAGTTATTATTTGCTGACTATTGTCGATTTGATGGTATGAAAAGTTTACATTTGGTTTATCAGGGTAAAACCAGTCCTGTTACTATTTTTATTGTCCCTAAAAGTGAGCAATTAACGTTTAACAGTTCATTTAATGATAAAAAATATATAGGCAGTGCCTTAGCCTTTAATAAAAATAACGTTATAGTGGTTGCAGACAAAAATGAATCATTAAGCCAATGGCAACAAAGTATCAACGACAATGTAACTTGGTCTATATAAGCTAACACTGATTGAATTATTTTTACTTAATCAAAATAATAAAGACCGCAATAAGCTCTGAGTGCTAAATTCAGAGCTTTTTTTATGCCTAAATCATAGTAAAATGACATCATTCTGAATATATATTGGATCGTCTATGCATTGCCCTTGTGGTTCTACATTATTATTTAGCCAGTGTTGCCAACCATTTATTACTAATAATGATGAGCAAAAACTGCCCTCTTCACCAGAGCAACTTATGCGTTCACGCTTTAGTGCCTATGCAATAAAAAATGGTCAATATATTTTTGATACTTACGGTAAAGCGCAACAAGTAAACCTCACGGTTAGTGATATTCAAAGCTGGGCAGATGAATGTATATGGGTAGCGTTAGTGATACACAATACGCTAAGTAACGACACTATAAATACTGTTGAATTTTCAGCATATTACATTGTTGATAATACTTTATGTGAACTGAGGGAAGTATCAAATTTCGCTGTTGAGCAAGATAAATGGCGTTATATCGATGGCGATATTAATATTAACCGTGAAATCAGCAAAGTAAAACGTAATGAATTATGCCCTTGTAATCATTACCCAACGGCATGGTCGGCTAAAAAAGAAAAAAAATTTAAGCATTGTTGTGGACGCTAGATTGTCGCTATGAATTTGTAACCAATCAAAAGTGATTCAGCTAAAACATGGCCAGCTGACACTTAGATGATTTTATTTAGTTAGAATGGACTTGCTAGTTGAATAGGTGGTGGGATTTTTTGCTAATTAGCTTTGGATTAAGCCTCATCAAATATTCAGTACATTTAGGTAAGTTCGAAGACGCGTTAACTAAAAGCTAATTAAGTAAAGGAGCTTTCACTAACGATTGTTGAATACCATCTAGCCATGTATTGGCATTAAATGCTAACGATTGGTTAACTGGCATATCCATATTAACTGAAGATTCATGTTCACTTTGTTGTGTACTTAATGCAAGCGCTTGTTGTTGTGCTTGTTTATATTTAATCTGCGTGAATAAACTTGTATTGTTCATCACCTCAGTTGCTATATGTTTTTTATCATCGCGAAACGCTAATGGTTTAGGGTTCATTACATTAGCTAACTGAATATTGGCTAAATCATTATCAACAAGGATTTGCGCTTGATTAAATTGCTTAATGTCATCAAGTGATGACAAAGCTAAAGGAGCTTTGTCTGGTAAGTTAAACTGTTTTCTTAATGCGCTTTCCGTTTGTTTTATTTCCTTAGTAGCAGCTGTTTTAGGTAATAAAAACTGGCTTTGCTCGCGAACATCATCAACTAACATAGCTAACATTAGTGAGAAATCAGCTCTGCGCGTTTCGGCAACACTCTTGTTAAGTTGACCACCAAGCTGTAACTCATGCAATAAAGTATTCGCACTAGTCGTTTCAGCTGAAGGCATGATATTGCCTGCATTCACTTCTGCTGCGCTACTCTTTTGCATAGATTGTTGAGCTAACTCGACAGGCAATGTATTACTCACTTATTTAACAACAGCTATAAAATATTTTAATGGGTCTTTAAATCAAAACGATTGAAGACGCTTGATAAATAATTTATCGGCAAAATGTTAAAAAGCTTTAGTTAATATCTGCGATATATTTTGCTTTTAGTTTATACCCGTTCCACTTGAAGATGCTCGTTTCAGGAAGCCTGAGCGATTCATAACCAAGGCACCTTTTTTATCAAGGGTTGTTACCTTAAAAAGAAATGTAACGTAGGGTATGATTTGCTCAGTCTTCCCCAAGGGCTGGTTTAGAAACGCTTTATGCCGCGTTATTGATTTTGACAAGGAGGCTACATGGATGTAGCTTATTAGAGAATGCAGGA
>NZ_JAHKPR010000054.1:34860-46455 GCF_018860585.1 Colwellia sp. E2M01
AACTTAATCAACTTGGTATTAATTAACTCGCCAGCGCGTTTTGCTTGACCGGCCAAGACAGAGTAAATGATGCACCGCCTAAATCACTATCGCCTATAAAAGCGTGACCTTGATGCCATTCCATAATTCTTGAAACTATCGCTAGCCCTAAGCCAAAGCCACCTGTTTCACGGTTTCTTGATTGGTCGCCGCGAGAAAAAGCATCAAAAATAACTTGTTTAAATTCATCAGAAACCCCTTCACCATCATCTTCCACGCAAATTTGGCAATGGTTGTTTTCAATAGACAAGGTTACTCTAACTTTATCTTTACCATATTTTATCGCATTACTAATAAAGTTATTAACCGCTCGGTCCATAAAGTGACCATCACAATTAACATAGTTACTCGGTAAATTATTCACTAGTTCAATAGCGTTAATAAATGGCTCATGGCTTTCCACTTGCGCCCCAACTAATGCATTGATGTCGATATTGGTAATATTAATGTCAGGTCTGTCATTATCAAAAGCTGCATAAATAAGCATTTCATTAATTAATTCTTCTAGCTCACTAACATCATTTTTAATTTGTAATTGATACTTAGCTCTTTTTTCATCGTCTTTAATAGACTCAAGCATTTGCAGCGCAAATTTTGTTCTTGCTAATGGTGTGCGTAACTCATGAGATACAGCATTACTTAATTCTTTGTGGGCTTCAATGAGGCGCTTAATTCTAGCGGCCATCATATTAAAAGAATTAACCATAGGCGCGACCATAGAAGAGCTTGCTGCAGGAGATTTACTTGTAAACTGACCTTGTCCAAATGCTTGTGTTGCTTTTTTTAGCTGCTCTAAATCACGTGACATTGGCCATAACCAAATAAATATTACTAATGCTAAAACAGTTAACATTAATGCACGATATACCGCTTTGATTCTTGGTCTTGTTGGCATTTTCACTGGACCTAAGGCAACAACTGTATCGGAGTTATTTAAGTAATAATGAACAGTCGCTTTATCGTCATAGTAATAAATATGAGCACTACCTTCTGACAAGTGGTTATGATTGGAATGATCGAGTGCTTTAGCTTCAGTTAAGGTCATTAACGTTATTGGTAAGCCCCATCGCTGTGAAGCTTTTGTAATTATTTCATCCCATTCTGCACGGGGATGATTTTCGAGGTAATCACCCGTTGCCATCATTAAGGTTTCATAACCGGTATAAGAATCGATATCTTGCTCTAAATAGCTAGTCCATGCTTCATCGAGTAACCATGTTGAAATGATCATCATCGCAATAACAAAAAAGTAAAGGTTGAAAAACGTTCGTCCAAATCTCATTTAAGCACTCCGTGGATAACTGTATGACGCTCTACAAAAAAGACTTTGTTATTACTAACGTTTAGCGTGATAGTAAACAAAGCCTTTGTCTTTACTCTTGGTAGCAGTCAATTAATTTGTATTAATTAACTGCGTGAATATTTATACACTGACATTTATAAAAGACTAGTTCCATGCATCAGGAACAAATAAATATCCTTGACCCCAAATGGTTTTAATTCTAAATGGTGTTTCTGTATCGTCATGTAATTTTTTACGTAAACGAGAAATACGTACATCAACACTTCTGTCTAAGCCATCATATTCACGACCAATCACAGCTTTGTAGATATAATCACGATTTTGTACCTCACCAGCTTTGCCAGCAAGTAACCATAACAAATCAAACTCTTGACTGGTTAAATCAATGTTTTGTTCTTGTAATGTCACTTTGCGTGAAGCTTTATTGATATATAAAGCACCGCAGGTTATTTCACCCTTCCCATCACTTTGATTAGGTAAATCACCACGGCGTAATAAAGCATTGATACGTGCCAATAGTACACGTGGCTCAACAGGTTTAATAACATAATCATCAGCGCCTATTTCTAAGCCTAGCACTTGATCAAAGTCAGTACTTTTTGCTGTTAGCATTAACACAGGCCCGGTAAAGTCAGGGCGTAAATCGCGACAAACAGCAAAACCATCTTTGCCTGGTAACATTACATCTAACACAATCAGATCTGGCGAAAAAAGTTTTACACGCTTTTCAACCGTGTCACCACGAAACTCTTGTTTAACATGAAACCCTTCGTTCGTTAGAAAGTCGGTAACTAAATCAGATAACTGTCGGTCATCTTCAACCAATAATATTTTTTTTACGATTGAGTTGCTATTTGACATCTTCATTTCCTTATTTAACGTATAAATTATGCTTCACATAAATTACCCGCTGATTATTAATTTAGCCGTGTGGTTAACTACTTTTATTTATCATATTTAATGACATAGCCGTTAACTTACTAACGTATTTAACTTTTTAGTGCTTATTTAGGACTAGCTTAAACAAGTTATTGTGCTTAAACAATAGTTGCCACCTGTTGTTACCATTAAATTATATTTTATCACATCATAAGTTAAATAAACCTTGCGAGACGTTAGATAAACCCGCAAGATCATAGTATTACTTTATAACATAAATATTCTTCATTAAAAGTCATTAGGAATCTTATGAAAATCATCTCTTTTAATATCAACGGTCTTCGTGCTCGCCTGCACCAATTACAAGCTATTATCGACAAACATCAACCTGACATTATAGGTTTACAAGAAATTAAAGTTCACGATGAAGCATTTCCATTAGCCGACGTTGAAGCTATGGGTTATCACGTTTATTTTCATGGACAAAAAGCACATTACGGCGTTGCCATGTTATGTAAAAAAGAAGCTGAAGTAGTACAACGTGGCTTTCCAACTGATGATGACGAAGCACAGCGCCGTATGATTATGGTTACAACCACGAACGCACAAGGCGAGAAAGTTACGGTATTAAACGGTTATTTCCCACAAGGTGAAAACATTAGTCACGAAACTAAATATCCATACAAGCGCAAATTTTATAAAGACTTAATGACTTATCTTAATGACAGCCACACCAATGAAGAAAATGTTGTTGTTATGGGTGACATCAACATTTCACCACTTGATTTAGATATTGGTATTGGTGAAGTAAACCGTAAGCGTTGGTTAAAAACAGGTAAATGTTCATTCCAAGCAGAAGAGCGCCAATGGTTAACGACTTTGATGGATTGGGGTTTTATTGATACATTCCGTCAATTGCACCCAGATACAACCGAAAAATACTCATGGTTTGATTATCGTTCACGAGGCTTTGATGATAATCGTGGTTTACGTATTGATGTGGTATTAGCGACGCCTAAAATGGCCGCACAATGTATTGAAGCCGATATAGATTATGAATTACGCGGTATAGAAAAGCCGTCAGATCATGCGCCTATTTGGTCAACCTTTAAATAACAGGTTGTTAATAATGTCTGCAAACATAGTTCAAAACCCAGCGAAAAACACCTTAGCTCAATATCGTTGCCCTCTTTGTCAGCAAGCTTTAGTGCTTGCTGACAAAAGTTACCGTTGTCACAATAAGCATAGTTTTGATCAGGCAAAGCAAGGCTATGTGAACTTATTACCCGTGCAATTTAAACATTCAAAAGAGCCCGGTGATAACAAAGCAATGGTGCAAGCAAGACGAGCTTTTTTAGACAAAGGTTACTACCAGCCTTTAGTGGATAGTATGTTGGCGTTATATCAACAATACAGTGATAAAAGTTTAGCCGTATTTGATGCCGGATGTGGTGAAGGTTTTTACACCCATCAACACAAAACTGAAAACAATACAGTTTACGGTGTAGATATCGCTAAAGAAACCATCAAGATTGCAGCTAAGCGTTATCAATACTGTTTCTTTAGTGTTGCAACCTTGTCAGACTTACCCTTTTCAGACCAACAATTTGGTTGGCTTTACAGTGTTTACGCGCCGATTTTAGAAGCGGAGTTTACTCGTATTCTTGCTGATAAAGGTTATTTATTAACCGTAACGCCTGCGGATAATCATTTGTTTGAATTAAAATCATTAATATATCGTCAAGCCAATAAACACGACACCAGTAAATCCCCTATCGAGCAATTAACTTTGGTCGAAGAGCAACGTTTAAATTACACAATGGACTTCACTAACAGTGAAGATGTTTTGAATTTATTAGCGATGACGCCATTTGCATTTAAAGCGAGTGAAAGCTTAATTGATGAGTTAAAAAAATTAACGTCGTTTACCTGCCAAGCTGATTTTATTTTGCGTCTATATCAAAAATAATACTTTAGCTATAACTTCTAATATAGCTAAAGTATTGGCTGTCCAGTCTTTTAGTCTTTTTTTAAGTGTTTGATATTAATTATAGAACATACTTTTTTATAACAGAAAAGTGAATATGTGCTTTAATTTTCGGTTGCAAAGGTTAACTGTAATAATTGTGCTAAATCGATATAACGCGGCTTAACCGTTGCTAAGCTCGCAATCGCCTTTTGCTGTTTTTTTTGCTCTGATAGTTGCGAACCTATTTTCTCATTCATATAACCAGAAGCTTTAACGCTAACCTGCTCCGCAACTTGCTGTTTTATCTTTTCTAAACCACTATGATACCAAGATGCTAATGATGGAGGTAAAAGCTTATCGGCTTTTACTCCTGAAAAAACTAAAGCCTGTACAGGAATACTTAACAGGAATATGCCATAAACCAAGGCTTGTGGTAATGCATTCATTGCTAAATTTATTGAGCCTTGATTGAATGGATAACCTGAAGCGAGATAAAGTTGCATAATAACTGTGAATAGTGCCAACCCCGGAAAATAACGACATACAAAGCGTGCACTTTTTACGCTATGGTAATCCTGAAAATAGCGACTTAGCTCTGGCTTTTCAGGCCAAAGCGATAAGTATTTTTGTCCCAACTTAATGAGTTGTATCACGGATATATTCATAACATGATTATAGCAGCAAGTTTTTATAAGCAGAAGTTACAAATTAAACAGCGAATTAATCGTCTACTTAAGTACAACGAACATATAACGGAAAAAAGTAATAAATAAAATGTTTTTATTAGCTTACATCAATATACTTAAAAAAAGCCTTCGTTATAATGAACACATTATTTTCTCACTTTAATTTCATATTTTAAGAAGACAAACTATATGACTCAACTAAATTCTAAGTTTAAACAACTTAGCCCTTCTGATTCAATCTTAGTGATCAATTGCGGTAGCTCATCTGTTAAATTTTCTTTAATCAAGCCGGACAATGGTGAAACTCTTTTATCTGGCTTAGCTGAGCGTTTACTTACCGACGAAGCCGTCATTAAAATTGAACAAAATGACGAAAAAAACAGTTACCAATTACCTAGCCCTTATAATCATCAAGCAGCATTAGAGGTACTAGTAGAACAGTTACAATGCCTTAACTTAGTTGAAAATATTGGCGCTATTGGTCATCGTGTTGTGCACGGTGGTGAACAGTACTCACAACCAACGCTAATAACACCTGAAGTAGAACAAGAAATTAAACAATTATCCGCGCTTGCACCTTTACATAACCCTGCGAATCTCATTGGCATAAAAGCCTGCCAAGCGGCTTTTCAGAACTTATCTCAAGTGGCTGTTTTTGATACGGCATATCATCAAACTATGCCGGAAAAAGCTTATATTTATGGTATTTCTTATTCGTTATATGAAGCACATTCCATCAGACGTTATGGTTTTCATGGTACAAGCCATTACTTTGTTGCCAAACAAGCTGCCAAACAACTGAATAAACCGATTGAACAATGCAACTTAATCAGCGCTCATTTAGGTAATGGTTGCAGTATTACCGTTATCAAGAATGGTAAAAGTGTCGACACAAGCATGGGTATGACACCTGGTGAAGGTTTGATGATGGGCACCCGATGTGGCGATCTTGATAGTGGCATTATTTTTCATCTGGTAAATAGTTTGGGCTATTCAATTGAAGATGTTGATAAGTTAGTCAATAAAGAAAGTGGCTTACTCGGCATCTCTGGTTTAAGTAATGATTGTCGTGTATTACAAGCCGCAATGATAGATGATAATAACGAACAAGCAAAATTAGCGTTAACTGTTTTTTGTTATCGCATAGCTAAATCTATTGCTTCATACAGTGCAAGCTTAACTGAATTAGATGGCTTAATACTTACCGGCGGTATCGGTGAAAATTCAAGTTGGGTGCGCTCTGAAGTAATAAAGCAATTGTCCTTATTAAACTTTGTTCTTGATGAAGAAAAGAATGAAGCTACACGCTTTGGCGCATCCGGAAATATTGCAACGTCAAGCTCAAGGCCTTGTTTGGTTATTACCACTAATGAAGAATGGGTTATTGCCGAACAAACGTCTCAATTACTAAGTCATTTCGCTAGTTAATTAGTTAAATACACACATAAAATAGATAAATATCTAGGGTTAAATTTATGCAACATAAAATTATGTTAATTCCTGTTGGCGCCGGCGCTGGATTAACCAGTGTATCGTTAGGTTTATTACACGCTTGTCAGCAAAAAGGCATCCGTGTCGGACATTTTAAACCTATTAGCCAACCTTCTCGTAATAGTATGGCTAAAAAAAATAAAACTATCGACGCCATTAGCTTATCGCAAAACAGTACCAGTGTTTCGCTTAGTTATGTTGAAGAGAAAATGGGTGATGGTCAACACAGTGCAGTATTAGAAGAGATCGTAGCTAATTTTAATGATTTCAAAAAAGATCTCGACGTGGTTGTTATAGAAGGCTTAGTACCAACGCCAAGACAACCTTATGCGGGACGTATTAATCGTGATGTTGCCCAAGCACTAAGCGCTGATATAGTTTTAGTTGCCAGCCCAGGTAATGATACAGCCGAAGAGTTTGAAGATAGAATTGAAGTGAGCGCCGAAACGTATGGCGGTATTAATAACAAACACCTTATTGGCTGTGTTATTAACAAACTAAATTGCCCAGATCAGGACGAATATGGAATTTTACCAAAGGAAGAAGAGATTCAAAGTGACTTTACTCTTAACGATTGGCTAAGTTTAGACATTTTCAAAGGACGTAAGTTTGACTTGCTCGGTACAGTAATGTGGGAAATTGATCTCATCGCTCCGCGCGTTTGTGATATCAGTAATTACCTTGATGCTAAAGTACTTAATAAAGGTGAGATGGCGCATCGTCGTTTTCGTAGTGTTGCTTTTTGTGCCCGTACTGTAAGTAATCTAGTAAGCTATTTAGTGCCCGGCCGTCTTATTGTAACTCCTGGCGATCGTACCGACATTATTATTGCTACCTGTTTATCTGCGTTAAACGGTACTAAATTAGGTGGGTTAATTCTCACTAATGGTTTTGAACCGTCTGAGCAAGTATGGGAACTTTGCAAACAAGCACTTGATGCAGGTTTACCTGTGTTATCTGTTCCATGGGATACATGGCAAACATCACGCCATATCATGAGCTTTAACCCTGAGATACCACAAGATGATATTCAGCGCCAAGAAAAAGTTAAACAGCACGTGGCTGATAATTTAAATAGTGCATGGCTTGAAAAGCTCACCGCTAAAAATAATAGTTATAACTTGTTATCACCGCCAGCGTTTAGACATAAATTAACCGAGTTATCGCGTAAAGCCAATAAGTTAATTGTATTACCAGAGGGCACTGATATACGTACCATTAAAGCCGCGGCTATATGTTGTGAACGTAAAATAGCCCGTTGTTTATTAGTCGGTAACAAAGAAGAGATACTACAGATTGCTGAGCATCAAGGTATACAATTACCTGATAGTTTATTAATCGCAGACCCTGACGATATTCGTGATCATTATGTTGCCCCTATGGTTGAATTGCGTAAAAATAAAGGCTTAACCGATGTTGTTGCGCAAGAACAATTAAAAGATAACGTTGTAGTTGGCACAATGATGCTACAAATGGGTGAGGTAGACGGACTTGTATCAGGTGCAGTAAACACTACCGCAAATACTATTAGACCAGCTTTACAGTTAATTAAGACGGCTCCTGACAGCTCGTTAGTGTCATCAATATTCTTCATGTTATTACCTGATCAAGTACTCGTTTATGGTGATTGTGCGATTAACCCTGAGCCAAATGCCGAGCAGCTAGCCGATATTGCTATTCAATCTGCTGATTCCGCTAGAGCATTTGATATTGAACCAAGAGTTGCAATGATAAGCTACAGCACTGGTAGCTCAGGTTTGGGCGCTAACGTAGAAAAAGTAGCAGAAGCAACAAGGCTTGCTAAAGCTAAACGTCCAGATCTTATTATTGATGGGCCATTACAATACGATGCCGCAATTATGGAAAATGTTGCTAAGAAAAAAGCACCAAATAGCCCTGTTGCAGGTCGTGCAACGGTATTCGTTTTCCCTGATTTAAACACTGGTAATACAACTTATAAAGCAGTACAACGTTCTGCTGACTTAGTAAGTATTGGCCCAATGTTGCAAGGTATGAACAAGCCAGTTAATGATTTATCACGCGGCGCTTTGGTAGATGATATTGTTTACACTATTGCCTTAACAGCAATACAAGCAACAATGAGATCTTAGTTAAAACAGTAAACTTAACACGAGCTAAATAATAACTAGCACAAAGCAAAAAACAGTCATGTCATCACATGACTGTTTTTATTTATAACACAATAAAGATGATAATATTACTAATTAACCCCAGTAAAAGAGCCTTGTTGCTGATAAAGTGATCGAACAAGGTTTTTTCATGACTTATCCACTTAGTACCTCTTGAGTTGGGGGGTAGACAAAAAACGTACTAGATTCTTTTTCCTTATATTTCAATAACAAAAGACTTTATAACATGATTGCGCACAATTTTATCCACAGGAATTGTGGATATAAAAATTAAAGATAACTCATAGTAAGTGATTAAATAATAACTATAAAAACAATATAAACACCCTTTTAAGTTCATTTGTATATAAAACAGCTTATTAGTAACAACGAATTAATGTAATTTAAAATAGTACTTAACTATTGTTACTGTTTAATACAATAAAAAACCTTGTTACTAAGAGATCATTTTTCAATAATATCTGATACCATAGTTAGCATTATTCACCCATTATCAGAAAACTATTATGATCACACTCTACGGTATAAAAAACTGCGATACGGTAAAAAAAGCGACAAAATGGCTTGAAGCTAACGATAAAGCTTATCAATTATATGACTTTAAAAAACAACCATTAACTACTGAGTTATTAACAAGCTTTGTAGAATTAAGTGATTGGTCTTTATTATTAAATAAGCGCAGCACAACCTTTCGTAACCTGCCTGATGAAGTAAAAAACAACTTAACTGATGACGTTATTTTTGCCGCTGTACTTGAGCAACCCACCCTATTAAAACGTCCTTTATTACCTTTAAATAATGAATTACATTTAGGTTTTAAAGCAGAGCAATATCAAGTTATTTTTGGCTAAAATAAACCTCTGCGATATATTGTTAATACATTTTTATGCAATAATTTATGTAAGTAGCGACTAAGATAAGTCGATAATTTATAAAAGCTAGCCCTCTATAAGTAGCTGCTAAAAGGTAATGTTGTGGATCAACCTAAATTAAACGAACAAAGCCCTGTTATTAAACTAGCAATAGATCTTTTATCTAGAGCTTCAGTGACGCCCGCAGATGCTGGCTGTCAAAAATTAATGGCAGAGCGTTTAGCTGCTGTTGGTTTTAGTAACGAGAGTATGGTTTTTGACGATACCACAAATCTTTGGTCTCGCCGCGATGCGAATGTTACTAAGACCAAGCTAAACACCTCTTCCGATGATAATAATAATGACTTAGTTTTTTGTTTTGCCGGTCATACTGATGTTGTACCCGCAGGCAACCTTGAGTTATGGAACACGCCGCCATTTGAGCCAACTATTATCGATGGTATGTTATATGCTCGCGGTGCTGCCGACATGAAAGGCAGTTTAGCGGCGATGATTGTAGCAACTGAGCGTTTTGTGCAAGATCATCCCGATCATCAAGGTTCAATTACTTATTTAATTACAAGCGATGAAGAAGGCCCGTTTATTAACGGTACCACTAAAGTTATTGATACTTTAGAAGCACGTAATGAGAAAATTACTTATTGTATTGTTGGCGAGCCTTCAAGTACAAATACCGTTGGCGATGTCGTAAAAAATGGCCGTCGAGGCTCTATTTCAGCAACACTTACCGTCAAAGGTAAACAAGGTCATGTTGCTTACCCTGAACATGTTAAAAACCCAATTCATTTAGCCATGCCGGCATTAACAGAATTAAGTCAAGAGACATGGGATAATGGTAATGATTATTTTCCTGCAACGAGCTTTCAATTGTCTAATCTAAACTCAGGTACTGGTGCAACCAATGTAGTTCCTGGCCATATCACCGCATTATTTAATTTACGTTACAGCACAGAATTAAACGATGAAATAATTGTTGAACGCGTTGAAGCTATTCTCAATAAACATCAGCTTGATTACGATATACAGTGGACTTTTAATGGTAAGCCTTTTATCACCGAGCATACTCATTCAAAGCACGGATTTTTAAATGCGGTAAGCCAAGCAATATTTACCGTAACAGGTAATGAAACTGAGCTTTCAACATCAGGTGGTACGTCAGATGGGCGCTTTATTGCGCCTACAGGTGCCCAAGTTATTGAACTAGGCCCTTGTAATGCGACAATACATCAAGTTAATGAATCAGTTGCCTGTGATGATTTAGAAAAGCTGGTTGATATTTACTACCATTGTTTATTTAATGTGTTATGTACGCATAAACATTAATTATGAAACATTAAATTAATAGTTAATCTACGTTAACCCAAGTTAAGCAAGATAGGTTTACCTTAATGCCAAACCATAAAGAGTCATTAACAGCACCAAGAGCTAAAATGCGAGATAAAGCTATAACTACTGCTGAGCTACTTGGTCAAACCGATCAACACCTTTATCACTTATACGGCAATGTATTTATACACCAAGCGATGCAAAAAGATTTTGATGCTTTAGTTACTGCCGCAAAGTCCGATGGCATAACCTTAGTTGTCGCTAGTGGTTTTAGAGGGTTCGAGCGACAGTTGATGATATGGAACAATAAATTTTCAGGTAAAAGCCCCATTAAAGATATAGATGGTAATACAGTAGATATTTCGAGCTTAACAGCACTTGAAATAATAGAAAGTATTTTACTTTATTCTGCCCTGCCTGGTGCTAGTCGACATCATTGGGGCTGTGATATTGATGTTTTTGCACCAAACTTATTAGCCGATGATTATCAATTACAACTTGAGCCTGCTGAATATAATGCGCAAGGTCCCTTAGCTAAATTGTCTACTTGGTTAAATACCCACGCGCACAAATTTGGTTTTTACTTTCCTTATGCTGTTTTTCAAGGAGGCGTTGCCCATGAGCCTTGGCATTTGTCTTACCTACCTTTAGCACAACAATATCAACAGGCTTTTGATATTCAACAATTAAGCTTGGCTATCGAAAGTAGTAATATATTAGGCAAAGGCACTATTCTTGATAACTTAGACGCAATAGCTAAACGTTATATTATTAATGTTTGCGCAGCGCCAAGTAATGTTATACTGCCTAACTAACGACTGATGTCATGTGCCATGAATTTATCTTACTGAAAATTAAACTATTATACCAATTCCGATAA
>NZ_JAHKPR010000054.1:46553-81281 GCF_018860585.1 Colwellia sp. E2M01
ATTTAACGGACTTGGTATTAACCATCTTAAGAGGTAATAATGGATAACTGGTTAGCAATTGCCATAGCGATAATTTCCGTTCTCGTATTTTTAGGTAATTTGAGTACTTTTAAGCAGAACTCAAAACATAAAATGCGTGAGACAAGTTTAAATGATCGTAAAGAAACCTTACCTAGAACCAATAAAACAGCACATAGAATGCCCGAAATAAACACAAGCATAAATAATCACAAGCATAAATAGGCACATCACTTATTAAAGCGACTACAGCGAATATTGTTTCAATTTACAATAGCGTTAAAGACCTTTAATTACCTGCTTTCATTTCCACTTCGTACAACGACTAGATCAAAAACTTATCGTAGTTTCTATAAGCTTCAGTTTCTAAAGTCATAGACATAAAAAAACTCCAGCAAGTGGAGTTTTTTATATCAATAAATTATGGCGATGAAAAGCTGCCTTTTCGCTACTTTTGATTTAACGATCATCAATAACCAAGCGTTAAATCAACGACTTCTTTAGAATATTTCTCTAAATGATAAAGTCGGCTCTATTGCAGGGAATACTCGTTCTAATGTTTCTAACGTTAACGGTGTTCCATCTTCTTTGTAAATTGTTACTGCGGTTTGATGTTCAATGTCATCAAGTTGCGATAATACAAATTGGTATTTCACTTCATCAACATCAATAATAGAATTGTCTTCACCCCAAATAGAGTCCCAAATACTTGTTTCAGGTTTCACAAAATCAACATAATAGATTTTGTTTTCTTCGCTTAAATCTGTAATTGTAAAACCATGTTTTTCAAAGAATAACGGCATGTTATTCCATAAATCGTCAATACCAAGCTCGACAATATAGGCCGCTTCGCCAGTAACATTCTCACCAATTTTAACTAATTTTTGATTCGCTCTAATTAATCTATCTTTACGTTGTTGCACACGGTAAGCATAGTCTACAGAAGCAATTAACTCATTCAACATAGATTTTTCAGCGCGTTGCTGATCGATAGGGTCCATGGTTTTGCTACCCCCCAGATAATCCGTTTGTAAGAAATCTACTAACGACACTCTTAACGACACACTGCGACCATGAGATTTAGCTAAAATTTGAAAACGAAAACGTTTACTTTTAGCAACAACGACATCCTCAAAGATCCAACCATCATCAACTTCTTCATGATACCAATCAGATTCAATAATAGCGGTTCTAATACCTTCACGTTTAATACTGGTTTCTTTTAAACTAGTAGCCCCTTCCATTACTTTACCTAAGGTAACTTCTGGATCTTCATCAATGAAACTATAACCAACACCATCTTCGTTAAGTTTTGCTTTAACAACACCCTCAATTAAATCCATTAAGTTTTGATTTTCTAATACTTGATCAAACCAAATAATAGCAACACCTGACTCTTCAACAACACGTGACGAACTAGCAACAGGCATAACAAGTGAAGGCGCTCTGATATCCATTTTTTCACCAACAGGACCAGCATGATTGATATTATTTGTAATGAAATATTCATTAGACTGTTTTGGTGTATCTAGATTAGCGGGAATAACAATGCCCTTTGCTTCTTTTAAATTCTGATAATCAAAATCGCCAAGTGCTTGCTTATTATTAACAGAACCACACGCCGTTAATGATAACGCCAACAGCGAAAAATAAAATACTTTACAACTCATTAAAACTCCTGTGGTTGAGGATGTTCACTTCTTATATTGAGAGAAAAAATCATCAATATAATCTTTTTACAACAACCTACTTAACCCACTAAAAATACTTTGATAAAAACAAGGCTATATAATGCGCCCCATGGTACTTGCCTGATTTTACAAACACAAGTTATATGACCACAAAAATGCGAGATGATTCCAACTTTAATCACGGTAAGTTACAATGTTAGGTATTGATAACTTAAGATTACATCAGGTTATTAATGCGTTAGCTTTTAGCGAAAAAAATATCGCTTGCACAAAGCATTCAAATAAAGGCTTTACTGCGTTTAAATTTGAGTAACCAGATAATACAATAAATTGGTTGTGGATAATCAAAAATGCTATTTACATCAATATTGGAAAAGTTGCATTGATTGTACAAAATAAAATTAGTTATAAACAAGCTATTTATAAGCAATAGCAAATTAGTGTTATTGCCAACTGGCTTAATAATTTCGCCCTATACAAAATGCATCTTTTATAAATAACAATTACTTTTTAAAATAATTAGGAATGAGTTTACTATGAAAACACTAAAAGTCGGTGATATTGCACCGTTATTTACCCTGTCTAATGAAAATGAAGAATCTATCTCTCTCGCTGATTTTATCGGAAAAAAACAAGTATTAGTTTATTTTTATCCTAAAGCAATGACACCTGGTTGTACTGTGCAAGCTCAAGGTTTGCGTGATATTAAAGCTGAGCTTGATGCATTAAATACCGTAGTTTTTGGTATTAGTCCTGATGAAGTTAAACGCTTAACTAAGTTTTGCGATCGTGATTCATTAAATTTTTCGTTACTTTCGGATGTAGATCATAAAGTGGCTGATGCCTTTGGTGTATGGGGGTTGAAGAAATTTATGGGCAGAGAATATGATGGCATACATCGTTTAAGCTTTTTAGTCGGTCTTGATGGTAAAATCAGTCATGTTTTCAATAAATTTAAAACCAAAGATCATCACGAGGTTGTGTTAGCGGTATTGAACGAGTTACAGCAATAATTATACTGTGCCTGTTGTAAACTTAGTGACTCTAAACTTTACTATATACAGCGCATTGATAATAAAAAAGCCTAGAGGTTATACCTCTAGGCTTTATTTTAATTGGTAACTTTTAATAGCACTTATATACCCGTTCCACTTGAAGATGCTCGTTTCAGGAAGCCTGAGCGATTCATAACCAAGGCACCTTTTTTTATCAAGGGTTGTTCCCTTAAAAAGAAATGTAACGCAGGGTATGATTTGCTCAGTCTTCCCCAAGGGCTGGTTTAGAAACGCTTTATGCCGCGTTATTGATTTTGAGAAGGAAAAACCATTCTCTACAATCAATGCCTTGCCTAAAGGCGTTTCTAATTCCAGCTGAATCCTGCATCTTCAAGTGGAGCGGGTATATCATTGCATCTAACTTATCCCTTGTAGTTAAAAAGATGAGCAAAACTATGATAGAAAAATAAATAAGATTAAATAAATACTTATACCGCATAACCCTACTTTATGTACAAACTGTAACGGTATTCCCTCTTATTAAAGGTATTTTACTTGTCGTTATCATCACTAACGGCAACAGTTTCAGGAATCAGCTTTTGCTCAGCATCCGGAATCGTCGGCCAAGCATTAATAACCGCTTTTACTAATGTTGCTAAAGGAATAGCGAAAAACACCCCCCAAAAGCCCCACATTCCGCCAAAAAATATGACCGCAATAATAATCGTGACAGGATGTAAATTAACAGCTTCAGAAAATAATAATGGCACAATAACATTACCATCTATTGCTTGAATAATACCGTAAGCCAGCATTACATAACCAAATTCACTACTAAAGCCAAATTGAAATAACGCCACCAACATCACCGGAAGTGTCACGACAGTTGCTCCCACATAAGGCACCAACACTGACAGACCTACTAAAACCCCCAGTAATAGCGAGTATTGCAAATCAAGAAACATAAAGGCAACTGTTGATGAAGTACCAACAATAATAATTTCAATAACTTTACCGCGAATATAATTTAATATTTGTTGATTCATTTCGTTACTAACTTTATTAGCCATGCGGCGCTCTTTCGGTAAAAAGAAAGTAATACTGTTTATTAAATCGGCTTTATCTTTCAAAAAGAAAAACACCATTAACGGTACAAGTATTAAATAAATAAGTAAGGCTACAATATCAGAAATGGCATTCAGTGAGCCTTTCAACCCTACTTGCCCCCATTGCAAAAAGTTATTTTTTATCATGGCAATAATGCTTTTTATTTGCTCAACATCAACCAAGTCAGGGTATTTTTCAGGCAAGGTCATTAAGTAATCTTGAGATAAACTAACCATGTGGGGAACTTCTTGTAATAGGTTACTACTTTGCTTCCAAATAAGGGGTAACAAACCAAATGCGGCTAAGAGCGCGAAGCCGACAAAAGTAATAACCACAACGATGGTAGCGCTGGTGCGCGACATTGAGTTATTAACCAATTTGTTTACTGGAAGATCTAATAAAAAAGCCAACGCTATCGCAACAAATACCGGCATAAGTAAATTACTAAATAAGGTAATAAACAAAGTAATACTAACTAAAATAACAACCAGTGTTACTGCATGTGGATCTGAGAATTTACGTTTATACCATTCACTAAATAATTTATACATAACGACCTATTTAACCTTTTAGCAATGTATATAGAAATATACCTAATATAACTTTAATAATTTGATGTTTATAACTTAGTTTTTTATAACTTAATGTTTATTTCGACTATACCAACCGCTATGTCTTTTTGCTGGTAGGTATAGCCTTTTTTATTAAGTAATTTAGGAATGTCATTTAAAGAGCCAATATCATTGATAATAATGTGGCACTCATCGCCAGATTGCATTTTTTTTAGTAATTGACGTAACTGAATTAACGGAACAGGACACTTTTGCCCCTGACCATCATATTTATAAATCATAAATTATCTAATATTTGAAGTACCTAATTAAAACATCGCTTTAGTTTAATTGACAAATTTGAGACAATTAATCCTTTGTGTTAACAATGACACTAAACCGAAACAAGTTAAGATTAAAGCTAAAACAAAGATAAGTTAAGCGAGTGTTATTATAAATTGAATTCATAACTCATTGTACTAGTTATCATAACGTACCTCTATAACGGATACCATGCAAAGTATTGTTAGCAAACATCTTACATATTACCTGTTTCACCTTAGTTTTACGCACAATATCTTATCGCCAGGAATTATAATTACATGAGTTCATTAAGTCCCAAAGCTAGCTTAAAAGAAATTAATGCTTATAAAAAACAATTGAACTGGGGAGAGGTACCCACTATTTACCAGATGTTTTCAACTTCTTTAAGTGATCTAGACGGCATATTAACTCATGGGTTTGACAACGCATATAAACAAATATTGGATCCAAATATTTGGAATAGATCACTGTTACGTACAACTAAAACAATAAATGACAGTAATCATGTCAACACTAGTGAACAACAAAACAAGCTACAAATAAGTTTGCGTCATGAATTTAATGACGTAGGTTACGAATTACATTGTTACCCTATCGTTAATGGTGAAAAATTAACAAAGAGTATGATTAACGACATTGATTGCCCTTTTAATTATTGGGTGCCTGAAAAAATGCAAATGCTATTTCGTATTAACAGTTTTGTGGCATTTTCACTTTATTGTTTTCAACGTGGTGATGAAGCTGACAAAGCCTTATTAAAATTTGCTCACTATAAAGTTGAATCATTAATAGCAAAGTTAAACGAATTTTTTCAAGTAGATGCGGTCAAAGGTTATAGTATTGCTGAATTTTACCAAGAGATCGCAAAAAGAAATGGTGATATTCTTACCCATAATTCATGAATGTAGTTAATAAATAGTTTTATGTTCTTTCAGCCATGCAGGCCAAGTAGAATTTAGGAAGCCATCTTGTTTCATATAAAGTTTAATAAAAAATTTACTCTGTATTCTAATAAAATGTTTAATATAAAACCCTTTTTTAGCAGCTTATTGATAACATTAACTATTGCCGCTGCAACAAGCCCAACAGCTAGTGCAATTGGAAACAATAAGAACAAGTTACCTGACATAGGTATTTCCGGTTACAGTATTTTATCTATTGATAAAGAGCTACAAATTGGCCAAGCAATGATGCGTCAGTTACGAGGTTCACAACCAGTAATACATGATCCTGTACTCAATGAATATATCAACCATTTAGGTAATTCTTTAGTCAAAAATGCTCGCGGTGTTAATTATTCTTTTGAATTTTTTCTTATTAATAATAAAGAATTAAATGCTTTTGCTTTTTTCGGTGGTCATGTTGGTGTACATAGCGGCTTAGTGACAACCGCTGATACTGAAAGTGAATTAGCCGCAGTTCTTGCCCACGAAATATCACACGTTACTCAACGCCATTTAGCCCGAAGACTTGAATCACAAGGTCAAACTCAAGGTTTAACAATGGCAGCAGTTCTCTCAAGTGTATTAATAAGTCTAGTTAACCCTACAGTAGGTATGGCGGCATTGAGCGCTAGTATGGCACTTAGTCAACAAGCCAGTATTAATTACACCCGTAGCAATGAAAAAGAAGCGGATAACGTAGGTATAGCGTTATTAGCAAACAGTGGATATGACCCACAAGCAGCGGCAAGTTTCTTTGGTAAGTTGTCAGTCAAATATCGCTATGCGAGTAAACCACCAGCGATGTTATTAACACATCCATTACCAGACTCACGGATCACTGAAGCTCGTCAACGCGCGCTGAAGTACCCTGCCCGTCCATTACCGCCAAGTTTAGAATTTGAATTAGCCAAAGCCAGGCTTACTGCTCGTTATGAAAGTGATATAAAGTCTAATATTACTAACTTTTCACGTCAGTTAGAGAAAAAACGTTACGCATACAGAGAAGCCGCTATGTATGGTTTAGCTTTGTCTTACTTTGAAAATAAACAAAATGAGGAAGCGTTAGAATTACTCGAAACATTATTGAAGTATGATAGAAATAATTTATTTTATGTAGATGCCATAACTGATGTGTATATAGCAAATGATCAAACACAAAATGCATTAGCCATGCTCAATCAGTTAAATATGTTGATGCCAAACAATCAAGTTGTTAGCTTAAATTATGCTAATGCGTTAATCTCCGCTAAACAGTATGATGACGCAGAACAGGTTTTAAAAGATTATTTGTTAACCAATTCTGATAATTTTATCGCTTACGACTTATTAACAACTCTCTATCGTAGCAATAAAAAACTCGGTTTAATGCATATGTATAAAGCGGAGATTTTTGCTTTGCTAGGTGGTTACGCAAAAGCTGTTGATGAATTACAAACCAGTTATGCCATGCTTGAAGACAGACCTCTAATGCAAAAAAGAGTAAAAGCTAGGATCATACAATTACAAGAAGACGAAAAACGTCTAAAACGATTATAATGCATACCTTGCTAGCTATTACCTGTAATTGACAATTTATTCATATTATTTAAAGGAAACCATAATGTTTACTATTTACCACAACGCTCGCTGCTCTAAAAGTCGCCAAACATTAGCACTACTTGAAGAGAAAGCTAACGACTCACAACAAGAAATAACAATAGTA
This sequence comes from Colwellia sp. E2M01, assembly GCF_018860585.1. Lineage (GTDB taxonomy): Bacteria > Pseudomonadota > Gammaproteobacteria > Enterobacterales > Alteromonadaceae > Colwellia. The sequence continues at coordinate 53,886 of NZ_JAHKPR010000054.1, forward strand.
GAATACTTAAAGACTCCATTAAACATCGACGAAATCAAGCAATTATTAGCACAACTTAATTGCACTCCTCTGGCTATGATGCGAACTAAAGAAGTTGAATTTAAAGAGCAAGGATTAAAAGATGCAAGCGATGTTGAGCTTATTAATGCGATGGTAAATACACCGAAATTAATTGAACGCCCAATAGTCAGTAATGGCAGTAAAGCGATTATCGGCCGTCCACCTGAAAATGTTTTAGCTTTCTTTTAATTCCCAAAGTACTCTATTATTAAGCCAATATAAGCAAACAATGAATAAACAACGATTAGCGACAAATACCTACAAAAAAATAGCATTAGCTGGTTATTTTTCTTTACTACTATTCATGCCTCTATGGTTGATAGTATTAAGCCCTAGCGATAGCTTAAGTATGCCTACAACATTGATTATGTTTACTTTACCTTTATTATTTCCATTAAAAGGATTATTACAAGGTAATCCTTTTACTTATGCATGGTCTAACTTTATTGTGTTAATCTATTTTCTACATAGCTTAACTACGCTATGGGTGTTACCTGAAGACGCCATTTGGGCAACGCTTGAGCTTATTTTTGCTAGCGCGATGTTTTTTGGTGCTACATATTACGCAAAATTTCGTGGACAAGAGCTGGGCTTAAGTTTACGTAAGAAGAAAGACGAAGAAACCTAGATAAAACGATAATCTTTAAATGAACCTTATATAACTTATTAAAAAGGTTAATTTAAAGACATTAGTATATAAACTCGCCATTTACTTAGTTAAGGGTTAGGAAGGATTAATGCACTTGTTGACTTACACTAAACAGCTTTTAGTCATACTCTCAGTATCAGCCGTATTAATGGCTTGTGATAGTAATCGTTTTTTTGAAAATGATATCGACCTTATCGACGATATTGTGCAATTAGATGATAATCAAAGTATTAACCAAAGTGTTGATCTTTTTCTTTATTACCCAAACGACAGTATTAGCAACATCAACTGGCAACAAACTGCTGGAGAGCCTGTAACCATACTTGCTAGCACCAGTAAAAGTATTGCTTTTACTCCAACACAAGCTGGTGACTATAGTTTTGCTGTTAGCTTTACCCTCAATGATGAACAAGAACAGACTTTACAAAAAACAGTCACAGTTGATGACAACGAGCATAAGGTAACCGCACGCTTATCACACACAGCACTTGCCCAAAATAAAGTTTCACACCGCGCTCACCTACAATACGATACGAATAATAGTAATAGCATTACCTGGCAACAAATATCAGGACCTACTGTTAGCTTAATCACTGATAACGATACCGGCAATACTGACGGTGACTTAGCTATATTCTTTAACGCTCCAATGGTTAAGAATGACACTATTATTACCTTTGAGGTATCCGCGACAGACAATAACAATATTACTTACCACGACCAAGTTGGTGTACTAATTGAGCCTGTAGCTGAAATAAAAGACAACGCCTACTTCTCTGACAGAGTCGCGACAGTATTTCCCTATAATAGTAACAGTCCTTATGCGCAAGAAATTGTTGATTGTGCTTATTCAAATACTCTTAGTAGCTCTTGTACTTTAGATAAAACACCTTTGCTTGCTGCTGAAATAGCCGGGCAGAGTTTATCGATTGCCCCAACTATCGACAACATAATGGACAGAGTAGTGGTTTCTCACCAATGGATGGGTGATAGATTTAAAGAGTTTTTGACCAGTAATGATCCCAATAACGACATAAAATTTTTGCTTCGAGCAACAACCGCGATTGTGATCGCTTACGATATTCGCCCTTCTTTTTATTGGGCTGCAACCGGCGCTATTTATTTAGATCCTGAAAACCTTTGGCTAACAGCTAATGAACGAGACACGATTAACGAAGCTCCTGATTATAGATCTAATTATGGTAGTGACTTACAATTTGTTATGCCTTGGCGTTATGTAAAAGATAATGCCTATGCGTACGGAAGTTACAGTAAGTCAAACAGAATTAACCGCACTGCTAATGATACATTATACCAATTAACGGCTTTACTTTATCATGAGCTGGCCCACGCTAATGACTTTTTCCCTAGCACTGAGTGGTATATTCATGACAATAATGATCGAGTACTTGATGCCGCAGTAAGCAGCAATTTTGAGTCCGATGAACTGGCAGTCAGCTACCCCTTAGCGAGCCAAGAAATGCGTAACTTAGGACGAGTTCGTTTTGCTGGAGAATCAGCTAGTCAAGTACAGAGAAGCTATTTACCTACAGATATTGAAGGTTTTTTTAGCTCTGACAGCGCCTCAGACTTTTATGCCTATTCAAGCCTACGTGAAGATTATGCCATGTTATTTGAAGAGTTAATGATGCAACATCGTTTTAGCATCATGCGAGACATTGCGATTACTAATCAACCTGACGGTGAAAGCATATCAGCTACAGACTATATTGTTACTTGGGGTCAGCGAGGCCGTATTGGTGACGATAAATTAAAAGATCGAGCGCTATTTACTGCAAAAAGCGCGTTACCAGAGTTAGACGGTCAAGCCATAATCAATCAACTTCCTACTCCTATAGAAATGATTGAAGGAAATAACTGGATTGAAAACTTAACAATTAGCAGCGCTGTTTCCAGCAAGCGTATTACAACAACCAAGTCACTCGCTAATTCACTCTTAGAGTTAACCGATATAGAAAGGTTTGCAGAAAACAATGTGGTTGATTTTATACCTGTGCACAATGATAGGCATTATCATCACAAACCGTTACCTACACATTAATACTCTTAATAATAAAATTAATACTTCTATTAATTTTCGGCTTAGTTAAGTTGTATTAGTGTAAGTTAAAGACTTCTTTAATAAACGGAATAGTGATTTTTCGCTGCTCTTGAATAGATGCTTTATCTAACTCATCGAGTGACTTAGTTAAACTGCCCATATCTCGACTCAAACGATTAAGTAAAAACTTCACTACTTCATCAGATAAGCTTAAACCTCTTTGTGTGGCTCGGTGCTGTAACGCCGTTATTTTTTCAATATCATCAAGTGGTTTTACCTGCTCCGTTAATCCCCAGGTAAGTCTTGAGACAAGATCGGGTAAACTGATACCAAGCTGTTGAACACTTTCATTACCTGAAATTAATAAATACTTATTTTGTTCAAGCACTCTATTATATAAGTCAAAAATTGCTTGCTCCCACAATTTGTCACCAGCAATTAAGTGAATATCATCAAGGCAAATCAAATCTATTTGCTCTAAACCATCTAATACGGCAACTGGTAAGTCTTTTAGTTCGGCACAAGATAAACATACCGATGTTTTACCTGATTGTGCAGCATAACTACTACTTGCATGTAATAGGTGTGATTTACCCGCGCTAGGTAAACCAAACAAGTAAAAACCATGTGGTGTTTCTTGCTGCTGTTCAATAAAAGCTTTTAACTGACTAATTATATTTAGATTAGCTTCGCTCTTATAACTAGCAAAAGTTTCGTCGTCTGGTAATTGTACTTTTAATGTAAGCTGAGCGTCTTGCTTCATTCTTGCTCCCATGAAAATACTGGGATATTAGGCACAATAGTTAATGGTATTTTTTCTTCTGCAACAGGAAGTGGTTCACCTGTTTCAGGATCAATTTCCACATCTAATTCTGTAGTATTATTTAAGTCATCCAAAGTATCATCAACTGCACCATCAATAGCGGGGGTTAGGTCAACGTTAGTTTCATTGTCAGTTGTTAGCTCTCGCTGAAAGTTAATTGCATCTTCATTATTTGTCATGTCTTCATCAACACCACCAATAACATCTTGTTCAACGCTTTGCTCAACATTTTGTTCTGCTATTTCATCAAAAAGATTTGTCTGCTCGTCGGTATCACCCAATACAATAACTTTCATGCCTCGATACGTCATGACATTCTCGTCACTTTCTTCACCTATTACTGATTCAGTTAATAGGCTTTCTGTATCATCTATTGCCTGCGGTACAGTTTCAGGTACGACTTGTGGTACAGTTTGTAAGATTAATTTATCATTAAGCTTTAAAGAAGCAATAAAAGCCTCTTCAGAGCCAAGTAACTCTATTTGAAAACGACGTACATCGCCTTGTGCACTGATCAAGGTTACCGCTTTGATAGCTGATAAGTTTGATAAAAAATCAAAGAGTTGGGTATCACTTTTTAATGATTTAACGTTATTTACTTCAATAACAAAATCATTTTCAGCATTAGTGGATAAAGCATAAGATTGATAAATCAATTTAGTAATATCTGACAAACCTTGGTTTATCAAAGTAACTTTATCAACACCTTGATATTGCTGTGTATATAATGCACCTTGAGTAAACACCTTCCAATCAAGCGCTATTGGTGTTGCTACTTCTTGCTCCTGACATAACAAACCACAATTAACATTACTTTGATTTTCAGCTAACTCTTTAATTTTTTCATTCACTAAGCTAGAGTCTGAAACTCGCATAACAATAACCATATCAGCAGAATAACGAGCCGAGGCTTGTTTAATTTGCTCTGGAAAGTATGCCCACAAGTCACTTACCGTAATTTGTAAGCTATCGTCAAAATCCATTAATGGCATAACGATAGGCAGCCCGCGTTGTTTAGAAAACTCATTTACCGCCGTAGGCATAAGCGCTTGAGTATCATAAGCAACAATACTTCTGCTTGCTCCTTGTTCATCAAGCAACCATAAAAGCACTTGCGGACGTAAACTTCCCCACAACGCTAATTCAGCTTGTTTAAATAACGCATTAACTTTTTGTTCGTTAAAATTCACTACAAGGCTTAACTGATTATCAACACGTTGATAGCGATATTGATTAACATAATTGTTTGCTCTTGATTGCGCTTTTAATAATACCTTGTTTTGTAATACGCTTTTCTTACCACCAACTTTTAAAAATACCCCTTGCAAAGCAGAGGTAATTGCCTGAGCACGTTGGTCTTGCGATTGTGAATCAACTGCAACAGTAACTTGATATAAATCATTAACTTCTAACGCTGTTGATTTAATACTAGTAAGGATGAGACTCAGTAAAATTAAAACAAAGGGGAATTTAAACATTCTAAACTTCAACACTCTAAACATAAGTAAGCTAACTTAAAAATTAGTTGAACACGCGCTTTAATAAAGCACAATAATTACATGGCCATTATATTATCACAGTATTATCGCAGTGCTCACATTTAAGCTAAGCAATTATCAATAATTTCAATTAAAAAGCCGCTAATTTACAAAACAAAGACAAGATACCATTATCGCCTTGAGTATGTTTGTTTCCACTGGTAGAATACGCCCCATAAAATACTGTCGGTAATTTCTGAGGTTTCCCCGTGAGCGAACAAAAACAGTCGTTAAGCTATAAAGATGCTGGTGTTGATATTGATGCTGGTAATGCCCTTGTTGAAAACATTAAAGGTGCGGTAAAACGTACTACACGCCCAGAGGTTATGGGTGGTTTAGGTGGTTTTGGCTCTGTATGTCAATTGCCTACAGGTTATAAAGAGCCTGTATTAGTAGCAGGTACAGACGGTGTTGGTACTAAATTACGTTTAGCAATTGATTTAGCTAAACACGATACTGTTGGTATCGATTTAGTTGCTATGTGTGTTAACGATTTAATTGTGCAAGGCGCTGAGCCATTATTCTTCCTTGATTACTATGCAACTGACAAACTTGACGTAGCTGTAGCTTCTGCTGTTGTTGAAGGTATTGCTGAAGGTTGTATTTTATCTGGTTGTGCACTTGTTGGCGGCGAAACAGCTGAAATGCCAGGTATGTACCACAAAGGCGATTACGATATTGCTGGTTTTTGTGTAGGTGTTGCTGAAAAGTCTCGTTTAATTGACGGTACAAACGTAGCTGCAGGCGATCAACTTATCGCACTTGGGGCATCTGGCCCTCATTCAAATGGTTTTTCATTAATTCGTAAAGTTTTAGAAGTAAATAATACTAACACTAACGAGTTACTTGACGGTAAGAAGATTGCTGATCACTTAATGGAACCAACGAAAATTTACGTTAAATCTGTTCTTGAATTGCTTAAAAGTGTTGATGTTCATGCCCTTTCTCATATCACTGGTGGTGGTTTCTGGGAAAATATTCCACGTGTATTACCTGAAACTGCACAAGCGGTTATTAAAGGTGATAGCTGGGCATGGCCAAGCATCTTCAACTGGTTACAAGATAACGGCAACATTACTACGCATGAAATGTACCGTACTTTTAACTGTGGTGTTGGTATGGTTATCGTTGTACCAGCTGAAAAAGTTGCAGAAAGTATTGAAATTTTAACAGCGCACGGCGAAAAAGCATGGCACATTGGCGAAATCGCTGATTTACCAAGCGATGCTGAACAAGTTGTTTTTGCTTAATTTATTATTAATATATTAAGCATGTTTCGTTAAGTTATTAACGAAAGAGATATTTAAAAAATATCTAACTTATAAGAAATAATTTAATAAAGGGGCTATTTACTAGCCCCTTTAATTTATCTAAATGTTATCAGAATATGTTCAAAATTTTTTGAGTGCTATATTAAAATGCACATAAAAGACGTTCTGAAGATTTCTAAATAGAATAAAAATAAGGAAGAATCATGTCGAGCAGAATAGTTATATTAATCTCTGGCAGTGGTACAAATTTACAAGCCATTATTGATGCCTGTGAAGATAAAAATTACCCTGGCGAAGTGGTCGGTGTACTTTCCAATAAAGAAGACGCTTACGGTTTAACGCGCGCTAAAAACGCCGAAATCCCAACGGTTTCACTTTCGCATAAAGGGTTTGCAAGTCGAGAAGATTACGATATAGCGCTCATTAAAGAAATTGATAACTTTGATGCCGATGTAATTGTGTTAGCTGGTTTTATGCGAATTTTAACACCCGCGTTTGTACAACACTTTCAAGGTAAATTAATCAACATTCACCCTTCTCTACTACCTAAATATCAAGGTTTAAATACGCACCAACGTGCAATTGATGCAGGTGATAAAGAGCATGGCGTTAGTGTTCATTTTGTGACTGAAGAGCTTGATGGTGGCCCAGTAATTTTACAGGCTAAAGTACCGGTATTTGACGGTGATACTGTTGATGATTTATCTGCTCGTGTTCATGAGCAAGAGCACCGTATTTATCCGCTTGTAGTAAAATGGTTTGCTGAAAAAAGATTAACAATGCAAGGAGACAATGCAGTTTTAGACGGTAACGTTTTACCTGTATCTGGTTACGCTAACGATTAAATAAAAGAGGTGTTATCTTTATCTGTAACACCTACCTAGCAAATATCAGCTATACTCTATTATTCGCTTAACACATCCTATTTCAATACTAGTTTACATCCTCGCATTAAATACAGCGGGATTCAAAACGCTTAATTTATCTTTTATTCACCCCAATAGTAATATGCGATAACTCAGGTCATTGATATTGAAGTAACTAATTATAATACTTAGCTTAATTTTGAGAAATGGGGACAATGAAGTATATGGTACAAACTTCCTACTTAATTAAACTTATTGGTAAAGTGTATTGTATCTTTACTTTATTATTCATTATCTCTGCACAAAGCATTGAAAATCAAAAGAAAATAATTAATGTCGCTATGCATGGGGACGGTCCTATCCATAGACAAAGAATTGAAAAACTCTTCGAGAAATTCAATAATAATAATCCACGTATTACGATAGAGCCTTACTTTGTTAATGGGATGATTCGATATAGTAATTATGTCGATGAATGGCTAAAAAGCGATAAAGGACCTGAAATCATCGGTTGGTTGGGAGGGTCTCGAGTTAATGAATATGCTTCACAAGGCTTAATTCAAGATCTCACCCCTTTTTGGCAAGAAAATAAAAACGTCAATAATATCCCTCTTTCTATATTTGAGACCACGCAGATAGATAATCGTATTTATTCTATCCCAGTCGCTTACGCACTATATGGACTTTATTATCGTAAATCGGCCATCAAAAAATTAAAGATAAAAATTCCTAATACTTGGTCTGAACTACTTAAAACTTGTAATACTTTACACGATAAACAAGTCGTCATGTTTGCAATTGGTACCAAAAGCACTGAGTGGATACTGCATGGTTGGTTGGATTACCTTATTTTACGATTACATGGAATTAATTTTTATCGCGAACTAGCTTCTGGCCAGCAATCTTTTTTGGATGAGCGAATAAGAGAAACATTAGAACACTTTAAAGCTTTAATTGACAACCATTGCTTTAACACAGACTCCGCAAAATACTCTATTTGGGATGTGTACCCGACAATGATTAGAGGTTATAGTGCGATGATTTTAAGTGATGGCATACCACAAAACTTAAACTTTAGTGATTATGAAGATATTGGCGTCGCTGCATTCCCTCAAATAAAACCTGAAATACCTAACTTTACCGTCACGCCAATCAGTGTTTTTGTTTTACCGCATTACACAGAGTTAACTCAGGATATTAAAGACTTACTTAATTACTTTACAGAACAAGAGTTTCACGAACATTATGAGGGTAATATCAGGCATTTACCTGTTATGATGACAAAAAGCGAACCTTCTAGCGAACTTGTTAAAACCGCAATTGAAATCATAAAAAAATCCCCTGGCAGTATTCAGTATTATGATCGAGAAGTGGATATAAGATTTTCAAGTAAAACGCCACAAATATTAGTGGATTTTATTGAAACCTCTAATATAGAGAAAACTATGCAAGAATTAGAGAGTTTACGATTAAATATCTTCACTAACGCTCCAGAGCTAGATAAAGAAAATATCGAAAAATAAAGATAACAGCAAAGCCATGATCTGCGTTAGAGTTGATAGAACGGCCAATTTAACAAAAGCTTATAACTATGAGGGTAACCTTTTTGATTCACAAGCTTAACATTGATTAGTCGTTTCTGCCTCTTTCAAGAAGTGCCTTAGAAAAGAGAACTGGCAAATAAAAACTAATATATACGGTGCTAATTGACACAACCAAAAACTCCGTATTATAGCATCACGCTGTAGGATAAAGAGAGTCAAAGACATAAGTGTAAATATAGAGTTAGAAATGATAGAAGTAATAATTTTAGCCATTGCCTTAAGTATGGACGCCTTCGCAGTATCGATTGGTTTAGGTGCTAAGCATAAAGATAAAGCCATGTCATTGGCCTTTATCGCCGCAATATATTTTGGTTTGTTTCAAGGCATAATGCCCTTACTTGGTTATATAGGGGGCAAAAGTTTATTAGGCTTGTTAGCATCCTACGCTTCGTGGATAGCATTTTTATTACTCTTTATTATAGGTATTAAAATGATTTACGAATCTTTTGAGACAAATAACGCTGACGATATTGCTAAAATAACTCACCGCGTGATGTTAATACTAGCGGTTGCAACGAGCATAGATGCCATGGCTGCTGGCTTCTCTTTAACAGTATTAGCTGTAGATCCTTTAATCGCTTGTTTTATCGTCGGTATAATGACTTTTTTCTTTAGCTGGTTTGGCGTAATAATGGGTGCAAGAACAGGTACCTGGCTAGAAACTAAGGCAGAAATTTTAGGCGGCGTTACATTGATATTAATCGGTTTCAAAATTTTGCTTAGCTAAACTTACATCGAATGCGCTTTCGCATACTGCTATTTACTCAAATAAACAGCATTAAAGTAGACAGTACTGAGATTAAATGCGTATAACTTTCGCTTTTGCCTAATGCCTAATGCCTAATGCCGGAAAGTATTTATTTAATAGCTTATAGACAGATAAAGAAAATCTTCATTCTTATTAACTTCCCTATGTCATTCTCTCCCTCAAAGACCTGTGTTTTTAGGGAGTCATTTCACATATCCTTTTTATCTTCCTGTCGAAAAATTTAATAACCTACCTAATAGCTAATTTAATAGTTAACTTTACAACTGAAACTCAGCACTTTTTTAAAAAAAAAATCGAATAATTCCCTTTAATCGGTGCCTTTACTAATTAAGACCTTTCCCATTAAGCGATAATTAAAAACTACCAATCTATAAACAGAAACCTATAAACACGAAAGTAAAACGTAAATCCCCCTTACTAAAATATGTGTAAATAAATAACAAATAATGCTTGAATACTCATCAAAAACGATATACTGTACATTTATACAGTATAATTATTTAGCATTATGATTTGCTATTAAACACGAGGTAGCACCATGTTTTCAGCCAATACTACAACCAATACAGCAATCAACTTTACTAATACTAGACTTGGCAACTCTATTAACCAAACTATTGTAGCTACGCCTTCAGAGTTAGTCGCGGAACAAGCGTGGTTAAAGTCTGACAGTGTTGAAAACCATGCTGAACTAACATTCAAATATGCCGATATCTGCCAACAACATAATCAAACTAAAAAGTGGGTATTGTTTATTAACCCTGAAGAATCGTCATTAGAACAACTAGCCAAAACTCATGGAATTGATATTTCAAAGATACTTTGTGTTAGCTTTAAAGGTAAAAATAAAGTGAATAACATTGTTGATGATAAATCTGCCCATTTAGATATAGAACAAATAAAGAGTGTATTAAGTAGAGGTAATTGCTCGGCGGTTATCCTTTCCAATGCGACTTTTAGTGCTGACGAAATGCTTGCCCTAGATAGTAGTGCGAGGTTAGGCGAAACCCATTGTTTAGTACTAAAAAACAATAGAAGCAGTGAAGTTTCGTTCAATGCACTTAACATTCACTAATAACTTAATTTTAATTATGTTATTAATCCAGTTAAGTTCTTTAATTAAATTCAACTTAGCTGATCTCGTTATTATAATTTGTATCGCATGAATTCACTTGCTCCCAATACTAAAACCTATTTTGATACAATAGGTTTTGACTCTCTTACCTAACCTTCCTTTAGACAATGTAATTCCTCATGATTTAGCAATATCAACTAAACAACCTAGAATATAAAAGTTATTTCAATCTTTCTATTAAATAACTTTAAATAATTACCTTGTCTAAACCACTAAAAACAACGCAAACAGTACAAAAAACAAACAAATAAGTTTAGGCTTATTTATTAAATTCTGCTATAATCTTGCGCCCGCTATTGCGGTAAAATACCTGTTTGGTATTTCAACTTATAATCAGATAATTCCCAACGAGATAGTGATATGACTTCAGTAAAAAAACAAATAATTGCTAAACATCAACAAGGATTATTTGATTATCCAAAATACTGGGCTGAGTGTTATGGCACAGCACCATTTTTACCTATGTCACGTAAAGAAATGGACATACTCGGTTGGGATAGTTGCGACATTATTATTGTTACTGGCGATGCTTATGTTGATCACCCAAGTTTTGGTATGGCTATTATTGGTCGTATGCTTGAAGCCCAAGGTTTTAGAGTCGGTATCATTTCACAACCCGCGTGGCATTCTAAAGATGCTTTTATGGAGCTAGGTAAACCTAACTTATTTTTCGGTGTTACCGCCGGCAACATGGACTCAATGATCAACCGTTATACCGCAGAGCGTAGAATGCGTCATGATGATGCTTATACACCAAATGATGAAGGCGGAAAACGACCTGATCGTGCGGTTACAGCTTATACCCAACGTTGTAAAGAAGCGTTTAAAGGTGTACCTGTCATTATTGGGGGTATTGAAGCTAGTTTACGTAGAATTGCTCATTATGATTATTGGTCAGACAAAGTGCGTCGCTCTGTTTTGTTTGATTCAAAAGCAGATTTATTGGTGTTTGGTAATGCCGAGCGTCCGTTAGTTGAAATCGCACACCGTATTGCCAAAGGCGAAGATATAAAGTCCATTACCGATGTGCGCGGTAGTGCCTTCTTAACTAATCAAGCATTACCTGGTTGGAAAGGTATTGATTCTCGTGATATTGACCGACCGGGTAAAATAGATCCAATTCATAGCCCTTATGAAGAAATCACACCACAAACTTGTAGTGATAACGAAGCGAAAACCACTGAAGATGCATTATTTAATGATGCTACATTAGATGTAACGAAAACAGCACAGCCTATTCAAATAGCGGACTACCGTAATAAAACGTGGGAAAATAAAGCCAAGCCTTGGGAAACTACCTATATAAACTTGCCAACATTTGATCAAGTTAAAGACAACAAAGTACTGTATGCACACGCCTCACGTATTTTTCATCAAGAGGTTAACCCTACATCGGCTAAACCACTGGTACAAAGCCATGGCACACGCCTTATTTGGTTAAACCCACCAGCTAAACCGTTATCCGAAGCAGAGATGGACGGCGTGTTCGGGCTTGATTATAAACGCGTTCCTCACCCAAGTTACGGTAAAGCGAAAATACCTGCTTATGACATGATCAAAACTTCCATTAATATTATGAGAGGCTGCTTTGGTGGTTGTACATTCTGCAGCATAACAGAGCATGAAGGTCGTATTATTCAAAGTCGTTCGCATGAATCTATCATAAACGAAATTGAAGATATTAAAGAAAAAGTTCCTGGTTTTACTGGCGTTATTTCCGACCTTGGTGGCCCAACTGCCAACATGTATCAGCTTAATTGTAAGAGTGAAAAAGCCGAAGCAACCTGTAGAAAGCCTTCTTGTGTGTGGCCAACTATTTGTGGCCATTTAGATACAGATCATACCCCAACTATCGAACTTTATCGTAAAGCTCGTGCTGTTAAAGGCATTAAAAAAGTATTGATTGCATCAGGTGTTCGCTACGATCTAGCCATCGAACATCCTGAATATGTTGAAGAACTTGCTACTCACCATGTTGGTGGTTATTTAAAAATAGCACCAGAGCATACCGAAAAAGGCCCACTTGATAAAATGATGAAGCCAGGTATGGGCAGCTATGACAAGTTTAAAGAGTTATTTGATCATTACTCTAAAGTTGCCGGTAAAAAACAGTATTTAATTCCATACTTTATTTCTGCTCATCCAGGCACAACCGACACAGATATGGTTAACCTTGCGCTTTGGCTAAAGAGTAATGACTTTAAGTTAGATCAAGTACAAAATTTTTACCCGTCACCATTAGCAAATGCAACCACTTTATATCACACAGAGATTAATTCTTTGCGAAATGTCACCAGCAAAAACATCGCCAAAGAAGGTGGCAGTATTACCGTACCTAAAGGCACAATACAAAGACGATTGCATAAAGCCATATTACGTTATCATGATCCTCTCAATTGGCCACAAATTCGTCAAGCGCTTACTAAAATGGGCTTAACTAAATTGATTGGATCAGGCCCTAATTGCTTAGTACCAAGAGAAACACGTAACGAGCAACATGCAAAAAATAACAGACAAGGAAAAAACAATTCCCAAGGCTTTAAAACAAGCCCAGGACAAAATAGACCTAAGTCAGGACAGGCTAATGGCAAAGGTAAACGTACGCCAATGCACAAAAAAGGCTTAACACGTTTTTCCGAAGATCAATTTAATGATAGAAAAAAGAAAAAGAGCCATTAAGCTCTAGTGCCGTTCACTTAAGGTGAGCGGCATTAAAGCTAGATTACCCTAATTCAATTGCTTTACGTAAAAAACCTTTATTATTAAGTAATGCTATTTCGGCACTTTTTACATCTAATCCGGTTAATACCATTAAACTTGCTAACTTAGTTTGGTTATTCGCTTCGGCCAATGCTTGCTCTGCTGTGGCAAAATCACATTCTGTTGCTTGCATTACTATGCGGACAGCTCTGGCATAAAGCTTTTTATTACTGGCATTAACATCAATCATTAAATTTTTATAACTTTTTCCGCTGCGGATCATGCTAGCAGTACTGAGCATATTCAATATTAATTTTTGTGCCGTGCCTGACTTCATTCTTGTTGATCCAGTTAGAGCTTCGGCACCAACAACCGCACAAAGATTAACATCGGTATGCGTAGCATAATTATTATTAGCGCTACAACTAATGCCGATAACAGTTGCCTCCTGAGCTTTTGCAAATTGCATCGCTGATAATACATAAGGAGTACGGCCACTTGCAGCAATACCAACAACCACATCTTTATTTGATAAGTTAATTGCGGTTAAATCACCAATCGCTAATTGTTTATTGTCTTCAGCACCTTCAACTGCTTTGTACATAGCGCCTGCACCACCAGCTAAAATACCAATAACCTGCTCACTTGAAACACTAAATGTTGGTGGACATTCAACCGAGTCAAGCACACCTAAACGACCACTTGTACCTGCTCCGATATAGATTAATCGGCCCCCTACAGAAAAGGCATCGACAATCATATCAACGGCTTTAGCAATCTCAGGAAGTAATTGTTCAACAACATCTGCCACTTTTTTATCTTCAGTATTAATTTTTTTAAGAACGCCAAGTGAATCAAGTAAATCTATATCTAAGGTATTTGGATTTTGCCCTTCGGTCGTTATATTATTTAACTCGTTTACTAAATTTTCTTGCTGATCCATACACTCTCTCATTGTTACAATTAAGTCTAATATTATGCTAAAAATTATATTATTTATCATGTTACACTGCTGAAATATAATAAATAGATAAATTAGTTCGCTTTTTATTTATTAAATGTTAATTAAAATTCATTTAAATTGTAAAGATCGCTTACTTGGCTATTCCTTAGTTAATTTTATTAGATGATAATAGCTATCTAAATTTCCCCATTTATCCATAAATAACAGCAATTCATCATGAGTTATATTTCCAGACTTACACAAGCCGCCATTGATTTAGACGCGTTAGTTAAAAATTATCAATATATTGATAGTATTTCAGACACCAGTAATACTATCGCCGTTATTAAAGCTGATGCTTATGGGCATGATTCAATAAAAGTAGCGCATGCATTACAAGACTATGTAAGCCATTTTGCTGTGGGTTTTATTGATGAGGCTTTAACTTTACGTAATGCTGGGGTAACGACTAAAATAATCATTTTAGAAGGCCCATTTAAAGAGGCTGATTTTGCTATAGCGCAAGAGCATAACTTTTCGTTAATGCTACATAGTGATTATCAAATTGATTGGTTCAAATCATTCAACCTTGCTACTACGGCTACGCAATTAACAAATGAATTATGGCTTAAAGTTGACACTGGGATGAATCGTTTAGGTTTTCAAATTAATCATATTGACCAGGTGATTTCACAACTCTCAATAGAGCAACAAGCTCAGTTAGTTTTATGTTCACATTTTTCGACTGCTGAGCAACTTAATAGCTCTAAGCCCTTAGCTCAATTATCTAAATTGAAAGCTTTAGTGGCTAAATACCATTGTAAATTTAGTATGGCTAACTCCGCGGGTATTTTAAATTGGCCACAAAGTCACGGTGATTATACTCGACTGGGCTTGGCGTTGTATGGCATATCACCAATTGGAGACACATCAACAAGTGCCCCACTTATTCCCGTGATGACTTTACAGGCCAATATTATTGCAATTCATACCGTAAAAATTGGTGATACTGTTGGTTATGGCGATATTTGGCAAGCAAACCGTGACACTAAACTTGCCACTATAGCTATAGGTTATGCAGATGGTTACCCAAGAAATGCTAAAGCAGGCACGCCAGTATTTATTAACGGTGAAGTTGCGCCTGTTGTTGGCCGAGTATCTATGGATATGATCACTGTCGATATTACCGATTTAGCATCCGTTAATATTGGCGACACGGCTGAGTTATGGGGTAAAAACATCAGCATAGATGTTGTTGCTCAATACAGTGATACCATTAATTATGAGCTATTAACTCGAGTATCGAAACGCGTACCTAAAATAGTAATAACTACATAATTTATTAATTAAACTTTTATCAACCTCTTTTATCAACCTAATATTTTATCTAGCTATTTTTAGAGATAGAAAATTTTAGAAAGAAATAATCTGATAAATTTAAGTATTAAAAGCAAGCAATTTGTCGATAATTAAGAAAAATAACTACTGCGAACCTTTATTATTCAATACCAATATATTTATGGACTTGTACTGACAAACGCCAGTTATTAGCAATACAGGTTGCGATGGCTAATTCAGTTGCACGCTTCTTTTGACTAATAGGTTGTAAATAAATAGGCGTATCAATTACCTGGTGCTCTGCTAATAATGCTTTTAAATCATCAACATGTTGCTCTGTCGCTACAGGGTGTTTAATTTCGTTGGCACGTGCCATAGCGCTATTTAAAATTTTATAACCGCCCCGCATATTTACTTTAGGTGAAACAGTTACCCAGGACTTTTCTGTTGTAATTATTTCAAAGGTACCTGATGTTTCAATTTGCGTACTATAACCTCGTTGTTCAAATAGCTCACATAACGGCGTTAAGTCAACCATACAAGGCTCACCGCCGGTAATAACAATATGCTTTGCATTGAATTTTTTATCATTTACTAACGCTAAGATATCTTCAGGAGTGAAATTTGCCCAATGTTGTGTTTCTTCTGATTTTGTTAACATAGTTTCAGCGGTTACTTCATCATCCAATGAAATATCCCAAGTATGTTTGGTATCACACCATGAACAACCAACAGGACAACCTTGTAAACGAATAAAAATAGAAGGTTGTCCTGTAAAAGAGCCTTCACCTTGAATGGTTTCAAAAAGCTCATTAATTTTATAATTCATAAAGGGATTTTCTCTTATTCGTTGTCATGCGAGATGTTTACTATTTTATGCTATTCGCGCTAAATTCGCGCTTAAACAACTACAGTATGTATTGTTATCTTTTAGGAGTAGGTATTTAGCGTAAAGACTATTTAAACTAAACCCTATTTCAAGTAAAATAGCGGCGTTTTTATTCATCATTTTCTAATTATACCCCAGATCAATTAAGAGAGCTTCAAATGGCTGAAAAAGTTGTTGTTATTTATTCCGGTGGCATGGATTCCTTTACAGTTTTAAATCGTGCATTAAAGGATGGAAAAGAGGTTTACGCCTTATCTTTTGATTATGGGCAACGTCATGTAAAAGAATTAGAGTGCGCTAGTGCTGTATGTGATGAATTAAATATTAAACATAAAGTAATAGATATTTCCGCTATTAACCAATTACTTGCGGGTTCATCTCTTACTGATGATATTGATATTCCTGAAGGACATTACGAAGCTGAAAATATGAAATCAACGATTGTACCTAATCGTAATATGATTTTGCTTTCATTAGCTGTTGCTTATGCCGTGTCGGTTGGTGCCGAGCAAGTTTATTATGGCGCACACTCTGGCGATCATGCTATCTACCCGGATTGCCGACCTGAGTTTGTCGAAAAGATGAATGATGTATGTAAAATAGCTAATTATGAAAGTGTTGAAATATTCAGCCCTTATTTAAACGTCAATAAAACAGCCATTTTAGCTGATGGAATCGCTATGGGTTTAGATTACAGTAATACTTGGACTTGTTATAACGGTAGAGAAAAGGCTTGCGGTAAGTGTGGTGCCTGCCAAGAGCGTTTAGAAGCGTTTGCAGAAACTAATACAATAGATCCAATCGAGTACGAATAATTAGTCGATATTACTATCGCTGAGCTGTGGTAATGCTCAAACATACCTAAAGTATAGTCCACACATGCTTATTTAAAATAATTTTTTGAGCATACTTTTCAAAGGTAAGCTATTAATACAATATTAATTAATAGCTTATAACCTTATATATTAAAATGTTTATTAAAATAAGTTTTAATATAAAAAGCTTCTATCAGTAATTCCTCTATCCTCTAGACTTATAGCGTGTTCAATGAAAGTTGGAAATGCCCATGAGCGCTAAAAGCAAGTATCAAGCACAACAATTACAGCAACTGATCAATACCAACAATATAACTTACGCACATTTGTATTTAGAGCAACTCATGCTATTTCCTACCGAAATACAAGATAGGATCATAGAAGATATTAGTCAGCTTCCTTATTGCAACACTGATGCGATTGCACATATTTTTGGCCAGTATTCTGCGCACTGTTTAAAGTAGGTTAACTCGACAATTGTTGAATTCTTAATTTTGCTATTTTATCACGTGCCGCTGCTGCTTGTTCAAATTCTAAGTTTTGTGCATGGGTTTGCATCAACTTTTCAAGTTCGACAATTTTAGCGTCTATTTGTACTGTCGTTAACAACGGCTCTTCAGCATTTTTAGTGATCTGATAATGAGTATTCGCTTCGGCAACTTTATCTAACGCTTTAGCATCGCTGTAGCTACCAATTCCCATTACATCGGTAATTTTTCTAACAACACCTTGTGGAGTAATCTTGTGATCAACATTGTATTGATGCTGTTTAGCTCGGCGGCGCTCCGTTTCATCAATTGCACGGCGCATAGAGCCTGTAATTTTATTTGCGTACAAAATGGCTTGGCCATTTATATTACGTGCCGCACGGCCAATAGTTTGAATTAATGAACGATCAGATCGTAAAAAGCCTTCTTTATCGGCATCAAGTATTGCCACTAATGACACTTCAGGCATATCTAAACCTTCACGTAATAGGTTAATGCCAACTAAAACATCAAACTTACCTAATCTAAAATCACGAATAATCTCCATTCGTTCGACGGTATCTACATCTGAGTGCATATAACGAGCTTTTATATCATGCTCATCTAAATAATCTGTTAAGTCTTCAGCCATGCGCTTAGTTAACGTTGTCGCTAAAACACGTTCATTTAATGGTAACCGTTTACGTATTTCTGATAAAAGGTCATCAACTTGCGTGTCTACTGAGCGTACTTCGATTTGCGGGTCTAATAAACCTGTTGGACGTACAACTTGCTCAGCAATATCGCCTGCTGACTTTTCTAGTTCATATTTACTCGGGGTTGCTGATACGTAAATAGTTTGTGGTGCAAGTGCCTCAAACTCTTCAAATTTCATCGGTCTGTTATCTAATGCCGATGGCAACCTAAACCCATATTCAACAAGGTTTTCTTTGCGCGATCGGTCGCCCTTATACATTGCACCAATTTGCGGTACCGTTACATGAGATTCATCAATGATCAATAAACCATCGTGAGGTAAATAATCAAATAAGGTTGGCGGCGCATCACCTTGCTCTCTACCAGATAAATAACGGGAATAGTTTTCGATACCTGAGCAATAACCTAACTCGGTCATCATCTCTATATCAAATTGCGTACGCTGAACTATTCGCTGCTCTTCAACAAGTTTATTATTCGTTTTCAGCTGTTCAGATCTATGTTTTAGTTCTATTTTTATATTTTCAACCGCTGATAATATTTTATCTCTAGGTGTCGCATAATGAGTTTTAGGGTAAACGGTTACGCGAGCTAAGCTTTGCTCTACTTGACCTGTTAAGGGATCAAATTGACTAATACGTTCTATCTCTTCATCAAACAGTTCAACACGTAATGCAAGACGGTCCGATTCTGCAGGAAATATGTCAATAACATCACCACGAACGCGATAAGTGGCACGCGCAAAGGCAACGTCATTACGTTTATACTGTAATTCAGCAAGACGACGTAAAATATCACGTTGATTGATAATATCGCCAACCGTTATATGTAACATCATTTTTAAATACGAATCTGGATCGCCCAAGCCGTAAATAGCAGATACAGAGGCAATAATAATGACATCTCTACGCTCTAAAAGCGCTTTAGTTGCCGATAAACGCATTTGCTCTATATGTTCATTCACTGATGCGTCTTTTTCAATAAAAGTATCGGTAGTTGGCACATACGCTTCTGGCTGATAATAATCGTAGTAAGAAACAAAGTATTCAACGGCATTATTAGGGAAGAATTCTTTCATCTCACCATAAAGTTGCGCTGCTAGTGTTTTATTAGGCGCTAACAACATAGTAGGACGGTTTAAGCTTTCAATTACATTAGCGATGGTAAATGTTTTACCTGAGCCCGTAACACCAAGCAAAGTTTGATGCGCTAAGCCTGATTCAATCCCTTCTAATAACTGCTTTATTGCTGTAGGTTGGTCACCACTTGGCGTGTAATCAGAGCATAATGTTATGTTTTTCATTTAGCTTGCTCCAATGTTGTAAAATCGATACTTCTAAACTGCTTTATGAATAAATTATAAGAGATGATTGCCATCATCAAATTACCTAATAAAGCACCAACAAAAAGCCCTGTTAGCCCGTAAAATAAACTACCAATATAAGCTATTGGTAAATAACAAATAAATAATCGAATGACACTTAAGCCTAAAGCTATCATTGGTTTATGCAGCGCATTAAATGATGAATTTGTTAAAATAACTATCCCTTGCAAACCATAACCTAAAGGTAAAATCCAAATAAAGAGTTTAATTAAATCAGCAACCGCAGCTTCTTTTGCAAAGGCATCGGCAATCCAGTAAGCACAGAGTGCTAGGATGAAATAAATAACAAGCTGCCAGACTAAAATAAATTTAATAGAAACTTTATATGCCTGCTCCACTCTATTTAATTGTCCTGCTCCAAAATTTTGACTGATAAAAGGTGGTAAAGTCATCGATAATGCTAAAACAATTAAGCAAGCAATAGATTCAAGTCTTGAGCCAACACCGAAAGCAGCTACTGCAGATTCGCCATAAGTAGCAACTATTGCGGTCATAATAGCAGCGGCAATTGGCGTTAACATATTAGCTCCCGCTGCTGGTAAACCTATTTTTAAAATATCACGGCAGGCAGTAAGTAAGACTTTAATTGGTATTAGGCTACTATGAATAAGTTCAAGCTTCTTAGTTAATATGTAGAAAACAAAAATAAAACCAAAAGCCCATGACGCTAAAGTAGCAATGGCCGCACCTTGGATCCCCATAGCGGGAATAGGCCCTAAACCAAAAATAAATATAGGGTCAAGCACTGCATTAATGAGTCCTGCGCTACCCATAATAATACTTGGTGTTTTAGTATCTCCTGAGGCGCGCAATACTGCATTACCTATCATAGGGCCGATTAAACACACACTACCGAAATACCATATATCCATATAATCATGAATTAAAGGTAGTAAAGGTGGCTGAGCGCCGAGTAAGGTAAATAAAGGATCTGTAATCAAATAGCCGACAAACGACAAACAAGCAACAATAATGGCTGATAAATACATTGCTGCAGTAGCTGTATTTTTAGCTGAAACTAAGTCTTTTTTACCCAGTAATTTGGCAATCACAGCAGACGTACCAATACCAAGACCTATCATTAAGCTCAATACAGTAAAAGTAACTGGGAAGGTAAAACTGATAGCCGCTAATGGTTGTGTGCCAAGTAAACCAACAAAAAAGGTATCTATAAGATTAAATGTCATCAAAAGCAGCATCCCGTAGATCATAGGAATGGTCATGCGCTTGATAGTGCTATTAACAGGATCTTCAAGTAAGTTTACTTGTTTATTGTTATTCGTCTCAGTAATTTTTGGGATCATTTATTTATATCAGTTTTAATCGTGTCTATTTAAATAAAATCGATGTTTAGTTTACCTAACTATAAAGCACGACTCTATTATTTGATGAGGTGAATAATTTGCAGCAAACTATTGTAAAAGATTAAACAAACTTTACCTAGTGAAGATTGGTAAGTATTAAGCTATTTATCAATGAATTATTTATGAATTATGTTTAAATACATCGTTCTCTTCTTTTAAATTCATATTCTTGCGAAAAACAACGCACAGCCAATTTTTAACAAATTTTCATTTGGTTAAAAATCAATCTCATTTAGATGAAAACATCAAGATAACCATAACCAATTGTAAATAAAAGAAAAATATTTATTTTAATTTTATATTGACTTAAAGGCAGGCCAATAAAATCGAAATAAACATATAAGTACACACTTTCACTCACATAGTTATCCACAGGATTAGTGGATAAGTAAATATTCGCTTATTTTTCATTATTAAATAATATGTCTACAGTTACATGGATAAAAAACGGTCTAAAAGTGATGTAAAACCACCTGTTTTGAATGCATTTTCAACAAACAGCTTTATTTTTTAAATTTTTAGTGTTTTTGTGTTGACACTTACGCCACAGGTCTTTAATATTCCGCTCCGTTAGCCGATGAGGTTAACACGATTCCCCAATAGCTCAGTTGGTAGAGCGATGGACTGTTAATCCATGTGTCACTGGTTCAAGCCCAGTTTGGGGAGCCACATAAAATAGCGATAGATGCAAGAGCGGTAGAGCGATGGACTGTACTCTCTATAACTTATTTATTAGATAAGGCATGTATCACTGATTGGTTTCTTAAGCCTTTTACTTATAAAGAGCTGGGAGCCACATTTAGAGTAGTGATAGTTTAAATAATATTTAAATAACCAAGTATCATTAGTCTGTTTATTTATATTAATAAACAAAACGTATAATTCCCCAATAGCTCAGTTGGTAGAGCGATGGACTGTTAATCCATGTGTCACTGGTTCGAGCCCAGTTTGGGGAGCCACATTAAAAAGCGATAGATGCAAGAGCAGTAGAGCGATGGGCTGTACTATCTATAATAAAAGCATGTGTCACTGATTGGTTTTCCGAGCCCAGTTTGGGGAGCCACATTAAAAGTAAATGATAATAACCAAATATCTTTTACTCGTTTATTAAAACTACTTAATAAACAAAACGTACAATTCCCCAATAGCTCAGTTGGTAGAGCGATGGACTGTTAATCCATGTGTCACTGGTTCGAGCCCAGTTTGGGGAGCCACATTAAGAAACCTGCTTTTAGCAGGTTTTTTTTCGTCTATAATTTGATAACTTATTTACGCACAAAATGGCTCTCTCGCTAGAGCGATGAAATGAACTATACAACCTATAATACTTTCGTTTAGATAAGTCATGTGTCATTGGTACATGTTTGTTACTTAAACAGGCATTAACATACTATTACAGAGATTATGTCAGTTACTGAATATCTTGAGTTAATAAACTCTCATGTAATTTTATACATTATTTTCTATATTGGATAAGCCTTGTAGTCTTTCAAATATATCAAGAACACTTGCTCTTAGTTGTGCATCTTTTTGATTAGTCGCTCCGTATGAGCGGTCAAAGTCCACCGATTTTCTCGCCGAAGATAGCGCATCATATTTTTCGTTTGGATTAAACTCTATACTCGGTGGTGCCCTCATTGCTAAACCTTCTTGTGCTGTTATCAAACCACTCGACTGTAGCTCCGAAGACATTTCATTTAACTCATGGTACGACATATTAGTAGGATCGTATTTAGAAGCAATATTATGTAGTTGATTTTCTGCTTGTAAGGCTGCATTACTGATAGTGACTGTATCGCTATTACGAGTAGTAGAAATTAAAACATTCATTTCATTTTGTTCAGTAGTAGTTGGCTTATTTTGATAAGCAAAATTAATTTGATTATTACTCTTTATTTCCATGCTTCCCTCAAGATTAAGACCATTAAAAACTTCACCTTCTATAGCTGCGGCGCTATCGAAGGTATAGCTGTTATTTCGTTTTATTATTGTTAATAAAGCATTAATCATACCAATGAGGTATACAACTTATACATAGGGCTAGCTTAACCTTTAGATATGATTGATAAATTGAAAAGGTGCTTTTTTTGCCGCTTACCAGCAAAGGCGGCAAAAATATTCATATTTATAAGTAATGCTCATTTGCTAAGGTCATGTTAATTAAGTTTAATTAAGGCGTTCAAAGGAATATAATGATTATCTAGCAGGGAAAAATATCGGAGTAGAATATTGGAATAGTTAGTATGCTTTTTGTTATAAATAATGTTCATAGTGACATGAAAACTGGACATAAAAATCTTAGTATTGAAAGATTAATAATAATTATTCTAGAAATAAAAAAACCTTACGATAAACTACCGTAAGGTTTTAAAGTAACTATATGAATTAAAGTAATTTAATTACTTTTCGGAGACCAATTCTTTTTTATTTTCAAAGTTAATCACTAGTTTATCTTTTTTAACATCTACTTTAGCAATACCACCGTGTGTTAATTCACCAAACAGTAATTCATTTGCTAATGCTTTCTTCAAGTGCTCTTGAATTAAGCGTGACATTGGTCTTGCCCCCATAGACTTCTCATAACCATTTTCAGCTAACCATTGTTTAGCTTCTTGGGTTAACTCAAGTGACACGCCCTTCTCATCTAGTTGAGCTTGTAGTTCAACAATAAATTTATCTACAACCTGCTGAATAACGATATTATCTAAATGATCAAACCAAATAATATTATCCAAACGGTTTCTAAATTCAGGAGAGAATACTTTATTAATCTCACTTAACGCATCTAAACTATGGTCTTGTTGTTTAAAGCCAATAGATTGACGTACAGTTTCTTGTACTCCTGCATTGGTTGTTAAGACAAGAATAATATTTCTAAAGTCTGCTTTACGCCCATTATTATCAGTTAATGTACCATGGTCCATCACTTGTAATAGAATGTTATAAACATCTTCATGAGCTTTTTCTATTTCATCTAACAATACAACAGCATGAGGATTTTTTAATACCGCATCAGTTAATAAACCGCCTTGTTCATAACCTACGTAGCCTGGAGGAGCGCCTATAAGGCGACTAACCGCATGTTTTTCCATGTACTCTGACATATCAAAACGTAACAGCTCTACCCCGAGGATCTTCGCTAATTGTTTTGTAATTTCAGTTTTACCAACACCTGTCGGGCCTGCAAATAAGAACGAGCCTACTGGTTTTTCATCATGACCTAAACCAGCGCGTGATAAACGAATTACAGAAGTCAGTTCATCTACCGCTTTATCTTGTCCAAAAACAACAAGTTTTAAGTTACGATCAAGGTTTTTGAGATTGTCTTTCTCATTAGACGATACTGATTTTTCAGGAATTCTCGCCATTTTTGCAATAATATTTTCAATATCTGTATTATTAATCACTTTTTTACGTTTACTCGCAGCAACTAATTGCTGTTTAGCACCCGCTTCATCAATAACATCAATAGCTTTATCAGGAAGAAAACGTTCGTTAATATACTTAGCCGATAGTTCTGCCGCCGCGTGTAATGCTTTACTGGTATAGCGGATACCGTGATGGCTTTCATATTTTTCTTTCAAGCCTTGTAAAATCTTAGTGGTATCAGCAACACTTGGCTCAGCAATATCGATTTTTTGAAAACGACGAGCTAAAGCACGATCTTTTTCAAAGATACTTTGATATTCTTGATAGGTTGTTGAACCTAAACATCTGATTTTACCTGCCGATAGTAACGGCTTAAGTAAGTTTGACGCATCCATCATCCCGCCAGAAGCAGCACCAGCACCTATAATAGTATGTATTTCATCTATAAATAAAATTGCGTTTTTATCTTCTTCAAGCTCTTTTAATAACGACTTAAAGCGTTTTTCAAAATCGCCTCGATATTTAGTACCCGCTAATAGTGCGCCCATATCTAAAGAGTAAATAGTAGCGTCTTCTAAAAACTCAGGTACTTTCTTATCGACAATTAGATTTGCTAGTCCTTCTGCGATAGCTGTTTTTCCTACGCCAGCTTCACCAACAAATAAAGGGTTATTTTTTCTTCTGCGGCTTAATACTTGTAGCGTACGTTCAAGTTCATCATCACGACCAATTAAAGGATCAATATTACCTTTAGCTGATTCTTCATTAAGATTTACTGAAAAATTTTCAATGGTGCGCGGCTCTTCTTCGGTATGCCCCTCCCCATTGATAGTATGCGAAGCATCATTATCATCAATTTTAGCAATGCCATGTGAGATATAATTAACGATATCTAAACGGCTAATGTCTGACTTTTTCAAGATATAAGCCGCTTGAGATTCTTGCTCACTAAAAATAGCAACAAGTACATTAGCACCACTAACTTCACTTTTACCTGACGATTGCACATGGAAAACTGCACGTTGTAATACTCTTTGAAAACCTAACGTTGGTTGTGTTTCACGATCTTCTTCCCCTGTAGGGATAGTCGGTGTTGTTTCTCCGATAAAGTCTAATAAGCTCTTACGCAAGGTTATTAAATCAGCGCCGCAGGCGCCAAGCACTTCAATGGCAGAAGGATTATCTAATAATGCCAACAATAGATGCTCAACCGTCATAAATTCATGACGGGACTCTTTAGCTTGGCGGAAGGCTAAGTTTAGGGATACTTCTAAGTCTTTGTTTAGCATAGCTACTCCAAATTATAACTTTAGGCTTTTTCCATCACACACTTTAAAGGGTGTTGATTTTCCAAAGCGTACTGGACAACATTTTCTACTTTTGTTTCTGCTATCTCAGCAGTATATGTGCCACAAAGGCCTTTGCCTTTATAGTGAATTGTTAACATAATGTCTGTTGCTTGCTCTTCACTTTTATTAAAAAAGTTACACAGTATGTCGACAACAAAATCCATCGGTGTGTAGTCATCGTTAAGTAAAAAAACATGGTATTTAGCCGGCTCTTCTAATTGATCTTTAACATCTTCTTCAACAAAACCGTCGGTGTCAAATAACTCTTTCCAATTACTCATATATTTATCTTAGTCTCTACTTTTTACTTTTGCTGTAACTTTTAATTTGTTTTTTGTGTCATTCTGTAAATAAAAACCTTTAAATAATGCCATATTTATCTTGACTAATTATATAGTTTACCTACATTCTATTAGTGACTAATATTTAGTCACTAAACTTATGTTCTATGAATCTTATTTATGAACATTAATTATGATAATTAATTTATGAATAATATTCTAAATATAAGCTTTAAGCTCTGAATATAAGTACTAATTAATTTATGTATTATTAATTGTTTGTAAGCTCTAGGCTCTATTATGCCCATATATTATCTTAAAAAGATAATATAAAGAACATACCATAGTGAAGTCACTATTAGTAAAACATAAATAGATACTAAAGGATATAAAAGGAAGTTGAAGTATGGCACACGGCACAGTTAAATGGTTTAATAACGCAAAAGGTTTTGGTTTTATTCGCCCTGATAGTGGTGGAGATGATATCTTCGCTCATTACTCAACAATTGAGATGGATGGGTATCGAACATTAAAAGCAGGGCAAGATGTCGATTACGAGCTAAACGACGGCCCTAAAGGACATCATGCAGCAAGTATTAAACTCGCTGAAGATGACATAGAATAAATATAAAACATTGCGCTCCAATGATAAAAAAAACACAGTAAATTAAGCTGTGTTTTTTATTGCCTGCTTTTCTCTAATCGCAAGATTACCTTCCATTAACTTATCCAAGTTAACCCCGTTTTTATAATTTATGTATTTACATAACCCTAACTCGATTTAAGATGTTTTTAACCTATTGAAAATTTATAATATTATTTCATCTAACACGCTAGCTTGGTAGCTGCTTTACTTTCAAGGAAAATTTCGCCTTAATAGCGGGTCTATTGCAAGTAAATTCAGCGATGAAAGTAGATAAAATAGTTGTTAGAGAAAGGTTTATTAAACCGATCTCAAATTACATAATAAGCATTCAAATAGACTCATACCAATTCCGATAAT
>NZ_JAHKPR010000054.1:81310-112844 GCF_018860585.1 Colwellia sp. E2M01
AATTTAACGGACTTGGTATCACTATGATTTCCTTGTGTTTTCGACACCGACTCCATTAAGCTTTATATCTTTTATTGCAAACATAAAAAAAGCTAAGTATTGCTACTTAGCTTTTTTGACGCCTTATATTCTATTTTACTAGCTCTATTACCTATAAGATAAAAAGCGCTAGTTGCTTAACTTATCTTAAACAAGTGAAGCTAAAATTGTGTTTAGTGTTTCACTAGGACGCATAGCTTTTGCCACTAAATCAGTATCAGCTAGGTAATAACCGTTAACGTCATTTGCAACACCTTGTGCGCCATTTAACTCAGCTACAATAGCTTCTTCTTTAGCAGTTAACTCTTTAGCAAACTCAGTAAATTGAGCTTTCAATTCTGCATTATCGTCTTGTGCCGCAAGTTCTTGTGCCCAGTAAAGACCTAAGTAGAAATGTGAACCACGGTTATCAATTTGACCTACTTTACGTGCTGGAGATTTGTTTTCTGCTAAGAAAGTTGCTGTTGCAGCATCTAACGTATCAGCAAGTACTTGTGCTTTAGCGTTACCAGTAGTTACTGATAAGTGTTCTAAAGAAGCAGCTAATGCTAAAAACTCACCTAAAGAATCCCAACGTAAGTAGTTTTCTTTATCGAATTGTTGAACATGCTTAGGAGCAGAGCCGCCAGCGCCTGTTTCGAATAAACCACCACCGTTCATTAATGGAACGATTGAAAGCATTTTAGCTGACGTGCCTAATTCTAAAATTGGGAATAAATCAGTTAAGTAATCACGTAAAACGTTACCCGTTACAGAGATAGTATCTAAACCATCTTTAGCACGTTGTAATGTTACTTTAGTTGCTTCAACTGGTGGTAAAATTTGAATATCTAAACCAGTTGTATCATGTTGTGGCAAGTATGCATTAACTTTTTTGATCATCTCTGCATCGTGCGCACGATTTTCATCTAACCAGAAAATAGCTGGAGTATTTGATAAACGTGAACGATTTACAGCAAGCTTAACCCAATCTTGAATTGGTAAGTCTTTCGCTTGACACATACGGAAGATATCACCCGCTTCAACGTTTTGTTCCATAAGAACAGCACCTGATGCATCAATTACTTTAACAACACCGTCTGCTTCCATTTGGAATGTTTTATCGTGCGAACCGTATTCTTCAGCTTTTTGCGCCATTAAACCAACGTTAGGAACAGTACCCATTGTTGTTACGTCAAATGCACCATTTTCTTTACAGAAAGCGATAGTTTCAGAATATAACGTTGCATAACAACGATCAGGAATTACTGCTTTAGCATCTTGTTCATCACCTGCAGCATTCCACATTTTACCGCCGCCACGGATCATAGCTGGCATTGAAGCATCAATAATTACATCGCTAGGTACGTGTAAGTTAGTAATACCTTTGTCTGAATCAACCATTGCCATTGCAGGAGCATCTGCATAAACAGCGTCTAAATCAGCAACAATCTCAGCTTGCTTAGCTTCATCAAGTGTTTTGATTTTAGCGTAAACATCACCAATACCGTTATTTACGTCAACACCTAACTCAGCAAACAAATCAGCGTGCTTAGCAAATACGTCTTTGTAGAATACAGATACACATTGACCGAAGATGATTGGGTCTGAAACCTTCATCATGGTTGCTTTCATGTGTAATGAGAATAAAACGCCTTGCTCTTTAGCATCTGCGATTTGCTCAGCTAAGAATGCTTGTAATGCTTTTGAACTCATTACTGAAGAATCAATGATTTCACCGGCTAATAAAGGCGTAGACTCTTTTAATACATTAACTGAACCATCTTTACCTGTGAATTCAATTTTAACGTCTGTTGCATCAGCAATAGTTACTGATTGCTCGCTACCGTAAAAGTCACCTTCGCTCATGTGAGCAACGTGTGATTTAGAGTCTTTTTTCCACTCGCCCATACGGTGAGGGTTATTTTTAGCAAATTGTTTAACTGAACCAGGCGCACGACGGTCTGAGTTACCTTCACGTAATACTGGGTTTACTGCTGAACCTAATACTTTTGCGTAAGCTGCTTTGATTGCTTTTTCTTCATCAGTTTTTGGCTCTGATGGGTACTCTGGTAAAGCAAAACCTTTCGCTTGAATTTCTTTAATTGCTGCTTGTAATTGTGGAATTGAAGCAGAAACGTTTGGTAACTTAATGATGTTTGCTTCTGGTGTTTTCGCTAATTCACCTAATTCAGCTAATGCGTCAGCTGTTTTTTGTTCTTCAGGTAAATAGTCAGATAAGTTGGCGATGATACGCGCTGCTAATGAAATATCACGAGTTTCAACATTAATACCTGATGATGCAGTGTAAGCTTGAATAATTGGCAATAAAGAATATGTTGCTAATGCTGGCGCTTCATCGGTAATGGTATAAATAATTTTAGAGTTATCAGTGCTCATTGAGTTTCCTACTTTAATTAGCCAAACGCTCTGGCGGTTGTAATATATTTGAAAAGTTAAGATAATTTAGATATTAACTTTTCAAATATATACATACTTATACCAAAGCAAAAATTTTATTTTTCGCGCGTAGATTATACTGTTATTTAAAGCATATGAAAATAGAGGATACTAAATCGGTTAAACTTACGACCACTATAAAATATTTATTTTAACTATTAAAACAGTAAGTTAATAAAAAACCTTTATCAATTCGACATAAAATATTCATATAAAATTTAATATATCTTTTTTCTTCTTTTACAAAAAAAATTAAAAAGAGAAAAAACGCAGTCATATATTAGCACATTCTTCGAGTTCAAAGCTTAATAACAGCATTATTGATTATTATAATGACTATTATTTTAATCAATACCTTACTAGTTAACCTAAACTTGCTTAGCATTGAAAATCATCAACACTCAAGATAAGCTACTCTGTATGTACTTTATAAATAGTTACTTCTGCAATGAAACTTAGTAAAAATTCACCTTCGCCACGCTCCAAAAAATTTAGTCATAGCAATAAGACTCATAAAATTTTGAAAGTAACTAAAAGTAGACCTGCGCCAAAAGATCGTAAAGTTATACTTTTTAATAAACCCTTTGATGTTTTGTCGCAATTTACTGATGAAGGACAGCGGAGAACATTAAAAGACTTTATCGATATACCTGATGTATACGCTGCAGGCCGCCTTGATAGAGACAGTGAAGGTTTATTACTCCTTACCAATGACGGACAATTACAACATCAAATTGCCAATCCAGTAAAAAAAACGGAAAAGACTTATTGGGTACAAGTTGAAGGTTCGCCAGCAGAGCAAGATTTAGCCAAGTTACGCCAAGGCATTGAATTAAAAGACGGTATGACCAAACCCGCCAAAGTTAGCGTAATGAATGAGCCAAAAGTTTGGGATCGCATACCGCCAATAAGAGAGCGCGCGAGTATTCCAACTACTTGGTTAGAAATAACAATTAGTGAAGGCCGTAATAGACAAGTGAGACGCATGACTGCCAATATCGGTTACCCTACCCTCAGACTTATTCGTTATCGTATTGGTGATTGGACAATTGATAATATTCAAAATGGAGAATATAAAGTTGCTTAACGAAATCAATGAACATGGTGAAAGTCAATTCAAACCTAACACAACAGTCGCTGCAGTTATCCACCATCAAGGTAAGTTCTTATTTGTTGAAGAGCTTGAAAATAACAATATTGTTTTTAATCAACCTGCGGGACACTTAGAAAAAGGTGAAAGTCTTATCGCGGCAATTGAGCGTGAAGTATTGGAAGAAACAGGCCTTGCCCTCTCTCCAGATTATTTGTGCGGTATTTATTATCACCACCGACCAGATCTCGCCTTATATTTTTTACGTTTCTGTTTCGTTATCGAATTGGACCAATACCTAAAAGGCCAACCACAAGACGTTGAAATTCTGGCAACGCACTGGTTTTCTCTTACTCAAATAAAAGAAAAACACAATCAATTACGTAGTGCTATGGTATTAGAATGTATAGAAGATTATCTTGCAGGTAATAAAATAGAATTATCGCAATTAAAATCTAATCTTTAATCTACAACCTTCATCTTGCTCATGTTATAATTTTGCGCCTCTGATTTTGCGCGTCAGCTATTTTCGCGCTTTATTAGTAAACTTTTACGCATAATTTTAAGTATACGGTCTTATAAACATGTTAACAGCCACAAATAATTCTCTATTAGATAAAACACCTGAACAAACCAAAGTTATTGTTGGTATGTCTGGTGGTGTCGACTCTTCAGTTTCTGCTTACTTGCTTCAACAGCAGGGTTACCAAGTAGAAGGTTTATTTATGAAGAATTGGGAAGAAGATGATACCGATGAGTACTGTGCCGCAGCCCAAGACTTAGAAGATGCACAAGCTATTTGTGACAAACTTAATATAAAATTACACACCATTAACTTTGCGACCGAATACTGGGACAATGTTTTTGAGTATTTTTTAGAAGAATATAAAGCAGGACGTACGCCAAATCCTGACATTATGTGTAATAAAGAAATTAAATTTAAAGCCTTCTTAGAATTTGCCTGTGAAGATTTAGGTGCTGATTACATTGCCACAGGTCATTACGTACAACGCGAATTGCGCGATGGCGCTTGGAAAATGATCCGCGGTTTAGATAACAACAAAGATCAAAGCTACTTTTTATATACCTTAAACGAAGCGCAATTAGCGCAAACGCTTTTCCCTGTTGGTCATATCGAAAAACCAGAAGTTCGTGCTATTGCCGAAGAAGCTGGTTTAGTTACTCATGATAAAAAAGATAGCACGGGTATTTGTTTTATTGGTGAACGTAAATTTAAAGATTTTCTTGGTCAATACTTACCGGCAAAACCAGGCATTATTGAATCCGCAGAAGGCGCAGAAATTGGTCATCACGACGGTTTAATGTATCACACACTGGGTCAACGCAAAGGTTTACGTATTGGCGGTTTAGCGGATGCCGGTGAAGAGCCTTGGTATGTGGTTGAAAAAGACTTATTACGTAACGTGCTTATTGTCGGTCAAGGTCATAACCACCCTCGCCTATTCTCAAAAGGTTTGATTGCTAATCAACTCCATTGGGTTGACAGAAAAGCGTTAACAACGAGCCTTCAATGTACAGTAAAAACACGTTACCGCCAAGAAGACGTTGCTTGTACTGTAACTTTAGTTAAAAGCGCAATGGACAGTAAATCAGCAACCGATGAATACCAAATTGACTTTGCCGAGCAGCAAAGCTCGGTAACTCCTGGACAATCCGTTGTATTTTATCAAGGTGATGTTTGTTTAGGTGGCGGTATCATTGACACGCTAATTCGTTAAAGGAATTTTAAAACTAATAATGAAAGATCAAACGATAACTTTTGCCGCGCTTTGTCAAGTTGCTCATCATGTACAGCAAGTATCTCATCATAGCCGTATTAGTGATGAAGACATGTCTGTTTTACTGAATAGTTTAATTCAAATGTCTCCTGAAAATACCTTAGCGGTTTACGGCGGTAAACTTGCAAATCTAAAGCAAGGGCTTGAGTTATTAGTTGAACATTTAAGTGGTACAACTAAGACTAATGAAACAAAAGAAAAAGATCCTGAATTTACTCGCTACCTCATTAACCTAATTAATTTGGAGCGACGCCTTAACAAGCAATCGAAACAGCTATCACTTTTAGGTGAACGTCTTGAAGCGTGTAACAGACAACTTGAACATTACCCTATAACCAGTGACACGTTAATTGCCAGTTTCGCGAGCATTTATAGTGATATAATTAGCCCGCTTGGCGCTAGCATTCAAGTAACTGGCAACCCGGCTATTTTAAAGCAAACAAGTAATCAACATAAAATACGCGCATTACTGTTATCGGGGATCAGAGCCGCAGTATTATGGCGTCAAGTTGGCGGCAAACGCAGAAACATACTATTTCATCGTAAAAAGATAGTAAGTACCGCAAAAGAGTTACTTAACACTATTTAAAAAAGAACATGAAAATCAGCTTTTCAAAAAAAGCTTAAAAGAATTTAAAAATATTTAATCAAAAATTTGAATACTATTTAACTCTCACCAAGCAGGTTGAATTACCCTGTAAAAGTAAGAGCACATTAATATAACCTAGGAAAATACTATGGAACTTTCAGCATTAAGTGCAATATCGCCAGTAGATGGTCGTTACGGCAGTAAAGTAAAGTCATTACGCCCTATTTTTAGTGAATTTGGCTTAATTAAATACCGTGTAACCGTTGAAGTACGTTGGTTACAAAAACTTGCAGCAACTACCGCTATTGCCGAAGTTCCAGCATTTTCAGCAGAAGCTAACGCAGTATTAGATGCAATTGTTGCTAACTTTAGCGAAGCTGATGCACAAAACATTAAAGATATTGAAGCAACAACAAACCACGACGTTAAAGCGGTTGAATACTTCTTAAAAGAAAAAATCAGTGACAATGCTGAATTAAACGCTGTAACCGAATTTATTCACTTTGCTTGTACTTCTGAAGATATTAACAATTTATCTCACGGTTTAATGTTAAACGATTGTCGTGATACAGTTTTATTACCAGAAATAGATAACATTCTAGCAGCAATTAAAGCATTAGCAGTAGAATACAAAGCCATTCCAATGATGTGTCGTACTCACGGACAACCAGCTTCACCTAGTACTCTAGGTAAAGAAATGGCTAACGTTTATGTACGTTTACAACGTCAACGTGAACAAATTGCTAACGTTGAAATGTTAGGTAAAATTAACGGTGCTGTAGGTAACTACAATGCTCACTTAAGCGCTTACCCTGAAGTAGATTGGCATCAATATGCTAATGAATTTGTTACTTCATTAGGTTTATCATTTAATCCATTCACTACACAAATTGAACCGCATGACTACATTGCAGAATTATTTGATGCAGTAGCACGATTTAACACTATATTAATCGATTTCGATCGTGATATTTGGGGTTACATCGCTATGGGTCACTTCAAGCAAAAAACGATTGCAGGTGAAATTGGTTCATCAACAATGCCACATAAAGTTAATCCTATTGATTTTGAAAACTCAGAAGGTAACTTAGGTATTGCTAACGCATTATT
The DNA here is from genome assembly GCF_018860585.1 of Colwellia sp. E2M01. Taxonomy (GTDB): domain Bacteria; phylum Pseudomonadota; class Gammaproteobacteria; order Enterobacterales; family Alteromonadaceae; genus Colwellia. Next base: position 88,377 of record NZ_JAHKPR010000054.1, read on the forward strand.
CACTCACCTAGCGCAAAAACTACCAATTTCTCGCTGGCAACGTGATTTAACTGACTCAACAGTTTTACGTAATTTAGGTGTTGGTTTTGCTCACACTATGATCGCTTACGGTGCCACTTTAAAAGGTATTAGCAAGCTAGAAGTTAACGAAGCTAACTTAGCCGCTGAATTAGACAGCAACTGGGAAGTATTAGCAGAGCCAATTCAAACAGTAATGCGTCGTTACGGCATCGAAAAGCCATACGAAAAGCTTAAAGACCTTACTCGTGGTAAGCGTGTAAATGGCGATTCAATGCGTGAATTTATCATGACATTAGAATTACCAGATTCAGCTAAAGCGGCATTATGTGAAATGACGCCAGCTAGCTATATTGGTAGAGCGGTAGCATTTATTGATGAATTGAAATAATTTTCAATTTAATTTTTACTCGTTATATTTGACGAGTTGAAATATTATAAATGTAATAAAAAGAAGGCATTACGCCTTCTTTTTTTGTGCCTAATTATCAATCTTTCTTATATAACCAGCCATAAACCACAAATAACCCTGTTTAGCGGTTGGCAAAATTAAAAATCATTTACTAGTCTAAGTTTACTCTTTGAAAAGTTCAAAGAGGTTTTTTATCTATTCTTTTTGGGTTCTATTCTTTTTGGGTTGTTAACGTCGGGTTATTAAATGTCTTACAGTATTAGTCAAGTTAAATGGCAACAAGCCGCTCCTCTACTTAAAAACATCCGTGAAAAAGTCTTTGTCTGTGAAAAACGTATCCCTAAAAAAATTGAATTTGATAAGGGTGACCGCACTGCTTATCACATGCTAGTGTGTGATGACAAAAGTCAAGAGCCTATTGCTACCGGTCGTATATCGCCAGAAGGTGAAATTAGTCGCATTGCTGTTGTAATGGGACATAGAAGTAAAAAAGTTGATGCGTTTATTATGCAAGGTTTATTTAGTATTGCTCATGAATTATCATTAGAAGAAGTTTTTATTTCGAGCCCTCTCGAGAAAGTAGGTTACTTTACCGAATATAATTTTCTTCCTGTTGGATCTGTTTATATGGTTGCTGGTATGCCAAAGCAGCGTATGGTGTGTAAAATAATTGAAAAAGATACTTCTACTAAACCTGAAAGATATTACCTTAATCAATAATAGTTAAATATTTCATTGGAAATTAGCTTTATCAAAAAATGATTAAAAACAGCTCTATAAAGTCAAAATCTCTCCTTTTAAGCACTGAATTACAATAAAAGTAATAAATAAATCAAATATTATAGTTATTTGTTATATACCACACAAAAAAAACTACCTTCTTTTATCCCGTTTTATGCGTAAATCCCACGCTACTAATAGCTACTACTAATTAATATATAAGAATTAAGTTAACTGATTTTTTTAATATCAAGTACTTATAATATAAGTTCTTTATGCTAATATATTTGATGTATTTTACCGCTAGTTATCACAGGACGTTGACCGATGAACATACCTTCTCAAAATATATTATTAATTATCACTTTTGGCGAACAATCATGGATAGTTTTAACTAACGGTACATGGCAAGCCGTTACCGATGACTTTATAATCCCTGATGACGTAACTCAATACACTGTACAGTTAAAAGATATCATCAACGAAGATGGCAACATCTTTGTTTTTGCTAATGACGATTGGTTAGCGGTACCTAATAGTGTTGTTCAACAAGTCCGTAATACAAATAGTCAAAATGACGAGACCAACCAAACAACTGATACTCCTAATGAGCCCAATCAAGAAGGCGATAGTTACTTTTTTAAGATAGTAGAGCGTAACGGTGATGAAGTAATAGCTAGCTCTGGCTTTGAAACAACATCAATAATAACAACATCGTCAGACAATTCAACCAATCCCCACCATCAACCTCCCGAGAGTACAGATACATTCGCCGATATAACGGTTGATGTAATTGAAAGCTGTTCACCTAATGGTGAAATTTACGATATTGTTGGTACTGTTGATGATGTCGAAGACGGCAATACTGTTGTTGTTACAATCACGGACACACAAGGTAATAATCTAACTTTTATGACCTTAGTTGTTGATAGTGCTTGGCAAATACTTGATGCGGATTTAACTGGCTTAGTTGATGGCGAGTTAATTGTGGTAGCAAACACCACTGATTTTTCAGGTAACTCCGCCACAGACACAACTGAGTTTATCAAAGATACTTTAGCGGAAATAACAATATCTGTAGAAGATGGCTCTGATAATATTAATGATGATGAAGTCGATAGCGTTAATATATCGGGCACTGTCAACGGTGTAGAAGACAACCAAGAAGTTACCGTAACAGTATCGGATGACTCCAATACATTGACCTTTACAACAACAGTAGTCAATGGCGTATGGGTTTTAAATGATGTAGATTTAAGTAGCTTGGTAGATGGTGAGTTAACTTATACCGCTACGGTTTCTGACCTAAACTGTAATGATGCCGAAGCAGTTACGACCAATATTAAAGATACTCAAGCCGTAATAACTATTAGCGTTGATACTAATGCCGATACAATAGACAACGTTATTAATAAAGTCGAAAGTACACAGGTTACTATTTTTGGCACTGTAGATAACATTGAAGATGGTCAAACTGCTACCTTAGCCGTAAGCGATGGTATAAACACTCTTTATTTTGACACTACAATTGATGCCGGTACTTGGCAAGTCATTGAAGATTTATCAAGCCTAGATGATGGTACCTTAACTTATACGGTTAATGCTGTTGATATTGCAGGCAACCCCGCAACAGCAGAAACTACAACAGGAAAAGACACGCTAGCTAGCATCACTGTTGTGATTAACTCTGGTGACGATGACTATCTTACTCCTGAAGAAATGCAACCACTCGAAGTCTCAGGTGTCGTGACCAATGTTGAAGTAGGCCAAATAATTACCGTTACCTTAATTGATGAAGCTGGCTTAGAGCGAAATGTTACCACAACAGTTAATGAAGATCTCACTTGGCAAGCTAGTGCTAATGTCGGTTACATTGACGATGAAGGGAATTATATATCAGATTTTCAAGACGGTAGTGTTACGGTTCAAGCCACGGTATCTGATCTAGCAGGTAATAAAGCTATTGCCGACGACTACACCTTATTAGACACCACTAACGGCATTACTATTTTTGTTGACACCTTTGAAGATACCTTCGATCAAGTGATCAATGCTGCAGAAGCTAGCCAAGTCGATATTTCAGGCTTAGTACGCAATGTAGATATAGGACAGACTATTACCGTTACCGTTTCTGATGGCGATAACAGCACAGACGATTTAACATTTACTACACAAGTTACAGGTGATGTACTCAGTGAGTGGCGTATAGAAGATGCGGATTTATCAACATTAACTGATGGTGATTTAACTTTTACCGCGACAGTCACTGATCTTGGTGGTAATAGCTCAGAAGCAACTACTACTAAATTAAAAGATACCCAAGCTGAAATCACCATTAGTATTGACACTAATGAAGATACCGAAGATAACGTGATCAACGCTGCTGAGCAAAATCAAGTAGATATATCAGGTACTGCTATTAATATCGAAGACGGTCAAACGGTCAATGTTACCGTGACTGATGGTAATACAACTTTGTCATTTAACAGTATTATTGCTAATGGTATTTGGCAAATAGAAGAAACTGACTTATCAAGTTTGGTGGATGGCACACTTACCTATACAGCTAACGTGATTGATATTGCAGGTAACCCTGCGACAGTTGAAACCACTACAGGAAAAGATACCCAAGCTGAAATCACTGTCGTTATCGACTCAGGTAGTGATGATTATCTTATTCCTGAAGAAATGCAGCCGCTTGAAGTCTCGGGTACCGTAACCAACGTTGAAGCAGGCCAAACAATTACTGTTACCTTAATAGATGAAGCCGGTTTAGCCAGAAGCGTAACGACAACAGTTAATGAAGACTTGACTTGGCAAGCCAGTGCCAATGTAGGCTCAATTGACGCTGATGGTAATTATATTTCAGACTTTCAAGACGGTAGCGTTACTGTTCAAGCAACAGTTTCCGATCTAGCCGGCAACCAAGCTATTGCAGAAGATTACACTTTATTAGATACCACCAACGGTATTACTATTTTTGTTAATACCTTTGAAGATACTTTCGATCAAGTGATCAATGCTGCCGAAGCCACACAAGTTGATATTTCAGGCTTAGTACGTAATGTAGAAACAGGACAAACCATCACTGTTACCGTTTCTGATGGCGATAACAGCACAGACGATTTAATATTTACCACACTAGTTACAGGCGATGTAGTCAGTGAATGGCGTATAGAAGATGCTGACCTATCAACATTAACAGATGGTGATTTAACTTTTACCGCCACAGTGACGGATCTTGGTGGTAATAGCTCACAAGCATCAACCTCTAAATTAAAAGACACCCAAGCTGAAATCACCATTAATGTTGATACTAACGAAGATACTACAGATAACGCAATTAACGCTGTAGAACAAAATCAAGTGACTATTTCAGGTGCGGTTAACAATATTGAAGATGGTCAAGAGATTACCTTAACCATTTCTGACGGTATTAACACCGAAACATACAATAGCTTAATCACTTTAGGTGTATGGCAACTTGAGAACATTGATTTATCAAGTTTTAATGAAGGTACTTTAACTTATTCTGTTGATACAACGGATATTGCAGGTAACCCTGCAAACGCAACAACAACCACGATAAAAGATACCCAAGCTGAAATTACCATTAGTGTTGATACCAATGAAGATACTACTGACAATGTAATTAACTTAGCTGAAAGCACACAAGTTGCTATTTCAGGTACGACAACTAATATTGAAGACGGTCAAGCGGTTCACTTAACCGTGACGGATGGCACCACTACCCTATCATTTGATACCACCATATCAGGCGACACATGGTTAGTCGATAACGCTGATTTATCAAGTCTAGCCGATGGCACCTTAACTTATACGGTTGATGCTATTGATGTTGCAGGCAACCCAGCAACAGCTGAAACCACCACAGGAAAAGACACACAAGCAACTATCACTGTTGTTATCGATTCAGGCAATGATGATTACCTTATTCCTGAAGAAATGCAGCCACTCGAGGTATCGGGCACCGTAACTAACGTTGAAGCGGGTCAAACTATTACCGTTACCTTAATTGATGAAGCCGGTTTAGAGCGAAGCGTAACGACAACAGTTAATGAAGACTTGACTTGGCAAGCCAGTGCTAATGTCGGTTACATAGACGGTGATGGTAATTACGTATCAGACTTTCAAGATGGCAGTGTTACGGTTCAAGCTAGCGTATCTGATATAGCCGGTAACGAAGCCATTGCCAACGACTACACCTTATTAGACACCACTAATGGCATTACTATTTTTGTTGATACCTTTGAAGATACCTTCGATCAAGTAATCAATGCTGCAGAAGCTAGTCAAGTCGATATTTCAGGCTTAGTGCGTAATGTAGAAACAGGACAAACCATCACTGTTACCGTTTCTGATGGTGATAACAGCACAGACGATTTAACATTTACCACAGAAGTTACCGGTGATGTGCTTAGTGAATGGCGTATAGAAAATGCGGATTTATCAACATTAACCGATGGTGATTTAACCTTTACTGCTCAAGTGACAGATCTTGGTGGTAATAGCTCACAAGCATCAACGATTAAATTAAAAGATACCCAAGCTCAAATTACTATCAATGTCGACACGAATGAAGATACCGCAGATAACGTGATCAACGCTGCCGAGCAAAATCAAGTTGATATTTCAGGTACAGTCACCAATATCGAAGATGGTCAAGATGTTAAAGTGACCATTACCGATGGCACTAAAACGATTTCAATTGATAGCGTTATTGTATCTGGTGTTTGGCAAATAGATGATGCCGATTTATCAAGTTTAAGCGATGGTACATTAACCTACTCTGTTACTGCTATTGATGTGGCAGGCAACCCAGCAACAGCATCTACTACCACAATCAAAGATAGTAATGCTGAAATCACAATAAACGTTAATACGAATGAAGATGTTACCGATAATACCGTAAATGCTGCTGAGCAAAACCAAGTAGATATTTCAGGCATTGTAACCAATATAGAAAATGGGCAAAGCGTTACCTTAACAATTACCGACGGTACTAATTCATTAATATCAAATGCCATAGTCACCGCAGGTGCTTGGCAAGTTGACGATGTAAACTTATCAAGTTTAAACGATGGTACCCTTACCTATTCAGTTGAAGTTAATGATCTTGCAGGCAACCCAGCAACTGCAAGCACTACCACCATAAAAGACACTCAGGCGGCAATTACAATAGATGTTGATACCAACGCTGATACCGCAGATAACGTAATTAACGCTGTTGAAAGTACGGGTGTTGTTATTTCAGGCACAGTAACAAATGTTGAAGATGGACAAACTGTGACTGTAGAAGTAACTGACGACACTGACACACTTACTTTTAATGCAGTGATTAATGCAGGTACTTGGCAAACCGTAGCTGATCTATCAAGTTTAGCTGACGGTACATTAAACTATTCAGCCACTGTAACTGATGTTGCAGGTAACCCGGCTGACGCGGCAACAACCTCAGAAAAAGATACTCAAGCAAGTATCACCATTGTCGTTAATAGTAATGCTGATACTAGCGATAATGTCATTAATGCTGCCGAGCAAAATCAAGTTGATATTTCAGGTACCGTAACCAATATTGAAGACAACCAAGCTATTACCTTAACCGTTACTGATGGTACAAATACCCTAACCTTTAATACCACAACGAATGCTGGCATTTGGCAAGTCACTGAAGATTTATCAAGTTTAACTGATGGTACATTAACTTATGCTGTTGAGGTTATTGATGTTGCAGGTAACCCAGCAACAGCCAATACAACGACAACAAAAGATACGCAAGCCGAGATTACTATCGAGGTTAATACCAACGAAGATACCACTGACAACATAATCAATGCCCTCGAGAGTACGCAAGTTGCTATTTCCGGCACAGTGACAAATATCGAAGATGGTCAAACAGTTAACCTAACCGTCACTGATGGTACAAACACCTTAACTTTTAATACCACAACGGATGCAGGTATTTGGCAAGTCACTGAAGACTTATCAAGCTTAACTGATGGCACATTAACTTATGCTGTTGAAGTAATTGATGTTGTAGGTAACCCTGCAAATGCTAATACAACGACGACAAAAGATACTAAAGCCAATATTACCATTGAGGTTGACACTAACGCAGATACAACAGACGACACAATTAACAAAGTAGAAAGCACCGAGGTAAATATTTTTGGTGCTACAACCAATATTGAACCGGGACAAACAGTAACATTAACGGTAACAGATGGAAGTAACACTCTTACTTTTGAGGCGCTAGTTGGTGCCATTAACGCTAACTCTTGGTTAGTCAAAAATGCCGATTTATCAAGCCTAACAGACGGCGAGTTAACTTACACAGTTGATGTTATCGATGTAGCAGGCAACCCAGCAAGCGCTACCACAACAACAAACAAAGACAGCCAAGCAGCAATCAGCATTAGCGTGAATACCAATGAAGACACTGTCGATAATATTATTAACGCTGCAGAACAAAATCAGGTTGTTATTTCAGGGGCGGTAACAAATATTGAAGACGGGCAAGACGTTACGTTAACGGTTACTGATGGCACCACTACGCTTTCTTTTGATAGCACAATCGATGCTGGCACTTGGCAAGTTACTGAAGATTTATCAAGTCTAACCGATGGCACCTTAACTTATACGGTTGATGCTATTGATATTGCAGGCAACCCTGCAACAGCAGAAACTACCACAGAAAAAGATACACAAGCGAGCATCACTGTTGTTATCGACTCAGGCGGTGATGATTATCTTATTCCTGAAGAAATGCAGCCACTCGAGGTATCGGGCACCGTAACTAACGTTGAAGCGGGTCAAACTATTACCGTTACCTTAATTGATGAAGCCGGTTTAGAGCGAAGCGTAACGACAACAGTTAATGAAGATCTTACTTGGCAAGCCAGTGCTAATGTCGGTTACATAGACGGTGGAGGTAATTACGTATCAGATTTTCAAGATGGCAGTGTTACGGTTCAAGCTAGCGTATCTGATATAGCAGGTAATGAAGCCATTGCCAACGACTATACTTTATTAGACACCACTAACGGCATTACTATTTTTGTTGATACCTTTGAAGATACCTTCGATCAAGTCATCAATGCTGCTGAAGTTACTCAAGTCGATATATCAGGCTTAGTACGTAATGTAGATATAGGGCAAACCATTACGGTCACCGTTTCTGATGGTGATAACAGCACAGACGATTTAATATTTACCACACTAGTTACAGGCGATGTGCTTAGTGAATGGCGTATAGAAAATGCGGATTTATCAACATTAACCGATGGTGATTTAACCTTTACTGCTCAAGTGACAGATCTTGGTGGTAATAGCTCACAAGCATCAACGACTAAATTAAAAGATACCCAAGCTGAAATCACCATTAACGTTGATACTAACGAAGTTACTACAGACAACGTAATTAATGCTGCCGAACAAAATCAAGTGACTATTTCAGGTACGGTTAACAATATTGAAGATGGTCAAACCGTTAATGTTAGCGTGACCGACGGTAATACAACCCTGTCATTTAACACGCTAATTTTAAGTGGCGCCTGGCAAATAGACGATGCAGATTTATCAAGTTTAGTAGATGGTACGCTTACCTACACAGCTAACGTGATTGATGTTGCCGGTAACCCAGCAACAATAGAAACCACTACCTTAAAAGATACTCAAGCCACTATTACAATTGCTGTAGATAGCAACGCAGATATCACTGATGATGTAATTAACTTAGCTGAAAGTACGCAGGTCTCTATTTCAGGTACAGTCACTAACATTGAAGATAATCAAGCGGTTATCTTAACCGTTACCGATGGTACAGATACGCTTACCTTTAATACCACTGTCAATTCAGGGGGCTGGCAAGTTACTGAAGATTTATCAAGCCTTGTTGATGGCACCTTAACTTATGCTGTTGAAGTTATCGATGTTGCAGGTAACCCTGCAACAGCAACAACCTCTACAGCAAAAGATACTCAAGCAGTCATTACTATCACAGTTGATACCAGTGAAGATGTAGCAGATACTGTTATCAACGCTGTAGAAAGCACACAGGTTGCTATTTCAGGTACAACATCTAACATTGAAGACGGTCAAGCTGTTACCCTTACTGTAACGGATGGCGTAAGCACTCTGTCTTTTGATACCACTACCATTAATAATACTTGGCAAGTGGACGCCGCTGACTTATCAAGTTTAGCTGATGGCACACTAACTTATTCTGTTGAGGTTATGGATGTTGCCGGCAACCCTGCAACAACAGAAACTACCACAGAAAAAGATACACAAGCGAGCATCACTGTTGTTATCGACTCAGGCGGTGATGATTATCTTATTCCTGAAGAAATGCAGCCGCTTGAAGTATCGGGTACCGTAACTAACGTTGAAGCGGGTCAAACTATTACCGTTACCTTAATAGATGAGGCTGGTTTAGAGCGAAGCGTGACCACAACAGTTAATGAAGACCTTACTTGGCAAGCCAGTGCTAATGTCGGTTACATTGACGGCGAAGGTAATTATGTCTCTGATTTTCAAGACGGTAGTGTTACGGTTCAAGCTAGCGTATCTGATTTGGCAGGTAACGAAGCTATCGGTAATGACTACACCTTATTAGACACCAGTACAGGTATTACTATTTTTGTTGATACCTTTGAAGATACCTTCGATCAAGTGATCAATGCTGCTGAAGCAAGTCAAACCGATATTTCAGGCTTAGTACGTAATGTAGAAACAGGACAAACCATCACTGTTACCGTTTCTGATGGTGATAACAACACAGACGATTTAATATTTACCACGCTAGTTACAGGCGATGTAGTCAGTGAATGGCGTATAGAAGATGCTGACCTATCAACATTAACAGATGGTGACTTAACTTTTACCGCCACCGTGAGTGATCTTGGTGGTAATAGCTCACAAGCATCAACCACTAAATTAAAAGACACACAAGCTGAAATCACCATTAATGTTGATACTAACGAAGATACTACAGATAACGTAATTAACGCTGCTGAACAAAATCAAGTAACTATTTCAGGAGCGGTTAACAATATTGAAGATGGCCAAGAAGTTACCTTAACCATTTCTGACGGTGTTAACACCCAAACTTACAATAGCTTAATCACTTTAGGTGTATGGCAACTTGAGAACATTGATTTATCAAGTTTTAATGAAGGTACTTTAACTTATTCTGTTGATGCAACGGATATTGCAGGTAACCCAGCAAACGCAACAACAACCACAATAAAAGATACTCAAGCAACAATCAGTATTAGTGTTGATACCAATGAAGATACTACTGACAATGTAATTAACTTAGCTGAAAGCACACAAGTTGCTATTTCAGGTACGACAACTAACATTGAAGATGGTCAAGCGGTTCACTTAACCGTAACAGATGGCACCACTACCTTGTCATTTGATACCACCATATCAGGCGACACATGGTTAGTCGATAACGCTGATTTATCAAGTTTAAGCGATGGTACACTAACCTATAATGCCAACGTAACAGATGTTGCAGGTAACCCTGCAAGCACTGACACAACGACATTAAAAGATACTCAAGCTACAATCACCACGGTTATAGATTCAGGCGATGATGAACTTTTATTAGCTTCTGAAATCAGTCCAGTTAAGATTTCAGGCACAGTCACTAATATAGAAATAGGCCAAACAATCACTGTGCTCTTAAGCAATGTTGCCGGTGATAGCACTACCACCACAGCAACAGTCGCTGCCGATTACACTTGGACAGCATCCGCTGATATTTCAAGTTTTAGTGACGGTGAATTAACCGCCACCGCAAGTGTTAACGATATTGCAGGCAACCCAGCCACAAGCGCAGATACAGCAACAATAGATACTCAAGTAGCCATTGATATAGATACCGGCGCTAACGGTTTAGATATTAGTGAATTTAGAGCGAATAATATTGATGAATTAACTGGCACAACCGACGCTGAAATAGGCCAAGCGGTTACGGTAACTATTTTTGACGGCACCACATCAAAAGACTTTGTTGGTGTAGTTGACAGTGCTAACCATTGGTTAGTTAGCGGTATCGACATTACAAGTTTCGATAAAAACAAAGCATGGCAAGTTACCGCATCAGTAACCGATTTAGCAGGAAATTCGGCCACTGATGATATGCCAATAATTGATGTAGTACGTACTAATACTTTTTACGAAAGCTATGTGGCTATTACTGGCTCACAAGCTAAAAGTCATATCTTGGAGCTAAATGCTCCAGCGTACACAAAAAACTCCGATATCTCATTAAGTAGCGTACAGACTGAGTTAGCGCAAATCCTATCAGAAAACCAATCTGTCACTGTGGTTATCGCCCCTGATGGGCAATCTTTAACATTAGTACGTGACAGTGATAATGCATTAGTAATGAAAATTGAAATTGCCTTAGAAGCAACAGCATTACAAGTTACCATGTTTGAGGCGGTTAACAACCCAAATACACTCACCGGCATATTAAATACTGCGGTTTCAATTGAAGCCACGCAAACTGATGAGGACGGTACAACAGAAACTGTTATTTTATCATCGCATATAGAAGTATTTGATTCACCACCAATTGCGGTTGATGATAACTATCAAGTTATTGAAAATGAAGGTAACTTAGGTAGTTTTACTGGTAATGATTTTACTGCTGAAGGGCCGTTAATCGTTACTTCGGTAACCATTGAAGGCACAAATTACCTTGTCCCTGATGGTAGCAGCACCACCATTAACTTATTCTACGGTGATCTAACAGTTAACGCCAATGGCTCATGGTCTTTTGCCGCTGGTGATAGTTTTGATAATACCGAGTTACAAACATTTGAATTAACTTACTTCATTATTGATGATGATGGCTCTGAAGGCTCAGCTATTGCCACTTTTGTTATCGAAGATGGCAAAGCCGGCACAATGACTGATGTAAAAGTCAATAATACTGAAACAACAGTTGGTACAATCAATAATGATAACTATCAATTTACTATTGCCGCAGGCTCTGATTCATTAGTTAGTGATAGCATCAACTTCAATGCCCAAACATTAAGTCAACTTAATGCGCTTGCGTTAACCAGTAATGGTGAAGCATTAACTTATACTAGCTCAAATGATGGCAAGGTTATCACCGCACAAGCAGGCTCGGTTGTTGTATTTACCTTATCACTTAGTGCAACAAATAACGCTAATGATTTAGACGCAACGTTAGTTTATAAGCAAGTTTCACCACTTGATCATATTAATTCAGAGAGTTTCACCCTACCCTTAATCATCAGCGCAAACGATTTAGATGGTACGGTAATAGAGTCAGGTAAAGTGTCATTAACCATTCAAGATGGCGATAATCCACAATTTAGTGATATTGAAGCAATAACCCTTGATGAAGTCGATTTAAATAACGGCGAACAAACACAAGTAGGTACATTATCAACCATAATAGGCTCTGATAATATTGTGAGTGTTATCTTCAGTAACAGCAGCGCTCAGCCTAAACTAACGGCTGAAGGCGTTACAATTTTATATTCCATCAGTGCAGATGGTAAAAGCCTTATTGGTTATACCGATGATATCAATACACCAATTTTTATTGCCCAATTAGCTGATAACTTCAATGAGACTACTGACACTATTGATGCCCAGTATTCATTTACTTTATATCAAACACTTGATCAAGACGTTACAGATCAAATTCCATTAAGCATTCAAGTTACTGATTTTGATGGTGATACAAGTAGCAGTAATTTAGCAATCACTATTATTGATGATAGCAGCGCACAAATTACCACGCCTGATCTTATCGTCTCTGAAACGCCAGTTGATTTTAGCCAAGCAACAAATATTGATTTAGGTGATATTATTAGCGTTGCCGGTACAGATACGCTAGTTGATCTTGATTATGAAGTCACTAATGGTGATGCGGTATTAGATAATAACGGCAACGGTGTTACTCAAAACGGTCAAGCCATTACTTGGTTAAACTTAGGTGACGGTACGTTACAAGGTGTATTAGACAGCGGCACGGTTGTCTTTAGTGTCAATGTACCTGATACTTTTGTACCACCGCCAGCACCTACCGAAGTAACCTTCACCCTACAAGGGGCTGTTGATCACCTTGACCCACAAAATGACAGCTTAACCGTTTTAGTGCCTATGGTATTAATCGATCAAGATGGCACACACATTGTACAAAATATGAATGTGCAGATTGATGATGGTTTAAACCCAAGTATTGTTGAAGCAGGTAGCGCCGATTTAGTTGATGAAAGTTTATTGCTTGATAATGATAAAGTATCTGTAACAGGTAGTTATAATATAAATTCAGGTAGCGACCAAGTAGTTAGCGTGATGATCGCTGATGATTATGTATTTAGTGATATAACAATTCGAGATGGCGTTAACGTCACCCTAAATGCTACACCAAGCAGTGATGGTTGGTATGTCGCCAGAGCCGATGATGATAATAGTGAAGTATTTAGAATTCGCTTTAATACCAACAACACTTTCGATTACCGACAATCACAAGCGCTCGATCATGAATTAGGTGATGGCGAAAACCAATTAACCTTAACGTTCGATATTCAAGCCATAGACGCTGATGGTGATAAATCCGAAGTGCAAAGCTTAACTGTTGATGTAAAAGATGATACCCCGCAGGAAGTAAACACCGATATTGAATTTGCTGAAGGCGATATTATTCCATTAGATTTACTTACGCCAGCTGATTTAGGTGCTGACGGAGCAGTAGTTAGTACCGTCACTTACTTAGGTGTTAATTATGCTCCTGGCGATATAATCACCTTGCAAGACGGTGAAAGTGGTGCTGATGCCGAATCGTACGGTACTATCGTTATTAATGCTGATGGTACTGGCACAATCAATAGCGTTCGTTTTGAATACCCTGAAGATATACTTCAAGATAATTTAACTTACGATGTGACCGATTTGGATGGTGATACCGTCACCAATACTATTCAATTAAGTGTTAGAGATGGCAGTGGTGTCGTTGTTGCTGTTCCATTAACTACAGCAGAAGATACTCCTGTTGAACTTCAAATTTATGCAAACCCTGGTGATATCGATAACGGCGAAACAATAACAGAAATAAGAATTAACATTGCTTCTCTTAATGGCGGCACTCTTCAATTAGACAATAATGATCTAACTATTGATGGTAATGATTACGTCCTTTCTGGAGCACAACTGACAGAAGTAGATTTTGATTATGAAGGTAAAACTTACTCAGTAATTACCGCTAATGGCGCATTAGAGTACACTCCTTCATTAAATACTTCAGATGCTATTGCTATGCAACAAGTCACTATTGATGTGGGTGTTCAAATTGAAGAATCAGATGGTACTTTAAAGCCACTTATTTCTAGTACCATTGATATTACAATAGACTCTGTTGCTGATTTACCTCCATGGGATGACGCTAATTCAACTTATGAATACAACCAAGTGTTCGATGGCTCAGTAACAGAAGATGGCGCACCGGTTGCTTTAGCACTTAAAGCCGACCTTTTTGATACTGATGGCTCTGAGGTTTTAACCTTTACCATTGACAACATCGACAGTGATTTATTGTTAAGTTATCAAGACGGCGGACAATCTGTTAGTGTAACTAATGGCTCAATAATCAGCCAAGCACAACTTAACTCATTAAGCGCTAACACAGTATTAAATAGCGCAGGTTTAATGACATTTACCATTAAAGCTGTTGCAACAGAGCAAGATAATAGTGATATAGCAGAGCAACCAGAAAAATTAATTACTTTAAATGTACAAGCGGTTGCTGACAAACCTTCTCTGACAGTAAAAAATATTTTTAGTGATGAAGATGTAGCTATCAATGTAAACGATATTATTTCAGGACAGTTACTTGATACTGATGGCTCTGAAACCTTAAGCTTTGAATTAACATTACCAGATAACTGGAGTTTAAACGGCTTAAACGGCGCTACGGTAACAGACTTAGGTAATAATGTTTGGTCTGTCTCAGCAAGCGATGTCGGCGCAAATAATATCGAATTGATACCAGAAGAAGACGTTAGTTCAGTTAATGGTACCTTTACCATTGACGTACAATCAGTCGCCGCCGATAGTCCAAGCGATGGTGTACCTGTTTACGGTGATGTGAGTAAAAGTGACAGTAAAACACTAACCGTTACGCTAAAAGGTGTAACCGATGTACCTACCGTTGAAGATAATCCTTCATGGTCATTTGATACTGATACCTTAACTATTAGCAATACAGCCACCTTTTATGAAGACAGCTTAATTCCATTAGATTTTAGTATTGTAACAAGTGATAACGATTTATCTGAAATTATCAGCTTAACCATCACAGACTTACCTGAAGGTGTTAGCATTGTTGATGTAGATGGCAACGATGCCGAGTTACCAGTTGTCGGCTTTCAAAATGAACTCGCCATATACAGCGTTACTGCTGAGCAATTACAAACACTTTATTTAAAAGCTGACCATGACTTTAGCGGAAATATTTTATTATCAATCAACGCTATCACTACCGAGGCTGACGGTGCAAGTGGTGAATACCCTATCACTTTAGATATTCACCTTTTCCCTATTATTGATGAAACATCTGAATCACTCGCCACCAGCAAAACAGGCATTGAAGATAAAACTATCGTCATTAACTTTAAAACTAACCTTACCGCTGATGATGATGGTAGTGAAGAAGTTACCGGTGCGGTGATCACAAGTATTCCTGCCGATGCCACTCTAACTTTAGATGGCTCCGCCTATTCATTCACAGGAAATTTAGATTTAGCAACATTAGCAACGACTTTAAATGTTAGCTTAATTGACTTACTCAACAGTGGCCGTTTAGGTTTGGTCGCCCCTGAAGATGCTACAGGCACCTACAGTATTGGCATTGATTACACAATTATTGATACTGATGTAGACGGCGATATTAGCACCGATACCTTCTCAACCACCTCAGAGGTGATTGTTACTGCCGAAGTTGACGACCTTACTCGCTTTGAAGTAGCGGATACTGATTTAGTTAGTAGTGATGGTAGTGCTATCGACTTAACGGGTGTTGTTGGTTTTACTGATGATGATCTTGATGGCTCTGAAGTACTCGACTATTTAGTACTCGTACTACCGTCAGGTGATAACTGGTTAGTAACACATCCAAACGGTGCCCTACCAAATGGCAAAGGCCAGTGGTTAATTCCAATTGATAGTGACTTAACATCAGATACGGTGCAGGAAGATAATAAAGACATACTTGCCGGCGTTACTATTTTAAGCAGCGAGCCAACTAATGGCCCAGTCACCGTAACCTTATATGGTAGAGTGCTCGATGAAACCGATGTAGCTGTTATATTTACTGAGTTTAACGTTGAATTTGACGCTGCAATTAACTCTACCGCTAGCGCTGTACAAATACTACAAACAAGTCCCGTTGATGGTATAGAAGATGAAACCGTGACTTTTGCAGATCATTTGAATACTGATATTGCCGGTGATAACAACGACCTCATCACCTTTAGTATTTTAGCCAGCGACTTACCAGAAGGTACTAGCTTATCAGGTACTGATGTTCGTCCTCTGCACCTTATTGACGGTGTTACAGTAAATGAATACTTATTTACCGAAGCATCATTAGCAGATTTAACATTAAGCTCTGCTGGTAAAGATTTCTCAGGTGTTTACAACATTCCAATTACTATCATCGCAACAGATTCCCTCAGTGGTGATACATTAATTGACAATGCTCAAGAGCTCACATTAGATATTGCCCCTGTAGTTGATGGAATAACTATCACGGGAGAAACTTTAATGTTAGAAGATGTTCCTGAGTCACTTGATGTAAATATCAGCTTCCTAGACGCTGATGTACTTCCAGAATTAGGAGGCCAAGAAGCGATACAAGTTAGCGATAATGCGGATAGTAATTTCACCGTCACCCTATTAGATGGCGGAGAAGTTATTGATAGCTCAGGATATTTTGTATTAAAAGACGGTACAACTGATACTTGGCAATTTACCGGTAACACGGCTGAACAACTGCAAAGTGCCCTATCAACATTACGTGTACAACCTCCTGAACATATATCTGGCACCGGTGTATTTACGGCGCAATTATCGGGTTACATTGCAGATACCACAATAATGCTTGCAGGTACTGTAACTGACACTCAAGCGTTTTCAAAAATCATTACCATTGATATTGACGCAGTCACAGATCCTGCAAATCTTAATACTAGCTACAGTGAAGGTGATGAAGATACACCAATTGATCTATCATCATTATCAGCACAATTAATTGATCAAGATGGCTCAGAATTTATTGACTTAACCATTGAAGGTGTCCCTGAAGATGCAATTATCGCAATTGATAACGGTAGTGGTACGCTTGTACATTTACCTAACAACGGCGTTGACGGTGGTAGCTTTAATGGCAAGCCAACATACAGTTGGACAGTAACGCAAGATCAACTTTCAAGCTTAGTACTATTACCTCCTCTTGATTTTAATGGTGATATTCCGCTTACTTTACAAGCTATCACTAAAGACCAAGCACCTGGTGAATTTGTCACGACCACATCAGACTTTATAGTTGGTGTAAACCCTATCAGTGATGGTGTTGATGTCTTCACAGTACCTGATGCGTTATATAGTGAAAGTGAAAATAACACCATCACCATCGATTTAGGCGCTATTACCGCTGATACCAATGCTGATGAACAAATACAACTAACCGTACACCTAAATGCTAGCTCAGATGCCTCCGCGCTTGTTGATATAGATTCAATCGCTAGTATTCAAGTTGACGGGCAAAGTGCAACTTTTGCTGATGATGGTGCCGGTGGTTATATTTCTACGTTAACACTTAACAGTAACGAAATGTCTTCATTTGATCTTCAGCTTGGCTATCTTGCTTGGGGTACTTTTAATATGACCGTTGATGTAGCTTCGCTTGATAGTGCAACAGTCAATGGCAATACAGTAACCGATACTAGCCCTGTTGAGAGCTTCAATTTTGACATTGAACTAACCCCAGAGGTTGATGCTCCACTTTGGGGTAACTATGGCGATGTTAGTGTTACAGATGCAGATAACATCCCATTAAATTTAGAGTTAACACTACAAAACCCTGCCCCTTCTGAAACAGGCAGCTTGCTTATTTCAGGTTTATTAACAGGTCATAGCCTTAATTATGGTGAACAACAAGGTGATGATTGGTTAGTTGACATTGCTGATGTTGAAAACTTAGAAATTATTGGTGCTCAACTTGGGGATAACTTTGATTTAACCTTAACGCCTTATGCAGAGCTTAATGCCGAAACAGAAACAGGTACTGTGCAAACAATTAATGTAGAAGTAGGTAATATCAGCGCAAGTAGTTTTACATCAAGTTTCTCAAGTACCGGTTTCTCTTCAATGAGTGCACCTGAATTTAGTTTTGATGAAAATGCAGTCACTGCGGAAAGTAATAGTTTTGTCAACGCTTTACTTGATGACATGGCGAATCAAACACAAGGCATGGATACATGATAACAGTTGACCGACAAAGTTTTATTCAACTTAGTCGAGCGATAGCTACACACCTGTCATTACCTATGACTCAAGAGCAATTATTAGTCAGTTTACCCGAAGGTAAATTGACTAATATGCATATTGAGCAAGGGCTATTAAATATTGATATCAGTGCGAGCTTACAAAAAAATAATCTTAAACAGTTAATATTACCCGCCTTAGTTGCAGACAAAGATGGTGGATTATTGTTAATTACTGACAAACAAAAAAACACTAATAAAAGTGTTAGTTTTAATGTTATCGGCTTAACTAAAGATAATGCAGCGTTATCTTTATCATTAGCCAATTTAACCGAACGAGGTATCCAAGCTTGTTGGTTAATAGCCAATAAAAAACTTATTCAACGTCGTGGTAACTTTGTTCAGAAAAAAGATGAACACTGGTTAAAACCCATATTTAACGAAGTAAAACCTTATTATAGCGCCCTGTTACTTGGCTCTTTTGCGGTTAACTTACTTGCCCTCGTTATACCGCTTTTCACCATGAATGTTTATGATCGCGTAGTCCCTAATGCAGCCATTGATACCCTTTGGGCATTAGCCATAGGCGCTACATTAGCTATCACCTTTGATTTTTTCCTCAAACAAGCACGTACTCAACTTGCGGATGTAGCGGGTAGAAAAATAGATGTTATGGTTTCAAGTAGCCTCTTTTCAAAAGTCATCGGCATGAAATTAGAAAACAGACCGCAATCAAGTGGCGCTTATGCTAAACAAGTGCAAGAATTTGATAGTGTCAGAGAGTTCCTTACCTCTGCAACACTTGTTTCTGCAATCGACTTACCATTTACTTTATTGTTTTTAGCCCTAATTGCTTGGTTAGGCGGCTTGATGGTGTTAATTCCGATCACCACCATGGTGATTATTTTACTGACCGGTATGGTCTTAAAAAATAGACTCAATAGTTGTGTAGAAGAATCATCAAAGCTTGCTACGCAAAAACAGGCTTATTTAATTGAATACATTAACCAGATAGTTGAAATAAAGCAATGTAACGCCGAAGGCAAAAGCCAACGTATTTGGGAACAAACTGTTAGGCAATTATCTGATTGGCAAAATGAATCACGCACAATTGCTAGCTCATTAACTCATACGGTAATGAGCATGCAACAACTTACTACCATAGGTTTAATCATCGCAGGGGTTTATCAAATACAAGCCGGCAATATATCTATGGGCGCATTAATCGCTATGGTGATGATCAGTGGCCGTGCAAGTAGTGCAATTAGTCAAATATCCTCATTAATCTTAAAATATAAACAAACTACTGATGCCATGGAGTCAGTAAAAACCATTATGGCATTACCGCAAGAACTTAATGACAACGTTTTAGGTGACGAGCTTATTATCAGCGGTAATATTCGAGTCAACCAAGTGAGCTTTAATTATCCAGAGCAAAAGCTCGCAGTCCTAAATAATATTAATCTTGATATCAATGCGGGTGAGAAAATAGGACTGTATGGCAACGCTGGCTCTGGAAAATCATCCTTATTAGCGTTAATTAGTGGTCAATATCAACCAAGCCAAGGGCAAATATTCTTTGATGATATTGATTTAAAACAGTGGCCAATCGCCAGTATAAGATCGCATAGTGCCTGGGTTGCTCAAAACCCAAGCTTATTCTATGGCTCTGTACTTGAAAATATTGTCCAAGGCTGTGAAAGCATTAATCCTAACCGTCTAGCACAAGTAATCAAACAAAGTGGTATTGCACAATTTACCGACCGTTTAGAAGACGGTTTAGAAAGCCAAGTTGGTGAATTTGGTCGCTGCCTTTCAGGCGGTCAAAGACAATCTATTTTAATAGCTAGAGCACTATTAAAAGAATCTACTATCATGTTTTTAGATGAGCCAACCAGTGCTATGGATGAAAACACTGAACGACAAATCATAACAAGCTTAAAAAACATTGAACAAAAGACCTTATTTATAGCTAGTCATAAACCCGCTGTTTTATCACTATGTGATCGTATTATAGTTATGGAAAAAGGACAAATTACCGCAATCAAAACGCCGCAAGCGTTATTTGGAACTACAACGAATACAACAGCAAGAAAAGTACGTTCTGTCAGTATTAGCCCAAATACACATAGAACTAATACTCCTAACGTATCAGTTAAACAAAATACCAATACCAATACCAATACCAATACCAAGGATGATAATTAATGACATCCTTACAAGTAAAACAAGAAAACGCCGCGAACAAAGCCAAAAAACTTGTTACTTTAGTTTTTGTTACCATAATCGCTACGCTCGTATGGGCTAAGTTTGCCACACTACAAGAAGCGGTTGTTGGTATAGGTAATGTTGTACCTGCTCAAGCAGTACAAACAATTGAAAACTTAGATGGTGGTATTTTACAAGAGCTTTTAGTAAAAAATGGAGACCTTGTTAGCAAAGGGCAAAAATTAATGTTACTTGAAGACATACGCTTCTCTGCGGCATTAAGTGAATCAACTCAAGAGCAATCATCACTCAACTTAAAACAGATACGTTTGGCTGCAGAATTAAAAACAGTAACATTTAGCGATGATGATGTAGTCGTTACCGTACAAGAAATATCACTTGATAAATTAAATAGCTTTGAACAACAGCAAGTGACTTATTCATACGGAGCAAAAGTAGACCAGCTTATTACTAAATTAGCGCAAAATAAACAAGCAATTGCGCAACATCAGCAAGCAATTAATGAACAACAAGAAAATATAAAAAGCCTAAGCAAACGTTTGAATTTACTTACAAAAGAAGTTATTTTAACAGAGGAAGTCGTTGACATGGGGGCTGTGTCAGAAATGGAGCTTTTTAAATTGCAACGTGATCATGCCATGATAGAAGGCGACCTTGAACGTGCTAAAGTATTGAGTTTACAGCAACAATCAGCAAGACAACAAGCTATAGAAGAACGGAAATCTATTGGTTACGAATTCCTTGCTAACGCAAGAACTGAAATGGATGAAGTGCTCAATACCCAAGCAAAAATGCGAGAAAGCAGTAAAGCACTCATTGACAGAGTAAATAAAACTCAAATATTCTCCCCTGTTCAGGGCACGGTTAAAAACATTATTACACGTTCGGTTGGTGAAGTTATTGAACCGGGACAGCCTATTATGGAGATTGTTCCCTTAGACGATCAGCTACTAATTGAAACAAAAATTGCTCCTCAAGATATTGGTTTTTTACACCTTGGGATGCAAGCTATGGTTAAATTCACCGCTTATGACTTTGTTATATATGGCGGTTTAACGGGTGAAGTTATCTATATCGGCGCCGACGCACAGAAGCTCGAAGACGGCACAACCTATTATGAAGTTCATGTAAAAACACACAGTAATACACTGGGAGAAAAAACGATAATACCGGGCATGCAAACAAGTGTAGATATTTTAACTGGACAAAAAACTGTCCTAAATTACTGGTTGAAGCCGCTTTTACGAGCAAAAGCTAATGCCATGAAAGAAAGATAACAAGGAAAATAATAATGCGTAACTATTTAGTTATACCGTTTTTTTTAAGTTGTAGCGCTTCTGTTCAAGCGCTAACGCTTGAGCAATCTATTGCCCAAGCCATGATGAATAACCCACAGTTAATACAAAAATATGCTCATTTTGAGGCTAAATACAAAGACAAACGCGCCGCTTTTAGTGATTACCTCCCTCAAGTGTCACTTTATGCCGCAACAGGTTATGAAAAAATAACCAATAATAATGGTCTCTCTTATGATTCAGAATTAAACCGTAGGGAGCTAGGTTTGCGAGTGACACAATCTTTATTTTCGGGTTTTGAAACCGTAGATGAAGTAGCTCGCTTAGATTATGAAATCAAAGCTGATCAACAAGCTTTAATTTCCGCAGCCGAAAATCTCAGCCTTGAAATAGCACAAGTTTATATCGACTTATTTCAAACTCAAGGTGTGATAGAACTTTCAGAACAGAATGTTAAAGAGCATCAAGAAATATTAACAAACATTCAAAAAAGAGAAAACAAGGGGCTAAGTAGCGCTGCTGATGTTGCCCAAGTTCAATCAAGATTAGCCACAGCACAATCAAGTTTATTAGCTGCTAAAAACAATAGCTTTGATTTAAAAGCTCAATATTTTGATTTAGTGGGTGAATACCCTATTGATTTACACAATCCACAAGCAGATTCTAACTACCTACCAAGCTCTTTAAATATCGCTATTGACCGTGCTAAAGAAAATCATCCTGAAATAAAAGCATCAATTTTTGATGTTCAAGCAGCAGAAAAGCAAATGGATCGCGATAAAAGTGGTTTTTGGCCTAAAGTAGATTTAGAACTAGATATTAATAGTAATGATAATATTGGTGGTTTTGAAGGACCCGATGATGATGGCCGTATTATGCTTACCATGAGCTACGATATCTATAGTGGCGGTAGAACCAAAGCGAAAACAGAAGCATCTGCGTGGCGTAAAGAAGAAGCAAAAGCGATCAGAGATAATACTTATCGCCAGGTGATAGAAGGTACTACGCTCGCATGGAATGCTTATCACTTTGTCGGCGAGCAAAAAGGTTTTTATCGTCAAAATGTAGATTTTGCCACCCAAACAGAAAAAGGCTATATGCAGCAATTTGTCTTGGGTCGTCGCTCATTATTAGACGTGCTAGATTCTAAAATTGAGTTATTTAATGCTAGAAAAAACTATTTAAAAGCGTCTTTTGATGAAAAGAAAGCAAGATATCGTTTAATTAATGCCACAGGTAAATTAATTGAAGAGTTGCGTGTAGATACTCCTGATGCATGGCAGTTAAAAGATGAAGATAAACAAGAACAAGATCATGATGAAACTAGCGCTAACGCACAAGAGGTGAATAAATAATGGCATCTTCAATAAAAACTTCCCTGTTTACACTCCCTCGCCTATCTACGCTACTTATTTGTTTTGGTGGCTTAACTGCCTGCGTTACCAATCCAGAGCTTTACAGCGAGCAAGACCCATTACAAGAGCAAACTCGTGATTTAAAAGATACTGACTTAGATGGCGTAATAAATGCTCGAGATTTATGTTTAACAACTCCTAGTGACGCAGTAATTAGTAATGATGGTTGTGAAACATTAACAGGAAGACCTAAAGTTAAATATCGTGTTATTGACTTTGCTTTTGATAAATACCACTTAAGTAAAATTGAGCAACAAAGAGTGGTTGAAATGGCGACATTCTTAAATAAATATCCAGAAACAATTTTATATCTTATTGGTGATACTAGTGTTGAAGGTACGGAGGCTTACAACCAAAGATTGGCAAAAAGAAGAATTAACACAGTACAGGAAATCTTAATTCAAAATAATGTCGCCGCAGAACGCTTGAAAGATGAAGTTTATAATATGAAAAACCATATTCCATCAAGTTTACAAGGTAGAGAGACACGCTTAATTGCGGTACTAAAATGGCCTGATGATTATAAAGACTATGAAGTAAAGTGGAATGTTTTTACTGAAAGTCAAAAGACCCAAAAAAGTATAAAATAAGGTTTAATTCAGAAAACCTAAATGATGAAATATAAAAAAACCAGCATTATAGCTGGGTTTTCTTTATACAGGTTTTATAACTAATACCAAGTTGATTAAGTTCTTTCCCACTCAGCGAAAGTTAAAAGGCTTAGAGGCAAGGCATTGATTGAAGAAAATGGTTATTCAGGAGAATGTGCTCCTGCATTCTCTAAGAACACCATCCATGTAGCGTCCTTTTCAAAATCA
>NZ_JAHKPR010000039.1:0-40170 GCF_018860585.1 Colwellia sp. E2M01
AAGTGGAACGGGTATATATCTTTTTTGTCACATTGCCCCGCCGCTATAAAAGCTTTAGAATACTCGTGTATTCACTTACCTTGTTAGGCGAAACTTCTTGTTATTAATGATCGACAATTACGACTCCTTTACTTTTAACTTAGTGCACTATTTTCAAGCATTAGGTCAAAAAGTCATGGTTTTTAGAAATAATGAAATTAGCTTAGCTGAAATAGAAAAGTTATCTCCCCAGTATATAGTTATATCTCCAGGTCCTTGCGATCCTAATGCGGCAGGAATATCACTCGCCGTAATTGAAGCGTTTGCTGGTAAAGTACCTTTGCTGGGAGTTTGTTTAGGACATCAATGCATTGCTCAACACTTTGGCGCTACAGTAGAAAAAGCCAAACAGTTAATGCACGGTAAAACCTCAATAATTCGTCATAACCAACAAGGCTTATTCACACAACTAAACTTGCCTTTACAGGTTACTCGTTATCACTCTTTAATTGTCAATAAGCAAACACTACCGACTGAGTTAACGATAACGGCATGGAGTGAAAATGAGCATGGCGAGTTTGATGAAATAATGGCACTTGAACATAAAACACTACCAATAAGTAGCGTACAGTTTCACCCAGAATCAATATTAACTGAACAAGGTCAGTCGTTATTAGCTAACTTTATCAAGCAATTTAAGCACTATCCTTTACCTTAAGAATAGTAAAACCTATTTATTAATAATAAGACGTATATAAAAACAGAAGCTTTTTAGATTAAAGCCATATAGAGTAGTGTTTTATTTTTATATTAGTGAGCCATTTTTGTAAATGCTCAACTCAATGCATTCGATGCGCAATTTATACCCCGGATAAGCAATAAATTTTTTATGAAAATTTTTGAAAACAATCAATCGGTTACTATTACCTATCAACGTGCCATTAGTCTTTCTATAAGCAAAGACTTTGCAGAAAAGCAAAGTGGCAAAATTAAAATGGTAGATCATCAAGGTAGTGAGCAAGAAAACCGTCGTCGTCAGTTATTGTCTGTTGAAGTACAAGCGCAACAAGAAAAAATTATCGCTGAGCATGGCGAAGAGCATTTTAAAAATCAAACCAAACAAAGTTTTTTTAATCGCGTACGCACCAAAATTAATAACGATTTTGATAATAAAGAACACCTTTACCATCACGTATTAGGTATTGAAGATGCCTGTCCCGCGATCATAGATATTTTATCTGCACGTGCAGCATCAGTGAATCAAATAAAAGATCTTGCTGTTTCTTTATCATGGTTAAGTGTTGATTTAATCAGCTTAGTTAACAAGCCTCAATATCGAAAACGTGCCGACGTACAAGTAACTGATGCCAAATTAGCGTTAAGTTATATTGGCTTAGATAACTTAAAACTGGTGATGCCTACTTTTACCTTAAAACATTGGTTACCAACGAGTACTGCCCCATACGGCTTAATGAAAAGAAAACTATGGAATGATAGTTTGTCTATAGCCCTTGCCTCACGTGCATTAGCTAAAGAACACGGACTTGATGAATTTACCGCCTTTACTAATGGTATGTTATCAAACATTGGCCGACTTGCAGTTACCCGCTGTTATTTAAATACTTTTAGCGACATGTATAAAAATGAACTACGTGATGCTTTTGATAATAAAGATAAACGTTTACATAATGTATTATCAAAAATAGAAGCAAATGAAGAGATTTTGCTAGAACAGTTAGTTATGCGTAGTGCGCAACTTTCTGCCGACCTCATCGAGCAAATGAATTTTAAACGACTTAATATAGTAGAGCCTATTTTTGATTTAGCTTACGCTGAAAGTTACGATAAAATGCACCCTATTGCACAACTCGTTGCCAAAGCAAAAGCCTTTGTTGCTTATCGAGCATTAGATAAAGAGTCGCTCATCAACGAAGAAGAAACCAAGCAGTTATTGAGTGCGGTTCACTTAACGAAAAACGAAATAACCTTACTTAAAAAGAGTGATATTGATCATATTAAACTCAACTTCAATTAGTCTATTGAGTCATTCTTTTTAACATCACAGTTCAAAAATCAAAAATTAATGTAATGTTTGCCCGTTCGTGAACATTATTTTTACTATGTATTAAATTTTCATTAAGCTTTACCTGCTTTTGCAGTAAGCTAGTAAAAACCTTACCCACATATAAATTAGGATTAAAAAAATGTCAGACCACTTTTCAATTGAACGCGGCTTATTTGATGACGTGATGGTACCAAACTATTCACCTTCAGCGGTTATACCTGTTCGCGGTCAAGGCTCTCGTGTGTGGGATCAACAAGACTTTGAATACATTGATTTTGCTGGTGGTATTGCGGTTAGCTCATTAGGCCATTGTCACCCGGCATTAGTTACTGCATTAAAAACACAAGGTGAAAAAATTTGGCATGTATCAAATTTATTAACTAATGAGCCTGCACTACGTTTAGCTAAAAAATTAGTTGATCGCACTTTTGCTGAAAAAGTTTACTTTTGTAACTCAGGTGCAGAAGCGAATGAAGCGGCCCTAAAATTAGCGCGTCGTTGGGCGCTTGAAGTACATGGTGAACATAAATCACAAATTATTGCTTTTAAACAAGGCTTTCACGGCCGTACCTTTTTTACCGTAACTGTTGGTGGCCAAGCTGCTTATTCAGATGGTTTTGGCCCAAAACCAGCTAATATTGATCATGCTGAATACAATAACCTAGAAAGCTTAAAAGCATTAATTTCTGACAACACGTGTGCGGTAATGATCGAACCATTACAAGGTGAAGGCGGGGTTGTACCAGCTGATGCCGAGTTTATCAAAGGCGTGCGTGCCTTATGTGACCAACACAATGCCTTATTAATTTTTGATGAAGTGCAAACAGGCTTTGGTCGTTTAGGTGAGTTTTATGCTTACATGGGACTTGGTGTTACGCCTGATATTTTAACCTCAGCTAAAGGCTTAGGTGGTGGTTTCCCTATTGGTGCAATGCTAACTAAGACTAACATTGCAAAGCATTTAACCATTGGCACACACGGTAGTACTTATGGCGGCAACCCATTAGCTTGTGCGGTTGCTGAAGCAGTATTTGATATTATAAGTACAGATGAAGTCTTAGCTGATATTAACAATAAAGCGCAGCTGTTTATTGATGGTTTAAATGCAATCAATGCAAAATATAACCTATTTACTGAAATTCGCGGCAAAGGTTTATTAATTGGTGCAGAATTAAGTGAACAATACCAAGGACAAGCGATTAGCTTTTTAAATGCAGCAATGGCGGAAGGTTTATTAGTACTAGTAGCTGGAGCAAATGTTATACGTTTTGCACCATCACTAGTTATTCCTGATGAAGATATTGCTTTAGGTTTAGAGCGCTTTGAAAGATCCATCGCTAACTTTATTAAGTAATACAAGCAATAATTAACAACTAAAAGCTATGAGTTTTCGTACTTATAGCTTTTTTTATGCTAGTTTTTTGTGTAATAAAGTAACCAGTTAATTAATAAATCTGGTTAGATAAAAAGAAGCAAAATTTTTGCGCACTAAATGCTATACTCAAAAAACCCTTTCATCAATTATCAGCAAAGGTAAATAAAGCAATTATGGTTACAGATACTGACGGTTATATCCACATTATTGAATACCTTACAGAACACTTGAGTTTATTTGAGAACTCTACAGTAGCAGAGCAGTCTAACGAAACAGTAATGTCAGTTATTGAGGTGGAATTAGGCGAACAAATCATTAACGTTTGTAGCCAAAATAAAAACCTAACCTTTAACCAACGTAATGCCATTATTCGAGAAGTTGATGCTATTCTTTATGATCTACAAGAAGTCTTTTCTGGCATAATGGATAATCCTGTTAATGCTGAACAACATGCTTTTATTACTGAGTTTGCCTGTTTAATCAAAAACCTTTTTGATAGCGTAATTAATGCCGATTAGCGAAGCTGCTTAACTGAAACAGATTAGCTGAAGCAGGTTAACGAGCAAAATAGATTAATTAAAGCTAACAAGCTGGCCGTAAATAAAAGATAAGTGTTTTGTAAATGACTCCCAAGAATAAAATTCCGTTGTATGGTTTTAACAACTTAACAAAAAGCTTAAGTTTTTCACTGTATCGCGTCCATTACTTACCCTTAAATAGGGTTACTGAGCAACAGGCAAGTTCGACGTTAAGCAATGATTATAATAATTACATTAATCAAACTTATAGCAGCGAACAACTAGAAGTTTTACTCAACAAAGTTTGTCATGCTATAGGTGGTAATGTGTTAAATGTTGCCAGTCAAAATTACAGCCCACAAGGTGCTAGCGTTACACTGATGATCTCAGAAGAAGCAAAACCCGAATCCTTAATCGCGCATTTAGATAAAAGCCATTTGTGTATCCACACCTATCCCGAAGAAACAACGCAACAAAACATTGCTATTTTTAGAGCTGATATTGAACTATCAACTTGTGGTATAATCTCACCTTTATCGGTATTAGATTACGTTATTGATGCTTTTTCAGCAGATGTTGTTGATATCGATTATCGGGTTCGTGGCATGACTCGAGACAAGCAAGGTAAAAAACATTTCAGTGATCATGATATAGCTAACATCAGTGAATATTTAAATGCAAATACGCATGCAAGTTATCAAATAAAAGACAGTGTGATGGCTTGTCATAATTTATATCATTGCAAGTTAAGTCGGAAAAATATCGACTTAAACCATCATATTTTTTCTGAGCAAAACTTGCTATTTTCAACTACAGAAAAAAAACAGATAAGCACTAAAATAATGACTGAATTAGCAGAATTATCTGCTGGAAAATAAATTGATCTAGTGCAAAAAATTTCTTCTCATTGAAAGTAAATCAATAAGCTAGAATTAATCATCTAATAAATGAACTTTTCATTTATTAGATGATTTAAATGATATTTTCACTAAAAACATCTTACTTTTTATACAATTTGCACTTTGTTTTATCTACGCTATGACTAGTGCTTGCTTAAATCTTTAATGCTGTTTATCCTTTCTTTATCCCCTCAGACGTTCTTTTTAAAAGGTGTTAAAAAACATGAGTAAACGCATCCCTATCGTGGTCGCTAACTGGAAGTTAAACGGCGGAATTGATCTACTTTGTGCTTCAGTTGCCGCTTTTATTGGTAAACATTTCTCAACTAAAATTGCGATATGCCCTCCTTATATTTATATGAGAGATATGCTCAATTTTTTACAACACTCTGAAATTATTGTTGGTAGCCAAAATGTCAGTAAATTTGGCTCTGGTGCCTACACAGGTGAAACTTCTGCACAAATGCTTAAAGATGTCGGCGCAGGCCTATGTTTGATTGGTCATTCTGAACGTCGCCAAATGTTTAATGAAAATGACGGTAGCTGTCAAATTAAAGTTAACCGTGCCTTAGCCAGTGGTTTAATGCCTATTTTATGTATTGGTGAAAATGCCCAACAACGTGAAGCAGGTATTACTAATGATGTGTTATTCAGACAAATGCATGACGGTTTAGCCGATACTGATATTACCGACAAAGAGATTTGTGTGGCTTATGAGCCAGTATGGGCAATTGGTACAGGACAAGCAGCTTCACCAGAAGATGCACAAGCTGTGCATGCTTTTATCCGCCAAGAGCTGTGTGTTATTTACGGTGCTGAGCGCGCTGAGAAAATTCATATACTATACGGCGGTAGCGTTAATAAAAGTAACGCTCGCGAATTAATGAGCCAAGACGATATTGATGGTTTACTAGTAGGTGGCGCTAGTTTGGATCCTAATCACTTTATTGAAATTTGTAAGCAAGCAGAAATATTAGCTGAAGAGATTGAAGCTTAATGGATTTATGATCGCGCGTTATTAGCGACTTTAGCTTACTCTAAAACAAAAAAGCGCAGGTAACTGAAGTTATCTGCGCTTTTTTAGATTTAAATCAAGTTTTAAGCTGATGAATACAAGATTAAAGTGAGTTTTAATCTAAATCAGTATCATCAGGATCACCTTCATCATCATCTTCTGACTCAACCTTGCTTCGACCAAACAAAGTGTGAAAGTGTTTAGGGGTTAATGTTTTATTTTGATATTTTACCCAAGCTTTTTCTATTGGGGTAACTGGCTCAAGTTGGTTTACACAAACCTCAACAAATTGCATTTCCTCATCGGTCATCGGTGCTCTTGATTGCTCTGCAAGGGCTTTTAAAGCAACACCGTATTGTTCCATTATTTTCGATTCACTAAGGCTGAAATCACCAGATTTCGCTAGGCCTCTAGGGTAGTTTTTATCGTCATAAAACATTCGGTCTGTACTGAAACTGGTAGGTAATTCTTTTAGATTAGTCATCCGTCGGACTCAAAAATTTAAAAAAAAGATTCTAAAAATATTTTTAGCTCAAAGCAATATACTTGGCAAATTTTTTTAGCGTTTTTCTATGATTTTTTGGTCTAACACTCTAACCATTTAATCTAACTAATTAATACCAAGTCCATTAAACTCTTGAGCACCTAGATTGGCTAAAATAGTTAAATATTGCATTCCTTGCAATCACACTAGCCAGCTAGGCCACAAATTTATCGGAATAACTATGATTCAAGTTCGCGCCGCGATTAAATCCGTTTTAAATTGAATAAGTTTTAACCCTGAAAGGTCAACAGACACTAATTTGGCGAAAAAAAAGTGAATACATTGCTGCATTCACTTTTTATTATGAGCTTATAAACACTAAGGTATTAATTAAAAGCTAACTCGGTAAAAAGTCTATTGACCATATAGTGGTAACCGTTCCAACTTGCTCGGCGGTAAACTCAATGGCACGTAATATAATAACAAGTTGACGCTCTAGTGCAGGGTTATTTAATTCGCTTGATTTAATCGTTACTTTACTCACCTTACCTGATGGTAATATTTCAATTTCAAATAACACCTTACCTTTTAAGAACGGATCTTTACGAAGTGCTCGGTTATAACGTGAATAAAGTCGAGACTTATTCGCCTCAAGAGTGCGCCTTAATACTAGCTCAGAACGTTGCCCTGATTTTTTCGCGGCAATAGATTCTGCTTCAGCAGTATCGGTACTTGCTAACACCTCTTCTGCAGATAAACGTACTTGCTGCGTATCGCGTGTACTTAACTCATCACTGGCCACTGTTTGCGTGGTATTAGCTGCAGCAAGTTGAGTACTTTGTGTATCCGCGGCACTTGCCAATAACTTACGCTGTACTTTAGTTTCAGTAGCACTGCTTTTATTAAGTTTAGTTGTTGTTGCTGGCTGTACTTCAAACGCATCTCGCATCGCAAAAAGCTCATCTTTCATGGCTGCTAGCCCTGATGTTTGCGCTTTTTGTTTTGCTTCTTGTCGCTTGGTTTTAGGTGGCTCAGGTTTTTTCTCAGGCTCGTCTTTTACTTCCTCTGGTTTTTCTTCTTTCGGTATTTCTTTTGGCTTTTCAGGCACAGGTAACTTTTTCTCTTGGAGCATTATTTTAGCTAACTGTACTGGCACTTTTTCTTTTATTTCACGCGGCACTTCAGCTTGCTCAATCAGTGGTACTATTACCGCTATTACCAAATAAAGACCAATAAGGATCTGTAAAATTCGAGTGAATTTTTTATCTTGTTCAGTATCTTGAAATATATTGATATCAGCACTTTTGCTTAGTAAAGCATTAGAAGCTAAATTGTTTTTTGTCATCTTTAGCCTCCATTAATTTTACTTTTAGCGACCTGTTCAACAGCTAAAGAGATATTACGATAATCACTGTCAGCGCAAGCCGCCATAATTTGCTTTAATACCTGATAAGGTACTGTTGCATCACCAATAATAGTAACCGCTCTACCGTTCTCTGTTTCATTATCTGTTAACACTGGGCGCTTCGTTGCAAGATAGGCTAATTCAGTATTTATCGCTTTGATCAGTCCTTCGTCAATCACCGTATTTAACTCGGTTAATGAACTTTTTTGCTGCCAAATAACCCGATCTTGAATCATGATGCTTTTCGGCAATACCGTAATTAAGGTATTTTCCGCAGGCAATTCTTCGGCAATTGAAATAGGTAAATTCAATTCTTTAGTATTTTGTAATACGCGAACTTCTGATTGATTAACAATCAGAAAAAACACCAAAATAGTGAAAATATCCATTAACGATACGAGGTTCAATTTAGAGCCAGAGCTAAAGCGTTTATGATGTTTTGCTAAGCGTTTTGCTTTAAAAGACTGCCTCATGGCTTAGCTCCTGCGTTATTTTCTACATTTCCACCAGCTTCAGGAGCGTCACCTAACGATATTTGAGGGAAAAGCTCTGCATCAACTAAATTAGCAGCAACAACCGCTTTAAATGAGCGCACTGTGTCCATAGTAGTAACAATAGTTTGATAATCAATTGACGGTGTTAATAGCAATACAATATCTCTTTTGTCTTGAGTTGCAGCATCGCCTTGTTGAAACGTTAATTTTAAATCTTGCAGATAAGTAGAAAGGTTAGCAAATTGATAGCCTTTTTCGGTTTTATCAAAGCGTTTTAATAACACGCCAGCAGGGTAATTTAATTCAAACGCAGTTTCGCTTATCACTAACTCCAAGACTTTCGGTTCGTTATCAGGATCGCTACTAGCTTGCGATCCCACTGGTAGCTGTAAATTTAAAATACGCACCTGAGAAAAGACCAAGCTTAAGAGTAATACGGGCACTAGCACTATCATCAAGTTCATAAATGAGGTGATGTCGAGCTCTGCCTCTTCGGATTTTATCCGACGACGACGTCTCATTTTCTTAGCCTCGGTTTTCGTCTGACGACTGACCAAAAGAAAGTGAATTTAATAATTTGATACCAGCCATTTCTAATGAGTCGGCAATAGCGGCAGTTTTTCCCATTAAGCTAGTATGGATTAATATTAATGGGATAGCGGTGATCAAACCAAAAGCTGTGGTGTTCATTGCTACTGAAATACTTGAAGATAACAAGTTAGCTTTCTCGGCAGGGTCAGCATTGGCAACCGCTGAGAAGGCGGCGATTAAGCCCATAATTGTACCAAGCAAACCCAACAAGGTGGCAATGTTCGCTAATACCGCCAAAAATGGTGTACGCTTTTCAAGACGCAACATATATTCCATCATGGTTTCTTCCATGGCGTATTCCACATCTTCTCGGCGTTTTACTGAAGACAAACGGGCAATACCAGATTGCAATACATCTAATACCGGTGCTGAATTTGATTTTGCGTACTTACTTATCGTTTGTAAATCACCTGTTTTAAGGGAGTCTTTTAATAAAGCAAAAGCTTTACGATTAGTTCTTAATGCTGAACTAAGGTATATCCAACGCTCTAGGCTAATTGCTAGACCTATTACTAGCACTAGCGCGATAGGGTAAATAAATGTTCCACCCGTTTGTAAAAA
Source organism: Colwellia sp. E2M01 (assembly GCF_018860585.1). Taxonomy (GTDB): domain Bacteria; phylum Pseudomonadota; class Gammaproteobacteria; order Enterobacterales; family Alteromonadaceae; genus Colwellia. The sequence goes on from NZ_JAHKPR010000039.1 coordinate 9,387, forward strand.
AGTGATGATGCTGTCGATGATACCCATGTCGTTTTCCTTTTATATTTCTTATATTGAGTTACTGTATTTTTATAGTTACTATAATTTAAAATTATTTAAGCTTAGTGCTTGGTTTACTTTCTTATGTATATTTTAGTGTTTCTCTTTAACGTCAGTTTATACCTAATCCTTATTTAAGGGCCTCTGATTTTAGCGCCGCTTGTTTATCAGCAAAAGCCTGCACCTGCAATTTAAATGCTTTAGGGTGAATAGGTGAGAATTGTGGCAACTTAATAGTGCGCTCTTTACCTTTCACTTCAATAATCTGTTCAACCCCTTGCCATGGCATAATATAAATGACATTTGGTTGCTCTTGTGAGCCTTTGACTTGGCTTTGAATAATAACGGGTGTTACTTCTTCAGCGCTTATTTTTGCTGAAAAAGCTATTTGAGACAGTAATACAAGCGCCGTCAACCATAATAACCTAGGTTGAAAAAGCTTTTTGAAAGTGTACCTAAAGCGGTTATTCATTAGCTTTCTCCGCGGCTTTATTTAGTGATGAATCATTCGCTTGTTGATCATTTACTGCCGAATTATTTACTGATTGAGTATTTATTTCAACTACTTGCTCAGGTTCAACGGGTTCAATAGCGACTTCATCAACTAACACTGGCTCTTCAACTACTGGAACTTCAAGTCCTGCACGGGTTATTTTTATCTCTAAACCTGCTTGCCAACGTTTTACTTCTTCATCATCGCTATTTAACAATAGATACGACGTGTAATAACCATGCGCTTCAATTAAGCGACCACGATATAACTCTAATAAAATAGCCATACTCAGTTGCGCATCGCTAAAATCAGGCCAAATATCCAGAGCGGCTAAGTAACTCTGTTCAGCTTCAACAAATTTCCCTTGCTCACGATAAATTTGTCCTTGTAAATGATGGGCGTGTAAATTGAGCTTATTAATACCAATAGCAGTGTTAAGCAATGTCTGCGCGGCGGCTAAATCGCCCTGCTGCTGGGCAATAATTGCTTTATTAACATAACTGCCTGATAAATTTGGCTGGTTAAATATTACTGTATCGAATAAAGCATTCGCCTGTTGCCACTTTTTATTCTTCATTAACGCTAACGCTTGCTCATAATCGGCACGTACGTTATCGGCAACCTGTATCGGTTGTAACGCTTGTTGCTGTAAGTATTTATTTACCGATGGTTCTTGTTTTTTTTGTATTAATGACTTTTTATTGTCGGCACCATCAATACTAACTATTACATTTTCTGTTTCTGCAGTAGCTGTTGTCGTATCTTTAGGGTTAGTTTTATCATCACCAAGCTTTGTCGTGGAAGATTCAACATTATCATCAACTGATGGCTTTGAAGCACAGCCATTAACTAAAAACATTACGCTGAGAACGATAACAGCTGTATTAGTAAATTGCTTGAATAGCGTCACTTGCTCGCTCCTTTTTATTATATTGCGCAGGATTTAATTCTGCTAATGCACTAAAGCTTTGGTCAACCCAAGTATCGTAAACATCTTGCCAAGCACGTTGCGCATTATTGGTGTGTATTTCAATAGCTTTATCTTCAAACGGAATAGCAATGTCTTCTAATAAAAATTGATACTCTTCAAGGGCAAGTTCATCTAAATCATCTGGTCGCTCAGAGCTCATAATATCTTTTGCCAATTGACCATACATAGTCGCTAAATTGTATGAGGCTTGTGGCACAAACTCAGCTAATTGATACGATAATACCTTTTGATAATAACTCACCGCTGCAGTAAGTGCTGCTTGTTTACGCTTTAAGCTTTTAGGTAACGGTAACGTTAGTTTGGTCCAGGTAAAGGTTTGTTGATGTGCTTTACCTAAACCTAATGCGGCAAAAGAGGCTAAATATTCGGCGCGATCGGTAATATTACTTGGAGAGTTTCTTAATTCACTATCATGCGACGAGACAATTTTTCTATACCAGAAATACTGCTTGTTTGACTCTTTTTTCTGCAGGTAAAAATCACTTAACTTTAATCGCACTTCTTGCGCGATAACAAATGGCTTAGGGTACTTATGAGCGTAGGTTCGATAAGCACTAAGAGCTTGGTCGGTGTCACCTGCTTTTTGATAATATTCAGCGGCGGTGTATTGCGCTTCACGTTTTAACTCATCTGAAAAACTTGCCGATTCAGGGCCGTTAATCATAGCTAATAATTGTCCAGCCGCTAATGCCCATTGCTCGGTGTTTTCATAAGCTTTTGCCAGTTTAGCTGGAATTGATTTACTGTATTCGTGTTTTGGATAACGCACTTTAAAAGCAGACAATACCGCAATTCCTTGCTGCCATTGTTGCTGCGCTAACAAAATATTACCGGCATCAAACTCTGCATTTAATCGATAACTCGATTCAGGTACAACTTTGCCTACGCGCAAGTAATGTTGCACCGCCATCAAAGGTTGCTCTTTTACCAAACCTTGTGCTTGAAAATAAATACATGATGCTAACAACTCGCGCATTTCTTGACGTTTTTTAGTTTGTGCTTTGCTTGACGCTGCCGTTGACTTTGCTGCTGGCACATACGCTAAAGCTAATTGATATGCCGATTCAGCTTGCTGGTAATCTTTTTGTTGATACCAACTGTTCGCTAGTAATTGACTAGCAATTTGTACTTGTTTCAAAGCGAGTGGTTTCAATTTGTCTGCTGTAATGGGAACAAAAAGAGGCGCTGCCGATATTGAGTTTAAGCTAGATTTCTTACTCGACTGTTCATTCTGCGATTCACTAAGTTCCCCGCTTGGCGCGGCAATCACTAAATGACGCTGTAAAATAAAATCACTGTAATAATTAACCGCTGCGTAATCTTTACCATGATAAGCATACTGCGCAGCTTGTGTCGCTATGGTGAGTACACGACTGTCTTTCGGGTAGTTTTGCACAAACAATTGGTCTAGCTGATTACGAGTTAACAATAATGTTTTTTGTTTATCGGTTAAGCCCACAGTATTAAATGAGTCTGTTGTTTTAACTGCTGCGGCTTTTAACATAGCTCGAGCCGTTAACGTTGTCGCATAAGCCGCTTCTAAGCGTAATTGATAAGCAAGTTCACTATCCGCTTGATTTACCTCGGCATTATTCGTGGTATGAGTTTTCGTTGAGTTTCCTGTTGAACTTTCGGCTAAAGCTTCCGCAGAATTCATAGCTAAGCTTGGTACTGCCCCTAGTGCCAATTTATCCGTCAGCGACACATTAATTATTTTATTATAAGCAATTAACTCATAGGCGTTTAACGCTGCTTTATACTGATGCGCTTCAAAATTAGCATCGGCAAAAAGTAACTCATCCGCTAACAAGCTTTTACTCAACTTAGGTTTGTTCTTTTGGTAATCGGCTTGTGGCAAATTAGCTAACTCTAAATAGATAGCTAAAGCCGAGCTTGTATCAGCAAAAGCTTTACGTCGTTGTTCACCTGCTTTTAGACTTTGTGCATTCGCGTATAAACGACGACTATGTTGATAACTAAAGCGTATTAAATTAGGTAATATTTCGGTATTAATTTCGTACGCAGTAAGGCGTTCAACATTTTGAGCTGTATGCGCTATTTGCCAAAACTGACTGTTAATACCAAACTGTTGTACATAGCTTTGTTTTAACGCTCTACTTGCGCTGTATTTACCTTGTTGCTCAAGTAAGTCGAGTAAAACTAATGAATAACGTGCAGCCCAAATAGTATTAGGCTCCATTTTTATATAGGCTTGATAAGTTAATTCTGCATCATATTTAAGTTCATTACTGACTAAGAAATCAGCCAAGTTTTTAAATAATATATGACGATAAAGCGATAAATGTTGTAATGATTTTTGCTTTACGGTTAACGCCACCAAGGTTTCAGATTGTTGTTGCTGACTTAGGGAAATACTTAATACCCTTTGTATGTCTGTAACTAAGCTTGCATAACGCGGATCAAGTTGAGAAAAGCTGAAATCCTGTTGGCTATTTTTGTATTCCTTTCCTACCCAACTATCTACAAGGTAATCAAGCAACGCGATAAATTCAACATCAGCAGCTTCTAAACGATTCAATTTAAACAATGTCCAAGCTGACATATAGCGACTGTTTACGTAATAGGCTTCATTGTTGTTTGCAGAGCTAACCGCTTCATAAGCCGATAAGGCAGCGGGATAGGCTTGAAAACTATAATAAATATCACCACGTCTAAAGTTTAATTCAGCGCTATATTGGCTGTTAGGATATTGCGCCAGCAGAGCTTCCATTTGCGCTAGGCTTTCTTTCGCTTTACCTTGAAGATCAAGCGCTTTGGCCAGTTGATATTGCATTAGCTCATTATCACTGCGCTCAGGAAAACGGCTAAGTAAATCTTGATAAGACAACACTAAAGCAGCTAACGCTTCATCGGATTGTTGTAAGCCTTGCGCATCGGTTAACTCTTGATCGCCCATCAACTCATACGCCTGCGTATTCATTTGCACCAAACGGTATTCTATTTGCGCCCGTACTTCTTGATCTGGCTCTAAGGTAATAATGGTTTGATATAACTCGGCTAACTTGGTCGCGCGTTGTGACTTACTTAAACTAATACTGTCAATTTCAATATCAGCTTGTTCATTGGCCAAATCAGCTAAAGTTTTACGTGTTGAGTTATCGTCGTTCGTTGTACTTTGACAGGCGAGTAATACCATTGAGAGCAAAGCAACAGTCATTGTTTTAAAGTATGACGAAAGACTCTTATTTACCAAGCATTTAGTTAATGACCCGTTACTTAGCAAAACCTTACGTAGCAACACCTTAGTTAGCAACACTTTACTTAAGAACAAACCACATACAGCAAGCTTAATCGTTAATAATTTGAATGCAATTAACATTAATAAGCCTCCGTTGTAGGTTGATTACTTGTTGGCGCCAAGGTCATTTCCATACGTTTATCAACCTGAGCCATGCGCTCTAAAACTTTTGCCATACCTTGGCGAGTAGTTAAAACGTGATCGGCCAAAATTACCTTTTGATCGGCAATATAAGCATTTACTTTTTGTCTTATTTTAGCGCTGATGTTGGCGCGTAACTGCGCTAGTTTTGACAGCAGTGAGTTAAGCTGTACTTCACTTTTCTTATGTTTTTGTATACTCAATTCAATAGCGTCTTGGTTATTTGACAGTTTATCTATACTTTTTTGCTGTGCAGTAACATCAGCAATAGCTTTGTTAAGTTGTTGTAATTGCTTACTGTGCGACCAAGCGCGCTGTGGGTATTGCTGCGCTAATTGCCATGTTAAAGCACCTTCAACTCTTGCTAAACGCTCTTTATATTCTTCAGTATTTCGTTGGTCACCAATAGCATTAAGGGCATTATGGCTATTTTCAATTCTTACCAACCAGTCTCTTTCATCATCATTAGCAAAAGCGGTTATTTCTTCATCTGCTAATTGTTTATTAAGCAAAGCCGCAAGACGGTCACGTTCATTGAGTAATAAAGTAAAAGTACCTTGTTCATCACGCAGCTTTTTACTGACAACAATCTTTACTTTACGTGTTTGATTAAGCACTATAATTTCGGCTAACCAAGCAGTTTTATCGGTTAATAATTCTAGCCTTGCGGTTTGTTCATCTATATCAGTTAAGCCTTGATATAAACTAGCGAGATCAACGTCAAGCAAGGCTTGTTGTAACCATACCGACTGAGGTAAGTATTGTGTCGAGTTGCCTTCGCCTGCAACGACTTCATCTGCCATTGAAAAAGTCAGTAAGTTATCGCTTTGATTAAATGCTAAAGCAAAATCGTTAAGATCTTTTTGACGTTGTAAGAAAAAGCTTTCTATCGTTTGATAGGCACTAACACCTTGAGCAAGTGATTGTTGCTCGCTTACTTGTTGCGCCATTAACTCCGCTGACTGCCAACCTAACGGCGAATATGGGTAGTTCTTATATAATAAATTTAATAAGTTAAAGGCAATATTGTATTGTTCAACTTGTTGACTCGCAAAAGCAAAGAGGAAAAGTGCTGATTCTTTATAAGGGCTTTCACTAGGAAATGTTTTTAATTCAATAAAGGCTAAATCATATTGCTGTTGGCTGATATATATTTGCGCAAGTAGTAAGCGTGCATAATCCTGAATAGCTTGGCCTTGTAATTTGGCTATTTTATGCTGTTCTTCTGATGAAGTTATCTTGCCATCATCAATAAATAAGGTTTTCCAAAAATTTGACTCTTCATCATGCCACGGCGTAATTTTTATTTTTTGTAAGGCAGCAATGGCTACATCATATTGTGCTGTATCTGCTTGTGCTAATTCAATTAAGCGCAAGGCGTTATTCAACTGAATATAAGGCGAGCTTTCATCTACACTGTCTTCAGGTTTCGCTAATAAGTTGTGATTTTGTTGCGGCCAATAAGCCAGTTGATTGAGTACCAGATATTCAGGGTAATATAGCGCTGAAATTGAAGTGATTCTTGCTAAGGTATCTTTTGCTTGAGTAATATCACCTTGCGCTAAATATTGATTAGTTAATGATAATAGAGCAATTAAGCGTAATTCATTGGCTTTTACCGCGCGTTTTTGATGTTTTTCTATATATTCATCATTATCATCTGTAAGGTTCGCTTGCTCTGCGGCTACTCTTTCTTTTTCTAATAAGCTATCAAAATTAATTAAGGTTTGTTTTGCTGGTTGCAATAAACCTGCAGACAATTGTAAGCCAGCTTCAAATAATGCAGAGCGGCTATCTAAGTCGGTTAATTTAGCTTTACTTTGTTCTACTTGCGCTAAAGCTTTTGCGGGATTATTTTGAAAATAATAAAAAAGCGCTTGTCGATAATACTTATCTTGTAGATCGGTTTTAACTAACTTGCTTGTTTCAACCTCACTTAAGTCACTTTGCCCATAAGCAAGCATTACTTGGCTAGAAAACGTCAGTAATAACAATGTAAAACATTTCTTCGCTAAGTTAGTAAAGTGGATATTAAATCTCATGAGCAATTATAAAACCCACTCTTCAACAACAACTTGGCTTCGGTAACTATTGGTATTATCTACCACTTTAAGTTCGATCATTAAGGCTTCATCATCTTTTTCAAAATCATAACTAGCAGCTCTTTTTACGGTACGGCCTTCTGGATCAAGCCCGGTAAATATAGCGGTTAACTGATACTCACCCATTTTCAAATTACCTAAATAAAGCTTTTGAATGCCACCTTGCTCTAAGGCTTTTCGTTGACGCTCGGTGTATAAAAATCCAGCCACTTCTTTATCATTAATTTTAACTTCAACACTGTCGATGGCAAAAAATTTACCTGTGTCTACCGAAACAAAAACAGCTAGCTGAGTACTCGCCGGAAACAATAAGTCTTCTTCTAAAATAAAAAGCTCTCGATTAAGTTTCAACACTTGTGACTTTAGCTGTTCAAGCTCTAATGCTAATTCGGTATTTGATTTATTTTCGCTACTGCTCATTGCCGACTCTTCAGCAATACTTGAAAAGCTGATAGCTAACAATAGCGCGCTAATTAGAGCCGTGAAGTTTTTTACACCATTAATTTTTTTCATGTTGCTTAAGTACCTAAAAATGAAGAGCTAAAAATACAAACTATATAAAACGCGAATAACATTAGCTGAAAAGCCATATAGCGGCTCATTACCTATGCCACCTTCTGCGGTAGGATCTCTAAAGTTTTCATAATCGAATATAAGATGATCCCATTGAAAGGAAGCTTCCGAACGTAAATCACCAAATGAATATTGTTGTGGTACCAAATAAGTTACGCTGAAGCCTACGGTAGTATCATTAAATGTACTTAACTCTTTATCTCGGGCTAAATAGTTTTGCGCGTCGCGATAAGGAAATAAGTCACTATAAAAATTGGCTTGTGTCTGTTGGTAATATCTCGCATTAAATTCAAGCTCGAACGTGTCACCTATGGGGTGTCTATAAGCAAGTTCTACATCTGAAGCATCAATGCCCCAACTGTCACTGAAATAGCGATAATTAGCAAATAGTGCGGCTCGATAAGATAAGAAATAGCTAGCTGATATTTTTGTGGCAAAGGAATTACGGGTATTAGGGTACACCTCACTTTGATAACCAACACCTGATGGTTGGCTATTATCAACATAACGTACCGTGCGATATGGGTTATTTAGATACCCTTCATCAGCGATAGCAGCAAGGTTTATAGTCATCGTTAAATTACGAGTTAATATTTGACTTAACGCAAAATTTAATGTGTATTGTTTACTTTCTTCAGCAAAAAAGTCATCGCCATTTCGGCTAATTTCATTCGCGCCATAGGCTAAGCCCATACTGATATTGGTTAAATCACCAAAAGTATCTTGCGAGATATTTAGGCTAATTGAATTGCCAAGATAATCATCTTCGTCACTGCGTCTAAAGTTTACATCGATAATAGTTTTTTCATGTAAGTATTCAAAAGCTAACTGTACTTCTTTACGCTCTTCTTCATACGGGCTAGCGGTACTCATAACATCAACTGACGCTGATGAAATACTATCAACATAATAATAGGCTTGTACGGCGATATTTTCCCTGGCTTTTTTGCGTAATAAAATTGCCGGCCCGTCTATATCCATACCACCACCGTTATAGCTGTGATATAACACATCGACACGATCATCTTGTAAGACGGCGGCATGAATCTGTTGACTTACCATGCCGATAACAACTGCAAAAATAAATAATAAAAGTAAGCGCATATTAATTACAACCACAACCACCGCCACCAGTACCTTCTGCACCTCGTGCTGATTCTCTTGCTTCATAAACATGAGAAACATGTTTGTCGGCAACAGGATGACGACTTGTACTCATAATAGGATCGGCTAAATTTTGTCGTTCATAAGGTTTTACCCAAGGCTCAATGCCCAAACTTGAACAGCCAGACAAACTAAGTAAAAAAATAGTCGCAAAAACGCTAATCAAGAGCTGCTTTGTAGATGCTTTATGGCAAGTGAACACGGCTTATTCTCGGATTAATTTTTTAATGGCTTTAGCATATTTTTTTTCATAGCCGGGTTTGTAACCTCGATAGATATATCTAACTAGGCCATCTCTATCAATAATAACTGTGGTTGGCATGGCTTCAACATCATACACATCAGAAATTGAATTACTGCTATCAAATAATATTGGAAAGCTTAAATCTAGACCTTTTAAAAAGTCACGTCCGGCTTGGTTTTCTTGTTCAACATTAACCCCCCAAACCGACACACCAAGATCTTGGTATTTTGTATAAAAATCTTGTAAAACAGGCATTTCTACTCGACAAGGACCACACCATGATGCCCAAAAGTTAAGTACGATTATTTTGCCACGCTGTTCGGTTAATTTAAGATTTTCACCGCTTAAACTTTTAAGGGTGAAGTCTGGCGCAGGTTTACTCATTTCCAATGCATTTACGTTGCTCGCAATAAAAATAATACTTGCTAGTAAGCCATTTAAAATAAGTGTTTTTGTTTTAAAAAGTGTCATCATTAAATTTATCCTTTGAATATTTAAACGCTAATACCGTATTGTTTGTGCATAAGTTATACATAATTTTGTTGCCGTAATTTATACGTAAGCAATTAAAAATAAAAAGCAAAACCTGTAGTGAAGTTTAAGTTATGAGTTGTTTTATTCTCGCCAGCAATATCAGTATCAAAAATATAATCACTCATACCAATATCCCAAGCTATCCAATCAGTGAGAAAGAGTCGCTGGTTGACGCCAACGTTTACCGTGAATTTGTCATCTCCGGCAAACTGCGTTGTACCAGCCCCTAATTCGATAGAAAAAGCACTATTAAGCGCAAAGTCACGTCCTAGAAAAACTTCACCAGGCATTAAGTTGTAGCCAATATTTAAACCATAGTAGCTTAACTCACGCTGCTCATCGGTAAGTAATGGTGATGCATTAACCAAGTTTTCAAAGCTAGTTGTTCCTGCCTCAGACTGTCCATAACGTGCTTTAGCATAAAAAAACTCGCTAATATGATAAGTAAAGTGAGCACTTACCCACGCGTTAGAGCCGAAGTCTTCGATAGACATAATGCCAACTTGTACACCAATCTCAAAATTTTCGTCATCAAGAATATCTTCAAGTACATCGCGCTTTTCAACATCGACATCAACACTGCTGTTATCATTCGCATATATTGGCGTAATAGCACTTATACTTAGTATTAAACTCAAAGACGTTGCTAAAAGAATACGCTGAAACCTAGTTTCCATATTTGGATCTCTTCATTGTCATCTCTATCCGTTAGTGCTAACGAATACTTATATTCAGCGCGTATTATAAAATTACGCGCTAAATGATATTTCAAACCAAAAGCGGCACTCATCAAGGTATTTTGACGTTTTTCACTATCCGCTAATACACTATGTGGGTTGGTTTTAATAATGCCACCGCCAATACCAACATAAGGAGAAATTAATAGCTCTGGTAAAGGTTGGCTTATTAACATAGCCTCATAAATATCACTATTAGAAATAGCTCCTAACGCTTTCCCCGCAGATAACTCTCCACTAAATACAGAGCTAAAGAAATAAGCTAATTGCACGCTGTAATAGTGAGCTTCGTCAAAATTACCGTACATAAAACCTGCTTCAAAATCGCGGCCTTGAAAATCATTCCATGAGATTTCAGCGCTGGTAAGGTGTTCATTTTGTAGTGTCGTTAAACCGAGTAATTCATCTTGATGTAACCAGCCAACATTACCACGTTTATCCGTCACTTTTAGCCAACTTGTGCGTTTAACATCAACAGTTAAATGCTCACCCTGCTCGACAACATGAATAACAGGATAACCAATACCGGGACCTGAATGTAACTCGACATAAGCGACTTTAATAATTAGTGTACTAGCCAGATCTTGTTCAGAGTTTTGCTCAGCGCGACTTTGCTCGTTCTCATTAGCTGACAAACTAGCGCAAAATAATAACATCGTCATGAGTAACATAATTCGACTGTTTAAAAATAGTTGTCGACTAGCTAAAGAGATTAATGAGTAATGTACTCTAAATAAATCAGTAAAAGACAAACCAGTAAAAGATAAAGCAGTAAAAGTTAAGCGTTTCATTAATCGTTTAATCCTGGCTATAAAATGGGGTGTTATAATATTGCGCCCCAATATCTAACCATTCGCTTAATAATTTTAATTCATGAACTGTTAACATGTTTTCATGTCGGCCTGTTTGAAATAACTCGAAAAAACGGCTACTTTGCCTCGCTCCATTGGTCGATAATATTGACGGAATCGTAATATTAGTCAACACCGGAATAGGATTACCTTCAGCATCTAAAATAAGTTCACCTTCTTGATCAACTTCATAAACAATATTGCCGTTATCATCAAGTACTTCAATTAACTTATCAACCACTATTCCTTCAATGACTTCTTGTTCGGCATCATTAAAGAGTAATTCACGATAAGAAGTCAGATGAGCAGTTTGATCCGTTGAAACGCTGTCATTCAAATCAAGTTGTCCTGCAGGCACTTGAGATATATTGTCTATATCAACAGGACTATGGCAATTAGTACAGGTATTATCAGTAACTAATTCTGCTGTATCTTCATCAAAAACTTGACGACTTAATAGCCACAACGGTTGAATGTGATCTATATAATTAATTTGTAAACGACAATAAGCATTCCAACTAGTGAAACATATAGCACCTTCAGGAGCTGTGGTTGATAACGCTTGATAACTATAATTAACCTCAGGGTTTGGCGTAGAAATATCAGGGTTGGTCCATTTATCAATATAAGTTATATCCGCAGTAAGCTCTGCTAAGCCATTAACCATTTCATCCGCTTGCGCCATTGTTTGCCCAAGCTGCGGAATAATATTTTCTGATGCATTGGTGTATGCTGAGCCGCCAATAGCTGCACCACTATTAATACTTGCGGCTTGCGCTTCAATTCGGCCATGCGGTAATTCACTTTGCTGGGTATGGCAGCCATGACACTCTAAGGTTTCGCCAGCTTTAACGCTGATCCATTGTCTGTGTCTGCCACCAATACGTTGACCATTGCCGTCTAAAACACTTATCGCTAACGGTACATTAGCAGGAATTTTTACTTTTACGGAGCCATCTGGTTGAATTGGCGTGTAACCTACAATTTCTCGCATAAGTTGATTACGACTACGGCCATAATCAGTATTTGGAATTCTTTTTACTTCTTGTGGCGGCAACGGTGCACCACGTACAATACGCAAAAATCTTGCGGGTAAATCTTCCGCTTTGGTTAAACTAGGATCACTTAACGCGGTTATACCTTGCGGGTTACTGTTACTGATTGTAGAGTCGCTACCGTCCATATCATACACACTACGAATATGAATAGCGGCCGCTTGCTCATTCGCTAACTCAGCAATAAGGCCATTACCCACAGATTTATCAGCAATAAAAGCCGGTGTGTTTGCTGTTGCCTGCATTACCACAGCTTCACTAATCATATTGCCTTCTGCTGTTTGAGCAACAATCTGTTGAGTATGAGTATTACCGTTATAAAGCCATAATTCGTACCAAGGAGTAGCTAGTTCAACATCTTCTTGTGCTAATGCTTCTGTCGATAATTGACCGCAAGATTTAATAACTTCTTCATCGCTATCTTCAGTAATAGTTACACGGCATAAATCCCAACTTAATAAATAACGGTTGCTGTTATCAGGCATTGGAAATAAATGACTTAAACGGCCTGCGGTATTAATTTGATCGGAAAAACTGAAGTTATAAAAGTCATCTACAAATAAGTCAGTTTGTGCACTTGAAGTAGCAGCAGTTACACTATCATTTGTATACACCTGTTGGTTATCAATAAATTGATCAATATTTATTAGCACAGGTCGCTTTTGATAACGGTCACCTTCTTCTGATGCTAATAATAGCAAGATATCACCATTAGGCATTTGTTGTGGTTTAACAAATTCAATGTCTTGTTCTTCATCATCTAAAGTAATAGTGTGTGAATGCCAGCCATAAACTAATTGATTATCAGTGCCATCAGGATTCATCCGATATAAATTAATTTTATTAATACCGCCCATGGTATCCCAGCGACTATAAAGAATACGTCCATCTTGTAACACTAACGGATAAATATCATTGCTCATATTAAAACTGATTTGTTTAATATCGCTACCATCTGCCTGCATTACATGAAGATTAAAAGCGGCATTATCTCCAGATTCGTTTGTTGCCGTGTATTGTGGCTTGCCTTCATCTAATAATATTGCTCTTGATAAACGCTGTCTTGTAGAAGCAAAAATAATACGACCGTCGGGTAAAAATGACGCCATTAAGTCATCGCCCTGCTCCGCTATAATTTCATTACTTATAACCGGCTGAAAACTTTTGTCACTTTGTAGGTAACGCCAAATATTCCATTTAGGTTGTTCATCGTCATCGGCACCATCAATTTCAGGCGCACGTATAGAAACTAAAAATGATTGGCCATCAGCCGAAACACTTAAATCACGAATATCAATAGGTTGAGATTGATTTACCGCCTCACTTTCTATAACGGTATCTGTTTCAACTTCCGTAGAAGAAAAAAGATTATGGGTTAATGACGTCGTTGGCGAGTTCGCGAACGCATTATTTTTTATAATGAGCTCAGCACCAGCATTAAACTCGGCAGGATTACGTGCAGAAAAAGAAACAGGAGTAAACTCTTCTTCACCGAGACGATTAAGAGTGCGCTCAATATAAACCACCGGATATTCAACAAGTACCGGATCTGTTTGGCCATTTTCTTGTATTGTTTGATCGTTGCAGCCTGTAATCAATAAAGCTACAAGTGCAAATCCGCTACACCATAGCTTCGGATTCATGCCATATACCTAAAATAATAAACTAGAGCCTTTAAAAATCTAAAGGCTTTAAAAAGTGAGATGGAATTTGAGATTAATATACCCATTAAATTAACGCCTGTAATAGCCGTTAAAAGAATTCATTTGCTCGTTCATACATCATTATATATGATGTACTATATATCAAAGTAACAAAGTTGCAACATCGCATCTTCAAGGAGCCTGTATGGAGATGTCACTCCCCCAGCATATAATTCCTTTAATACAAAGCAGTTATACATTAAAAAACAATAGGTTGAATACAGTTATTAATCATATCAAATACAACTTTGTAACTATATTGTTAATAATATTATCAAGCATAATTTTTACAATTTCTTTTACGGTTCAAGCATCTAGTTTAGAGCAAGCTAAACGACTTCATGACCGAATTGCGGGTGTACCACCGTCAATAACAACACTTATATCCATGAGTGAGTTAATTGATCAAGGCAAAACCGTTGAGGCAGCCTATATTGCGATGGAGTCACCAGAGTTTTATACAACCACATTAAAAGTATTTGCTAGTCCATGGACAAATGAAGACCAAGATATTTTTGAGCCGCTAAATGATTACAGCGCTACCGTGATTGGTGTTATTCGTGATGACATAGATTTTAGACAAATTCTTCAAGGTGATTTTACTTACATAGGTAAGCCAGAATTAAATTTAACACCTTATAGCAAAGTAAATAATACTCATTACCAAGACCTAGAAGATAGCTATACTAACTTAGCTGAAGGTTTAATACAGGTTAGTCAATCAAGTTTAAATGGACTACCAAGTAGCGCAACGGCAGGTGTATTAACTTCTCGCGCTGCCGCTAAAGCTTTCTTTTATCTAGGTACCAACCGTGCAATGTTACGTTTTACTTTGATGAATCATTTATGTACCGATTTAGAACCACTAAAAGATAATACCTTATCAACCGATAGAATTAGACAAGATGTAAGCAGAAGCCCAGGTGGCGATAGTCGTTTATTTATTAACAATTGCTCAGGTTGTCACACAGGTATGGATCCGCTAGCACAAGCGTTTGCCTATTATGATTACCAATTTGATACTGAAAATGATCCGCAAGCTGAAAGTGGTCAGTTAACTTACAATCAAGCTGCAGATATTGATAGTGCCACAGGTAGCCGAGTTGTCGCCAAGTACCATTTTAACGCCAGTAGTTTCCCATTCGGTTACGTAACGACAAGTGATGATTGGCAAAATTATTGGCGCCAAGGCGTTAACCAACGCCTTGGTTGGGATCAATCTTTATCCGGCAAAGGTAGTGGTATGAAGTCATTAGGCCAAGAATTAGCCAACAGCGAAGCTTTTGCTCAATGCCAAGTTAAAAAAGTATTTAAAGCAGTTTGTTTGCGTGACGCGGAAAGCAGCGCTGATGTATCGCAAATACAATCATCAACTACCTCTTTTAAACAACATTCTTACCAACTTAAGCAAGTCTTTGCTGAAGTTGGTGCGTATTGCATGGGAGAATAATGATGTATTTTCCAGCTTTATTAAATAAACTCATCAAACAAACGAAAAGTTACTTATTACTCAGCTTAATTTTATTTGTGAGTGCCTGTGGTGATTCTTCTGTAGAAGAAAAGCCACCTATTAATCAAGATAACACAAATACTGAATACACAGGGCCTGCAGCCGCTACAGAAGATATTCAAAAATTTAAAACTGCGCTTTGGGATAATATGTCTGCTACCGATCGTTGTGGCTCATGTCATACCGAAGGGAATACAGCGCCTTATTTTGCTAGCAGAGAAAACGTCAATGATGCTTATGCAGCAACTAATCTATTAGTCAGCCTAACTAAACCTGAAGATTCACGTTTAGTGAAAAAAGTAGCTGAAGGTCATAACTGTTGGTTAGGTAGTGACCAAGCTTGTGGCGAAACAATGCAACAATGGATAAAGCTATGGGCTGATGACAGAGTTAGCATAGCAAACACCATTGAATTAACAGCGCCTGTAGTTAAAGAGCCAGGCAGCAGTAAAAACTTTCCTGCTGAAAATAGCTTATTTAGTACTCATGTTTATCCTATTGTTACTCAGTATTGTGCAAGTTGTCATAGTGAAGCGGCTAGTACTGCGCAGTCCCCATTTTTTGCAAGTCAAGATATAGACAAAGCTTATGAAGTAGCTAAACAAGTAATTAACTTAGAAGATCCTGAAAAATCTCGTTTAGTCGTTCGCTTACGTACAGAGTCTCATAATTGTTGGAACAGCGACTGTTCATCAAGTAGTGATGAAATGGAGTCTGCGATTCAAGCAATGAGCGATGAAATAAGTCTTGATGCTATATCACCTGATTTAGTGGTATCAAAATCTTTATTACTTACCGACGGCCTTGTTGCGGCAAGTGGTGGCCGCTTTGAAACGGATGTTATCGCTTTATATCAATTTAAAACAGGCAATGGCAATACTGCCTACGACACTTCTGGTATTTCGCCTGCTGCTAACCTAACTCTAACAGGTAACGTTGAATGGCTAAGTAACTGGGGTTTATCATTTACCAATGGTAAAGCCCAAGCCAGTACCGCTAACAGCAAAAAAATTCATGATTTAATTACTTCAACTAACCAATTTTCTGTTGAAGCTTGGCTTACTCCCAACAATGTATCGCAAGAAGGTCCGGCAAGAATTGTAAGTTACTCAGCTGGAGACAACGATAGAAACTTTACCTTAGGGCAAACCCTTTATAATTATGACTTTATGCTGCAAACCGCAGAGAGTGATAGCAATGGAACGCCAACATTAAGCACACCAAATGCTGATGAAGTTTTACAAGCAACTTTACAGCATGTAGTACTGACGTATTCCGCCAGTGAAGGTCGTCGTATTTATGTTAATGGCAAACTTATTGAGGTTGTTGATGAAAACATAGCACCACTTGCCTCATGGGATGATAGCTTTGCGTTAATTTTAGGTAGAGAAGCCTCTAATAATCATGTTTGGCAAGGTGATATTCGTTTTTTAGCTATTTATAACCGGGAGCTCACCCAAACTGATATTTCGCAAAACTATAATGTCGGTGTTGGTGAAAAGTTCTTTTTATTATTTTCAGTCAGCGACTTAGTTGAATTACCTAATACTTATATATTATTTGAAGTGAGCCAATACGATAACTATAGCTATTTATTTATTAATCCAAGTTTAGTTAATTTAGATGGCAAAACCTTGCCTGATGACACTTTACTAAAAGGCATGCGCCTTGGTTTAAATGGTAAAGAGAGTGTGCAAGGGCAAACTTATATTAACCTCAATAAAAGTTTATCTGCTAACCAAGCTATAACAGAGCCGTTACTGCTGTCATCTTTAGGCACAATAATCGCTTTAGATAAAGGTGCTAATCATGATGAATTTTTCTTAACTTTTGAGCAATTAGGTGAACACAGTAATGTATCAATACCTAATGCCTTTGTTGCCCCTTCTGATACCTTTAGCAGCTCAGATAGCGCTAAAATTGGATTACGTAATTTTGCTCAAATCAATGCCAGTATGAGTGTGTTAACCGGTGTAGATAAAGCCTTAACAAATGTCGCAACTGTCTATGAAACTGTAAAACAGCAATTACCAACACTCACTAATATAGAAACCTTTATTTCAGCACAACAAATGGGGATTACCCAGTTAGCTATTGCCTATTGTGATGCAGCAATTGAAGATGACTCAATTAGGGCTGCTTGGTTTCCTGCAGTAGATTTTTCAGCTATGCCTGATGCAGCTTACGACGAGATAGGTAGAACAAACCTACTTACCCCGTTATTAGATCAATTAATGCCAGCAACATTAACGTCACAGCCTGATAAGACAAATGTTTATAACGAATTAAATGACCTTGTTACTCGACTTGCAGTATGTGGCAATAACTGTGCTGTCAGCCGCACTAAAAGTATTGCTAAAGCAAGCTGTGCTGCGGTATTAGCTAGCGCGGTTATGCTTGTTCAATAATATTTAGGCGTGAACTCGTTAACGTATACAAATTAGTATTTATTGTGTGCTATATCAGTCTTTATATTTATCACAATATAAAGACTGACTCACTAAATTAGCAGCACAAATATGTTAGGAAAATAGGAAATACCCATGAGAAAAACCAAACATTTTCAACCTAATGAGCCTTTGTTATTTGGCGATCATACTGCGCCAATGACACGTCGTGATTTTATCGCTGCGGGTCTGAAAACAGGTGGCCATGCGGTTGCTGGTTTATCTGCATTTTCTTTATTAGCTAATTCAAATAAAGCGAATGCGGCACTTTCAAGTGATATTGAAGCATTAAGAGATAGCTGCGGCATTAGTGCACAAGGCGCTGGAAAAATTCCATTTATTAGTTTCGACTTAGCTGGTGGTGCAAATATCTCTGGATCTAATGTTTTAGTCGGTGGCTTAGGCGGTCAACAAGACTTCTTATCAACTGCGGGTTACAGCAAGCTTGGGCTTCCTGGCGATATGGCACCCAATATTGCCAATCCTGATACTATGATGTCTGACTTTGTAAATACTGATTTAGGTTTAGCTTTTCACTCTGATTCTGCCTTTTTACGTGGTATTTTAGAAAAAGTATCTTCTGACACAGCTTCTAAAATAAATGGTGCTGTTATTCCTAACCGCTCCGATAACGATACATCAAATAATCCGCACAACCCAATGTATGCTATTGCCGCTGCAGGTGCTAATGGCTCGTTAATGCCACTTGTAGGCTCTCGTAATACCGACTCAGGTGGCAACTCAATGGCTCCCGCTAGCTTTATTGACTTAAGTGTGAGACCAACCAAAATTGATCGACCAAGCGATGTAACCGGCTTAGTCGACGTTGGTGATTTATTTGATATTTTTTCACAGCAAGATGCTGTTGCGGTGATGGAGAGTATTCAACGAGTTAGCGCGCAAAAAATGACAAAAGTAAACAGTCAAGTAACCCGTGATGACGTCATTAAAGATATGGTTAATTGTGGTTACGTAAAAAGTGCCGATTTAGCCGATCGCTTTGGCGATCCTAGCACATTAAACCCTGTTGCTGATGTTGATATTGTTGGCCCAGGTGGCATATTTACCTTAGCTGAATTTGATGGCGAACGTGAATTTCAAAAAACGGCCTCCATCATGAAGTTAGTCGTTAATGGTTACTCTGGTGCCGGCACAGTGACCATGGGCGGCTTTGATTACCATACTGGCGACCGTAGTACCGGCGAATTACGCGATTTACGTGCGGGACGCTGTATGGGGGCTTGTTTAGAATACGCTGCCAGACGCAACCAACCATTAATGATGTATGTATTTAGTGATGGTTCAGTTGCTAGTAACGGCCGCATTGATGAATCAGAAAATGGTCGCGGTAAAGGCGAGTGGACTGGTGATAACTCATCAACAGGCGCATCATTTTTCTTAGTGTACAACCCAAGCGGTAAACCACAATTAATGGGTGGTGATGCTGATGCACAAGCTCGTAATCAACAAATAGGTTTT
Source organism: Colwellia sp. E2M01 (assembly GCF_018860585.1). Taxonomy (GTDB): domain Bacteria; phylum Pseudomonadota; class Gammaproteobacteria; order Enterobacterales; family Alteromonadaceae; genus Colwellia. Next base: position 28,709 of record NZ_JAHKPR010000039.1, read on the forward strand.
ATGCGCCCTGATGCTTCTGTAGAGACCGCATCAGCGCCTTCAGCTAACAATGTTAATCTACTAGTGCAAACCGTCTTATTAAACTATATGGCGCTACATGGCGAGCAAGGTAACTTTTCTAACTTAGTACCCGGCCAAGGTTTAGGTAATAGCACAGTGTTAGACTCATTAACTGCTTTTCAACCGATTTATACGGGTTAATGGCATTATGCATTAGCAAAGCTCGTACTATTAATACAAAAAATAACCGAAAAATTAATAGTGCGAATAAACTCCCGCCTACAATAAACAACTAATATCGGAGTGTACGGAACTCATTTTCACGCTCCGCGTGGTAAGCATAGGTAGGCTACTGCTTTAATCCTTTAGAAAAATGCAGCTTTTGATTATTATCAATAATAATCGCTTCATATTCTGGCAAGCTATCAATAAACGTCATGCCATCAACTAACCCCTTAACAAACACTGTGGTCGATAGCGCATCAACTATTGTCGGATCTTTACCAATAATAGAAACACTCACCACTTCGCGCGCAGAATCACCTGTTTTAGGATTAATAATGTGATGATAACGAGTGCCATCCTCAATAAAATAACGTTCGTAATCACCCGAAGTGGAAATAGCTTCATCACTTAACGGAATATGCACTGCATTTCTATCTTCAGCACGAGGGTGTTTTATACCCACTAACCAAGGTCGACCTTTACGATCTCCTAACAACACTGTATCCCCACCCGCGCTCATTAACGCAAACTCAATATTCGAGGCTTTTAAAATATCAATGCAGCGCTGAATGGCATAACCTTTGGCAATACCTCCAAGATCTATTTTAATAGCATCATTAGCAAATTTTACCGACCGTTCAGCTTCATCAAGAATAATACCTCGGTAATTAATCGCTGGTAGGGCATTATTAATGGCAACTTGTGCAGGCTTAATTTTTTGACGGTAGTCGTATTGGTAACCGATAGAGGCATAGCTTATATCAAATGCGCCATCGCTCAATTCTGAAATTCGTTGAGCTGTTTTTAATAAAGAAAACAATTCAGCTGAGGTAATAATCGCACCATTGCTCGCTTGACGATTTAGCAAACTAAGCTCACTTGTTGATATATATGGACTCATCGACTTATCTAAACGATCCATTTCAGCAATAACCTGTTTAATTAAACCCTGTGCTTTTGCATTAATTTTTTCGTTCTTTATAAAACCTTGATCACTGCTATTTTCATTTAACCAAAACTCAAGATGAGCACGAGTACCCATAGTATTAAAGGTGTGCTGATACCATTGGGCACTTAACTGAAATGACATTAATAACAGCAGCGCTGAAAGAACAGAGAGTAAATACCTCAAAGTATTATTTCACTATATTTAAAGGGGGTGTTAGACATGATATTAAACACTAAGACTAATGAACTATAAATCACTCATCCAATCCATTTGTTTATTCGCACGCGACTTGCGGTCAATCAAATCTTGAATTAAAGGGGTTAATATAAGCTCCATCGCTAAGCCCATTTTACCACCAGGAACAACTAACGTATTAATACGCGACATAAAAGAGCCGTCAATCATTCGTAAATAATATTGAAAATCAACATTCTTAACTTCACGAAAACGAATAACCACAAAACTTTCATCTAGACTCGGGATAGCTTTAGCACTAAAAGGGTTAGAAGTGTCGACAGTAGGTACACGCTGAAAATTAATATGCGTACGCGAAAATTGTGGCGTTATAAAAGAAATATAATCTTCCATACTACGCACAATACTAGCTGTCACAGCTTCTCTTGAATGACCACGCTTATCAGTATCACGTACCATTTTTTGAATCCACTCAAGATTAACAATAGGCACCATGCCAATAAGTAGATCAACATGACGAGCAACATCATTCTCAGGTGTGACTACGCCGCCGTGTAGGCCTTCGTAATACAATAAATCTGTGCCTTCGCCTAACTCTTCCCATGGCGTAAAAGTCCCAGGCATTTGATTGTAAGGCACTGCATCATCAAAGGTATGTAAATAGCGTCTAATTTGACCTTTCCCAGTGTCACCATAATCACAAAAGAGCTTTTCTAATGCCCCAAAATCATTAGCGAGATCACCAAAGTAGCTGATATTTTCACGAGCTTCTTTAGCTTTACGTTTTGCCATATTCATCTCTGGGCGAGAAAAACGATGAAAACTATCACCTTCGACATTAACAGAAGTAATACCTAATGTTCTAAACATATGATCGAAAGCGGCAGTCGTTGTAGATGTTCCTGCCCCTGAAGAACCAGTAACAGCAATAATCGGGTTTCGTGACGACATATAAACTCAAAGTGTAGACTAAAGTACAATAGATATTTTATACGGTGAATTAAGCTTTAGGTCAAGCAACGATTAAATCCCCCCACTATTCATTATACCAACCCAGATAAGTTTTTGGTCTAGCAGTGCGCAAGAAAAGTATTTAAAGACAAAGCGCTTGATTGAGCAATACTGGTTATTGCGATTGAGAGCAACACAGGGTTTACTTATTTTAATCAGTACAGGTGATCAGTAATTTAACGGATTTGGTATTATTTTAGGCAATAAAAAACCGAGCCTGAGCTCGGTTTTTAATTGAAGTGTGATTTAACAATAAAGTTAAATTTACGCTTCAGCTGACTCTTCAACTACTTCAGGAGCATCTTCTACTACTGGGCGGTCTACTAACTCAATGTATGCCATAGGCGCTTTATCACCAGTACGGAAACCACATTTTAAAATGCGAGTATAACCACCTGGACGTTCTTGGTAACGAGGACCAAGTTCGCTGAATAAAATACCTACTACTTCTTTATCTTGTGTACGAGCAAACGCTAAACGGCGATTTGCAACACTGTCGGTTTTAGCCAATGTAACTAGTGGCTCAATAACACGACGTAGTTCTTTAGCTTTAGCTACAGTCGTTTTAATAACGCCGTGCTTAACTAAAGAGCTTGCCATATTGCGGAACATCGCTTGACGATGACTGCTATTACGGTTTAACTGGCGACCGCTTTGACGATGACGCATAAGTTAATCCCTTCTCTCTAACTATTAAAAAAATGATGATCGAACTAGTCGTTGTCAACAATGCTTTCAGGTGGCCAATTTTCTAAGCGCATGCCTAGAGATAAGCCACGTGACGCTAAAACGTCTTTAATTTCTGTAAGAGATTTCTTACCTAAATTAGGCGTTTTAAGAAGTTCAACTTCTGCACGTTGTACTAAATCACCAATGTATTGAATTGCTTCTGCTTTTAAACAGTTCGCTGAACGAACAGTTAATTCTAGATCATCTACCGGACGAAGCAAGATTGGGTCGAACAATGGTTTTTCTTCCACTTGCTCTACTTCTTTGATATCACGAAGTTCAACAAACGCATCAAGCTGTTCAGCAAGAATAGTTGAAGCACGACGGATAGCTTCTTCTGGATCCAATGTACCATTGGTTTCCATATCTAAAACTAATTTGTCTAAATCTGTACGTTGTTCAACACGTGCAGAATCAACATCATAGGCAATTCTAACTACTGGGCTGAATGAGGCATCAACCAACAAACGACCAATAGCACGATCTTCTTCCTCGGCATCACGGCGCGCTGAAGCAGGAACATAACCACGTCCCATTTCAATTTTAATGCGCATGTTGATAGAACCTTCACCTGTTAAGGTGCAGATAACATGATCTGGATTTGCAATAGTTACATCACCATCATGTTGTATATCAGCTGCCGTTACAGGGCCTTCACCAGACTTAGTTAAGGTTAGAACTGCTTCATTCTTACCTTCTAATAAAACAGCAAGTCCTTTAAGGTTTAACAATATTTCGATGATGTCCTCTTGAACACCTTCTTTACTACTGTACTCATGTAAAACGCCATCAATTTCAACTTCAGTTACGGCACAACCCGGCATAGAAGATAAAAGAATACGACGTAACGCATTACCTAAAGTGTGACCAAAACCACGTTCTAGTGGCTCTAATGTTACCTTAGCACGACGAGCGCTAACAGTTTCAATGCCAACTAAGCGTGGTCTAAGGAATTCGGTTACTGAACCCTGCATATATGTCCTCTCTTAAAGTGCAACTTTACTACTTAGAGTAAAGTTCAACAATCAACTGTTCATTAATTTCGGCAGATAAATCAGCGCGATCTGGAACACGTTTAAAAACGCCTTCAAGCTTCTTAGTATCTACTTCAACCCAAAGTGGTTTCTCACGTTGATCAGCTAATTCTAAAGCAGCGATAATACGCGCTTGAGTTTTAGACTTCTCACGAACAGAAACAGTATCTTCAGCTTTAACAGTGAAAGATGGAATATTAACTACACCGCCGTTTACCACGATAGCCTTATGGCTAACTAATTGACGAGCTTCAGCACGAGTGCTTGCATAGCCCATACGGTAAACTACGTTATCTAAACGCGTTTCTAAAAGCTGTAACAAGTTTTCACCTGTGTTGCCTTTTTGACGTGCCGCTTCTTTGTAGTAATTACTGAATTGTTTTTCTAGTACGCCATAAATACGACGAACTTTTTGTTTTTCACGAAGTTGAACACCGTAGTCTGATAAACGACCGCGACGTGCGCCGTGTTGACCTGGTATTGTTTCGATTTTACATTTAGTGTCAATTGCTCTTACACCGCTTTTAAGGAACAAATCTGTACCTTCGCGACGACTAAGCTTTAACTTAGGACCTAAATATCTAGCCATTTTCTTTCTCCAACTATCCTAAAAAAAATTACGATTAAACGCGACGTTTCTTAGGAGGACGACAACCATTATGAGGAATAGGTGTAACGTCAGTAATGTTGGTGATTTTAAAACCAGCAGCATTTAAGGCACGGATAGCAGATTCACGACCTGGACCTGGACCTTTAACGAACACTTCAATATTCTTCAAGCCAAACTCTTTTGCAACAGCGCCTGCGCGATCTGCAGCTACTTGCGCAGCGAACGGAGTTGATTTACGTGAACCACGGAAACCTGAACCACCGGCAGTCGCCCAAGATAAAGCATTACCTTGACGGTCTGTAAGAGTCACGATTGTGTTGTTGAAAGAAGCATGGATATGAGCCATGCCATCAGCAACTTGTTTTTTTACGCGTTTACGCGTACGAACTGGTGTTTTAGCCATTGTCTAGTTCCTCTTACTTCTTAATTGGCTTACGAGGACCTTTACGGGTACGCGCATTAGTTTTAGTGCGTTGACCACGTAGAGGAAGACTGCGACGGTGACGAATGCCACGGAAACAACCTAAATCCATAAGACGTTTAATATTCATTGAAACTTCACGGCGTAAATCACCTTCTACGGTAAATTTATCCACTTCTGCACGTAGCAAATCAATTTTTGCTTCGTCCAATTCACTGATCTTCGTAGATTCTTCGATACCAGCTGCTGCACAGATTGCTTTCGCACGTGTAGCGCCAATACCGTAAATCGCAGTAATGGCGATTACTGCATGTTTACGATCAGGGATGTTAATGCCAGCGATACGGGCCACTAAACACATCTCCTATTAATTAATTAAATTACTCTGATTGGAAAGCCCGTTAGGATACCCAACCATTCTCTTTTTTTGCAAATCGAAGCGGCATTATACAGATAAATCTACATAATGCCACTGCTAAAAGATTTTAGGTTAAAAGCTAAGCTTAACCTTGTCTTTGTTTGTGCTTTGGTTCAACACAAAGAACGCGAATAACGCCTTTACGCTTAACCACTTTACAGTTACGACAAATCTTTTTTACGGATGCACGTACTTTCATTTTATACTCCGTTAACTAAATCAACTCGGTCTAACGACCGTAGCCTTTTAAGTTCGCTTTTTTAAGTACATTGTCATATTGATGAGACATCATATGCGTTTGTACCTGTGCCATAAAATCCATAATCACAACCACGATAATCAATAAAGATGTACCGCCGAAATAGAACTGAACGTCCCATGCCATGATCATAAACTGTGGAACCAAACAGACAAAGGTAATATACGCTGCACCACATAGGGTTAAACGTGTCATAACTTTATCAATGTATTTGGATGTTTGTTCACCCGGACGAATCCCTGGAATGAATGCACCTGACTTTTTCAAGTTATCTGCTGTTTCACGCGGATTGAAAACAAGAGCCGTGTAAAAGAAACAGAAAAATATAATTGCTGCCGCTAACATCATTACGTACAAAGGTTGCCCTGGCGACATTGCCTGAGATACACCTTGTAAAAAATCAGCTACGGGGCCGTCACCTTGACCAAACCAGCTCGCAAGCGTGCCTGGAAACAAGATAAGACTTGAGGCAAAGATAGGCGGAATAACACCCGCCATATTCACTTTCAAAGGTAAATGTGTACTTTGCGCGGCAAACACCTTACGGCCTTGCTGACGCTTAGCGTAGTTCACAACAATACGTCGTTGACCACGTTCCACAAATACTACTAAGTAAGTTACTGCAAATACCACAACGCCTATAAGCAATAATACTAATAAGTGTATTTCACCTTGACGCGCCATTTCAGCTGTTTGACCAACTGCGGATGGCATGCCAGCAACAATACCAGCAAAAATGATAATTGATATACCATTACCAATACCACGTTCAGTAATTTGCTCACCTAACCACATTAAAAACATGGTACCGGTAATCAAACTAATTACAGCAGTAAAATAGAAACCAAAACCTGGATCAATAACAAGGCCTTGCATCATATCTGGTAAACTTCTGGCAATCGCTATCGATTGTACTGTTGCTAGAACTAAAGTGCCGTAGCGTGTGTATTGACTGATTTTACGACGTCCAGCTTCACCTTCTTTTTTCAACTCTGCCATTGCCGGGTGCATAACCGTAAGCAATTGCATAATGATTGAAGCTGAGATGTACGGCATAATACCTAAAGCCAATACTGAGGCTCGCTCAAGTGCACCACCAGAGAACATGTTAAACATTTCTACAATGGTGCCCTTTTGTTGTTCAAAGAACTGAGCTAATACAGCGGCGTCAATACCAGGGATTGGCACAAAAGACCCTAAACGAAGCACAACTAAGGCAACGAATACGAACCATAATCTTTGTTTCAGCTCAGACAAACCGCCTGCGCCTTTACTACCTTGTTGGGTAGCCATTCCTGGTGTAGCCATTGTATATTATTCCTCTACTTTGCCACCAGCAGCTTCAATAGCTGCTTGTGCGCCTTTAGTTACTGCAATACCACGTAAAGTAATCGGACGAGTAATTTCGCCTGATAACATAACTTTAACAGCTACGATATTACGAGTTATTAAGCCAGCGTCTTTAAGTGCGTGAATATCCACAACATCACCAGAAACTAGGTTTAATTCATGTAAACGTACTTCAGCGCGAACTAAAGATTTACGTGAAGTAAAACCAAATTTAGGTAAACGTTGTTTCAATGGCATCTGACCACCTTCAAAACCTGGACGTACACTACCGCCAGAACGAGACTTCTGACCTTTGTGACCACGACCACCAGTTTTACCGATGCCTGAACCAATACCACGACCACAGCGTTTTTTAGCTTTGTGCGATCCCGGTGCAGGAGATAAAGTATTTAAATGCATAATTAATCCTCCACCTTAACCATATAATAAACCTTGTTGATCATACCACGTACAGATGGAGTATCTTCTAACTCAACTGTATGATTGATACGACGTAGACCAAGGCCTTTTAATGTAGCTCTATGCTTCGGTAAACGACCGATAGAACTTTTTATTTGAGTTACTTTAACTGTTTTAGACATGCTCAATTACCCCAAAATGTCTGCAACGCTTTTGCCACGTTTAGCTGCAACTGCTTTTGGTGAATGCATATTCACTAAAGCTGAAACAGTAGCGCGAACTACGTTGATTGGGTTAGTAGAACCGTATGCTTTTGACAATACGTTCTGAACGCCTGCAACTTCAAGTACTGCACGCATCGCGCCACCGGCGATGATACCTGTACCTTCAGAAGCTGGTTGCATGTAAACTTTAGAGCCAGAGTGCTTGCCCGTAATAACATGCTGAAGAGTAGTACCCTTCAGGTCAACGTTTACGATGTTACGGTGTGCTTTTTCCATTGCTTTTTGAATAGCAGCAGGCACTTCACGTGCTTTACCGTAGCCAAAACCAACACGACCGTTACCGTCACCAACTACTGTTAGTGCAGTAAAACTGAAAATGCGACCACCTTTAACCACTTTTGAAACGCGGTTAACGGCGATTAGCTTTTCAGCCATATCACTTTGTTGTGAGTTTTCTTGATTATGATTAGCCATTATCAACCCCTAGAATTGAAGACCAGCTTCACGAGCTGCTTCTGCTAACGCTTTTACGCGACCATGGTAAAGGAAACCAGAGCGATCAAAAGCTATCTTAGAGATACCTTTTGCTACAGCACGTTCAGCGATTGCTTTACCTACTGCAGTTGCTGCTGCAACATTACCTGTGTTTTCAATTTGAGCTGCTACTTCTTTGTCTAAAGTAGATGCAGATGCAATTACTTCAGATCCTGTAGGAGCGATCAATTGAGCGTAAATGTGACGAGGAGTACGGAATATAACTAAACGATTCGCACCCAACTCGCTAATTTTTGCACGAGCGCGTTTAGCGCGGCGCAAACGAGATGTTTTCTTATCCATAGTATTACCCTACTTCTTCTTAGCTTCTTTACGACGAACGTATTCATCAGAATAACGAACACCTTTACCTTTGTAAGGCTCAGGTTTACGGTATGCACGAATGTTCGCTGCGGTTTGACCAACTAAATGCTTATCACAACTTTTCAGTGTAATTTCAGTTTGGCTAGGGGTTTCACAAGTTACTCCATCAGGAATAGCATGGCTGATTGGGTGTGAAAAACCTAAAGATAAGTCTAAAGACTTGCCTGCAGCTTTTGCACGGTAACCAACACCTTGTAAAATCAATTTCTTTTCAAAACCTTTACTAACACCTTCAACCATATTATTGATTAAAGCGCGTGCAGTACCGGCTTGAGCCCATGCATTTCTATCATCGCATGCGACTGTAGTTTTGATTTCGTTCTCTTCATGAGAAACAGCAACAAAACTATGAATCGTACGTGATAATTCACCTACTGGACCTTTAACTGTAATATCTTGACCTGATAACGTTACGGTAACGCCAGCAGGAACAACGACAGGTGCTTTTGCAACACGAGACATATTATTCTCCTTACTCTACGAAACCAAGAACTTCACCGCCAATACCCGCAGAGCGAGCAGCACGATCCGTCATCAAACCTTTAGAAGTCGAAATGATCGCAATACCCATACCAGCAAGAACTTTAGGAAGTTCGTCACAGCTTTTGTATATACGAAGACCTGGACGTGAAACACGTTTGATCTTTTCAATTACTTCTTTACCTTCAAAATACTTCAACGTTACAGCTAACTCAGGCTTAACATCGCCTGATACTGAATAATCTGAAATATAACCTTCTTCTTTAAGCAAGTTAGCAATTGCAACTTTAACTTTTGAAGATGGCATTTGTACTGCAACTTTTGCTGCAGATTGACCGTTGCGGATGCGTGTAAACATGTCCGCGATAGGATCAGTCATCATAACCATTTACTCCCGTGAATTACCAACTAGCTTTCTTAAGACCTGGAACTTCACCACGCATCATAGTTTCGCGTAATTTAATACGGCTTAAACCAAATTTACGTAAGAAACCATGTGGGCGACCTGTAACATTACAACGATTACGTTGACGGCTACGGCTCGAATCACGAGGTAAACTTTGAAGTTTCAATACAGCATCCCAGCGTTCTTCATCAGAAGAATTAACACTAGAGATGATTGCTTTTAATGCAGCACGCTTTTCAGCATATTGTGCTACTAACTTAGTTCTTTTAGCTTCACGAGCTTTCATTGACGTTTTAGCCATAACTCTACACCTTCTTCTTGAACGGGAAATCAAAGGCAGACAATAAAGCTAGTCCTTCTTCGTTATCTTTCGCGCTAGTAGTAATAGTGATATCTAAGCCGCGAATCTTGTCGATTTTATCGTACTGGATTTCTGGGAAGATAATTTGCTCACGAACGCCCATGCTATAGTTACCGCGACCGTCGAATGACTTAGGATTTAAGCCACGGAAGTCACGGATACGAGGGATAGAAATAGAGATTAAACGCTCTAAAAATTCCCACATACGCTCGCCGCGTAGAGTTACTTTTGTACCTATAGGGTAGCCTTCACGAATTTTGAAGCCCGCAACTGATTTGCGTGCTACTGTCGTGACCGGCTTTTGCCCTGAGATTGCAGTAAGATCATTCGTGGCGTGTTCTAATACTTTTTTATCAGCAATAGCTTCACCAACACCCATGTTCAGGGTGATCTTTTCAATCCGAGGGACTTGCATGACACTCTTATAACCAAATTGCTTTTGCAATTCAGCTACAACTGTATCTTTATATAAATCATGCAGTTTCGCCATCGTTTACTCCAATTTAAATTAATTCGTTACTAGATTTGAAAAAACGTACTTTTTTGCCGTCTTCAATTCTAAAACCAACACGATCTGCTTTACCCGTTGCTGGGTTAACAATCGCTACGTTGGAAACCTGTAAAGGTGCTTCTTTTTCAACAATGCCACCAGGCTGCTGTAACTGAGGTACAGGCTTAGTGTGCTTTTTGATTAAGTTAACGCCTTCAACTATTACTTTACCAGCTTCAACAAGAACTTTAGTGACTTTACCAGTCTTACCCTTGTCTTTACCTGCAAGTATAATTACTTCATCATCACGACGAATCTTAGATGCCATTATCGTGACTCCTTATAGTACTTCTGGTGCTAATGATACGATTTTCATAAATTTTTCATTACGAAGTTCACGTGTCACAGGCCCGAAAATACGAGTACCAATTGGTTGCATGTTAGCATTTAACATTACAGCCGCGTTTTCATCGAAACGGATAGCAGAACCATCTGTACGACGAACACCCTTCTTAGTGCGCACCACTACCGCAGTGTGAACATCACCTTTTTTTACTTTACCGCGAGGACTTGCTTCCTTTACGGCAACTTTGATGATATCACCAATGCGTGCATAGCGACGGTGCGAGCCACCAAGAACCTTTATACATTGAACACGCTTAGCGCCACTGTTATCAGCAACATTCAGCTGTGATTGCATTTGGATCATTGACTTTTTGCTCCATTGTTATCTTTTTTCCTTCCTTACATTTAATAAAAAAACATAAGAAAACAATAAGATAAATTTATAATTCAAGGCCAGAAATTGACCCGTCACTGCCTTTTTAAAGACCCCCACCAACTTTGTTCAGCACTTAAAAGTGACAACTCAAACTTAATGGGCGCGAGATTATAACACCGCTTAATCAAAAGAGATAGTTAAATTAATTAAAAAATGAACAGTGCGAATTATACCAATTTGATTAAGTTCTTTCCCACTCAGC
>NZ_JAHKPR010000039.1:40284-57267 GCF_018860585.1 Colwellia sp. E2M01
TTGGGAAGAAATTTAATCAGATTGGTATTATAAGCTTTAGCTCGTACCTAAGATTTAGAAAATATAGATACAAGCTAGTTAAAATAAATAGCTTGTAGGTAGTAGGTAGTAGGTAGTAGGTAGGGGAAAGTAAAACTTTAAAAATATAAGAAAGCGAACAGGGCCTATTATATTGTTAGAGTAAAAGTAACTGGACCATCGTTAAGTAAAGAGACTTTCATATCGGCACCAAAACGCCCTGTTGGCGCTTTAAAACCTTTGTCTCTTAATTGCTGAGTAAAGTATTCATACAATGTATTACTAAATTCAGGTTTTGCTGCAGACGTAAAACTTGGGCGCATACCACTAGAAGTATCAGCAGCTAAAGTAAACTGAGAAACAACAAGAATATCGCCTCCCGCTTGTTTCACATTAAGATTCATCTTATCGTTTTCATCACTAAACACGCGATAGCCAGCTACGCGTTCAGCAAGGCGTTTTGCTTTGGCTTCATCATCAAGTGGTTCAATAGCTAAAAGCACCAGTAAACCTGATGCTATTTCACCAACAATTTCATTATCAACTGTAACGCTTGCCTGACTGACCCGTTGTATTAAAACTATCATTTATTTTCCTGTTCATATCAATCGGATTAATTAAGTGATCACTTAATTAGTTGGATTGGTATCATTTACTTGTTTGTGAATTTTTATCGTTAGACATTACAGAATCATCCACTATTGATACTGACTCTTTTGTAATCCCTTTATCTTCTGCTTCCATCTCTTTTAAGGCACTTTCTGTTAACTCAATATATTCTTGTCGAGATACAGTAATTAATGCACCTACCAACACAACAAGCCAAGAAACATAAACCCATAAAAATATAATAGGAATAGTCGCTAATGCGCCATAAATAATTTGATAAGACGGGAATGCACTCAAATATTTGGCGAAAGATATTTTAGCTATTTCAAATAATACTCCAGCAACAGTTGCCCCCAATAAAGCAAACCTAAAAGGAACCACTTTATTAGGGACGGCCATATAAAGAATAACAAAGGCAGCAATTGAAGACAGTAAAGGTAGTAACGGCAACAACAGATCTCTACCAAGCATTGCTGAATCATCAATCGCCACAATAGACAGTATATGTGTAGATAAAGCAATACTTGCCCCGACTAAAATAGGGCCAAGCGTTAATACCATCCAATACATAGCAAAGGACGTCATTAGTCGACGTTTTCTTTTAATTCGCCAAATTTTATTAAAGGTATTATCTATAGTTGAAATTAACAGTAAGGCAGCAACAAACAAGAAGGAAATAGCAATGGCTGACATTTTTGAAGCATTATTAATAAAACCTGTTAAATATTCTTTAACGATATCCCCTGCCGCGGGCACAAAATGTTGATATACAAATTGTTCTAATAATTGCTGAATTTCAGAAAATAATGGAAAGGCTGTCATCACCGAAAAAGTCACCATTATTAATGGTACAAGCGACATTAAACAAACAAATGATAAATATCCTGCGATCATTTGAATGTCTTCACGTTTAACCCGTCTGACAAAATAAAACAATTGCCCTTTATGTTCAGTCCAGCATTTATGTACGATTGTGTTTTTAAATAAACTCATGCTTGTTAACAATTTACTGATTTTATTAAGATAGTGTTCATATTAAGATAGCAGTAATTAATTAGCTAGTTTTCGAAACAGAAATTTGGAGTGTTCATGTCAGGTCAAGGTTCTGCGGGTAATGTTATTGCCGCAATATGTAATGTTTTTTTTCCTGGTTTAGGACAACTCGTGCAAGGTAGATTATTAGCCGCAATAGTTTTTGCTATTGTTTGCGTTGGCGGTTATGCACTTTGGTGGTTAGTAATCCCAGCAATTATTGCCGCTGTATTTCACTTATGGGCAATAATAGACGCTGCAACTTTTCAAGATAACCCTTATAGGTAACTTTTTATACGTAACTTTTTATAAGTAACTTTTAGAGTATTACGGCTAGTTCTTACGCATAAAACGCTATTTGATAGCTTAAGTTAACCCCATGAAAAGTAAAACGCACTTATATCGTGCAATAATTTAAGTATTTTAATCTAACGACTGGGTTAAATAGCCGATAAATGCTAATGTAATAGCTGATTAATTAATAACAATACATAAAAGGTATATTAACCTTATCGATAATAAGTTAAGCCGAGCATCAACAGTATCGCAATAAAAACATTAAACTATTGTTAATGTTTACAAACAATTAGCTAATTGTATTTATTGGTAGTTAATAATATTCTAATTGCCGTTTTGTTAGAAGTAACGATAATTCATGATCGAAATAAAATTATCGACGAACAAATTAAAAACTTGGTCTGTTTATTGCTTTTTAAATATCAAAATCAAGTTATTTTTAAGTTTATCCCATACGTAACCGGTAGGTTACCGGTAAACTTAAACCCTAAATCCTTTATTATATAAGCCTAGGAGCCTACAATGAGTGGAAACCAAACTCGCCTACAAGCAATTGAGCAAATCACTAATCGTGCACCATTATCGTTCAATATGACAGAATCATTGAACCAAATTTGGGCAACAGACGTTTTTAACTTACAAAAAATGGAAGAGGCTATCTCTAAGAAAGCCTATAAAGCGATTAAAAAAACAGTTCAAACTGGCGCAGCATTAGATTCTGCAACAGCTGATATTGTTGCAGCAGCAATGAAAGATTGGGCTTTATCTAAAGGCGCTAAATTCTTCTCTCACGTTTTCTACCCAATGACTAACATTACCGCAGAAAAGCATGATGCATTCATCTTGACTAACTCTGAAGGTAACGCAATTAACGAATTTACAGGTAGCTTGTTAATTAAAGGCGAACCAGATGGTTCTTCTTTCCCTAACGGTAGTCTACGTATGACAAACGCAGCGCGTGGTTATACTGCATGGGATCCAACAAGCCCAGCATACATTCAGCATACATCGAATGGCGCAACCTTAATGATTCCAAGTGTTTTCATGTCTTGGACTGGTGAAGCGCTAGATAAAAAAATTCCACTTTTACGCTCAAACGCAGCAATGAATACAGCAGCGAAAAAAGTATTATCATTAATGGGCGAAACAGAAATTGCTGACCTAAACTCAAGTGCTGGTCCTGAGCAAGAATACTTCTTAGTAGATGAAAACTTTGCTAACGCTCGTCCTGATTTATTATTAGCTGGCCGTACTTTATTTGGTGCTGCTCCTGCTAAAGGTCAACAGTTTGATGATCACTACTTCGGTGCTATCCCTGCACGTGTTCAAGTGTTCATGCAAGACTTCGAAGACAAATTATACAAACTTGGTATCCCAGCTAAAACACATCACAACGAAGTTGCTCCTGGTCAATTTGAAATTGCGCCATACTACGGTGCAGCAAACGTTGGTGCTGACCAACAACAATTGTTAATGACAATGATGAAACAAACAGCTAAAGAACATGGTTTCTTATGTTTGTTACATGAAAAACCATTTGCTGGTGTTAACGGCTCGGGTAAACACGTTAACTGGTCTGTTGGTAACAGCACGCAAGGTAACTTACTTGATCCAGGTAAAACACCACACGACAACCTACAGTTCTTATTATTCTGTGGCGCGGTAATCCGTGGTGTACATAAACATGGTCCATTATTACGTGCAGTAATTGCTTCTGCTGGTAACGATCATCGTTTAGGTGCTAACGAAGCTCCACCGGCTATCCTTTCTGTTTACCTAGGTGATCAGTTAGAAAAAGTATTTGAAGACATTAAAGCAGGTAAACTTATCGGTTCAACTGACGGCGGCGAAATGGACTTAGGTCTTTCTCAAATCCTTAACTTTGACCGTGATCCAGGCGATCGTAACCGTACTTCTCCATTCGCATTTACAGGTAACCGTTTTGAGTTCCGTGCTGTTGGTTCAGAGCAATCAGTTTCTGGTCCATTAGTAGCAATGAACACAATGCTTGCTGACTCTTTAGATTGGATTGCAGAGAAATTAGAAGCTGCACTTAAAACTCAAGATCAAACAGCTGCAGTTATCACTGTATTAAAAGAGTTAATGGAATTACACGGTAACGCAGTATTTGGCGGTGACGGTTACTCTTCTGAGTGGCACGAAATGGCAGTTAAAGAGCGCGGTTTATTAAACTTACCAACGTCTGCTGATGCATTACCACACTTAATGTCTGACGAAACCAAAGGGTTATTCGAACGTACTGGTGTTTTATCAGCGGTTGAATTAGAAAGTCGTTACGAAGTATATGCTGAGCAATACAACTTAGCGATTGAAGTTGAAGCTAAATTAGTAAGTGACATTGCTACGACTAAGATCTACCCAGCAGCAATTGCTTACTTATCAGACTTAACACACACAACAGCTACATCACTTGATTTAGGTATTGAATTAGATACTTCAATTGCTAAAAAGGTTGCTGAACATATTAACGGTTTAATGGCTGCAGTAGCTACAATTGATGTTGAAGTTGCTAAACATGATTTTGCAGACGTTGAAGCGCACATGCGTCATAGTGCTGATGTTATCTGTCCATTAATGGCTGAAGCTCGCTTACACGGTGATGCATTAGAAATGTTAGTAGCTGATGACTTATGGCCACTACCTAAGTACCAAGAAATGTTATTTATTAAATAATAACTGCTAGTCTTTTTTAAAAAGCCGCTCTTTTAAGAGCGGCTTTTTTGTTTCTGTTATAGAAAGCCCTACTCTAACTCATTACAACTAATCATTATTCAGCGCCCTGCTGCTCTTCAATTAACGCCTTGCCTCTAAGCCTTTAAGTTCTCGCTAAGTGCTCACTTTCTTATGCGGATTGATATAATAGTGCTTGTTTTTATTTTTAGAAAAGCTATTATCCAAACATACAACTTACTAGTTTTTTATTTAATCTACCCCAATGTTTAAAAACTACAGCTTAATAAAGAATAACCTTCTTACCTTACCAATTTAAGCCGAACGTAAATCGTACGTTCGGCGGTTTCCCCTATTAAAAATTATTAACCTCTTTATTTTCATTTGAATTTCATATTCGTTCGGTTGGAGAATTAGCCGTGCTTAATATCAATTTGATTAAGTCTATTTTCAGGTCTGGCAAAACCTCAATTTGCCCATCAAACATTATTTTTAAAAAAGCGGGTTTTCGTAGGTTATCCGATCCTATAGCTATCGCATTCATGTTAGATAATTTAGCATTTTGCCAAACTAGAGCTTCAAGATTGCAAAACAGGGTAAGAGTAGGTAGCACTGTCATATTAAAAAATATAAATACTCAAGAAGTATTAACATTAAAAATAACATTGGATGAAAAGCCACATATTGAAAAAGGAATTATATCTTTCAGCTCAATTTTAGGAACCCAACTGCTAGGTTTACGATGTGGTGACATTACCAAAACCAATACCGAAGCAGGTCAACTGCATTGGGAAATACTAACCGTTAACCATCACTAACTAGATTAGCTTAAAGATAAAATTAAAAAGAAGCATAAACATAAACCCGAGAGTGCTACAAAAAATGAAGCACTCTCTTTTAACCAACAAAAACGAGAAACATTATGGAAACACAACCAGATATTATTATTTCAACGACCGATTTAGCAGCATTAGAAGATCAAATAGAAAAAAGTAATTTATCACATGAGCAGGTCGAAGCCCTTGAAGATGAATTAGCCCGAGCAACCATTGTTAAATCTAAAGACATGCCAGAAGATGTGGTTATGATTGGCAGCCAAGTAACCTTTAAAATAGTAGCGAGTCAAAAAGTATTCACTAAAACCTTATGCTTTGCTCATGACGTTACTAAATTTGAAGATAGTATTTCAATATTTGCACCAATAGGATCCGCCCTTTTAGGCTTAAGAACAGGGCAATGCATCCAATGGCAAACACAACAAGGGCTACAATCTGTCGAAATAATCAACGTCGCTCAACTATAAAAAGTTAATTTAACACTAACAAATTTTTTTGAATTGCGATAAATTACAGAAATTATTTTTGCTAATTAATTCCCGCGTAAACAATTTTGTTAACGCGACAGCACAAAAACGAATAAAAACAGAGCGATTAAAGTTCATATTTTATACTTTTAAGTGCTAATAAAAAGCAAATGGCGTACCGATAAACATAAGGGTTTACATGTCGTATATTCAAGAAACAATCTCTGAACTTAAAAAAAGCAGTCCAGCACAAGGTGAGTTTTACCAAGCAGTCGAAGAAGTGTTAAGTTCATTAGAGCCAGTATTAAGTGCAAACGAGCAATATCAACAACAAGCAATAATTCAACGAATGGTAGAGCCTGAACGTCAAATTATGTTTCGCGTTCCCTGGGTTGATGATAATGGCTGTATCCAAGTAAACAAGGGGTACAGAGTAGAATTTAACTCGGCAATTGGCCCTTATAAAGGTGGACTTCGTTTTCACCCATCAGTAAACGCCGGTATTATTAAATTTTTAGGTTTCGAACAAATGTTTAAAAATGCTTTAACCGGTTTACCTATTGGTGCCGGTAAAGGTGGTGCTAACTTTGATCCTAAAGGCAAAAGTGACGGTGAAATTATGCGTTTTTGCCAATCATTTATGACTGAATTATATCGCCATATTGGTCCAACAACCGATGTTCCTGCTGGAGATATTGGTGTTGGCGCACGTGAAATCGGTTATATGTTTGGTCAATATAAACGTTTAACAGGACGTTATGAAGGTGTATTAACGGGTAAAAGTTTACTTTGGGGCGGCTCATTAGTACGCAAAGAAGCTACGGGTTATGGCACAGTTTATTTTGCTGATTACATGTTAAATAGTCGTGGTGAAAGCTTACAAGGTACACAATGCCTTGTTTCCGGATCAGGTAATGTAGCAATTTACGCCATGGAAAAACTTTGCCAGTTAGGCGCTACTCCTATTGCGTGTAGTGACTCTTCAGGTACTTTATATCACGCAACAGGTATTGTTCTTGCTGAAGTGAAAAACCTTAAAGAAGTACAACGCACTTCATTATCAAATTACCTTAAAACTTACCCTGAAGCTGAATTTACGCCAACATCTGATTACCCTGAAGATGGTCATGCTATTTGGCGCTACAAAGCCGATGCAGCTTTCCCATGCGCAACTCAAAATGAACTAACAGAAGCGGATGCAAATGCGTTAATAAAAAATGGTTGTTATGTCGTTAGCGAAGGCGCCAATATGCCATCAACAGCTGAAGCCGTAGATGCTTTTATTGATGCGGGTATTTCTTATGGGCCAGGTAAAGCCGCTAATGCTGGTGGCGTAGCAACAAGTCAATTAGAAATGGCACAAAACGCCAGCATGCAAAAGTGGACGTTTGAGCAAGTAGACGAACAATTAAAGCAAATAATGAAAGATATATTTATCAGCGCGAGTGAAACAGCGAAAGAGTTTGGGCAAGAAAACAACCTAGTATTAGGTGCTAATATTGCTGGTTTTAGACGTGTTGCCGATGCCATGATTGAGCAAGGTGTTGTTTAATACCAATAGGATTAATACCAATAGGATTAATACCAATCGGATTAATTAAAAAAAAGGTCGATTAGCATAACTAATCGACCTTTTTTATTGGCTACTTATAAGTAAGTTTCTACTTATTTAGAACCACGACTTTCGCGTTTACGTTCATTTTCTTTTAAAGACTTTTTACGTATACGGATATTGTCAGGAGTAACTTCAACTAACTCATCGTTATCGATAAACTCTAACGCTTGCTCTAATGACATAACAATTGGCGGCGTTAACGTTTGTGCTTCATCTGTACCTGATGAACGAACGTTAGTTAATTGCTTACCTTTAAGGGCGTTAACCGTTAAATCGTTATCGCGGCTATGAATACCAATAACTTGGCCTTCATAAATATCAACACCGTGACCAATTAACATACGACCACGAGATTGTAAGTTAAAGATAGCGTTAGTTAATGCTTTACCAGTAGCGTTAGCAATCATTACACCATTTTTACGTTGGCCAATGTCGCCACCTTTGTGCGGTCCGTATTCAAAGAACGTATGGTAAATCAAACCAGAGCCAGACGTTAATGTCATGAATTCTGTTTGGAAACCAATTAAACCACGGCTTGGCATGATAAAGTCCATACGAATACGACCTGTGCCATCTGGCGCCATATCAGTTAATTCTGCTTTACGAACACCCATTCTTTCCATGATAGGACCTTGATGTTGTTCTTCAACATCAATCGTTACTGTTTCGTATGGTTCTTCTAATACACCATTTACTTCACGAATAATAACTTCTGGACGTGATACAGCTAATTCAAAACCTTCACGACGCATGTTCTCAATTAAAATACCTAAGTGAAGTTCACCACGGCCTGATACTTTAAATTTATCAGCATCTTCTAATTGCTCAACACGTAATGCAACGTTATGAATTAATTCTTTATCTAAACGATCTTTGATATTACGTGACGTTACAAATTTACCTTCTTTACCACAAAATGGTGAAGTGTTTACTTGGAAAGTCATGTTGATTGTTGGCTCATCAACAGAAAGTGCAGGTAAACCTTCAACTTCAGATGGGCAACAAATCGTATCAGAGATTTTTAACTCGCCTAAACCAGTAATTGCGATAATATCGCCAGCAAAACCTTCAGCAACATCTAAACGTTCAAGGCCTAAGTAACCGAATACTTTACCCACTTTAGCATTATGAACACCGCCATTTGCTAATTGAATAGTAACTTGTTGGTTAGGCTTAACTGAACCACGAGTAACACGACCAACACCAATTACGCCTAAGTATGAGCTGTAATCAAGTTGAGAAATTTGCATTTGGAAAGGACCATCAGGATCCGCAGTAGGCGCTGGTACTTCGTTTAAAATAGTATCAAACAAAGGAGTCATGTTAGTGCCAACTTCGCCTTCTTCAAGGGTAGCCCAACCATTAATAGCTGAAGCATAAACAACTTTAAAATCAAGTTGTTCATCAGTAGCACCAAGGTTATCAAATAATTCAAAAACTTGATCCATAACCCAATCAGGACGAGCACCAGGCTTATCAATTTTATTAATTACAACAATTGGCTTTAAACCTTGAGCAAACGCTTTTTTCGTTACGAA
This sequence comes from Colwellia sp. E2M01, assembly GCF_018860585.1. Lineage (GTDB taxonomy): Bacteria > Pseudomonadota > Gammaproteobacteria > Enterobacterales > Alteromonadaceae > Colwellia. The sequence continues at coordinate 49,388 of NZ_JAHKPR010000039.1, forward strand.
ACGCGTTTGTGGCATAGGACCTTCTTGTGCATCAACAATAAGTAAAACAGAGTCTACCATTGACATTACACGCTCAACCTCACCACCAAAATCGGCATGGCCTGGAGTATCTACAATGTTTACACGGTAGTCGTTCCAGTTAATAGCCGTGTTTTTAGCTAAGATTGTGATACCACGTTCTTTCTCGATATCGTTCGAGTCCATTGTACGTTCTTCAAGACCGCCACGTGTATCTAAGGTACCAGACTGTTCTAATAACTTATCAACTAAAGTGGTTTTTCCGTGGTCAACGTGGGCAATAATTGCCACATTTCTTAATTTATCTAACACAGGCGTTACTCGCTGTTGCTAACGTTTATCACACTCTCAAGAGTTTTAAGTAAATAAACGAATAGGGCTATAATTGGCGCGCATTATACAGCTTTTATGGCTAAAAAGAAAACACTAAATTAATTACTATATCCCCATTACACTTTATTAAGAATGATGCTAGTTTATCTATATCAGTTATATTATCGATGTCATAAAAGGTTACACCAATTTTTGCTATAAACTCATCTATACTGCACTTAACTGCATTGAGTTAAGAACAACATTCATTGAATTGGTATCTGTGATTAAAATGCTAAACATCTTACTTAAACAGCACGCTAAAAAAGTCTTTAAACTCTTCACACCCCTCTTACTGTCTTTATCTGTTGCTGCATGCTCATCAACGGGCTTCGGTGATTTATTTAGTAATTACAATCAACAAATGCAAGGCGTAAAAGTAGCGCAGAAAAATGGCGACTTCCAACAAGCAATATCTCTCATTCCTGCCCGCAATGAAAATGATGGTACATACAGCCTAACGCTATTAGAAAAAGGCCGCCTAGAATACCTAGCAATGAATACGTCACTTAGCCAGCAAGACTTAGAAAAAGTTTATCAGCGTGTTAAAGAGCAACAACAAGCAGCAAAAATTCAATTAAGTCGACAAACAGCAAAAGTGGCTTCTGTTGTAACTAACGACAATGCCATGAGTTATGACGTCCCTTATTACGAGCAAAGCATGCTCAACTCATATCAAGCACTAAATTATTTAAATCAACAAGATCTTTCTGGTGCTTTAGTCGAAATTAGGCGCGCAAATATAGTTCAAAACAACGCTTTAAAAGCCAATAGGCAAAGCATTGAAGATAGTCAGAAAAAAATGGCTGACGAAGGAATTAGTCAAAAAACACTTAATAGTAAATATCCCGCGCAAAGTACGGCTATCGGACAAGTAAAAAATGGCTTTCAAAATGCTTACACCTTTTATTTATCAGGCGTATTGTATGAAGCCGCAGGTCAAGTAAACGACGCTTATATCGATTACAAAAAAGCATTAGAGATATACCCTAGCAACACCACGGTGCAAAAAGATGTATGGCGACTAGCCAATCAATTAGCGATGAGTAACGACATCGAAATATTTACAAAGCGTTTTGCCCCAGCGATTACGCAAAGTGTTAGCGTGAGTAATAACGGCCAACTCGTACTAATTGTTGAACAAGGTATTGTAAACAGTAAACAGCAAGTTTCGCTTAGCCTACCAATATTTAGTTATCACAATAACGTTCGTTTTTACAATGTTGCCCTACCTGTTTACCCAAACACTTTACAAAAATACTCAGGGGTATCATTAAGTTATCAAGGAAAAAATTATCAATCAGAAGAAATTGTTCGCCTTCAGTCCCTTGCCGCTAAACAACTACAAGATAACATGCCAGGCATTGTGACAAGACAAATAGTACGCCTTGTTGCCAAAGAACAAATCAGAAAACAAGCAGCACGCAAAGGCGGAGATATAGGTAACATATTAGCCAACCTCTATAATATAGTATCAGAGAAAGCCGATACTCGAAGCTGGAGCACATTACCTGACAGTATTGAAATACTTCGTGTTGATTTAGCCGCAGGGCAGCACGATCTGACTTTAAACATAAACGGTAATAAACAAACAATAACTGTTAACATTAACCCAAATAGACAAACCTTAGTAACATTAACAGCAATCGACAGATATACTAATTATCAGACGATTAATCTGTGAATGACACCTTGATCACCGAAAGTAAGTTTTGATAAATATTTACCTGAACTCGGCTTAAGATGTTTTTAAATTCAGGTAAGAAAACGGCATAACGTCAGTTAAAAAATGGAGTACTACAAATGATTAAATTACCAGAAGTACAATCAATATCTTGGTCTATAACCAAAAAATCAACGCGACTGCGAGTAACATTAACAGCAGCATTAACAGTAGGTTTGTTAATCGGTGGCTGTAAAAATGTTCCACCTGTCACCTCAGGAGTGGGCACAGACCAAATGGCTCCAGGACAAAAATTTGAAAAACACTTACAAGTCGATAACCCTGATCTCGGTAAAAAGCTACATATAAGCGACATCAGATCACGCAAGAATAATTCTCTACTTGAACTTAATTTATCACTTACCAGCACTTATAAAAAAACACAGCACCTGCAATATCAATTTACCTGGTTTGATGCCGATGGTTTTGTTATTGAAGCAGGAAAAAGCCCATGGCAACCACTCGAATTAAACGGTATGCAAACAGCGAGTCTGCCTGGGTTAGCGCCAACGCCACAAGTGGCGACATTTAAAATTTATGTACGAGAAGTAGCAGAGCAATATTTCAAGTTTGCCGATTAAGAAAAGATCAGATACCTACTCGACAGAGCACTCGGGTAGGTATTTTAAAATTAAACAACAATTTACATGACTAACATAAAGGAAGAAACATGAATAAACTTATAATGATCACCAGTGTTGCACTCACCCTTACTCTTGTCGCCGGCTGTACTAATAAGTCAGTTGTACGTTATGGTGATGCAAACGCGGTAGAAACAACCAACATTGAGTTTGGTTCAACAGATTTACAAAAAGTGGCGGGTGAAATGACCGACTCTTTATTAGTATCTCCTGTAATAGGCACCTTAACCGCTAATAGTCGCCCTATTCTGTTTGTGGAAAGCATTAAAAATAAAACCAGCGAGCACATAGATACCGAATCAATTACTGACTCTATTTCAACAAAATTATTACGCTCAGGTAAGTTTAGGTTTGTTGATATGAGCCGCGTTGCTGCAGCCAGAAAACAACTTGATTACCAACAAAACAGCGGCATGGTTGACCCAAGTAAGGCAATGCAATTTGGTAAACAAGTTGGCGCTCAATATATGCTTTACGGCAACCTAGCAAGTATAGTAAAAACAAACAAAGACCAATCTGACGTGTATTATAAATTTACCTTGCGCTTAATGGATTTAGAAAGTGGTTTAATTGAATGGGCAGACGAAACCGAAATCCGTAAAACGAAAGAAAAAGAATTCGTTAGTTGGTAAATTTAACGAGCTTGGTTTACATAACCTGAGCTCGGTTTAATAAAGAGGAAAGATAATGAAATCGCTATTATTAATAAGCTTAACCTTGTTCACACTATGCTTTAGCCTTTCATCAACAGCAGCTTATGAAAGAAATAAAGCCGTACCTGTAAAACAAGTATTATTTGGCACCGTAGTATCGGTGAGAAATATCAGTCAAGAAGAGTTAATTAAAGATAAAAATAGCGGTTGGAAAACCTTTGGCGGAGCTTTAATAGGCGGCGTTATTGGTAATCAATTTGGTGGTGGTAGTGGCCGTACTATCGCCACCGTATTAGGTACAGTGATTGGTGGCAATGTTGCTAATAACAATAGCCAAGATAAAACAGTAGTTATTAACTTAGTCGAACTAATGATCACCATTGATTGTGAAGAGAAACAATGCCAACAGTTTATGGTCATTCAAGACTATGATCCCAGTATGGTTTTTCAACCGCAAGATGCAGTAAGAATGGTTTACCTAACAGATGACAGTGTCAGAATTGATAAGCAATATTAAAAATTATTTATTACATTACCGAGTAATAAGCAAATAACTACTGCGCGATTAACTACTGCACGATTAACTACTGTGCGATTGACACCCCGCCTACAAGTCAAATGTTTTAAGACTTACTTGTAGGCGGGAACTTGTTCGCGCTTTATCTGTTTATTAACATTATATACGTTTACTTAGCATTAATTGATAACCATTAATTACCAACCATATTCAGGCTTAAATTAATGGGCTTTCTTTAAATTAATAATATCAGCACTTTTAGATCTGCTTAGATTATTCTGTTTCCATACAAGGTCACAAATTCCGTCACTAGGATTAAAACCTGTAGGCGCATGTAATAACAACTCTCTAATCAACTCATGATTAAAGTTATGGCACGCTTCATCAAGCTTATCTAATAAAGAAGATAACAACGCCCAATCTAACATGACTTCATGCGCGGTCATAATGCGCTCATGAGAAGTACCTTCAACATTATCGCCAATAAGTAACTCTTCATAAAGCTTTTCACCCGGGCGCAAACCAGTACATTTTATTTCAATATCACCACTTGGGTTTTTAGCATCTTTAACTGAAAAGCCACTCAAATGAATGATCTTTTTAGCTAAATCATAAATTTTTACTGAATCGCCCATGTCTAACACAAATACATCACCACCTTTGCCCATAGCCCCAGCCTGTATAACAAGCTGTGATGCTTCAGGAATAGTCATAAAGTAACGGGTAATATCAGGGTGAGTTAAGGTTACAGGTCCACCGCTTTTAATTTGCTTTCTAAATAAAGGAACAACCGAGCCAGACGAGCCAAGCACATTCCCAAACCGAACCATAGAAAAGCGTGTGTTGTCTTGAGTTTTAGCTAAGGCTTGTAACACCAACTCAGCCATACGCTTAGTAGTACCCATAATATTAGTAGGTCTTACGGCTTTATCAGTAGAAATAAGCACAAAAGTCTCTACTTTGGCATTTATCGCAGCACGAGCTGTATAGTAAGTACCAAAGACGTTATTTCTAACACCTTCAACAACATTATGCTCTACAAGTGGCACGTGCTTATATGCTGCTGCATGATAAACCGTTTGTACCGCAAAGCTTTTCATTGCTGTCTCAATACGATTAACTCTTTGCACTGAGCCCATTAACGGAATAATTTCAGTGTTTAACTGGTTCGCGGTTTTATATTCATTAAGCTCTTTATCAATGGTGTATAAAGCAAACTCTGATAACTCAAACATAACCAATTTAGTCGGTTGTAAACGAATGATTTGTCGACACAACTCAGAGCCAATTGAACCACCGGCACCGGTTACCATAACAACCTTACCCGCAATATCAGCATTCATTAGCTCGGGCCTAGGCGCAACAGGATCTCGGCCTAATAAATCTTCAACACCAACATCTTTAAATTCTTCAAGTTTAGCTTTGCCATCAACTAAGTCAGCAATACCTGGAATAGTTAACACTTGCAGACCTAACGACTCAATTTTATTTAACACCTCTTTACGACGTTCTCGTGATGTACTAGGCATCGCTAATAATATTTTCTTTATTCTTTTTTGAGTAACTAAACGTTCAATTTGGCTTGGAGCATAAACCTGTATACCATGAATAATATGACCTTGCAGCGCCGTGTCATCATCTACAAATGCCGCAGCATGGTATTCAGCCCCTTGTGATAATGCTGTAGTTAATTGCCTACCAGAAGAGCCTGCACCAAAAATCAGTACTGCGGTTTTCTTATGCCATAATTTATGCCCTACAATTGCTCTAATAGCGACTCTTGAGCCACCAACAAAAAGCAAACATAGCACTAAAAAAATAAAAGGCACGGTACGTGGTATAGAAATTTGAAGTAAAAATGAAACACCTATAATAAAGGTTGCAGATAAAATACTGCCGCCTCCGATTGCCCAAACTGCCTGCATATTTACATAACGCAACACAGCTCGATAAAGGCCTAACTTAATAAAAGCAATAATACAAAAAGGTAAAGCGAAAACAAAAACTAGCCAATAATTTTGATTGAGAACTAGTGACACATTGTCTAGTCGCATTAATAACGCCAAAGCAAATGCACTAATCAAAAATAGGGTATCAACTAAAACGGTAATAATGCGTTTATATACACGGGGTAAACTTAAAATTGACTTTAACAAAGACACCAAACACTCCTTTTACGCCTGATAATAAATTCCTTCAACGGCTAATATTATAACCCCAAAACCGTCCTAAGTGGGATGCTAATTACGATATATCTCGTATTTTACTCGGCGACTTCTATAAGACTAGCAGGTAATATGTTTTCGTAACAGTTTTGCAACATATTTTTTGCACTATCATCACCATGTACTATTTTAATATGTTTAGGTTTATGACGCATACGTTTAACAAAGTTGATAAGTCCCGCTTGATCTGCATGGGCAGAATAACCACTTATACTGTGCACGGCTGCATTAATATAATGCTTTTGTCCTGCTAGCGTTACATAACCGTTATACTTATTTGCATATTTTTGAATATCTCTCCCAGGCGTACCCTGCGCTTGATAACCCACAAACAAAATGTCAGTAGTTTTATCACTAATAAATTGTGTTAAATAGTTCATTATCCGCCCGCCAGAGCACATACCACTAGCAGCAATAACAATGGCAGGCTTATTACGTTTAGCCAAAGCTTTTACAACTGACAAATGTTGTTTGTGATCACCAATAGTATAAAGTTGCTCAAAATTTAAAGGGTGTCGACCAGCTTTTACTTTATGCATAGCTTCAGCATCCCATAAGCTTTTAAATTTTTTATACTGTTCAGTAAAGTTTGCCGCCATGGGTGAGTCTACAATAACTTCAATAGATTGCCACATTGTTTGTAGCTGCCTACTACCTTGGCCTTTTTTAAGCTGAACAGATTGTTGATAAATTATTTGTTCTAATTCGTATAACAATTCTTGAGTACGGCCAATACTAAAGGCAGGAATAAGTACCACGCCATTATCGTTAACTGCTTTTTCAATAACGCCTTGTAAGTTTTGACGACGCTGCTTTCTACTTTGATGATTTTTATCGCCATAAGTTGACTCTATAACCAAAGTGTCAGCCCGATAAGGACTTTTAGGTGCAGGCAGTAAAGGCGCATACGGTGCGCCTAAATCACCAGAAAAAACCACTCTGTGCTTATTAGTTATAGAGCCATTAAAATTATTAATACTGTTAATTGCTTTACTAGTATTAGCAAAAATAGGCTCAGCTAGATCTATTTCAACATAAGCAGACCCTAAAATATGTCCTGCAGGTTGAAACTTAGCTTTGGCTTTTCTATAAGTGATATAACTATTCGTATTTACACTTTCAGATATAGTATTGACAGGTAAACTAAACCACTGTTTATAAGGAATTGAGGTAATTTGTTTTTTTAATAATTTAAGACACGCTGCAATTAAAGTTTTGTCACGGGTAACACCCACCTTTAATGCATCTTCAATCACTAAAGGCAGTAAACTAGCAGAAGCCTCAGTACAAAATATGGGACCGGTAAAGCCTGCCGCTAATAAATACGGAATTCGACCAACGTGATCAATATGACAATGAGTAACAATTAAAGCACTGATATGTGTTACATCAAAATCAATCGCTAAACCATCACCTTCGGGGTTTCCAGAGATTTCCGCACCTTGAAACAAACCACAATCAATTAGCACACTCGTTGTAGCGTTAATCGTTAATTGATGACAAGAGCCTGTTACGCCGTTAACAGCGCCATGATGAGTAATTTGAGGAGAGATAAACATAATAAATCCTTTTTTAGTAGAACACGAATATCCTATTCGTCATTAATACATAACGTTATAACAAGTAAACCACCCAACATTCAAGTTTATCATCCACTTAAATGTTGCCCGTAGGAAGCTGCCTCCTACGGTAATCAAAATAATATAACCTCATATCTCAAAATGTAGGAAG
>NZ_JAHKPR010000034.1:0-133 GCF_018860585.1 Colwellia sp. E2M01
TCAGCCATCTCACCTGAAGCTTAAAAGGAAAGTTTTTTGCTGTTCCTTAAAAGTGCGCGAATTCTAAATACTGCACAGCAATTTGTAAAGTGTTAAATAGCTAATTTATTAAATAAAGTGTTAAATGCTTATA
>NZ_JAHKPR010000034.1:189-45729 GCF_018860585.1 Colwellia sp. E2M01
TATAAGCATTTAACACTTTGTCATTAGCGCTCTAAATAATTCTTTATTAAAAAACTGTTACTTTAAAGCTGTTACTTTTTACGCAAGCTTACTTAATAATTAATAGTTAACGGTCAGCCGCTATAGGATGGACAACAGCTTTAGTTATTTTACCAAATTGTTCTTTAACAATGGGCTCGTTGAGATAACCTGTAAACTTTCGGCTGCGCCATTGCGGTAATAAAGCAGTATTACCTTTGCTATTAGCATTAACAATATTATTCACCATTAAATCAGTCGACACACTACGGTTAAAATCAACGCTTAAGTTAATAATTAAGCCTGTTGATTTTTGCTCTTTCGTTTTATTTTTACGGTAAATATTATCTTTATCTACATAAGTATCTACCGTTGCTTTAGCAAAGCTTTTCTCACGGCTAGCGGCAACAATACAAATTCTATTTTCAGTTGCTCGAGCTAATAAATTATATTCAACTTCAATAGCTTCCTGAATATCAAAGGGTGCTAATAACAACTGCCCTCCACTTTTAGCTGTTAGCTCAAACATTTCAGCAATATTGACATCATCAGCGGTAAGCATGGCTAGCTTCACTATACCTTGCTCTAAAGGTAACGCTATTATATTGAGTTTATTAGCTAAGACAGTCCATTGATAACGTTTACAAAAATGCAGTTGTTGTTGAGATGCGATTACGCCTTTATTACCAATGATCACAGCTTTGTGTACATCATTGTCAATAATACTTGTACACACATACTGAAACGGCCTGAGCACTGCGCTCACTTGTGTTATTAGCTGCTGACATAAATGCGCTATTTTTTGTCGTTGTTGTGCATTATGAGTAATTGTTTTATCAGCAATAAAAAATAGCTCTGGTAATTGAATAATATCACTGAGGTTATTTTCAATATAATGACAAACATCTTCAATTGCTTCTTCATCTGGCTTATAAGTAGCAAATATCGCAACATTTGCCGTGGCGGCTGTTGTTACTTTGTTTTCGCTATTCTTTATTACGGCAGTTACTTCGCTTTGTTTTTGACTATTTAAATAAAGTTCTGGCCGGCGTTGTTGTTCGATTAAAGTGCTATCAGGACGCTGCTTGCTGCTTAACCCGAGTTTTTTTTCTGCCGCTAAATCGATATCAGCAAAAGTAAACCCTTCATCGTTATGATTTAATTTGGCAAGTACGATACCTTGTGGTGAAATAATTTGGCTTTGCCCTGCACCGATTAAATATTGTTGGATAATCTTGTTTTGTGGCTCGTCATTTACATTATCACTGTGATACAAAGCACCTACTTTGTTCGCTGTTGCGAAAAATACATTGTTGTCACTAGCTCTAACAAAGTCGTGTACCTTGCTTTGGTCTATAGCAAAGGTATTAATCGAATTACAAAGTAATTTAGCCCCAGCTAACACTAATTGACGCGATACAGCATGCTCCATACTGTCATCCCCCGATAATAAAGCAAGATTAACCTCTCGCTCAGATTCATTAAACGGTATTGATATAACGTTTGCTATGTCATTACCCTTTATAAAATAGTGACTTTCATGGGGGCTTAATTTTTGTTTATCTTGGCTGTGTATTAGTTTTCCATTGGGTGCCAGTAAACAAGAGGTAATACTAATATTAGATTTAACCAAACCATCATCAGTATTGCGGGAGCTATCTCGTTGTAAACTCACATTCAGTATAATGTAGCAATGATACTTTTTAGCTTGTGCCGCTATTGTTGCAATAAACTCTCCATCAATTGCCACAGCCTCTTGCCAGGCTTGATTGTGATCTACATACGAAGGTAAAACATGGGAAAATTGTGTATTACAATATTCAGGTAGCACGATTAAATCGGGCTTACATACGGATATTTCGTCAATCATACGCTTACAAGTAGCAAGGTTATGGTGAATATTTGAAGTAATAGCAAACTGTGAAACGGCTACGCGCATGTTTTATTCCAAGTAAATGAGTCTGAGAAGTAATTTGATATGTTAGCCCAAGGCAAACTGTTATGTAATGTTTAGCTTACTATTGTGATTTATAAAACGATAAGCTCGGTGGTTCATTATATGTTGTGTTCAGAGCTGACTTTTTTTAGCTCTTTTTCAATAAATAACTCAACAGCAATAAAAGCAAACGGAATAAGTGATGCGATGAAGACTAATAACCATACAAATATTGACCAACTGCGTTTATGAGCCACATAGAATGACAAAATAATATAGCTAACAAATAAAGCACCGTGTGCCATACCTATAGCAAATACATATTCTCTATTAATGAAACCAAGTGTCACGCTAAGAATAAGTAAATATGAAAAACCTTCTAACAAGCTGACTAACCTAAATGCTTTCACAGCAACCTCTTCAACTGAGTACCATAATTTTATGGGCGCTATAATACCCTATAACTAGCTAAAAAACTTAATCCTTTAGCGCTTGTTTCTTGATGAATAACAAACAACAAAACTTTACATATGAAATTTCATATATATAATATTATTTATATTTTATTAAGTGGTAAAACTTATGAAAAAATTAAAATCCCTCAAAAAACAAAAAATACTTTTTCTCTGCACAGGTAACTCTGCAAGATCACAAATGGCTGAAGCTTTATTAAAACATAAGGCTGGAAATCAATTTGAAGTATTTAGTGCGGGTACATTACCTGAGCAAGTCGATGAACGTGCCATTGACGCCTTAAGTAAGTTTGGCTTAAACACTTCTGAGTTGGTCTCCAAAGATATCTCTGTATTTGAAGAAACAAAATTTGATTATGTGATCACCCTTTGTGATAAAGCGAATACTGAATGTAGAAATTATCCTAATGCTAAAAAGCAACTCGCTTGGGATTTTCCAGATCCAAAAGATCGCGCTGGTAGTAATGCTTTTTCAGTCACACTTAATGAATTAAATAATCGTTTATCAATGTTTTTATTAGTCGAAGACAAAGCATTACCTAATGCAAATGATGAACAAATAAGTGCTAATTCCAATGTAACAGCGGATGCAAATGCAGTAGACAGTAAATTACATAAAATAGATAACGATCTTAGTCAATTTGAAGATGAAAACGATACATTAACGGATATTATTCCAACAGATTTCTTCAAATGTTTAACCGATGAGATTCGTTTAAAAACATTAATGCTTGGTCATTATCATGGTGAACTTTGTGTGTGTGAATTGATGGAATCTTTAGACGAAGACTGCCAACCAAAAGTATCGCGTAACCTTGCTGTTCTAAAAAGAGCACGCGTTATTGTTGATAGAAAGCACGGCCAGTGGGTGTTTTATCGAATCAACCCTAAATTACCTCTGTGGGCTAAATCAATCATAGCGTACACAACAGAAAATAATATTCCTTTAATAAGTGAAGAGCTATTACGTCTAAGTGTGATGAAAAATAGGCCTGGGAAAAGTGATTTCTGTAAGTAATTGGCAATAATTTTTAAAGCATATTAAAGGCAAAGTTAAGGGCTTACTTAACTTAAAAAATATATAAAAAAGGAAATGAACATGGGTGTTTTTGAGCGTTACTTATCAGTTTGGGTAGGATTAAGTATTATCGCTGGTGTTGCTTTAGGTTTATGGCAGCCTGATGTTTTTCAAACAATTGCCAACCTTGAAATAGCACACGTTAATATTGTGGTTGCTGTTTTTATTTGGGTAATGATTTACCCAATGATGGTACAAATTGATTTTTCCGCCATTAAAGATGTTGGTAAAAACCCAAAAGGTTTAGTGTTAACTGTTGTCGTTAATTGGTTGATAAAGCCTTTTACTATGGCCGCTTTAGGTTGGTTATTTTTTAATGGCTTATTTGCTGATTTAGTCGACCCTACTTCTGCACAAGAATACATCGCCGGTATGATTTTATTAGGTGTTGCGCCCTGCACCGCCATGGTATTCATTTGGTCACAATTAACCAAAGGTGATGCAAACTATACCTTAGTACAAGTCTCAGTAAATGATGTGATCATGATTTTTGCTTTTGCGCCTATTTCTGCATTATTGCTAGGTGTTAGTGATATTCAAGTACCTTGGGAAACCTTACTTATCTCAGTGGTACTTTATGTATTGCTGCCGTTAGTTGCAGGTATTATCACCCGTAAAAAATTAAACAGTGCTAATAGTAAAGCTGATAACGGTAAATCACTTGAACAGTTTTTAGCTGCGATGAAACCTTGGTCTGTTATCGGCTTATTAGCAACGGTGGTTTTATTGTTTGGTTTTCAAGCTGAGACGATTGTTTCAGATCCACTCACCATTGGCTTAATTGCTATTCCGTTAATGATTCAAACTTACGGCATTTTCTTAATTGTTTTTATCGCCGCAAAATTGATGAAATTACCGCACAAGATTGCAGGCCCTGCGTGTTTAATTGGTACTTCAAACTTTTTTGAATTAGCAGTAGCGGTTGCTATCTCATTATTTGGCTTACATTCAGGTGCCGCACTCGCCACGGTTGTGGGTGTATTAGTTGAAGTGCCTGTGATGTTGTCATTGGTTTATATCATTAATAAAAGTAAACATTTATTTAAGTAGTGGAAACAACGTATTTAATTTTAAGTTAGATATTTTTTAATAAACAACGCGTGTAGCAATAGTAAGCACGCTTTATTCATCATACAAAATTACAAGGTTATACCATGCAAACTCATCCTTTTGATATTTTAACCCTAGACGATTCGGCCAATGAAAATAGCGCGAAACTTATTTTCACTCCTTGCCCAGGGACGAAAGAAGCCAACTTAGAAGACTCTATTGCCACACTTAAATCAGCAGGTACCGATATGTTGCTGACATTAATGTTTGATGACGAAATGGAGAAAAACTCAGCGCTTAACTTACCTGATGAATGTGCCAAACATGGTATTGAATGGGTGCAGCTGCCTATTTTAGATGATGCCGCGCCAGACGAAGTGTTTGCAACACAATGGCGAGCTTATAAAGCCAATATCCTTAACGTAATAAATAACAAAGGTACTATTGCCGTACATTGCAAAGGTGGCTCTGGCAGAACAGGTTTGGTTATTGGACTAATCATGTTAGCGACAGGTTTATCTGGCGATAAAGTTATCAGCGAAGTACAAAAAATTCGCCCTAACTCACTTAAAAATCCAGTGCAACTTAACTACTTCAACTCGTATTTATAACAAATGACTTTTAACCGACAATTTTAGGAGCAAAATGATGACAATTAAAATAGGAATTAACGGCTTTGGTCGTATGGGACGTTTATCTATGCGTGCAGCGTACGATTGGGATGATGTTGAAATTGTTCATATTAACGATCCCGCTGGAGATGCTGAAACACTGGCACATTTAATGACCTTTGATTCAGTACAAGGACGTTGGCATCATCAAGCAACGGCTAATGGCAACGTTATGATGATTAATGGGAAGGCTATTACGTGTACACAAAATAAAGCGACAGAAGACACAGATTGGTCTAAATGTGACGTTGTTATTGAAGCGTCGGGAAAAATTAAAACCAAAGCGCTTTTACAAGCTTATTTAAAACAAGGCGTTAAGCGTGTTGTTGTGACCGCTCCGGTTAAAGAAGATGGCGTATTAAACGTTGTTATGGGTGTAAATGATGACTTATATGACAAAGCCATTCATCCAATAGTGACTGCCGCTTCATGTACCACTAACTGTATTGCCCCTGTGGTAAAAGTTATTCATGAAAAACTAGGTATAAAACACGGTTCAATTACCACGATTCATAACATTACCAATACACAAACCATTATTGATGCGCCGCATAAAGATCTACGCCGTGCACGCTCGTGTGGTACTAGCTTAATTCCAACAACCACAGGCTCTGCTACCGCAATTACCCATATTTTTCCTGAGCTTAAAGGTAAATTAAATGGTCACGCTATTCGCGTTCCTTTAACCAATGCCTCTATTACCGATTGTGTGTTTGAATTAAATAAAAACACTACCGCGGAAGAAGTTAATCAATTACTAAAAGAAGCTGCTGATGGTGAGTTAAAAGGTATTTTAGGTTATGAAGAGCGTCCATTAGTCTCTGTTGATTATAAAGGCGATCCGCGTTCAAGCATTGTTGATGCGCTTTCAACCATGGTTGTTAATGATACCCAAGTGAAAATTTACGTGTGGTATGACAACGAATGGGGTTACGCAAACCGCACCGCAGAGCTTGCTCGCATGGTTGGTTTAGCTGACTTAGCCAATTAAATTTTTTAATCAATTTTGAGTTACTAAAGGAATATCCCTATGGGGCTTTTATCGTTTAAATCATTGTCATTGCAAAACTTGTCAACGCAAGTGAAGCAATATTTGGTGATAACGGGAAATTATTGGGCATTTACCCTAACTGATGGCGCACTGCGCATGTTAGTCGTGTTGTATTTTCATCAATTAGGTTACAGCCCACTAAATATTGCCATGTTGTTTTTGTTTTATGAAATCTTTGGCGTGATCACCAACTTGGTTGGTGGTTGGTTGGGCGCAAGGCTTGGTTTGAATAAAACCATGAATATTGGTTTGAGTTTGCAAATTATTGCCTTGGCCATGCTTGCCGTACCTGCAGAAATGCTTACTGTTGTTTATGTAATGATTGCCCAAGCATTGTCAGGTATAGCCAAAGACTTAAATAAAATGAGCGCTAAAAGCTCCATTAAGCTTTTAGTTCCGCAAGAAGCTGAAGATGGCGAAGCACGCTTATATAAGTGGATTGCTATCTTAACAGGATCTAAAAACGCCTTAAAAGGGGTTGGCTTTTTCCTCGGTGGTTTATTACTTACCTTAATTGGATTTAAAGGTGCGGTAATATTAATGGCGGTTGTTTTAGCGCTAGTGTGGGTATTTAGTTTAATCACCTTAAAAGAAGATTTAGGTAAAGCAAGTTACAAGCCTAAATTTAATGAAATATTCTCTAAAAGCCCAGCTATCAATACGTTATCTGCTGCTCGTATGTTTTTATTCGGTGCTCGTGATGTTTGGTTTGTGGTGGCGTTACCGGTATTTTTAGCCGTTACTTTTGGTTGGAATCATTGGTGGGTTGGTACCTTTATGGCAAGCTGGGTAATAGGCTATGGCATAGTGCAATCTGTCGCGCCAATGTTAACGGGTAAAAGTGACGGTAAAGTACCATCAGGTAAAGCGGCATTTATGTGGGCAAGTTACTTAACAGTTATTCCTGCTGCGATTGCCCTCACCTTGTATTATGATTTTTATATTCAAATATCAATCATTGTTGGCTTATTAATTTTTGGTGCGGTGTTTGCCGTAAACTCATCACTACATAGTTACCTTATTGTAAGTTACGCCGGTAAAGATGGTGTATCACTTGATGTTGGTTTTTACTATATGGCAAACGCGATGGGAAGATTAATAGGTACAGTGCTTTCTGGCTGGGTTTATCAAGAATATGGTTTAGCTGCCTGTTTATGGATATCGTGTGGATTTTTAGCCACCGCATCTTTATTGTCATTAAAGTTGCCTAATATTTCACAACCTCAAGTTAACATTAATACAAAGACTAACGCGGCGTAGTGTAGTAGCTGCTCTTAGCGCAATACAAAAATAAGTAACCTGAAATAAGGATGATTCAGGTTATACCAGTTTCATTAATTAGGTGGTCTATTATATACACAGTAAAAATCATCAAATACAAGGCATTTATTTAACTAACTAGTTATTCTAATTATTAAATAAATAACGCCGTAGTTGGTGATTTTAGTCAGTAGAAATAATCACATAATTATTGAGATTGGTATTAATTATGCCATACCTTTCCGCCTATCATCTTAAAAGCTGGCGTACCTCTAACTAAACAATCTCGAGCAAATTGCTTTTCACATTGCGGACATACGCAGGGTGTTTCAGTAAAATCTTGGCTGATCCGCTCTTTAAAACATTTAACCAAAGCGCCCTTACCGCCTTTTCTATATTTGAAAAGCAGAAAGTTACAGCTTTTACAAAATATATCGACGGTTTTTGTCGGACCTTTTTTATTGGGTTTTGCCATTAAATATATGCCATTAAGCCATTGCCATTAAGTATTTACTATTTAAGGAATAACCGGTTACATAACTTTTTTAGCTACACCTAAAGCCCCTAGCGTATTAGCCATATCTTCTGCGGCAGTTTTTGGTGAAACATCATCATCAATTTTAATGATCTTACCTTCTTTAGAAATATAGAAAGTCACACGACTGGCAACTCGAACAAAATTTAATACATCGTATGCTTTAGCTGTTTCTTTCGTCGGATCGCTTAACATAGGAAAGTCTGCACCGGTTTTTTCTGCAAAGTCACGATTATCATCTAGTGGATCGACACTCGCCATAAAATAACTTACGTCATATTCACGAATTAAATGGCCTTGCTCGGTTAACGATTTACATTCGATAGTACAGCCACGGGTATTTGCCATAGGATACCAAGCAAGTACCACTGCTTGTTTACCTTGGTAATCGCTTAGTTGATAAAACTCACCGGTAGTTGCTTGTAAATTAAAGTTAGGTGCATCATCACCTACTTTAAGATCGGTCGCTAGCGCAGAAAAACCAATAACGCTGGCGAGACTACATATTAATTTAATCGAACTTTTAATTTTATTTTTCATGGTGACTTCTCATATAGTTATTTTCAAAATGGCATTAATCCAACTAATTCCAAACTAACCCCAATTAAGCCAAATTAAGCATTAATTTGAATTCAGCTAAACAGCTAAGCGCTGTAGGAGTTTTAAGGTATGTACTGTTATTTTTTGATATCCAATATATAAGATATACGTAGCAACAAATAATAGGATCACATTATTTGTTGCTATGTGCCAGTAATAACTACCAACAATTACCATGAGTATTATTTCATTGCAGCAAATCGTTACAAGCGGTTAATTGCCATTAACTTTCGGGTAATAGCCGGAATGTCAGTTAATGACTCTCCTTGATTAACAAAACTTAATTCATCATCTAAGTATTCTGGAGCGGTAGAATAGTCAACAGAAGTCTTTTTTATGTCAGGCACTGTTGTGTCAGCCTCAGTTGTAGACATCAACGGTGTTTGCTCAGCTATTTTTATTGTTGGTTTTACTGTTGTATCGCTGCTAATGCCAGATCCTATAATCAATATTTCTATTTCAGAAGACAAGTTTGGATCTAAGGTAACCCCTGGTACTATTAATACTGATTGATTAGTGATTTTAGTGCGGATATGGTCAATTAAGCCATTATATGTTGAGAGTTTCGGCTCAGACTTACAAAATAGCTGAAAGATGATCCCTTTAGCAGTATCAATGTTTGCGATAGAAACTAATGGATTATTCAGGGCTTGATCAAGAGCATCAAAAGCTTCTTCTTCTGAATTGGCCTTGCCAACGCCTAATATCGATTCACCTTCGTACGATAATATGGTTGAAAAGTCATTCTTATCAACATTAACGTAGCCTGTTTCATTTAACATTTGTACCAAAGCTATTAATAAGTTTTTTAACACTTCATTACTTTGGTTAAAGGCTGAGAATAAGCCAACGCTTTCTCCTAATCCTTTTAATAACAAATCATTAGATAAGGTGATAAAAGCATGGATAGGCTCTTTTATATCGTCAATGCCTTGTAATGCATAATCTAATCGCTTTTGCCCTTCTGACTCAAAAGGTAGAGTAACAATAGCTAAGCAATTGATCTTTAGCTCTCGACATATTTTAGCAACTAACGGACTTGCACCTGTACCCGTACCACCACCAAAACCTGCAGTAATAATAACAATATCACTATCAACAATAGCATTGCGTAACAGCTCTTCACTTTCCTGTGCTGCTTGAAAACCAATATCAGGATCAGCACCTGCACCGTAACCATTGGTTAGGTTCTCGCCAATCAGGATCTTCTTTTCTACATTGATACTATTAAGTGCTGCTAGATCAGTATTTACAGCGATTAAGTTTACTTGCCCTGATAAATTGTTTTCGTGCAGCATATTAACGGTGTTGCAACCACAGCCGCCAATACCGATGACTGTTATTAATAATTCTGGATTACCGTGTAAAAGTTCTTTCATAATAGTCCCTATGAATAGCCTAATAAATAGTAAAATTATTTGTCTAAATTAAATTTTAAGTAGACAAATACGGCCTAATTTTTAATGCAATAATTGTTCAATAAAACGACAGAAAAACGCGTCATAATCTGTACATTTATAAACCAATATTAGGTCTTACTGATGATAATTTTAACTACATTGTATTTTCATTATAGAGATCAAACCCACCACGATCCACATAAAAGATAACTCTTAGATCTCTTTTATGATCCTTACCCTTTATCTTGTCACTTACTCAATTTTATAGTCATTTTTCAATAGTTATCTGACTTAATATTTATTACTTAAAAATAAACCCTAATTTAATTGTAGCTCTAAAAAATAGTAAACAGTCACCTACCTAAAAACATTAGAGTTATTAGAACCCCAAACAAAAACAACAAGGAGTTATCAGGGTTATAGATACAATTAACAAAGGGGTTGTCAGGGTTACTAATGTATTTACATTCAGGGTCATTAGGGTTATCATGGTTTTTACCCTGTTTTAGTGCTGTTAGGAGCTAAAAATGAACTATGCTGTGATGTTTATATTTGATGAAAAAAAAGACGATTATCAGGTGTCTATTCCTGACTTACCAGGCTGTGGAATTAGTGCTAAATCGATTGATTTAGGTATTGAAGAAATTACCAAATCGATAAAATCTCATTTAGCGATTTTGGCTGAATATGGAGAGAAAGTGCCAAACGCAACTAGCTTAGAATTACATAGAAAAAATTATATGCAGGAAAACCCATATACCTTTGCCCAAGCTTTTTGGGCAATAGTGAGTATAGATATAACGCCCTACTTGGGTAAAAGTCATAAAATAAATGTGACTTTGCCTGAATTATTGATCAGCCAAATTGATGAGAAGGTAAGTAAGTCGACGGATTATAAAACCCGTTCAGGTTTTATTGCCAGTGCCTGCTTTGCAGAGCTAGCGAAGTAAAATAATTGATAGATATTTACCTAAAAATTAAAATTAAGTTCACTTCAAGAGTTAATGATTACAAGTAAGTGTCGAAGACAAAAAAATCCGCTCAATTAACCTTGAGCGGATTTTTTGTATTGTATATCACTGTTCACATTTTAATGGTTGTCTTTAGAAGCTACGTGCTTATCTAATTACTTCGTTGAATGTAAGCCAAAATATTACCTTCAGTATCGATAGCCAGTGAAATATTTCCAAGTTCTCCAATAGACATTTTGCTTTGTTAAACCTTCCTCTGTCGCAATTAAATCCGTTTAAAACTGAATAAGTTTTAACCTGAAATATCAGCAGAGCCTAATATGAGTGAAAAAGGTTAACAAAACACTGCTGACTCGAGAATAATAAACATGCATTTTTAAAGAGTTAAGGCTTAAAACTGAAATCAAGAAAAGTTAACTTTGCTTAAATTATCTCTCTTTTCTTCAAACAGATAACCTTTATTTCTTATCGTTAATATTACATCTTTTGAAAAACCAGAACTCTTTAATTTACGACGCATATTACTGATATGCATATCTAAGTTACGATCTAGTATTGAATACTCTGTTCGTAATACTGCTCTTTGCAACTCTTCTTTTGAAACAGTTTTATTTTTGTTCTTAATTAAATGGTTCATCAAACCATTTTCTGTATTTGTAAAAGGGACTTCCTCAATTGCTTGCCTAAACCGCTCTGTGGATATTTGAGTTTTATAGGTAGACCTTGTCAATAAAGTACGTCTAAGTAAAGATTTCACTCTCATTAATAATTCCATATTATTGAAAGGCTTTGCTAAGCATTGATCTACACCTGCATCAAAAGCTTTTATTCTTGAGTGTTCATTATTATTAGTTAATAACATTAATATAGATAAAGTAAACTGTTGACTCACTTCTTTAATTATTTGCAAGCTATTAAAATTAGGTGTGATTATATCAAGTAATAATAAATCAATATTCACTTCACTTAATATAGGGTTCACTTCTTCAATAGTGGTAGCGATATAAAGTTGATATGGCTCTGTTAATATTTCTTGTAATAAGTTACGAGTTAGCAAGTCAGCTGCACAAATGAGTATTGACGGCATAAAAAACACCCCATGCAAATAGAAATTGTTATTATTATCCTTTAAATACAAAGATAAATGCAAGAAAAATCACTTAATGCTTTCTAATAATCTCGCCTTCTATTTGTAAAGATTGTAAAAAAACTGCAAACGATAACAATTATCATTTAGACTGCGCAAAATTATTTAAACACATAAGGTTTGTTCAACATGAAAATAGGTTATTTATCATTAATAATAGCAGCTGCCCTAAGTAATCAAGCGTATGCTAATGATATACAAGTATTAGAAACTAGCAAAGTTACTAGCCAAAAAGGCGATGATATCGAAGTTTCTAAAGAAAGATTAGAAGAAACTCAAACGACTGATATTAAAGGGATATTTAAAGAATCTGTTGGTATCAATGTCAGTAATAGTACTCCTTATAGCCAAAAAGTATACTTACGTAGTGTTGAAGAACATTCAGCTAATGTAACCATAGATGGTGCTCGCCAAGACGGTCAAATGTTCCACCATTCTGGAAATACGATGGTTGATGCATCTATGTTAAAAGCTGTTTCTGTTGAGCTAGGTGCTTCATCTGTACTTAGTGGCTACGGCGCTAACGTCGGTGCAATTAAATATGAAACAATGGATCCGTTAGATATTTTAGGTCCTGAACAAAAATTTGGTTTTAAAGCCACTGCTGGTATGGATACAGCAACTGAATATAGAACATTTAGTTTAAGCACTTACGGAAGATTAACCGATAACTTTAGTGCCCTAGCCGCTTTAAATTGGAGTGAATCAGGTGATATTGAAACACCTGATCAAGATCCTATTGTTAATAAACATAGTGAATTAGAAAGTGGTTTACTTAAACTTGTATATGACTTTAGTGATGTTGAACAACTTGATTTTTCAGCACAACGCTACGATGACAGTGGTTACAGAACACTTTCAGGAGAAAAACCAGGGGCTACAACAATCGATGAAGCGTTAGGCTTTAATGGTTATGTACGTGATACATACACCCTTAATTATCATAACAGTAGCGATAATCCTCTATTAGACTTATCGGTAAATGCTTATTTTAATGAACAAAAAATGGTTAGAGGTGGGAGCGAAGCTCCATATCAACCGGGTGGTAGTGATGTAGCATTAGGGACAATAGCAACACCAGATCGTGATTACTCATACAAAACAATAGGCTTAGAAATTCGCAATACCTTTATAATAAATGATATTGCTTGGACCGGTGGTATTGAAAGTTTTAAATCTGAACAGGCTGTTAGTGCTCGTAATTTAGAGATTATCAGCTTAGACGACGGCACTACTATGTCAAATGACCTATCTCTTAATACCACTCCTGAAGCATCTTTAATTGGTGCATATATACAAGCCGAATTATTATTTGGCGATGTAACAATCACACCGGGTGTTCGTTATGATGATTATAAATTAGGCGGATCTTACGATAATTCATTTAATCAATTTTCGCCTAAATTAACGGTTGACTGGCAAGCTAATGACAGTCTGATGCTTGGCTTCGATTATGGCCGTATTTTTAAAGGGCCTGGTTTACCGGAAACATTAACGCTCTCTGGCGGAGTAATAGATTCAAGCGATGCTAAAGCTGAAACAGGTAATCATTACGAATTTAACCTTATTCAAGATTTATCAAGTACGTTAAATGTTGATAGCGCTAATTTTTACCTAAATGTTTATCACTTTATTATTGATAATTATTACCACCCTACTAAAAATAATGCCCTTACAAGTAACTATGACTTATCGATGACAGGTACTGAAGCTGGCTTTAGATTAAATCATCAAGCGTATAGTACTTATATAGCTTATAGCTATGACAAAGGTGAAAACGCTTACCCGAATTACACTACTGACAATTTATATTCAGGTACCAATACTGTAAAAATAGGCGCTACTTATCAAGCTTCTGATTTTGTTGTTATTGGCTTTGACAGCGAATTTGCAAGTGGTGTTAATTTAGATGAAACATTTATTGAAGATGGAAACCTTGAAACAGCTGATATTAAAAAGAGCGGTTATGGGATAACTAATATCTGGCTTGATTATCAAGTATCACAATTTGACGGTTTATCTGTACAAGTAGCTGTTGAGAATTTATTTGATAAGGCATATCAAAACCATGAAAGTTTTGGCATGTATTTCGGTGATGCTGATTATAACGATAACGAAGTTGGTCGTAATTTCAAAGTTACAGCTAGTTATCAATTTTAATTAAGTAATACTCTTAATAAATGCAAATAGGTAATTTTTGAAACGTCATCTTTGAAGTGTTGATATAATCTCAATGATATTTTAATAAATGGGTTTCCGACAAGAAACCTCGAAGATGACGTTTTAGAACCAAGTGCATAGGAATGTTAATAAAAGGAAGAGTTATCTGCAGAAAAATTACTCGGATAATTTCTTCACTTTTTAGTATTGGACTTAGCATAAATGGAGGGTTAAATAATAAATTGCGTATACAGAATAAAGTTAAGAAAATAACGGCGCTAAATCAATTTGATTTTCGGTACGTTGAATTTTTTGCTCGAAACTTACTTTATTGTTCTGTTCATCAATATCCGCGATAAAATCAAACTGGGCAATTTTCGGCACAGGCAATAGTTGTTCAAGCTCCAAAATATTTTCAGTTAAATTACTCATTGGCTCTTCACTGGCACAATTCGCAACCCAACCAATACAAGTTAACCCGTCAGCTTTAATTGTTTCATAAGTTAATAACGCATGGTTTAAACAACCTAATTTCATATTAACGATTAAAATTACTTGTAGGTTTTCTGTAATAGCAAAGTCCGACAAAAATTGATATTTGCTTTCTTCACTATCGACACGTCCCAATGGTAAACGCCAACCGCCCGCCCCCTCGGTTAACACAAAGTCAGCATTACTTTTTTTAGCTTCTGTTTTGACTGACTCATAATGCTGGCTGATCTCACTAATAGTAATTTTCTGATTATGTTTTTTGGCGGCAATATGTGGCGCAATAGCTTCTTCAAAAGCGATTGGATTAATGTTTTGAATACTTTGCCCGCAATTAGCAAAATCACTGAGCAGTTTTGCATCTTCATTAATTAACTGTCCGTTAATTAACTCGCAACCAGCCGAAATAGGTTTAAACGCTGCTATTTTTATTGATCGTTTTGTTGTTAAATTTTGTTGTTTTGATAATGCATAGATAATTGCACAACTAACAAAGGTTTTTCCCGCATCGGTATCGGTTGCAGTAATAAATAATTCTTTCATTTGAAATCTTAAAGTTTTGAGCTAAAAAATAGAATGGCTATACACTATGGTTATACATTTATATAGCAGATAACTCGTTTGGTAATTAATCAGGAGTTAACGTTAAAAATAAAAAATAACCTTTATATCAAAGGTTAATGATTTAACTTAACCACTAATCCTGAAAATAATCGATAGGTAGCAGGGTAAATACCATCTGGCTCTAAAAAGTCTTGATAGTGTTCGGTCATTTTAAACCACTTATCTTTACCAGAAAGCCCGCGGTTTTTCTTTTCTGCTAAATGGTTTGCCCCTAAGCCTTTTAATTCACGGGCTAAATGAATCACATTTTGGTATTCCAAAATAATATCTTGACACTTTTGCTCTATCAACATAGATTTTTCATTGTGAAATAAAGTATTTATTTCTTTTACCGTTTTAAAATCAATCACGTGTTGGTCTTCATCAACTTTCGCCCATGAAGATTTTAGCTCGTGTAATGTTCCGTCAACAAGTGTGGTAAAAATAATTAGACCACCCGGCTTTAACACACGCAACATTTCAGTTATGGCTTCATCAAGAGGCTCAAACCACTGGATAACTAAATTGGAATATATAAAGTCAACGCTGTTATTTTGAAGTGGAATTTTATGTGCGTCACCTTGTAGCCATAAAATGCTTTCTTTTCTATTTTCTTCAGAAAATTTAAGCATCTCAAACGAGATATCTAAGCCAATTACTTGTTTATAAGTACTCGCCAATAAGTCGGTAAAAAAACCAGTGCCTGAGCCTAAATCTAACACGGTAAGATCATGACGGTTTGGCAACCAAGACATTAAGTGTTTACCGGAAAAACGTTGTAGCCTTGCCGAAACATCATAAGATTTACTGGCAGATCCAAAGCTTTTAGCAATATTTACTCTGTTGTTTTTTTCTTGTTCTATATTTGCCATTAAGCTATTGCCTTATTAATACATCCCGCTAGGTATATGATATCTTTAGTGTTGTGGTTTGCGCATATCGTAACGCGTAACCTAGAACTATTAACTGCAACCGTTGGTGGACGTATTGCTGTTAACCATATGCCTTGTTTTTTCAGTAAATCACTTACCGCTAATGCTTTTTTTTCATCACCAATTATAATGGCGTGAATTGAAGATTGTGTAGTGATTAATTCAATATTATCGGCGAGTAAACGGGTAAATAATTCACTTAATTCACTAATTTTTTCTCGTCGCCATTGCTCTTTTTGAGCTAATGAAATACTGGCTTTAGTTGCCCATGCAATCGCTGGCGAAATCGCTGTTGAATAAATATAGTGACGTGAAAAATTAACTAAATAATCATGTAAGTTTTCATCGCAGGTTATAAAAGCGCCACTCGTCGCTAATGCTTTACCAAAGGTTGCCATAGTAATATCAACATTAGCAAGACTATTACTGCCCTGTCCTTCACTGCCAACTATACCAATGCTGTGTGCATCATCTAAATAAAGCCATGCCTGCTTAGCTTTTGCTAATTGAGCTAATTCGTTAACATTGGCTTGGCAACCGTCCATGCTAAAAACACCTTCAGAAGCAATAAGCTTGTTTGGTGATTGTTCACGACGCTGCAACAGGTTTGATAAATGATCAATATTATTATGGTTAAAACGCTTAACGGTTGCATTACTTTGGTAAGCACCATCAATCATAGACGCGTGACTGAGTTTATCAAGAAAAAAATGACTACCCGCTGTTTTGCCTAAAGCATTAAAAATAGCTAAATTAGCACTAAAGCCGCTAGAAAAGAGTAAACATTTAGGTTTATTCAACCATTGGCATATTTCATCTTCAAGAGATTGATGTGCATAATGATAACCGGTAACTAGACTTGAGCTGCTTGCACAAGTGCCAAACTTATCGGCGCCTTCTTGCAGAGCTTGATTGATTAATGGGTGATTATTTAAACCTAAATAGTCATTAGATGAAAAATTAAGATAAGACTTATCATTAATCACAATCATATTGTCATTAATTACGGTATTTACAACGCTACTTTCTATTTGAGCACAAACCAGTTGACGATAACGAGACTTAGTTTTTTGCTCGTTAACGTCGGCGCGAATAAAATCAAAGGCCATATTTATACTTTCTCAGGGTAATTTATCAGAATAAGGTATTAGCCATTCTGATAAATTTACGCACTAACTTACTCGTTATAATTACACTGAAGCATTATAGAATAAGTCACTGTGCTGCTGATCAACAATAGCTGTTTTTAAGATTTTATCAGATAATTCGGTATCGCCTGCAACTGTTTCGGTATTGATACCTAGTTTTTCAAACAAGGCGATATCTTGATTAGTTTCAGGATTTTCAGTAGTTAATAATTTACAACCGTAAAATATTGAGTTAGCGCCAGCAAGGAAACACATAGCTTGCATTTGCTCGTTCATCGCCGTACGACCTGCTGATAAACGGACATGGCTTTGTGGCATCATGATACGGGCAACGGCAATACAGCGTATAAAATCAAAACTATCTAAATCGTCAACGTCTGCTAAAGGTGTCCCTTCAACCTTAACCAGCATGTTAATTGGTACACTTTCAGGTTGCGGGCTTAGGTTGGCTAATTGAATTAATAAAGATGCGCGATCTACCGCTTTTTCACCTAAACCAACAATACCGCCACTACATACTTTCATACCAGCACCACGAACATTGTCTAAGGTATCTAATCTATCTTGATAGGTACGTGTAGTAATAATTTGGTTGTAATGCTCAGGGGACGTATCTAGGTTATGGTTGTAGTAATCTAAACCTGCGTCGTTTAATTGATCTGCTTGTTCACCTGATAACATACCTAATGTCATACAAGTTTCCATGCCAAGCGCTTTTACACTTTTTACCATATCTAGTACGTAAGGCATATCACGCTCTTTCGGGTTACGCCATGCAGCGCCCATACAAAAACGGGTTGAGCCCATTTCTTTAGCACGTTGTGCAGCTTCTAGTACTTTTTCAACCGCTAATAAGCTTTCTTTTTCTAAATCAGTTTTATTACGAGCACTTTGTGAACAGTATTTACAATCTTCTGGACATGCACCGGTTTTAATCGAAAGCAAAGTACTTACTTGTACTTCATTTGGATTAAAGTTCTCACGATGAACCGTTTGCGCTTTAAACATTAGATCGTTAAAAGGCATAGCAAATAATTCATTTACTTCTTTTAAATTCCAATTATGGCGTACGATAGAGTTTACTGACTGGGCTTGTGACATTGTTATTTGCTCTGCTTAAAGTACTTACGACAGTACTTATTTATAAATAATAAGACGTAAATAATAGTTAAAAGGACAATTTATTTTTAAGCTCATAATTTGGTAATTAAGGCTATAAATTAAGGCTATATATGACTTAATTGCCAATTGCATCTAGTTTGCTTAACAGGTAGTCTAACCACACTTTTTATGATGTCAACGACACAAGAGACTCTTAGTTAACAAATGAGCAATAAACAATCAACACTACTCTCTGAACAAAACTCTTTGTTGCAGTTTGATAAAGAAAACGTATGGCACCCTTATACATCTATGTCTGAGCCATTACCAAGTTATTTAGTAGAAAGCGCACAAGGCGTGATGATTAATCTCGCAAGTGGCGAGCAACTGATTGATGGCATGTCGTCTTGGTGGTCAGTTTTACACGGTTATAACCACCCTATTTTAAATAAAGCATTGCAAGATCAGGCAGCTAAAATGTCACATGTGATGTTTGGCGGCTTAACACATCAAAGTGCCATCACTTTATGTGAAAAGTTAATTCGATTAACCCCACAGGGTTTAGATAAAGTCTTTTTATCTGATTCAGGCTCGGTAAGTGTTGAAGTAGCGATGAAAATGGCTCTGCAATATCAGCATGCTGTTGCCGCTAACAATAAAGCGCCCTTAACAAAAACTAAGTTATTAACCGTTAAAAATGGCTATCACGGCGACACCTTTGCTGCCATGTCGGTTTGCGATCCTGTTACTGGAATGCATCAAATATTTGAGCAAGTACTCATGCAACATTATTTTGCACCTGCACCAAGTATTAAGTTTGGTGAAACGTGGTCAACTGATGAAACGATTGAGTTAACTAAGTTGTTTGCCAATCACCACAATGAGATAGCGGCTTTTATCATTGAGCCTATTGTACAAGGTACAGGTGGTATGCGCTTTTATCACCCTGAGTATTTAAAAGCCTGTCGTCAACTGTGTGATCAATATGATGTCTTAATGATTGTTGATGAAATTGCGACAGGTTTTGGCCGAACAGGTAAGTTATTTGCGTGTGAATGGGCTGATATTAGCCCGGATATTATGTGTTTAGGTAAAACTTTAACTGGCGGCTACATTACCCTTGCTGCAACTTTATGCTCTAGCCATATTGCTAAAACCATCAGTAAAGGTGAAGCGGGATGTTTTATGCATGGTCCAACTTTTATGGGCAATGCCCTAGCCTGCGCTGTAGCCAACGCCAGCATTGATTTATTGATTAAAAACGATTGGCAAGCGCAAGTAAAAAATATTGAAAATACCTTAACTACCCTACTTAACCCGTTAATTCATCATCAACGTGTTAAAGATGTGCGAGTATTAGGCAGTATTGGCGCGGTTGAATGCAAGCAAGCGGTTAACGTAGCTAATATTCAAAAACGATTTGTTGAATTGGGTGTGTGGATCCGCCCTTTTGGTAAACTTATTTATATTATTCCGCCACTTATTATTACCACCGAGCAATTAACGTGTTTGGCCGGTGCAATAGCGACAGTGTTAGCAGAAGATGAGTGTTTTTCTAGTTAACAATTAATGACTGAGTTGGTTAATTATTTACGAAAGTAAGTAGCCAACCATTATTTGCCCTGCTTTACGGGCTTGTTAGCCGCTTTTACCGTTGAGACAATTAATTAAAAGGTCTAAGTCTCTAGCTTCATATATTTTATCGT
Source organism: Colwellia sp. E2M01 (assembly GCF_018860585.1). Lineage (GTDB taxonomy): Bacteria > Pseudomonadota > Gammaproteobacteria > Enterobacterales > Alteromonadaceae > Colwellia. Next base: position 20,519 of record NZ_JAHKPR010000034.1, read on the forward strand.
AAACAACTGAATCATCAGTTGTAATCTCATAATTAATATTTGAAAAAGATATCGCAGTTTTTCCCCACTCTCCAAGTTCACCGTCGAAAAGAACTATAAGAGTTTTAAAGCAAGTTGATATGTATCTATAAACTTCAAAAGGAAATACTCTTCCATCATCGTCATTAGTCCTAACATTTAAATCGCACTTCATACCAATACAACTTAAAATACGATCGGCTACCTCACATATTTCAACAAAGCGACATAGTGTTTCATTTTGCATTTTAATATTGGATTTATAATCTGTTAATAGTGAAATAAGCCCCTCTATTTCAGTTGATAAAATTAACAGAAAACCTGAATTTAAACTAAAGTCTCCGAATTTAGCTGAATCATAAAAATTATGGTAAGCAACCATACTTTTAGTTTGAATTGAAATATTTTCAATGTAGCCTGCTTCAATATATTTAAGATTATTTCTAAAGTGCTCAATATGATTTTTATATTGTAAAAGTTGATTGTTGTTTTTTAACTCTTTGAGGTTTTTATTTTGTAAATCTATTACGGTTTCTTGTTGGTGAAATCTGAGGTAAGAAAATAAGACACCCATGAGCACGAAAAAACCGGCGATTAATCTAAATGCTTCGCTGTACTTACTTACTAATTGAGAAATACAATTATTATCTACATAGTTTAACGATACTAATAATATTAAAGATATACATAAGATAGATCCAACAATCAAAACTACCTTTAAAATGAACTTACCCAATACTTACTCCGAAATTTGACTTTGAACAAACGGCTAACGCCTGAATTCAGCGGCATTTGATGCGACGCCTGTTTTTGCGGAAGAAAAAATGGGTGGCGGGTCAAATGTCCTCTGCAATGATTTGTTGGGCGTCAACTCACCCATGCTCTGAATTTATGAAATTTGCTAAATGCAGACATTAGATTCCAGTCTTTTTTTACTTCGATATTACGGTTAGTACCCCATAGCGGAACCGGTAACTTCCAGAATGCCCATAATCACGCTAAAAGATGAACCGCCTCTTTCTTCTGACGTCGTTGTCTCGACAGGAGCAAGGGCGAGGAGTTGACGGCGTTTAGTTTCAATCCGCTGAAAGCTGCCAGCATAGCTTTTTGCAAGTCGACCTGTACTGTCCGGTCGATTCAGATCTGCTCCGAGCTCAATCAAAGTGGCTGCATAATCGTTCTTATCGAAAAATCGCGCCATGTGTAAGGCTGTTACTTGGCGCGTTTGGCGGTTGTAGGCGTGCGGGGAACTGGCATCGTAAACAACTGACCTCGACACTAGCTTGTTTGCCTGTGCGCCATATTGAACCAGCATTTTCGCCGCGGCTGAGGCCATCACTTGATCAGTATAGATAGCTAGGTTGGTTAGCATGGTCTCTTTAGCGTTTAAGTACGGATATTCCGTGTTGGGATCAACTCCATGATCGAGCAAGATTTTTAGTAGTGCCAATCGCTCAGACGCCGTTGATCTATTTATAGTTAGATCATGTAACACATCAAGTTGCATTGGCCTGCCATATTCCGGCAAGACCATGGGGTCACCACCTAAAGCCAGAAGCTTTTTCACTCCGCTATTGATTTCGGCTTGAGTACGTTCGTGCCTAAAGGAATACTTCATGGAGACGTACCCGGAACCGACGAGGTAATGCAGACAGTTTGTATAGTTTACTTTTTGAACAGGATAAGTCTTCTCCAGCAATTCCATAATATCGAATGCCCCTAATCCACAGGCCAACTCAGCTGCAGGCACATTGACTGGTGTGGCTCTGAACCCACCTTCAACCGGCCGATGCCAAATAGATACGTTGTGCACTGCATCCTGCGAAATCAAATAGCGAACCGCGTCAATATTTCTATGATAGATTGCCGGCGCTGTGGCATTCGGATATAAATCACCCGCACTAAAAGGGCTTTCAGCCTGCAAAATGTAAGGGTTGTTTTTATATCGCTTAAGTTCGTCAGCTCCCCCTCCCATTAGAGCATTGTTAATACGAACAGCGTCTGCAGCATGGTTGGCACAACCCGACAGCAGCAGTGCAGAAAAAAAACAAATGAGGTATCGCATGATTTTAGTTTTCCTGTGTGGGAGGAGTGCTAGATTATAACTTACTATGCTACCCATGATTACGTCAATCAATCAAAGTATATCGCTTTGAAAAATAAAGTTAGAACAGTTTAAAGAACTTACTATGCCACCCATGATTACGTCCTTTCCCCCTTAGTTCATCATCAACGTGTCAAAGATGTACGAGTGTTAGGCAGTATTGGCGCGGTTGAATGCAAGCAAGCGGTTAACGTAGCAAATATTCAAAAACGATTTGTTGAATTGGGTGTGTGGATCCGCCCTTTTGGTAAACTTATTTATATTATTCCGCCGCTTATTATTACCACCGAGCAATTAACGTGTTTGGCCGGCGCAATAGCGACAGTGTTAGCAGAAGATGACTGTTTTTCTAGTTAACAATTAATGACTGAGTTGGTTAATTATTTACGAAAGTAAGTAGCCAACCATTATTTACCTTGTTTGTTTGAAAAACTTGTTATAAGCCACTTACTCTACACTATTTCTTAATATTTTTTGAAATAAAAGCAAGTAGTTGTTCAGAGCTTTGAATCGTTAAACGCTGCTCTGGAATCTGGTGCAATTTAATATTTAAGTACTCAGGTAAACGACCACAAAACCAAATTGGAATCGTCTTGATCTTCGATAATAGTCCAGCTACCTTGGACGCTTAGTTTTGTTCCGGCTTTATTTTGCAGTGCTTGAAGAGCGAGGTAGACTGTTTTATACCCGATAGAGCTGCTTTCATTGGAAAAGGACGGAAAAGCGATTAATGCGCTCAAGAACGCTATAGATATAATTTTCACTAAACTCTCCGTGTTACATAACACCAGGTTCACCGGCTTGTTCGGTGAAACCCTTTGTTAGCTTCTGCATTTGCCTCTGACTTTTTCACGTCATTTAAAACCCACTCTAAAATATTATCTTCTCCAGCAATGTATGACTCCCATGAATACTTTACTTTAACATCTGGAATCAAGGGCTCATTAGGTTTTCCTTGCAGTCTGAACACCCTTTTAGAGTAAGAAATCATCAATCCAGAATGTGGCAATTCGAAAGTACCCATATCTTGTACTCCATTAGGATTTGACCCTGTTGGTTCACCAACAATTTTTGCGTTTAAGAGCTGTTTGAATTGAGTTGCATTTATCGTAGCAGCTGAAAAGGTATCTTTATCAACAAGAGTGTATACACCATTAAGCCAATCAATACTATCAGCTAAATTTAGATAGTAAGCCAACCATACACCAACATAAAAATCTCCTCCCCAGTTTCCCCTGAGATCAAGAATTAGCTGTCTAACATTATTCTCGTTAATATAATTTAAAAGATTTTGGCCGAATTTATCCATTTGTTCAAAAGAAGGATATTGACCAAATTTCACATAGATTGCATTACTGTTTAGAACCATTCCATACCATAACGCATCAATGCCTGCCCCCTTAATTTTTTCCAGCTTTGGTTTGTAAACTTGATATCTTAGCAACTCCATATCTGACGATGTTGACTGCAATTCAATTTCTATTTTTTCTTGTCCTTTTAAAAAGGTGAAAGTGGAGATTTCTTCGCTATCAATCAGTCCCAATTCAAACAATAATTCTGAATACCTTATATATTGGGAGATTCGTTGCTGTAAAGAATTTTCATTTTCAACAAATTGAACGACTTTTGAAAGTGTCTTTTTAAGCTCTTCTATATTGTATTTTCCAATATGAGTAAATTGCGCACCCAATATGTTTTTATTTTCTTCAGCTATTCCAATGACTCTCCAAGTACCTGAATCATCATAAAGCTCTATTGGGAATGTTTTGAGGTCGGTGTCATTATGAAAGTGAACCGCAGTATGACCATCACCAATTTTTCTTGCAATCTTCATTAATTCTACAATTATCTTTGTATCACTAATGCTTTCTACATCTCTCTTCAAGATTGATATTTCATCCAGAAATTCTTGCTCTGATATTTTCGAAAAAGGGTTTATATGGTTTGATACCAGCCCGTTGTAAAACGAATCAATATCATTTGACCAGTTTTGTCCTCTATCACACCACCCGTAAGCGGGTAGAAAAATGGCTATCAATAGATAAATTTTTATATATTTCATAACGAGAAACTTAAAGTAGAGTTGAATTGACTTATAGTATTTTACTCGGTGCAATTAAGTACATCTGAGTGGGAACCTAATAAGTCAAATGTGCCACTAGGATCTTCGCAAATACTCGAAGAAATACTTCCTTCACCATGGCTATCGTAAAACCAAGACTCAACAACACTACTTGAACTCATTGATATAGCGTAAGACACAGTAGAATCAAAACCCTGAACATTATAAAAGGCATAGAAAGGTGTGTTAAGAATAAATGAGCCTGAAACACATGTATTCACCGTAAATGGAGATTCGTTAATCTCGACTTTACCGCAATAAATAGCCTGCTTTCCTGCTGAGTTGACTACCTGTTGCTCAAAAGATTCGATTGGTGTGGATAGTTCAGCATCGTCATCTTCATTACACCCACTAAGTAAAGCTAAACCAAGAGTACAAATAAGTGTTCTATATTCCATTAATAATATCCTTTTTATGATGAGTTAAATAGATTTTGATAATATGTAAAATATAATCTGACAGTAATCAATTATTACTGAATGACGCTCCGACTCTATTTTACGTATAACAGCTTATTAGACAGGAAATAATCCTTTTTTCTACAAAAAATCATCTAACATTAAATTTATTAGGCGTTAAATTATCGCTTTAATCCATTATTATCAAGTTCTTATTTACGTTAATCATTTTACCTATTTAAAGCCAATCTTATTAATACAATTTTTAGGTGAAGGCGTGCAAACCAACTACACCTAGGGGTGAATGATAATTAAATAGGGATATTTATGACGTCAGTATTCTTAAACCTAAGATTTAATATTAATAAGAATAAACACCAACCAAATCATGTTTACGGTGATTAAAAACAGTAGGTTAAAATGAGCATTGTCACTTTGTCGTCTGCTGCGGTATTTATCAACTAACAACGCACAATAACTGCCCAATGCGCTTAACCATAACAATATGTATAAATACCCTGTTAATGGTGTTAACCAAAACTGGCGTACTTCAATATCATAATAACGTAGTACACCATATTCAGTGTCAGGTGCGGCGTAATATGCCATGACTAAAGCCATTAAAAACATTACCCAGCTAATAATCGTTAAGCCTATTTTAGCGTATACCCAAATGTCTGTTGCTTTTCGACGCTCGGTGCTACTCTTCGATTGAGTATCAACAGATTGTTCTTCGGTTTGTGTCATAACTATTAACAGCCTTATGTGAAAGTAATATAATCGCTATTTATACCGTTACCATTCAAAGTGCTCGATTTAAATTACCATTGAAGAAGTACATGAATAAAATCTAACTTAGCTGCTATTTAACGGCAAGTTAATTACGAATTCAGTATAACTTAACCCCCAAATTGTTTTAGCTTGATTACTTTTGGGGTCTATTTAAGCCGTTTTTCTGCTGTTTTGACGGCTTCTATACAATTAAGCATTGCATTTATGCCTTGTCACGGTAACATGACACCCAATTTTTAGCATAATACCGTAAGCATAATATAAGTAGATTTTAACACCCCCCATTTAATCCATGTAAATAACTCATGTAAATTTAAGTGGAGTCGCATGTTAGGACTATATTTTGCATTTCAATTCATTAAATAAGTATAAGAGGTCATTAATGTCAGTTATAGCAATTACTGATGTATTAGCAGGAAAGTTTCCAGTTAATGAAAGCATTACCGTACACGGTTGGATCAGAACTCGCCGTGATTCAAAAGCAGGTATTTCATTTTTAGCATTACATGACGGCTCATGTTTTGACGCTATTCAAGCTATCGTACCTAATGAACTCGACAATTATGAAAGCGACATTCTTAAATTAACTACAGGTTGCTCGGTAAAAGTAACAGGTGTGTTGGTTGAATCTCCTGGCCAAGGTCAAGCGTTTGAAATTCAAGCAACGGCAGTTGAAGTACTTGGTTTTGTTGAAGACCCTGATACTTACCCAATGGCGGCTAAGCGCCACAGTATTGAATTTTTACGAGAGCAAGCACACTTACGCCCGCGCACTAATATTGGCGGCGCAGTAACTCGCGTTCGTAACTGTTTAGCACAAGCCATACATCGCTTCTTACATAGCAAAGGTTATTTTTGGATCAGCACACCACTAATTACTGGTAGTGATTGTGAAGGTGCTGGTGAGATGTTCCGAGTAAGTACCTTAGACAATGAAAACTTACCACGTAACGATAAAGGCGTAGTTGATTACAGCAAAGACTTTTTCGGTAAAGAGACCTTTTTAACGGTATCTGGTCAGTTAAACGTTGAGACATATTGTAACGCGTTATCAAAGGTTTATACTTTTGGCCCAACATTTAGAGCTGAAAACTCTAACACAAGCAGACACTTAGCTGAATTTTGGATGGTTGAGCCTGAAATCGCCTTTGCTAACCTTTCTGATGCGGCTGATTTAGCAGAAGAAATGCTGAAATACGTTTTAGCAGCGGTTTTAGAAGAGCGTCCGGACGATATGGCCTTCTTCCAACAGCGTGTAGATAAAACTGTAATTGAGCGTTTAAACTCTGTAATCAATACTGAGTTTGTTCGTCTTGATTACACAGACGCGATTACTATTTTAGAAAACTGCGGTAAGAAATTTGAAAACCCAGTTTCTTGGGGCGTAGATTTAAACTCAGAGCATGAGCGTTATTTAGCAGAAGAACATTTTAACGGTCCTGTTGTTTTACAAAACTACCCGAAAGATATTAAATCATTCTACATGCGTTTAAATGATGATGGCAAAACCGTTGCGGCAATGGATATTTTAGCCCCAGGTATTGGTGAAATTATTGGTGGTAGTCAACGTGAAGAACGACTTGATGTATTAGATAGTCGTTTAGGCGAAATGGGCTTAGATACTGCAGATTATTCTTGGTATAGAGACTTACGTCGTTACGGTACTGTGCCACATTCTGGTTTTGGTTTAGGTTTTGAACGTTTAGTAGCTTACGCAACTGGTATGCAAAACGTTCGTGACGTAATTCCTTTCCCAAGAACGCCAAATAACGCAGCATTTTAATCTGACGATTTAAAAGATTATACTGCACTGAGTACAGATAAAACTGTAAAAGCTCAATCAATAAAAAATAAAAAGGCGACATCATATTTATGATGTCGCCTTTTTTATATTATCGGCTAATTAATATTCTCAGCTAACGCCTTTAAGTTAAGGCTTATTCAAAGGTCTTGTATTTAATCATTACAACAAGTCACTGCGGGAATATAAACTAACTTATTTTGTGTAAAAAGTTTAAACACCAAGTTTAATTTAGCCTTAACTTCACTCTCTATTGCTGGTGGTGCCTGAGCGGATACTAAGCTAGGCGACGAAATAGCCTCTTTCTCTACTTGATATAACCACCCTGCACAACCAAAACCGACTAAAGGTAATTGTTGGGCTTCAATCGCTTGATCTTCTGCGATTTCAACAAACCATGAGTGCTCTTTTCCTGAAAACACCAAGCATAACCATTGATAAGGCCTTCAGCCTTTACATTATTATTTAAATACTCAATGCTAGCTTGTTGATGAATGCTCTTTTGACAAATCAGCCCAGACCAATTTTCACCTGATATTTCAGCCACTATGTTATTGCCAATAAGTTACGTGCTCTTGGTAATCTTTTGCAGGTTTCACCCCTGCTTCTTTCGTTGGCGTGCCTACATATAAAAAGCCAACAATATCGTTATTACCCTCAATACTTAAACCCGCTTTCACTATGTTGTTGTAGGCTAAATCACCGGTTCGCCACATAGCACCATAACCTAAAGAAAACGCTGCCATTTGCATGGCATGAGCACAACAACCTGCTGCAACAAGTTGTTCTTGTTTTGGCACTTTTGAATGCTCTGCATAGTTAGTTGAAATAACAATGAGCATTGGCGCTCTAAAAGGCATTTTTGCCGTCTTCGCTTTTTTATCAATAATGGCTTGATCTTCTAAATCAGAATGCGCTAATTCAACAGAAATGGCTTCAAGGTATAAATCACTTAACTGTTGTAATCCCTGCCCTGAAATCACATGAAAATGCCATGGTTTTAAACCGCCATGATCAGGAGCGCGCATACCAGCGGCTAATAATGTGGATAAATCAGCGTCATTAGGTGCTGGCTCGGTTAGCATTGGAGTAGATTGTCTTTGTAATAATAATTCAATAGCAGTCATTGGGGATTCTCATATTAATTAAAAGTATTCATTTTTAATTCAAATATTAAATTGTCTAAGAGTTTATCGTTAACTGTAATCATGTGCACGTATATCTCAGCAATATTAAAAATTAAATGAACCTAAAGGCAGCACTTGTTTGAAATTTATGCGGCGTTATCACATGTGACGTGTAGCTTGCTACACGTCACATGCTCTGCATTGCCTATTCTTAATACAAAGAAGTCCAAACAAGTTGCTGTAAAAGTAATCTCGAAAGATCAACAGACCCTAGTAACTAAAATATTATGCTTGACTTAAATTGATTCCCTCGCCACTATGCATACGAACAAATTATTTAATTACTTATTTAGAGAATTTGTTCGTTGTCTGTATTTCTCACGTATTATCGGAAAACACTATTATGTATAACTTACTCGCCATGAATACCAATCGAGCCCATAAAGCAGCAGCGCTTCGCTGTGCGCTTATGCATGTTCGCCTGTGGCTAGTCAAAAACATATTAGTAGCCACCTACTGCGGAGAAATGAAAAGACAAAGGTTAATGAATTATTAACATTAACTAACTTAAGTCACTACTTAACAAGTTCATTTCTAAACCGCAACAGTCACCTCTTGCGGTTTTTTGTTTTCATAGACTTACTCCGCAATATTTGACTTCTTTTAACGCAGTTTACTAATCAACATCATCAATTGAGAGAATATCAAGGAGAAGGAAAATGTCTGTGTCTATAGCCTATTTGGCTGTTTTATTAATATGGTCAACCACACCATTAGGAATTGTGTGGAGTAGCGAATCAATTAGCCCAAGCTTTGCCGTGTTATTGCGTATGGTTATTGCCGTAATACTCGGTATTTTAGTGGTTAAAGCGCGCCGTATTGATTTGCCATGGCATAGAAAGGCATTAACTCTATACACCTATTCTGCCATAGGCATTTTTGGCGGTATGATGTTTTCTTATCTTGCGGCAACGTATTTATCGTCAGGCATTATTTCATTAGTTTTTGGATTTTCGCCAATTATCTCTGCCGTATTAGCAAAGTATATTTTAACTGAGCCAAAAATAAGTTTAATGAGAAAGCTGTCTATGGTTATTTCAATTATAGGCTTAGCTATTGTTTGCTCGGATAATTTTAACTTGGCAGATAATGGTATCTATGGCGTTGTCTTTATACTTTGTGCGGTATTTTTCTTTAGTTTGAGTGGCGTATTAGTTAAAAGTGTTACATTAGCTATTCACCCATTAGCAACAACGGTTGGTGCTTTATCTATTGCTACCCCAATGTTTTTAATCACGTGGTTGATACTTGATGGCACTTTACCTATTGAACAGTGGCAAGCAAAGTCTTTATGGGCCACCTTATATTTAGGTGTATTTGGGTCATTAATTGGTTTTTATGCATACTTTACCGTATTGCAAAAATTGTCGGCAAGCAATGTCACTCTAATTACCTTGATCACGCCAATTATTGCCTTAACATTAGGTGCCATACTAAATGATGAAACCATTAATGATAAGTTAATTTTGGGAGCTTTCTTAGTATTACTAGGGCTAAGCTTGTATCACTTTGGTCACCGTCTTAGCGTTATTAAAACCAATGCCACCAAGGCAAAGCTAAATGTAAAATAAAAGCTTAATGTGATTGTTAGGGTGTTAAACCAAGCGAAATAATTCAAACGATTATTTCGCTTTCACTTTTCACTTCAACTAAACCGTTATAAATACTTACCATCTTAACTCTGTAGATGGTTAAGTTATTATAAAGAGTAAGGTAATATAGCTTAAAGTTAACAAATTGTTCTTAATAGTTGAATTCAAGAAGAGATAAAATAATGAATAATAAACCTGGAATTTTTAAACGGATTTTTACTGCAATTTGGCGTGTTATTACATTTTCACGAGCCCTTATTGTAAATTTAGTATTTTTTATATTGTTATTCGCCTTTATTGCTGTTTTATCCGGTAGTGAAGAACATATAACTGTTCCTGAAAAAACAGCACTAGTATTAAACCTTAAAGGCGATGTCGTTGAGCAAAAGCGTCAAATAGATCCCATGGAAGCCTTTTTAAGTGAAGCCATGGAGCAACAAGAAGAAAATCCTGAGATATTATTATCAGATATTATTGAAGTGATCAAAAAAGCAAAAAGTGATGCTCGAGTACACATATTAGTAATGCAACTACACGGTCTTAACCGTACCGGGTTAAATAAATTACAAGATATTGCTACCGCGATTGAAGACTTTAAAACCTCAGGTAAAAAAGTTATTGCCCTTGGCGACCAATTTAGCCAAGACCAATATTATTTAGCAAGTACTGCGCATGATATTTGGTTAAACCCACAAGGCTTTATGTTGCTTGATGGTTACAGCCGTTACCAAACCTATTTTAAATCTGCATTAGAAAAATTATCAATTAACCAGCATATCTTTAGAGTCGGTACGTTTAAATCTGCAGTTGAACCTTTTATCCGTGACGATATGTCTAAGGCGGCCAAAGAAGCGAATGAGCTTTGGTTAAATGACTTATGGTCACAATATAAAGACGACGTTGCTAAACGCCGTAATTTTAGTGTTAATAATTTTGATGAAGATATTGATGTACTTATTAAAAAGTTTACCGAGGCTGATGGTAGTTTTGCACACTACGCCTTAAATAATGAATGGGTTGATCAATTATTATCACGCCAAGAAATGCGTAACGAGCTGATTAAATTAGTAGGGCTTAATAAAAAAGGAGATAGTTACAGTAGTATTGGTTATAAAAATTACCTTACTGCGACGAACTCCCCGTTAGCAGTAAACATAGAAGATAATACTGAGCTAACTATAGCGTCTACAGATAAAGTAGCCATCATTGTGGCTAAAGGTAATATTTTAGATGGTAAACAAAAATCCGGTACTATCGGTGGTGACAGTACTGCTCAATTATTACGTAAAGCCCGTAATAATGACAATGTTAAAGCAGTAGTACTGCGTGTTGACAGCCCTGGTGGTAGTGCCTTTGCTTCTGAGATTATTAGTCAAGAGGTTGAATTATTAAAACAAGCTGGCAAACCTGTTGTTGCTTCAATGGGCACTTATGCGGCTTCAGGTGGTTACTGGATATCAGCGCCTGCTGATTTAATTTACGCCTCTCCTGCTACTATTACTGGCTCTATTGGTATATTTGGTATGATGATGACTTTTGAAGATTCATTAAGTAAGTTAGGTGTTTATACCGATGGTGTTGGTACTACTGATCTTTCCGGTTTTGGTCCAACTCAAGCACTAACGCCAGGTATGGCGAAGTTATTTCAATTATCTGTTAACAGAGGTTACCAAGAGTTTATTCAATTAGTTGCGAAAAACCGCAACATGACAGAACAACAAGTTGATGCTGTTGCTCAAGGCCGTGTTTGGTCTGGGCGAAAAGCCAAAGAACTTGGTTTAGTTGATGAATTAGGTAATTTGGATGATGCGGTACTTGCCGCGGCAACACTTGCCGAGTTAGTAGAATACGACACATTATTAGTTGAAAAGGAACAATCACCACGAAGTAAGATACTTCAACAGTTTTTCGGTCAATCAGCTTCATTCATGGCGTTATTGACTGGTGATTTTAACGAAGACACTTTAGCTTTAGGTATAACAGCTAACTCCCTCACTAATACAGGAAATACGCAACCGCTAACACAATTGATGAGTAAGATGAAAGCTGAACTTACCCAGCTTAATCAGTTTAATGATCCGCAAGGTCGATATACTTTATGTCTTGCATGTGGTGTTAATTAAAAAGATGAATTAAAGAAATAGAAATAAGGTTTTTAGGACTTAATAGCGAGTAACCGCAGGCAAACTGTCGTTGCTCGCTATTATATAAACGGTATTATATGATCGGGTATCTATTTGTTTTCACTTTATCACTAGAAAAATTTTAAGATAAAAGTTACTTACCACAACACTTTTTATATTTTTTACCACTACCACATGAGCAAGGTTCGTTACGGTTTGGTGTTTTATCAAACGTAGTCGTAGTTGCTTTAATCAACATGCCATTTAACTCAGAAATATCTTCTTCAACTGTATTGTCTACAGTGATCTCAGCATAAAGTTTATTTTCAGCAACAATCTTAGCAACTTCTATTTTTCTTTCTTCGTTGGTAACTGATAGCGTTAAGGGATGCTTTTGTGTACCAATTTTTGCTTTACGTTTGGTATTGAAACCTGTGGTTATGTGATTATGACGTGTATGAATACGTCCTTTATAATAGAGGTCGTGCATGATGTTCTCCACAGTTAAATGCTTTTTCAATTAAGGTTATTAACCCAATTGGTAATTAGTTCTTTATGCGCGGCAGTATAACGTAAAGTAATAAATAGTCGACTGTTGAATGACTACTGTGACTGTTTTTTAATTTTATGGCGCATATAAAAAACTCACTTAAACCGAGTCCAAGTGAGTTTTAAAGTATTAATGCGCTTGTTGGCTTAAGTTAGATGTTAAGCTTTATCTAACGCTTGGCTAACATCAGCAATAATATCATCAATATGTTCAATACCTACTGAGATCCTAATTAAATCAGCGCTAACACCCGCAGACGCAAGCTCGGTTTCATTTAATTGTCTATGTGTTGTCGAAGCAGGATGACATGCGAGAGATTTTGCATCACCAATATTAACTAATCGTAAAATCATTTGCAGTGCATCAATAAATTTAGTGGCTGCTTCAATGCCGCCGACAATACCAAAACTTAAAATGCCAGATGCTTTACCCGATGTTATTTTTTCACAATTTTCACGATATGGACTATCAGCTAATGCCGCATAATTAACCCAAGTAACTTTGTCGTGTTGTTGTAAGTAGGCGGCAAGTTTTTCAGCATTTTCACAATGTCTTTCCATACGCAAACCAAGCGTTTCTAAACCTTGTAATATTTGGAATGAATTCATTGGAGAAATCGCTGCTCCAGTATTTCTTAAAGGCCCAACTCTACAGCGACCAATATACGCGGCAGCACCTAACGCTTCAGTGTATACAACCCCATGATAAGCCGGATCAGGCTCATTAAGTACAGGAAAGCGATCTTTGTTAGCAACCCAGTCAAACTTACCTGAATCAATAATAGCACCACCAATTGAAGTACCATGGCCACCAATATATTTAGTTAATGAATGCACAACAATATCAGCACCTAACTCAAAAGGTCGACATAAAAATGGTGTCGCTACCGTGTTATCAACAATAAGAGGAACACCATGTTTATGAGCAATTTCAGCTAAGCGTTCAATATCAACAACATTACCCGCTGGGTTGCCAATTGATTCACAAAATATGGCTTTGGTTTTATCATCAATAGCATTGTCGAATCCGGTAAAGTCATCATGCTTTATCATACGCGTTTCAATACCTTGGCGAGGTAGTGCATGCGCAAAAAGGTTATAAGTGCCGCCGTAAAGCTCACTGGTACTAACAATATTGTCTCCTGCTTCACATATACATTGTAAAGCATAAGTTATTGCTGCCATTCCCGAAGAAACACAAACAGCGGCAATGCCACCTTCCATTGCCGCAACTCTTTGTTCTAATACATCGGTAGTTGGATTCATAATTCGCGTATAAATGTTACCAGGAACTTTTAAGTCAAATAAATCAGCTCCATGTTGAGTATCGTCAAAAGTATAAGAAGTGGTTTGGTAAATAGGTACCGCTGCCGCTTTCGTTGTTTCTTCCGATTTATAACCTTCATGTAACGCTATTGATTCGAGTTTCATTCACTTTATTCCTTACGTTTATTGGCGCGTTATTAATTTATAATGACGCTATTTTATTGGAGTACGTTAAAATTTTTAAGGCTTTATTACTAGCTAAGTAAGTACTTTTTGTAAAATATGTTAGCTAGCTAACAAATCATCAAGCATAGTTCAGAATGCATAGTTCAGTATACTAGTTACTGATTATTTTCAATCAACGCTTTAATTTTTAATGCTTTTTCAAAGTGGTCTAATTGATGTGTTGTTATCCACCAAGTAGCGGCTTCCATTAAGAGTTCAGGATCATCATTCTTATTCGCAAAGAAAGCATAAAACGACAAACCAACATTACTGCCCTTTTGTGCGATTTTTTTATCGCACACCTCTATTATTTTTTTACGCAGATTATTGCGCATCAACTATTCCTTTTTTATATTTCTTTATTGTCTATGCATAATGAGTTAATTGCATCACGAATATTTAAAAAGTGGATCTTGGTTAAACAAAGTTCAGCTTTTGAAAACTCATGAGCACGTATTAAATGAGTAACTTCTTCGACAGTAAATATTCTCGTTTGTTTTATTAAATTTACATTATTTATTGTTAGGCTATTTGTGATTGAATTATCTATTTCCGAACAGCCTGTTACTGAGCCGTTTGTTACTGAAAAAGACTGACCCATCGAATCGATGAGGCAATCGCCTTCTGTTAAAATTAGATCAGTATATTGCAAGGTAAAGGCTTGTTTAGTGTCAACATAAAGTAATTCATTATCTCCTTCAAGCTTAAACATACAGGGCCAGTTAATAATGGGCGTCTCCTTAGAGTTATAAATATGATAACTACTCAGCATTAAAGTCAGGCTATCAAAATACAGCGGTATAAACAAAAAATCAGCTTAGCTTCTTAAAAGTTAAACTGATTTTTAAAGATTTTATCTACACCCTATTAATGACAATAGTTTATTACTTGCTGTAAATAAGGTTTAACCTTGCAATTAAAGGTAAATCGTTTTCTGATAAAGTACCTAACATTAACCAATCGACTAATAATTGAGTTAAGTCTACCTCATTACCTGAAAGCATTTGTTCTTGCATTAGTTGCACTTGCACTTTCATACGTTGATTAGCTAGTTCACTCGGTGATTCACTGTTGCTAAGTATTTCAATTTCTAGAGTTTTATCAAAACGATTATTACCTTCAACAGGTTTTGTCAATTTGACCTGATCTAAGAAACGTTTTTGCCAAAAGCTCGTCATAGCATTAAAGCTATCTAATCCTTGTAACTCTGTAATCTCTTGGCTTTTTTGGGCCTGTAATGTCATTAATTCAAATAAGTTTACCCAGGTTTGCTGCGCTTTATTTTTTGCAGCTTGTTCAATTAACTGAGCAACTTGTTTGATGACTTTTTCACAGCCCATCGCCACTGATTTAATAACTGGTTTATGAGTTATGCTCTCTTGCAGTAAAGCTTCTGCTTGTGCTTTTACCGTTAATAACGCTTGGTTATTATCGTTATTGTCTGCCTTAGCTTGTACAAAGTCAGTTTCAATTGACGTTAATTGTGTTTCAAATACTTGTTGTTGTTCTGTCAAAGCAGCATCTTGCTCAGATTTTACTTTGCTGCGTTTAGCAAATAACTTATCGTTTGTTTCTCTAAACTGTTGCCATAACATGTTTTCTTTTTGATTACCGGCAAAGCCAATCTCACGCCACGATTTTTGTAATTGTTTAGCTGATTCTATCGCGGTAAAAATATCATCATTGTCAATAAGCGCTTCTGCTTTAACAATTAAGGCTTGTTTAGCTTCTGCATTTTGTAATTGAAAACTACTGATCGCTTGTTGAATTGGCGCTGTAGCATTTCTAAATTGCTGTTGTAATTTTTTATATTGGTTACGATCAACTTCACCCGCCTTACTCCATAACTTTTGTAAGGCGTTAAGTTGCCCTTCAAGCGCTTTAAAGTCGAAGGTTATTTGTGAGTTTTCTTCCGTTGTTTGCTTAGTTAATGGCGCGGCAAGTTGCTTAGCCTTTACCAGTATTTCTTGACGCGCTACTAAATGCTGCTCGCGTATTTTGTCTTGCTCTGCATAAAATAAACGACATGGTGCAAAAGCTTGTTCGCAAAGTTGGTTGAACTGCTCATTTAATTCTTTATCAACATCTTCATCAGCATGACCTAATGAGTTCCAAGTGCTACGGAATGTTTTCACTTTAGCGGCTTGCTCATTTGGGTTATCTAGTGGCGTTTCAACTAATGCTTGGATTGATGTCAATAATTCTTGTTTGCGTGGTGTCGCTATGTAGTGCTCCCAATCACTTAGCTCTGCCATTTTTTCGCTGACTTGATCAAAATCACGCTGTAGTTGCTGCTGCTGTTGAGCTGATAATTGTTCGATGCTTTCTTTAACACCCTTAAATAAACCAAAACACACTTTAAACTTACCTGCATTAAGTAGGCGTTTAATGTCTTGCAGCTTTTTCTTGTGTTGGAAAAATAATTCTTTCTGCTGGTTTTGTAAGGACTTTAAACCGCTTTGCCAAGTGCTCACTATTTGTTTTTGTGCTTGCACTATTTCTTCAGGTAAAATACCTGCGGTTTTTTGTTCAATAACACGCCATGCGCTTAACCAATCACTGTAAGTTTGCTGACGGTCATTTAATTCGAGCAAGGTTTTAGGTAGTGTTAGTTGTGATATTTTCGAGATCAAGTGTGTTGCTTGACTTACCGACTCAGCTATTTCAGGTATTTGATTTAAACGCTCAATTAACTTCTCAACTTGGTTAATAAATACTGATTGTTCACTTTTATTCAGTACGGAGGCTTTAATATCGGTTGTTAAGCTTGCTAATAAGTCTTTAAATATCGCATCATCAACCTTATCACTTGAAAATACCGCCGTAGTGATCCCTTTGCTAATTTGATTAAGCTGTTGGGTAAACTCTTTTTTATCTTGTTTTTTGTCGTGTTCTAATTTATCGCTGATAATTTGTTGTTGATATTGCTCTGCTTTAGCAATAAATAATTTATCTAAATAATCGGTAATCGTTTGATATTTTTCATTAAATAATGATGCTTCATCATCAGGTAAAACATTAAAATCAGTCGTTAGCGTTTGCCAGTCTTTAATTAATGCGGCTTTACGTCTTTTATAGTCCGCATAGTCCGACACATCTTTTAGTGCTTGCAACTTGGCTAAAGTAAGTTGTACTTGTTTGGTTAACTTTTGTGGTTTTTCAATTTCAGTTTGAATCGCAGTTATTTTTTCTTGAATATGTTGAGATATGGCACTGTTACAGGCTTTTTTACTCAACTTCTCTAATAACTTTACGTCAGTTACTTGATCAATAATGTAGTTTTGAAAGGCGATATTTTGTTTTTGCGTAAAGCTTTGTATTAATAAGTTAGCTGACGTTTTACGTTGACTTATTAGTTGATAAAGAGAAATCATTAAAGCACTGTTTTGCTCGTGCGTTAACCATGCTTCTAATAATGGCGTAGTTAGTAGCGCTTCTTTTTCTTGCTCTGCTAATAGTTTTTCTTTTACCTGAGAAGATAAAACAATACTGTGATCGGTTGTCAAAATATCATGTATTTGCTTTGCGGCAAATTGTTTTACTTTTTCTTGTGAATTATTACGACTCGCTTCAAGGTAATGTTCAAAAGTTCCTACTTTAATCAAGGCCGCGCGTCTGACTAAGTCACTGCTATCTTGATTAATTAACTCTGTTAATATGACTAGTTGCTCTGGATTATCAGCTGATAACTCATCATTAATTGCGGTAATACGGACAGTTGCGTCTTTATGTTGCCAATTGATTTTTGTTTTAAATAATTTGGAGAATATCATAGTGTTCAATTCATTCTGTTAAAAAGCACAGTCAAGCTAAGCTAAGTTTTAATCAACAATCGTAAATAACCTACTGTGAATTAAATTAGTTTAATGAAGTGTTGGGATTATAAATAGTGCTTAAAGTTAAGTATTACAGCTCGTTGTTACTGAAGTAAGCAATGTCAGCTTGTGTTGGTTTGCTACAGCTTTTAATTTCTTCTTCAGCTTTATTACCTGAAAATTCTGCTTTTAACTGTCGCTTGTTTTTTTCAACTATCTGGCCATTAGAGCCGATAGTCAACATTTGATCATTATCTAAATGTCGTGCTTGATATGCCATGCTCAATTGTAGAGCTGTTGCACGTTGAGCTTCGTCTACTACTGTACCTTCAGGCCACTTGCCTGTTTCTGCTGCGCACTGTAAACGTAAATACATATCGTTTGACATTGCGTCTATGGTTTTAAGTAAATCCATTAAAATTCCAAGATAAAAATATATAATATAAAAAGTAAAACTCGCAAAAGACTATGTCTATAAGCCAGTTTTACGTTTGTTAAATAACAACATGGTACGAATAACAATATACATGATAAAACCGATAACGGTAACGATCATAGCGCCGGTATGCTGCCATGTTCCGGGCGCTACATTATCCCAAAACATGAGCAAAAAACCACCACAAAATAGTATCATCGCAAAAAATGAATAATTCATTAAACGTTGTGTTTTATTGATTAAACTCACACGGTTCAAATTATCAATTTTATCGGCATCAAGATCAGATAAATCAAGCTGACAATGATTACAAATTTTTGCTTTATCTGAAATTTTCTTTTTACAATTTGGACAATTAATTACGGCCATGTATATACCTTTACAATGATACTAACGCTAATGTCGATAATAAATGAAATAATACGCTATAAGTCGAACAAGACTGTTTATGAGTACAATTTTATTAGTATTGAGCCACTTAGCATAATTTTGCATAGTATACCTGACCTCATAAGCTATTTCACTAGTCACTGTATGCATTATTGCTAGGTAAATTAACTGCTATGGTTATTTTAAACGTCTTTGTTAATAGGCTTATCAACCTTATTAGCATCTTGCAAAGCTGCCTGCTTATCGGTAAAACGTTGCTGCCAAAAGTCAGCATTTTTTATGTCTAATGACTTCGGATCAAAACTGTAATTTTTAACCCCTGATTTTTTTTGAGCTTCATAATCTTTTAACGCTTTAATCGCAGGTTTTGACATAAAGAAGATAATAATAATACCAATGATATTCAGCCAAGCCATAATGCCTACGCCAATATCTCCCATACCCCAAGCTAAATCAGCCGCTTTAACTGTGCCGTAAAAAGTAGCAATAGTTATTATAATTTTTAATAACAGGTGTAAGCCCGGGATCTTCAAGGTTCTTTTTATATAATAAACGTTACTTTCGGCAATAAAGAAATACGCTAAAATAGTGGTAAAAACGAAAAAGAATAAAGCAACAGCGACAAAAGGTTTGCCTATACCAGTAAAGACACTTTCAACCGCCAATTGAGTAAATGCTGGTCCGTTAGCAGTAACATCTGCGGCAACATTTTGAATTAAAAAAACTTCGCCAGCACCATGAACGTTGTAAGCACCGGTAATTAAGATCATAAATGCGGTGGCTGAGCAGATAAATAAAGTATCAATATAGACAGAAAAAGCTTGCACTAAGCCTTGTTGCGCTGGATGTTCAACTTCGGCAGCCGCTGCCGCATGTGGCCCTGTCCCCTGACCTGCTTCATTAGAATACACTCCTCTTTTTACGCCCCAACCGATTGCAGCGCCAACACCTGCCATAGGACTAAAAGCATCGTTAATAATCATCATAAACACTGTAGGTAATCTATCTATGTGTAAACCAATAATGATTAAAGACACTAAAATATAACCAAGCGCCATAAATGGTACGATGACTTGGGCAAAAGTGGCAATCCGTTTAACACCACCAAAAATGATGAACCCTAGTAAAAGTACAATACCTGTTGCGGTATACACTTTAACAGTACTTAAATTACCAAGAGATGTCTCTAATATGTCACCTCGACCAAAAACTAAAGTTATAGCTTCACCAAGACCATTTGACTGTACCATAGGAAGCATAACCCCACAGGCAATAATGGTCGCAATAGCAAATATCCACGCGTACCATTTTTGCCCCATCGCTTTTTCTATATAATAAGCAGGGCCACCACGATAAAAACCATCGGTTTCTTCTTTGTATATTTGCGCATTAGTTGATTCAATATACGCAGTAGCGGCACCAAAAAAAGCAACAACCCACATCCAAAATACAGCGCCAGGCCCACCAAAACCGATGGCCGTAGCTACCCCTGCAATATTACCCGCGCCAACGCGGCCTGATAATGAAATAGACAATGCTTGAAAAGAAGATAAGCCTTGCTCTGAGCTTTTACCTGACAATAGTAAGCGCCACATTTCACCAAAATGGCGTATTTGCACTCCGCGTGTTACTACTGTGAAAAACAAGCCTGCACCTAAACATAAGTAAATAAGTGCTGGGCTCCAAATAATGGCATTAATACTGTCGACAAAATCTTGCACGATTAGCTCCTAACGTGTGGGTGTTCTTTAGTTAATTGCAGTTGCTCTAGCTAAGGATAATTAATGTAAAAATAACACTATCGTAAATCATCAACCATGTGATAAATGCCTGTTAAAAAATCGCGCCCCAAAATACGGCTTCTTTCATCAGACCAGCCTACAGTGTCATCGGGTAAAAATTTATTATCTTTAAAAGGCATTTCAATAGTGTACGCTAAACATGTAAATTGATTGCCAACCCAGTGAGTACCTATTGTAGGGTTAGCTTTACCTGGCTGCTCCTTTTCATAGCCTAATTCATCTTGAAACTCAGGGGTAATGGCAAGCATAATTTCTTTGAACTTATCTTCTAAAGCTTTGTGCCGTGTATCATAAGCAACAACACCTTCACAGCCTGCAACAAAATTAGCGGGGATGGTTTCATCACCATGCACGTCAAGGAACATATCGACGCCTACGGCTAACATTTTTTCTCGTACCAAATACACTTCCGGACTTCTATCCATTGTTGGCTCAAGCCATTCACGATTTAAGTTAGCGCCAACAGCGTTTGTTCTAAGGTGACCGCGTACGCTACCATCAGGATTCATATTTGGCACAATATAAAAAACAGCTTTGTTTAATAAAGCACGGGCTACACCGTCATCTTCATCAAGTAACCTATCAAGCATGCCTTCAACAAACCATTCGGCCATTGTTTCGCCAGGGTGTTGTCGCGCTGTGATCCAAATATTGCGCTTGCCATCGCCAGCTTCGCCTATCGTTAATAAGCTCATCTCACGACCATCGATTGTTTGACCCAAAACTTGTAACTGACAATGTGTATGCATTTGCGCGTTATGCAGTAAATCTTGATGACGTTCATAACTGTACGGTGCAAAGTAAGCTAAATAAGCGGAGTCAAATTCTGGTGTAAAAGTAATAGTTAGCACACTATCACTATATTGAGTGGGAACACGAAACCAATATTGGCGATCATAAGAAGCTACCGCTTGATAGTTTTTCCAACCACCGGGAAACGCTGAGTTTTCTGTATTTTTTATCTGCATTATATGTTCTTGACGATTGCCATTTACATCTAATTCATTGTGTAGTTTGAAGTGAAACCATTGATAAAAGTCCGATTGATTATCGTGTTTGATTTCTAATTGGATATTGTTTGCGTCCGCGGCAGTAATAACACGAATATTGCCGCTGTCAAAATTGTCCGTAATGTGCATCTTAATATTTCTTATTTTTATAAGCTAATAATATTAACAGTGTACACAAACCGTGCAACGATCACTATCGACAAATAAGCGAAAGCTAATCAAAAATTAATGGAAAGTTATAAAGAGCGCAAGTATAAACCTAATTGGGAAGAATACCCCATAGACTTTCCTACAATTACATTGTCGATATTTAACACGTAATAACTCGGATAACCGCTTACCTCGAATGTTTTTTTCAAGGCTTGTGTTCCTAGTGCAATAGGAAATGTGAGTTGGTGTTGGCTAGTAAAATCTAAGACTTCATCGGTACTACTATAATCCATAGCAATAGCCACCACATCAATGTTTTCATTTTTTTCAAACAATGTTTGTAGATTGCCAATACTGGCGTGACAGATCTTACACCAAGGGGCGAAGAAATATAAAATAGTGGTTTTACCTTGAGCTTTTAATGACGCCGTTTCGCCCATCAATGTTGGAATATTTTCTATATTAAGGGTTTGTTGAGCGGGTATAGCTTTATTTAATGGCGTGTCAGTTGATAACATACTAGTCTCCCTTAACAAAGAGATCAGTTGAAATGCTATAACAAAAACGATGGCTTGGAGTACTAGACGACGTAACACGTTAATTTCCTATCATGAACAATTTATTTTAATACCTTTGTAACCAAGCTATAGCGTAACCCACTTAAGTAATATAGCTGAGCTAATATGACTTAACTTATGTATGTCTTAATTTATAACCTTGCTAACGCTAAATGTTAAGACGTAAATGGATTTCTATAAATTGGCATTGGTATCAGTAGTCATTAAATAGACCTGATTAATCGCTATTTAATTTTACTTCGCTTAATTAATTTAAACTAATTAAAATTTATTCAAGATAAGGCTAGGTTGTTAACTTCAGATATGTACTCGTAAGTTGAATTACCTTGGAATATTTAGCCATTTCCTCAGTAATTTAGAGACAAAAAATGAAACACCAAAACCAACGACAAAATAAAGCGCTAATACGTATTCGGCGATACCTGAATCATATAATTGACCATCTTTTAGTAAACACTTAGCGGTAGCATACTCAAACTCACCACCTTGGTTTATGCAATCATTAACCATAAGGAATGTATGCAAGGCCCAAATCGCAAGTAAGCTGGTAAATGCACCAAGTAATGTAGGTAAAACGGCTTTATTCATCAGCTTAGCGCTTTTTGTTTTTCATATTGACGACTTCACGCGCGATAGCTAGCAATGCAGGGGAAATATCATCCGCCCCTGATTTGATTAACTTACTTACATCACCTGATGAAAATAATGAACCACGCTCTGATTTAACACCTAATGAACGAACAAAATCTTTTGTTTTACCTGTACTTGCCGTATCAATGTATTTAAAAATAACTTGTTCGTTAAAACTTTGTGGCTCTTGTTTTAGGGTACTAATTTTCTCAGATAATACTTCTATTTGATTTTCTAATGCTGCAATTAATTCTGCGGTATCTGTGTATGGATTTAATATCATGGAGTTTTGACTCTGTTAGTTTACTAACGATTTGTTAGTAGTTTGAAGATGGACTGTTAATCGCGAATTTTTTATTGACGTTATTGTACATGCTAAAAACGATAGATTGAAATAGGCCTGTGCATGGACATTTTTAAGTTACCTATTCTCTTCTCGTTCTTCGATACATTCTGGCGAACCCATTTCGAAGATCCTACATACCCATGGCCTATTTTCATAAATAGTACACATCAAGGTATCTCGGTCTAACGCTGAGCACCAACCATCATCAGCACGTAACATAGTTTCTTTGCCGTGCTGATCTACATGAACATATTGATCTGGCACTCCTGTATCACTAAGCAACATAACCTCTAAACGACAACAACAAGCTTCACAATTAGCACAGCTTATGTTTGTACTTGTTGCTACGTTTATTAGAGAAGTGGCTAGGTTTTTAACTTTAATACTCATATATAAATAGTCATAGACTGCTCACTAGAACAATAGCTTTAATGTCGTTAATAACTAATGGGATACGCTAAACCAACTTTACACAATAAGAAAAAGTTAACTTACAATCAATGTACTTTAGCATTTTGTTAACGATAAGCGGAATATCGACAGCGCCATTAGCCTGCTCAGCAGATACCGAAACTAAAATATCACATGCTTCTAACGCTATTCTTTGTCTTACGTAGTAATCATTAATCACTTCAAAGTTTTCAGTGGTTAATGGCACATGCGCTACGTATTCTTGTTTATTCAAATTATTCGCTTCGCTATGGCTGGAGCCTATAATTTCACGCACTAACGAATAAGCTTGAAATTTATCAAGTTTTAAAAAGCGAAAGCTGATTTCTGTGTTTAACAGTGTTGTCATCTGAGACTCGTTATCAATGGTTAAATTGTTCCAGCCAACCAATAAAAGAATCGGCTACTTGTTCGATGGTACGTAAATCATGATTATAAAAATATACAGGTATGTCTTGCTGCTGATGACAATCTTCTCGCTTGAAGCAAAACATATTTCCTTCACAGTCTGAGGCAAATAAAATATGCCCTTTTGGCATACCACTCATCTCATATAAATTTGTTAATGAAAATACATCATCAAGACTTAAAAAATCTTGTACTTGTGTAATGGCGACATTCAAGTCACATGTTTTAGTTAATACGTTCGGTGTATGCACTAATCCATAAGTGGAAATTAAGTATTTATATGACACGGGTAAATGAACCGATAACTTATGCTCAAGTTCTGTTACTTGCTCAGTAACAATTGGTACCATTGTCTGCTTGCTTTGCCATTGTTGTACAAAGTTATCAATACGCTTCATCACTTCAATTAATACCCTTTAATAATACTCTTTAGTAACACATTAAAATTCGGCACAGATAATAACATCAATGGTATGATAAGCGTATCAGCTTAATCGTTTTATATAGGTTATTTAGCGGCTTAATGGTTTATTTCAGTACGGTGTAAAGGTTTAGTGACAATATGAAAGATTGTAATCAATGTGGAAAATGTTGCATTAAATACGGCGGTGGTGATTTAGCGGCGAGCCAAGAAGAAATAGATCTTTGGGAGATTTTTAATCCTGAAATATTCGATTATGTTAAAAAAAATGAGATTTGGTTCGATCCTAAAACGGGTGCTAAACTTAGCCGCTGTCCATTTTTAGAGGTAACTACGGAAAACGCTCCAACAGCAGTCAACATTTATACTTGCAGTATTTATATAAACAGACCTGAAGATTGTCGTGTTTACCCAAGCTTGATCACTGAGATGATCAAAGATGACTGTGAAATGATTGAAATAACAGATTTAAATAATCTTGACCAAGCGCAAACACTCATAGAGAACAAAGGCTAATTAACACCCTTACTTTTGCTCACTCAACACGTTCTACTTCTTTTTATGGCAATAATACCAATCTGATTAAATTTCTTCCCAA
>NZ_JAHKPR010000034.1:45926-74117 GCF_018860585.1 Colwellia sp. E2M01
GCTGAGTGGGAAAGAACTTAATCAAATTGGTATAACTCTAGTTAACATAATCATTTTTATTTAAACCATATTTCTTTAACCTTGAGGCTAAGGTTGTTGGTTTTAAACCTAATAATTGTGCCGCACCATCTTTACCATATATTTTTCCATTGCACCGCCGTAATACATTTTCTACATTGTTTTTTTCTAATAGTTTTTGTGCCTTAGCACTTATCAGCGGCGGAGATACGCTTGCCGATAAATGATCAATAGAGTCCATCGGCTGATGTTGAATTGGCGCTTCTGAAAATAAATCATCGGTGAAGGTTTTATTCGCTAGGCTCTTATTGCTTAGGCTTTCTTTAGCTAAAAATGTAAAACTCACTTTATTACTTGTGGCTAAAATAATTTGTCGTTCAATGATGTTTTCAAGCTCTCGGATATTACCTGGCCAATGATATTGTGTTAAAAATTGCATTTGTGCTACTGAAACATCGGGCTGTGGTCTATTTAAGCTTATGCACACTTTATCTATAAAATGTTTTACTAATAGCGGGATATCTTCGGTACGCTCGCGTAATGCAGGGGAATGGATAGGGAAAACATTCAGCCTGAAATATAAATCTTCTCTAAATTTATTTTGTCTGACTAATGTTTGTAGGTTTTGATTAGTCGCTGAAATAACTCTTACATCAACGTGTCTCGTTTTAGATTCGCCAACACGCTCAAATTGTTGTTCTTGTAATACACGTAATAACTTACCTTGTAGTTGTAATGGAATTTCCCCTACTTCATCTAAAAATATTGTTGCGCCGTCAGCAAGTTCAAAACGTCCTATTCTATCGGAAATTGCCCCTGAAAAAGCACCTTTGACATGGCCAAAAAACTCACTCTCAAATAACTCCGCCGGTATAGCCGCACAATTAACGCGAATTAAAGGCCTTGCTTTACGTTCACTTACTTCATGAATAGCGCGAGCAATTAACTCTTTACCGGTACCAGACTCCCCTGCTATTAATACGTTGGCGTTAGTGGCGCCTACTAATTCTATTTGCTTAACCATGTGTTGTACTTTGATACTCTGACCAATAATTTGATGATGATTAAAGTCAGCATTTAACTCTTCAAGCAAGTAAGCATTGTCCATTTCTAAACGATGTTTTAGCGTGTCTATTTCTTTAATAGCATTCAATAGTTTTTCTTGAATGTTTTTTCGCTCAGTAATATCTCGAAAAATAACCACTGCACCAATTAATAAGCCGTTTTCAGTAACCGGAGTACTTTTATATTCAACCGCAACAGGCTCACCATTTTTCTTCCAAAACACTTCATCATCAACACTGTGTATCTCTCCATCTTTAAAGGCAGCATAAATGGGGCATTCAATATCATGATAATGCTCACCATTTTCATGAGAATGGTGAATAACCTCATGGATATTTTTAGCAACAAGATCTGACTTGTTCCATCCTAATATTTGCTCCGCCGCTTTATTTACAAACGTTGTATTACCATTTACGTCAACACCATAAATACCATCACCCACAGCACTCAGTAACAATTGATTTTGTCGCTCTATTCCCTCAAAAACAGTTTCGTTAGCATTCCAGTGCACTATGCCAGCTTGATATTCAGCTTGTGCTATTGCTTGGTGATATCTGGCAAAGGTTAAATTAGCATTTTGACAAGAAAAAAGGATCTTATTATCGACAGCATTCGCGGTAATATCTAAATAGACTTTATCGCCATTAACAGTGATAAATAAGTCATTTGACCAAGCCTTACCTTTAGCCAGTACTTGTTGTGTAACATGTATAAGCTCTTCTATACATCCTTTAAAGAAGTGAGTCGCGCTAAGATCTGTAACATTATTACCGGTGTCTTTATGTTCAAGCGCAAATAAACTTGCTGCCTTATTATTGAACTCTAAAATTTGATTATTAAAAGGGTCAATAAATAACAATGCTTGCGGCGCATTTAAAAATAAACTCGATTTCATAAACTCCCCCTGTCGACTTACTTATTAATATAACTATTCAATTATTAAGCCAGACCACGAAATCCCGTGCTTTTAATCACGAAATATCGTTAAACCACGAATAATCGTTTCTTTTAAAAACATTAAAAAAAATATAACACTTATAAAAACAATAAGTTAAAAAGTACATACAGTTGGCACATAAATAGCTATTACTTATATCAAGTAATGACTTTTGTAGCCTTTCATTATGATTTATTCGTTGTTTGCACTGTTATGTAGCTTATATTTTTCATTAAGCACTTAACATAAACGTAAAGCGAAGCATAAAAATGGATCACTACTCATTAACTTAACTAAATAACTTAACTAAATAACTTAACTATTAACTTAACTAATAATTTTTATATTAAGGAACACAGATGAATAAATTAGATGTAACAGAAGCTATTTTCGTAATAAAAAATGCAAAATCATTAAAATGGCAAGATATTGCAGACGGCATTGGTAAATCTGTAGTGTGGACAACTTCTGCCTGTTTAGGTATGAACAGTTTTCCTGAAGCCGATGCAGATAAGTTAATTAGCTTCTTAGGTTTACCCGTAGAATCTAAGCCTGCTTTAATGGAGTTTCCTCTTAAAGAATGGGATAAAGCGATACCACAAGATCCTCTCGTATATCGTCTCTACGAAGTTGTTGGTGTATATGGCGATACTTTAAAAGAAGTTATTCAAGAAAAGTTCGGCGATGGCATCATGAGCGCTATCGATTTTTCAATGGAAGTAGATAAAGAAGAAAACCCTAAAGGTGACCGAGTAATTTTAACGCTAAATGGTAAATTTTTACCTTACGCAACCTGGTAATAAGCTTTTAGCTTTATTTTGTAGCTTTAACTTATGAACCATTATAGTGCAAAGTGGTGTTTTATATTGTGCATTAATATATAAAAGCACAATAAAATAGCTAAAAAAGCTGTTAAAGCTACATAATTCATAGGCATAAATGTTTGGCACTTTATTTGCTAAACCACAGTAAGAACACATAAAAATAATTTATTTTCCAACAACATAACTAACATGAAGTGAGATCCATATGGCTTATATAGAACCAAGTGAGTTTGTAACTAAGATGGTAGACGCCGGTGAACAAAAAGTTTACATGTCTACTAAAGATACTATTATTCGAGCCTTTATGGCCGGTGCTATCCTAGGTTTAGCTGCAGTATTTGCAATTACGGTGGCCATGAAAACTGGTAGCCCTATTTTAGGTGCTTGCCTTTTCCCTGTCGGTTTTATCATGCTTTACTTGATGAAATTTGATTTACTTACTGGTGTATTCACATTAGTACCTTTAGCGCTACTAGATAAGCGACCTGGCGTTACCTTTAGTGGCGTCATGCGAAACTGGGGACTTGTTTTCATCGGCAACTTTGCGGGAGCTATGACCACCGCATTCTTTATGTCCTTCATTTTAACTTACGGTTACGCAACAGACGGTGGCGCACTTGCTGCCAAAGTGGCACATATTGGTGAGTCAAGAACAGTTGGTTATCAAGCGCACGGTATTGGTGGTTGGATTACTATTTTCATTCGCGGTATGTTATGTAACTGGATGGTATCAATGGGTGTAGTTGGCGCAATGATTTCAACGTCTGCTGGCGCCAAAATGGCAGCAATGTGGATGCCTGTAATGCTGTTCTTCTTCATGGGGTTTGAGCATTCGATTGTTAACATGTTTTTATTCCCATTCTCAATGATCATGGGTGGTGACTTCACTGTTTACGATTATTTATTATGGAATGAAATCCCTACCGTATTAGGTAACCTTGCAGGTGGTTTATTATTAGTTGGTTTACCGCTGTACTTTACCCACGTTAGAACTTCACCAAATAGAAAATTAGGTTAATCATTAGTTAAAGCATATGATAAGCAATTATCATTGTTAACTGAAAAAGGCTTCGTAATTATAGTTACGAAGCCTTTTTAACTTTATAGCGCTTAGTTTTTGGCTAGATATTTATAACCATCAATTATGAGAAGTTAAGCGCTAAAAACGTTAATATATTTTTGCATCAATAAGTATGCATCAATATTAATTCGGTTCAGTACCACAGGAAGTTATACATGAGTAAACCATTATCAGTAAGTATTGGCAGCGCAACAGACAAAGGCGTGAAAGAAGTTAACCAAGATTTTCTCGGTAGTATTATTCCAAAAGAGCCAATGTTAAGTAGTAAAGGGATTGTACTAGCTATGGCTGACGGTATTAGCTCAAGTAATGTCAGTCAAATTGCCAGTGAAACAGCAATATCGAGCTTTTTAGAAGATTATTACTGCACATCTGACTCTTGGTCGGTAAAAACCTCTGCACAAAAAGTTATTCGCTCTATTAACTCATGGCTTTATTCTCAAACCCGCAATAGCCCTTACCGTTTTGAAAAAGATAAAGGTTATATTTGTACCTTTAGTGCCTTAGTGCTCAAATCCAATACCGCACACTTATTTCATTCGGGAGATACTCGAATTTGTCGTTTAAGTGGAAAACAGTTAGAGCAACTTACTGAAGATCATCGACGTGTCGTTTCTCAAGATGTTAGTTACTTAACCCGTGCTTTAGGCATAGACCAAACCTTTGATGTTGATTATCAAAGCCAAGCACTTGAGCAAGGCGATATATATATTATTGCCACCGATGGCGTTTATGAGTTTTTAGATGGTACTGAAATAGCGAAAATAATTAGCAATTCCGACACTTTAAACGAGGCTGCAGACACCGTCATTAAAGAAGCGCTAGCAAAAGGCAGTGATGATAATTTAAGTATTCAGATTGTCCGTGTTGATAACCTACCTGAATACCAATTAGACGAAGTGCATCAATTAACCACGCTGCCCTTGCCTCCTAGATTAACACCACGAATGCAGTTTGACGGTTATGAAATTCTTCGTGAAATTTATATTAGTAGTCGTAGTCATGTATTTTTAGCCCGTGATAATGAATCACAACAAACCGTAGTTATAAAGACTCCTTCAACTGAGTTACGCAACGATAGTCAATACCTTGAACGCTTTATGCTTGAAGAGTGGATAGCTAAACGTATTAACAATCCACATGTGGCGAAAGCGATTGTGCCGCAAAGAAAGCGACATTATCTATATTTAGTAACCGAATTTATTGATGGTATTTCATTAAACCAATGGATGGTAGACAACCCGAAGCCAAAATTAGAGCAAGTGAGAAAAATAATCGAGCAGACAGTCAAAGGTTTACAAGCTTTTCACCGTCAAGAGATGATCCATCAAGACTTGCGTCCTGCCAATATTATGATTGATAGCACAGATACGGTAAAAATTATTGATTTTGGCTCTACCTTTATCGCTGGCGTTACTGACGCTGACACCGAAGAAATTATGCGCGGCACTATTCGCTACTCTGCCCCTGAATACTTTTTAGGGCAATTAGGCACAACGCAATCTGATATATATTCATTGGCGGTGATCGCTTATCAAATGTTATCAGGAAAATTCCCATACGGTAGTGAGATAGCGCAGGCCAATAGTGTTTCAGCCCAACGTAAATTAAAATATAAATCGATTATTAATGATGATTCTGAATTACCACTGTGGATAGACGACACGCTTGAAAAAGCCTTAAAGATTGAACCATTAAAACGCTACCCTGTGTTATCTGAGTTTATGCAAGACTTACGTCAGCCAAATAAGTCATTTTTAGCGAGAACTAAACCACCACTTATTCAACGAGACCCTGTGATGTTTTGGCAAGGAGTAAGTGTTATCTTATTTATTTTGTTAGTAATGCAAACTATCTAAGTAGTTATTTAAATAGTAAAACGCAAAGACAAAAAAAGCTTGTGATGGACTAACATCACAAGCTTTTCTGTTATCTTTTTATCTTAAGGATTTAAAAACGCCTATGCTTCAAGCGCCATTGCAGCCATTTTCATGGTGCTTTCAAATGATTCTGCACCTGCGATGAATAAACCATTATGGCAGAACATTGCATCATCAATACCAGTAACATCTTTTAATTCTTGATCAGATAAACCAGCCCATGGTGTTGGTAGTGGTTTTCTATCTTCAAATGAGCCTGGCTCAACAGGAACAGTTTGAATACGCCACTGTCCCGTTTCTGATGGATAAACCATGTATAACGCTTCAGTTGATAACGCATGTACCGTTCTTTTCCACGGAGTATATTTTTCTAATACAATAACACGAGGATCGGCTGCGTTTTCAATGGCCTTAGCGACAATAGCTTTGGCGCTGATACCGCCACTTGCAGAAGCGATAAAGCGTGTTAAAACACGTGAAGCAAATTCAACAGCTTCATCAAAACAACTATCAAACTTGCTATCTTCTTGCCATGTTGGATTAAACATTGAGATGGTTTGGCTCAGGCTAATACCTTGCGCAACACCCTCAACATGACCACAATCAATAGCGTCTATAGTAGAAACTAACCCAGAATCAAGAGAATTAGCAACTTCTTGGTTGCCTTTACAAATATCTAATCCGTATTTTTTCCACACTAAGCCAAACGATGAATAAGGAATACCATTTTCACGTGCACCAGCACCGCCACGTTGGTGATGATCAAAGCGTCCTGCTTCTGCATCGTACTCACCGCCTACATCAATAACAATATCAGCTTTACTGATGATGTCTAAATTACGCGTGCGAACTAGGGTAAAACTAGGAAAGATTGCTTTAAGTGCTGCGATACTAAACACATCGTCTGCGTGAAAATTACCATTATGTGTTGCTATTGTTAGATCAGTCATTGAATATAAAATGCCATTTTTTGATAAGTAAGTACTGAGTTAATGAATACTCAGCTCTGTTGCGCCATAGTATATCGTGAATCCCAGTTAAAGGCAGCTAACAAGCATATAAAGTTGCTGTAGATTGAGGTTATCATTAGGAGGGATAAATACTTAATGCGAGCTGAAGCAAAAAAGCTACAAGCTCACATTTAATTTTAGTTGTCGTTGCTAGTAAGTAAAAATATCTTAAACCGAGTTCAGGTTAACTAGCTTATTCTTCTTCAGCGAGTGCTGTTGCCTTTTTCATGCTTGCTTTAATTTCTTTAATGTCGCAGTCATCAAGTAATAAAAGAACATCAGCGATACAGCTGCGCAACTCAGTACTTTCTTTAAGAGCTTTTTTATGTTGCATGTGGGCGATTGATTCTCGATTCATTACCGTATTTAATAATTTTTTTAATGCAGCTTCGTCGTTAACATCTAAATCAGCAAGTGGATTCGAAGTTACTTGATTATAAGCGTTATAAATAACTATTAGGGCTTCTTGTGCTTCTTTTAATCGTTTCATATTTTTATTCTTATTAAATGACAAGGCATTTCAGATTACCTAAATAAAACACTTTGTCTATAAGACTTTAGGCTATATTTTCCAACATTCGTTAAATTATATATATTTATAATAAAAAAGCCTTATCGTATTGAATACGATAAGGCTTTATTTAGTTCATTATTTGGCGCTTTATTTATTTAATTATAAATAGAGACTTAAAACAAACAGATCTTATGGAAGGTAGCTGCTACCCATTAAGTATGAGTCTACTTCACGTGCACAACGACGACCTTCGTCAATTGCCCAAACAATTAAACTTTGACCACGACGGCTATCACCTGCAGCGAAAATACCCGGCTTGCTAGTAGCAAACTTATCGTATTCTGCAGCAATGTTAGAACGATTATCTTGATCTAAACCAAATTGCTCAATCAAACCACCTTCTGGTCCCATAAAGCCCATTGCGATAAGCACGATATCAGCAGGAAGTACTTTTTCACTGCCAGCAATTTCTTGTGGGAACATTTGACCTTTGTCATTTTTCTCCCAAGTAATATCAACTGTATGCACAGCTTTAACATTACCTTGACCGTCACTTTCAATTTTCTTAGTCATGACTAAGTATTGACGTGGATCTTGCCCTTGAATAGCAATAGCTTCTTTTTGACCGTAATCAACAAGTAAACGTTTTGGCCATTGTGGCCATGGGTTACTGTCTTGTTG
Source organism: Colwellia sp. E2M01 (assembly GCF_018860585.1). GTDB lineage: Bacteria > Pseudomonadota > Gammaproteobacteria > Enterobacterales > Alteromonadaceae > Colwellia. The sequence goes on from NZ_JAHKPR010000034.1 coordinate 53,937, forward strand.
ACGCTCTTCAGGTGGGCGCGGCATGATTTCTAATTGAATCGCACTTGCACACTGGTGACGTAATGAAGTACCAATACAGTCAGTACCTGTATCACCACCACCAATAACAACGACGTTTTTACCTTCAGCGTTGATGAATTGACCATCTTTATGTTCGCTATCAAGTAAGCTCTTCGTGTTGGCTTTTAAGAAATCCATCGCAAAATGTACGCCATTAAGCTCACGACCTTCTACTGGTAAGTCACGCGGTACTGTAGCACCCGTACATAACACAACAGAATCAAAATCAGTTTCAAGCTGCTCAACGCTAATGTCTTTGCCTACTTCAGTATTAACAACAAAAACAATGCCTTCTTCAGCTAATAAATCAACACGACGTTGCACTAATTCTTTTTGCAACTTCATGTTTGGAATACCGTACATTAATAAACCACCGATTCTATCGGCACGTTCATAAACAGTAACCATGTGACCAGCTTTATTAAGCTGTGCTGCTGCTGCAAGACCTGCAGGGCCTGAGCCAATTACCGCAACACTTTTACCTGTGCGTGCTTTTGGTGGCTCAGCAACAACCCAACCTTCTGCAAAGGCGTGATCAATAATTTCTTTTTCGTGAAGTTTAATGGCTACTGGGTCTTCATTAATACCTAGTACACAAGCACCTTCACATGGCGCTGGACAAACACGACCTGTAAATTCAGGGAAGTTATTGGTTTTATGTAATAACTCTACTGCGTCTTTCCAACGACCTCGGTAAATCAAATCATTCCACTCAGGAATAACGTTATTTACCGGACAACCAGCAACCGCAGGAGCAAACTCCGACTTAGCTGATTGACAAAATGGAACACCACAATCCATACAACGAGAAGCTTGCTTCTCTACGTCTTTAAGTGGAATTTCTTCATATACTTCTAACCAATCAATTAAACGTTCACCTGCGTTACGTTCAGTTGGCAAGGCACGACCTACGTTGATAAACCCTGTTGGATTTCCCATAATATATTCTCCTTGGCAGCTTAAGCTTTTGCGCTAGCTAATTTGTTTAAATGGATATCGAATGCTTGAACGGCGATGTCATATTCTGACTCAAACTTACCGCTTGCTCGTACATCATTCATGTAACCTTGCATACGCTTATAATCTACCGGCATAACTTTAACAAATTTCTTAACACTGTTATCCCAATCAGCTAATAATTCACTAGCAACATCTGAGCCTGTAGCGTCAAAATGTTCTGCGATTAAGGCTTTTAATTCGCTACTTTCTGCATCTGTGTCAACCGTTTCTAATGAAACCATTTCCATATTACATTTTGGTGCGAAATCATTCTTAGTATCTAGTACATAAGCAACACCACCAGACATACCCGCCGCAAAGTTACGACCTGTTGTACCTAGTATTACTGCTTTACCACCTGTCATGTATTCACAACCGTGGTCACCGATACCTTCAACAACAGCTGTAGCGCCTGAGTTACGAACACAGAAACGTTCACCAGCAACACCGCGAATAAATGCAGTACCAGAAGTAGCACCAAAGAAGGCTACGTTACCGATAAGAATGTTGTCACGTGGTGAGAACTTAGCTTCTTTACTTGGGTAAACAACTAAGTTTGCACCAGATAAGCCTTTACCGAAGTAATCGTTAGCATCACCTTCAAGTTCAAAACGTAAACCTGTAGCTGAGAAACAACCAAAACTTTGACCAGCAGAGCCATTAAACTTAACCTTAATGGTATTTTCTGGTAAGCCTTCAGCGCCGTATTTTTTAGATATTTCGTTAGAAACCATGGCACCGATTGTACGGTCTGTATTAATCACGTCATATTCAAGAGAAACGCTAGCACCAGATTCAAGTGCAGCTGATGCATCTTTAATCATTTGGCGATCAATAATTTTGTGTATTAAGTGTTTTTGCTCAATTGAATTATAAAGCGTTTCATCTTCACCACACTCTTCTTTATGAAGTAATGGTTTTAAATCAACACCGTTATATTTCCAATGGTCTACGTCATCACGCTGTTTAAGACATTGCGTTTGACCAACCATTTCTTCAATGCTCTTAAAGCCAAGCTCTGCCATGATTTCACGTAATCCTTCAGCCATCATGGTGAAGAAGTTAACTAGAATATCAGCACGACCAGTAAACTTGTCGCGTAAACCTTTATCTTGAGTAGCAATACCTACTGGACAAGTGTTTAAGTGACACTTACGCATCATGATACAACCTTCAACAACTAACGCTGTTGTTGCCATACCGTATTCTTCAGCACCTAATAATGTCGCAATAGCTAAATCACGTGGTGTTTTAAGTTGACCATCAGTTTGCACCGTAATACGGCTACGTAACTTGTTACGTACTAAGGTTTGATGCGTTTCAGCTAGACCTAGTTCCCAAGGTAAACCTGTGTGTTTAATTGAGCTCAGTGGAGAGGCACCTGTACCGCCATCATGACCAGCAATTAATACCACATCAGCGTAAGCTTTAGTTACACCCGAGGCGATAGTACCAACACCTGCTTCAGATACTAATTTAACGTTAACACGTGCTTCACGGTTAGCATTTTTAAGATCGTAAATAAGCTGTGATAAATCTTCAATTGAATAAATATCGTGATGTGGAGGTGGTGAAATAAGACCTACACCTGGTGTTGAACCACGTGTTTTACCAATCCATGCATCTACTTTATCACCAGGTAGTTGACCACCCTCACCTGGTTTAGCGCCCTGCGCCATTTTAATTTGTAATTCGTCAGCATTCGCTAAGTAATGACTGGTAACACCGAAACGACCAGACGCAACTTGCTTGATGCGTGAGTTCATTGAATCGCCATTTTCCATCGGTGTGAAACGAATTGGATCTTCACCACCTTCACCACTATTACTCTTACCACCAATGCGGTTCATCGCAATAGCAAGTGTAGTATGTGCTTCCCACGAGATTGAACCAAATGACATAGCACCTGATGCAAAGCGTTTGAAAATGTTTTCAACCGGCTCAACTTCACTTAATGGAATTGCAGGACGGTCACTGCTAATGTCTAATAAACCACGTAATGTAAACGCTTCTTTAGCTTGATCATCAACCGTTCTTGCGTACTCTTTAAACTGGTTAGTATCATTACTCGCTGTTGAGTGCTGAAGTAAACGGATAACCGTTGGGCTAAATAAATGACGTTCGCCATCATTACGCCATGCATATTCACCACCGGTTGGTAATAAATTATCAACGGCGATACGACTTGCTTCAGGGAAACCTTCACGATGACGTAAAACCGCTTCTTGGGCAATTTGATCTAGGCTTAAACCTTGAATACGACTCACAGTACCAGTGAAGTACTCGTCAACAACATCAGAATTAACACCTAAGGCTTCAAATATTTGCGCGCCTAAGTATGACTGTAATGTTGAAATACCCATTTTAGAGAAAGTTTTTAATAAACCACTACCAACCGCTGCTGTGTACTTAGCAACAATTTGATCGTTAGTTAAGTCTTTATTTAAAATACCTTCGTCGCGTAAACCGTACATACTTTCTAATGCTAAGTATGGGTTGATTGCAGCAGCACCGTAACCGATTACTGCGGCAAAATGATGCGTTTCACGAATATCCGCAGACTCTAAAATAATATCAGCGTATGAACGTAAGCTTTGACGAATTAAGTAATGATGAACAGCCGCTGTCGCTAAAATTGACGGGATAGCAACATGGTCGCTATCTACTTCACGGTCACTTAATATTAATAATGAGTAGCCATCTTCAACCGCATCTTTTGCATACGCACAAACACGATCAAGGGCTTTCTTTAACTCACCTTCTTCACCACTAGCTTTAAAAGTAATGCTAATAGTTTTAGATTGTAAATGGTCGTTATCAATATGCTGTAACTTACGTAAGTCTTCGTTAGTTAATACAGGTTGATCAATTTCAACTTTATGACAATGTGCTGCAGTTTCTTCAAGTAAGTTTAATGACTTGCCTACGTAACCACGTAACGACATAACCAACTCTTCACGAATTGGATCTATTGGCGGGTTAGTAACTTGGGCAAACAATTGCTTAAAGTAATGAGAAAGCTGTTGTGGGCGATGTGATAAAACCGCTAATGGTGTATCTGTACCCATAGCGCCTAATGGCTCTTTAGACGTACCAACCATACCAGCTAGGATAACGTTAAGATCTTCATTAGTGTAACCAAACGCTTTTTGATATTTACGTAATTCTTGAAGCGGTGGTTGTGCAATTGATGCTGTTGGTACAGGAATATCTGCTAATTCAATTTTGTTTTCTTCTAGCCACTGGCCGTAAGGCTGTGCAGAACTAACTTGAGTTTTAACTTCGTCATCACTAATGATGCGACCTTCAATTAAATCAGCAATGAAGATTTTACCTGGCTGTAAACGACCTTTTTCAACAACAGTTGACTGATCAACACATAATGTGCCTGTTTCAGAGCCCATTACTAAGGTACCGTCTTCTGTTAATAAATAACGTGAAGGACGTAAACCATTACGGTCAAGTGTCGCACCAATAATTTTACCATCTGTAAACGATAATGAAGCAGGACCATCCCATGGTTCCATAATACAAGCATAGTACTCGTAAAATGCACGTTTAGTTGGATCCATATCCGCTTGAGTCTGCCAAGCTTCAGGTACCATCATCATCATTACTTGTGCAAGAGAGCGACCACTTAACACTAATAATTCGATGGCCATATCTAAGTTGGCTGAATCTGAGTTATCTTTATTACAAATCGGGTTAAGCATTTGTAATTCAGCATCAGTAAAGTTAACAGAGCTGAATAATGCTTCACGCGCATTCATCCAGTTAATATTACCGCGCACTGTGTTGATTTCACCATTGTGCGCAATATAGCGGAATGGTTGAGCACGACGCCATGCAGGGAATGTATTCGTTGAGAAACGAGAATGAAACATCGCTAAGCCTGAAACAGTACGTTCGTCTTGAAGATCTAAATAGTATTGACGAACCTGCTCAGTCGTAAATTGTCCTTTATAAACAATTTTAGTCGATGACATAGAGGTAACGTAAAACTCGTCACGCTCAGTAATTGATAAGCCATTAATTTTATGCGACGTATATTTACGTAAAACAAATAACTTACGCTCAAATTCTTGTGCGGATAAATCGCTTGGCTTCGCAATAAATACTTGCTCAATGTTTGGTTCAGTATTAAGTGACGCCGCACCTAACATTGAGTTATCACCAGGAACACTACGGTAACCTAATAAAGTTAAACCTAGTTGGGTAATATTTTGATTTAAAATTTCTCTGCACTGCTCACTTTGTGCATTATCACTTGGAAAGAAAATCATGCCTACGCCGTACTCGCCAGCGTCAGGTAAGCTAAACCCTAAGGTTGCCGTCTCTTCTTTTAAGAAGTCGTGAGGTATTTGAATAAGGATACCGGCGCCGTCACCACTTTTGACGTCAAAACCAGTACCACCACGATGCTCCATACAACTCAACATGGTGAGTGCATTTTCAATAATATCGTGAGATTTTTTACCCTTCAAATTGGCTACAAAGCCAATACCACAACTATCGTGTTCGAATTCGGCGCGATAAAGGCCTTGGGATTTTTTGCTCATATCATTCATTGCTTGTTCCTATTTCATCAAACTATTTCTATTAGCTGCCTTTGTTTTAAAACAAAGCGGCGGCTAATTAAGCTATATATTTAAATTGCTCAAATTTTACGCTACAGACCCTTCAGGATATTATTTAGAATTTATTGAGCTTTATGCGCTAGATTTATATTGGGTCTTTATGAGACGAGACGCTATTGATTTAATCATATTTAAAAGCGGCGGGAAAAATACCTGCAAAACGCTTCTAAGTCAATCATTATGTGTATATTCAAGAGTTTTTTTAAATAAATAGCGTGTTCTTTAACTCACTTGAAAGACTAAAGTTGATGGTTTTTTTCAATGACACCAGTACTCTCAACTCATTAGGTAAGTATATTATAACCTTTTTTATCTTCTGACTCTATGTCTATCTAGTAAATGCTCTATTCTCAATTTTTATATTAAGGTGAATCAAAAAAGATGTCTTTCTTACTCAAGACTTTAGGTTCATTTAACACGAGTTTACTTATTGTCCCTCGCTTTTTAAATAAAATGACAAATTCTCGAAGTGGTAAGTAAAGCTCGCGCCGCGGTTAAACCCGTTTTAAATTGAATAAATTCTCACCCTAAAAGATCAATAGTTCCTAATTAAATAAGTTTTTTATGGCGTATCGATACAAATAACAATCATTAAAATTGTCATATTTCAAATATTTAAGCTAGTATTTAAGTTATCAACTATTATCTTATTATTTATTAGTTTAATGCATGTTTTTAATAGACATTTAAACGGTAAGACTAAGAGCATTAAATAAACTTTATGGATGACTTAACATGTTCGATAATTTAAGTATTAAGATAAAATACTCAATTCCTCTTGCCATTGCGCTTATCTCTTTAATAGCAATAACCATCGCTAATTACTCACTTAGTGAAAAATTAGAAAGTAATGCTAAAATTTTCCCAAATCGTTTTATGCCTGCCATTAACGCAGTATTAAATGCTGATCGTGATTTATACCAAACCAGAGTAGCCGAAATTCAATTAGCTTCCTCTTCTACTTCTACTTTTGTTGCAGAAATCAACGAAAATGCCAAACAAGCAAAAGACAGGTTCAACCAATACCGAGACTTGATGAAAGAGTATCCTGACGTTATCAATTCATTAAATCGTTTTGATAGTTTATATAGCGAATGGTTTAATGAAGTAAAAAAAGTTATTTCTGCATCACAATCAGGTGATACAGATATGGCTTTATTAATAATGCAAGGTAGCTCTAAAACGGCTTTTGCCAATTTACGAAAACTTTATGATGTTGCTGGTGAGAGTGCTTTTAATAAAGCAAGCTTATTGCAAGATGAAATAGCAAAAGCCAATAGTGCTTCTAAAACGGTCAGTTTAACTGTCGCAATCCTCATTATTATAATCACCACGGGAGCGGCTTTTTATAGTCAACGTTTATTGCTACAACGCTTAGATGAAATTAAAAAAGGCATTAATGAAATAACTTCTGGAGGTGGTGATTTAACCAATAAAATACAGATACAACAGCACGATGAAATTGGTGATCTTGGTACTGCTTTTAATCAATTTGTAGAAAGTTTACGTGGTTTAATATCAGAAGTTAGAAACGAAGTAAGCGAATTATCATCTAGTAGTACTACATTAAAAGAATACGCAAATAAGGGATTAGATGTGGCTGATAAACAAAACAGTGCCTCCGACATGATTGTTAGCGCCGTACATGAAATGAGTATGGCGACCAAAGAATTAGCAAATATAGCTTTAAAAACAGCAGATGAAACTAAAGATGCTATGTCTTGCTCTGAAGAAGGTGTAACCAAAATAGCTTCTTCTGTTACTCAAGTTGAGCAATTATATATCACTATTGAAAATGCTTCTGAAGGTACAAAAAAGCTTTCAGAAGATTCTCAAAATATTTCAGGGGTTTTAGATGTAATAAGAGGTATTGCAGAGCAAACGAACTTACTTGCTCTTAATGCCGCTATTGAAGCCGCTCGAGCAGGAGAACAAGGCCGAGGCTTTGCTGTTGTTGCTGATGAAGTACGAAATTTGGCGCAAAAAACACAAGAATCTACAGATAGTATTCAATCAATGATCGAATCACTACAATCAGGCGTTAACAGCGTGGTAAATTTCATTGACGATGGTTTTGCTAAAGTTACCAACACTGTTGAGCTGTCTAAGGAAACAGAGTCGTCATTACAAAGAATACTCAGTAGCATTATTACGGTGAGCGATATGTCTATTCAAACAGCTACAGCAACAGAAGAGCAAACAGCGGTCACTGATGAAATTAACCGTAACCTACATTCATTAAACGAGCAGATAGTGTTAAGTAAAGATATATCAGCGGATACCAATGACGCTTCAATGCAAATTCAACAATTAGCAAAAAATATCGAAGGTGGCGTTGGACGCTTTAAAGTTTAAGTAACCTAGTGTGATGCTATAAAGGAATAAAACGATATGAAAGGAAGGTTTTTAATAACTACGACACTTTTGTTAAACAGTGTCGTAGTCGCTAAACCAGCGGAGTTTTTATTAGCCACTTATAATGCTCCACCTTATCAATATATTGAAAATAAAGTCATTAAAGGTATTACTGTTAGTACGGTACAATGTATTTTTCACAAGTTAAATAGAAAAATAGAAATTGACTTTTACCCATTAAAAAGATCGTTACGAGAATTAAAACGAAATAATATTAGTGGCGTTTTCCCCATTACCTCAGACGATAAAAAAAACGTAAACAGCACCTCGCCAATTTCTATTGAAAAATGGTATTGGCTAACTAATTTTCAGTTAACAGATCAAGTAACGACTAAAACATTTAGTAAAAAACTCATTGGTGCTGTCAATGGTAGTCCAGCTCATGATTGGTTATTAAAAAACAAATTAGACGTTGGCATAGCGGTTACCACACGTGAGCAGTTATTAAATATGTTCATCGCCGGTAGGGTCGATGCAATCATCATTGATGATAATGAGGCTAATAGAGATATAGAGTTTCATCAAATGATCAGATCAGTTGAGCATAACTGGCGATTTATTAAATTTGAATCTCATCACTTTGCATTTTCTGATAACGCCGTACGTGAAAATAGAGATATTATTAATCAATTTAATAACAACATTTCAAGTTGTAACCCTCTGTCTTTAAAACTGTCTTACAATGAAAAACAATTACTCATAAACTATTTAGCACCTTATTTAAATAAGCTTTCTCACTTCTTAAATAAAGCTAGGTCACCAGCTAAATTAACTGATATTTTTTCTACAGAGCAATTAAAAACAATAGACAAAACTTGGGATAAAGAAGTTAAAACACAAAGTGGCTCTCTTTATAATTCCATTAATAACTCTGAGCTAAGTGTGTTTTTATCAAAATTACAAAAAAGCTCCTTAGATGCTATTACTGAAATTATTGCCATTGATGATGAAGGCTACACTATTGCTTTAAGCTCAATTACCTCTGACTTATACCAAGGCGATGAGCCACAGTTTTTAAATACCTTTCCTGGTGGGCCTAACACTTTTTATATTGGCGACATAAAATATGATGCCTCCACCCATACTTTTCAAAGCCAAGTAAGCTTCGCCCTTAATTATAAAAAGCTAGATAAATTAAATGATAATGTTAAAGAGGCTGTTGTTACTTCAAACTCGACGGTTGCGGTTGTCACTTTTGGGGTAAATGTAGAGAAAGTAATTCAAGAACACAATAACAATAATATCTCTTTTGTCAGTAAACGCTGAGCATATTAAATGAAGAGAATATTGCTTTTTTAAAGACTGGAAACTGTAAAATGCGCTCCCCATATTTTTGTAATATTTTGAATTTCACTCAATAAGTCCATTTTTGATTTTGCATCAAGTAATTGAGAGTCATTATCGTGCAAGGTTAAATGTAACAAGTCCCCCTTGGTTATCACGCTATGCAAACAGGGTAATTCATGTAACCGTAAAAAGAATATCTTTTTATCTTCTTTACATTTAAATATTGGTATAGATATAACGATAAGCATTTATATGACTGAGGTTCCTTAACTAGCCCTCTTCTAAAGATAATATGTTTCAGTGAAAATTCATTAACAATTTGAATAATGGTAAAAATAAAATGTTGTAGATCATTCAAAGCGTACTGTACGGTCAATAGCTTTAGGGGTAAAAACTCGAATAACGCGCCCCAGTATTTGATGTTTATAAACAGGCCCTAATTGCTCTACCGACAAACTGTTATTGTTTCCTCCCCGACTCCAAACAAAACCATTTTTATCAACCATTGCTACTGTTTTTACAATAACCCCGTATTTAGGGTGGTTAATAACCATCGTTTGCCCTTCTTTAACTTTAAATATCATCAGCCATCTAGCAGCAAGTATAAAACAGCCTGCGGGAATAGCTGGTGCCATACTTTCCCCTGTTACTTTAAAGAAATTAAATCCAAACATAATTACCTCTTAATATCTGGTTCAGCAATGCTCTTCACCGTTGAGCCTGTATCCGGTGTTGATATTGGAATATATATTTCACGAGCCGTATAACAGTGCGCAGCGGCACTTGCAAAAGGGTGTTTTGCATCAATCTTTTTTAATAGTTCAAAAATCATCTCCCTCTCCTTTTTATTTTCTATTATCTATTATCTAAATTTTCTTTTAACAAGCTATCTTTAGTAGATTGATATCTAACCAATTTATTTATTAAATAAACACCAACAATAACTAAAGGTGCTAACCATGCCAAATGTATCAATACCGCCATTGGTACATTATGATCATGCCCCACATGGGCAAAACTACGTAAAGAAATAACACATAATGAGATGAAAAATAGTAAGCGGTACATAAGATAGTCCTGAATTTAGTTAAGTATTTATAACGTGTTAATGAAGTAAAGGAGTGCTTTGTTTTAATGAATTATCTACAGCAACCAAGCCATCAAGGCACCCTTCACAAATAGGATGCTTTTGAGCAAACATTAAAATGGGTGATAACGTAAACCTAAGCCCATTTATAGCAATTAATTTAATATCTTCATCAGCAGCTTTTGACTTACTCACCTCTAATAGGTATTCATGTGGTACGGTTAAAAACTTTAATGCGAGTGACAGTTGTTCAGTCGACTCATAAAGAGTTGATAAATTATGGCACGCACAAATCCAAGCCATTAATGTTTCACTACACAAAGGATTATTACGATAAGACACACCGAGTGAATCGTATGCTTGACTATAATAAGTTTCCGCTTTACTCCATTGATGCTGATGAAAACTGTCGTTACCTAGTTTTATTAATGACTGCCACTGTGTATCTTCCATTGAATACTCCGATAAATATTATAAGTAACCAATTATACAAATGATAACGATTATCATTTACTTTGTCAATAATTGTTATTCACATTAAATAAAAATTCTGGTTAGTTATCTTTAGGGAAAATTACTGTGTTATTTATATTGATTAATCCCCCATTTACATTGTTGATAGCTTGCTTGATCATAGTGAAAACTTTAATTAATTATCATCCATTAAAGTACTTTTAAAATGGCTCGTAAATTTACTATTTAACTAGGTGTATATATAAAAGCTCTCTCATTTGCCCATAAAGGTAACGCGTAACCAAAAAAGGGAAATATTAATGTAACTTAGCCTTAAACACACAACACAAAAAAGCCTTTGTTTTCATTAGGTAAAATTAATTTGTTTTTAATAACCTATAGCTAATTATTTTTTAGAATTGAAAAAGATAAGGAAATAAAACTATCAACATAAACTAAGGTAACAAGCTATAGATTCATTAAAATAAGTAATAAAAAATACGAATCAACAGACTATAAAACCACTTTAATTGCTCTTGATTAGCGTTAATCAAGTAAATAACTAGATAAGATTAGTCCCTCAAATCAACACATAAACTACCATTAGATTCATCTTTAAAAGCATCGTATTATTTACCGTAATAACGTTATTAGCACCTTTAGGCTTATGTCAGTACTTTTTTAAATCATAATCTCTCCTCAAAAATTCATGAGAAATAATAGTTAAAATTAACATTTTTATGAATTATACTCATAAATTATTTAATAATTTCTATGACTTTATAGGCTCACTATTCATGATTGAACGTACTCATTTAGAAATACTACAACAGGTTAATAAGCTAGGCACGTTAACAGAAGCCGCTGATAAGTTATGCTTAACGCAATCGGCTTTAAGTCATGCTATTAAAAAGTTAGAAGGACAATTACAAACTAAAGTGTGGCAAAAAGAAGGTAGAACGCTACGACTTACGCAAGCAGGTGAAGCTATATTGTCGTTAGCAAACAGAGTATTACCACAACTTCAGCATACCGAGTCTATTGTCACGAAAATTGCGCAAGGACAAAAAGGCTCATTACGTATAGGTATGGAATGCCATCCATGTTACCAATGGTTACTAACGGTAGTTTCTCCTTATTTAGCTAAATGGAAAGACGTTGATTTAGATGTAAAACAACGCTTTCAATTTGGTGGTATGGCGGCGCTTTTTAGTCATGATATTGATGCACTAGTAACACCAGACCCATTATTTAAAAAAGGCGTGGTATTTACGCCCGTATTTGATTATGAATTAGTATTAGTGGTTCATGAAGATCATCCTATTGCCCAAAAAACCTTTGTAACGGCTGAGCAGTTAAGTACAGAAACACTGATCACCTACCCTGTAGCCATGGAGCGATTAGACATTTTTAGCCAGTTTATGTTGCCTGCGCAATGTAGCCCAAGTAAACATAAAAAAATTGAAACTACCGATATCATGTTACAAATGGTTGCTAGTAATCGTGGCGTAAGCGCCTTACCCGCTTGGCTTGTTGGTCAATATGCTAAACAACTACCTATTAAAGCCGTACGCTTAGGTGAAAAAGGAATCAGCAAGCAGATATTTATCGGCATGCGGGAAAAAGATATTGAAATTGATTACTTGAGTAATTTTGTTGAGATGGCCAGTAAAGCGAATAGAAATAACAATTAGTAAGCTAGTGAAATTATCTTTGCTAATAATACACAGATAAGTCACTAGCGGTTTTCCATAATGTTTGTCCGTAAATGGTATTTTGTCCGTAAAATAAGCCGTATTGAGAAAACATTTGTCCGATAAAGATAAATATTGGTGATATATAGGTGATTGTGTATATGAGAGGTACTTAACGTGCTCGATATATAGGGTATGATCTATTTAAACGGGTTCAACTTCAGGTGCAGGTGGTCCTACTAATTGAGAAGGTGCAGCATTTCTAAAGGATATAAAGGCTTCAATATCAAATTTACTCGCCACAACAATTTCTGAAACAGGAATGACTAATGAAAAACTTTTAGCCTCTTGAAGTAAATTCTCCAAAACAATATCACCGAAATGTTCTTCATAGTGGCGGTAATAATTATTGTTAAATATAATTTTCTTCGTATCGTCTACATAACCACTTAAAAGTGGAATTAAGTTTATATAAGTTACTTCTCCCTGCTCTAAGTCAGGGCTGTTAGCAATACCAATATATACTTTGCCATTATCAAGCTCTAACCTTATTGGGCTAACATTGGTTTCAGAGTTGATAACAAGTAGCTCTAAATCATTTGCCAACTCTTTAATTCTATCATACTTGTTTTTTTCTGAAGAAAATAACTTAGCAAAGCCAATATAAATCAAACACAAAATAAACCCTAAGAAGAATATGCAAAAAGCCTTTAACTCATCCCAGTGCTTACTTTTAGATTGTAAATATGTGAGTTCAGTAGTTAAGTTGTTCTTGTCTATAAATGCAGATGGTATATCAAAATAATCAATACACAACCAGATAAACAATGAAGAAATAATAAAAAGAAAACCGGATAGTCCGGCTTTGAAATAGATGTGATAGCCCGTACTTCTGGCTAGTTTTAATCTTCTGTATGGGTGAGAGCTTTCAAAGAAATAACCTATAACTAAGATGACACCTAAAACCAATGCACCCATATTATATTTTAGCCTTTGGCCATAAGCTGATCATCAAATTGTTTTAATTTACTTACTTGCTCTTTAAATTTACGTTGGGTTTCTACGCTTTTCAAATTCAAGCGAATAACGCCATCTTTATCAATTTTTATAGTTTCAGGAACATTGTCTTTCTTTTCAAATAAACCAAACATAAGTTACCCCTCTAAAATTTTGCGAGATTATACACACAAAAAAGAACATAAACTATGGCTAAGTAATAACATGCCTTACTAATAAAGGCAATTTACATTGAATAATTAGGCGACTTTCCCTTGATAAGTAAAACCATTCCAAGAAGGTGTAGCATCATGTAATGCACTTTTATATTTTTAGCCATTTAAACAACTTCCATTACTTCTCTACACTTAGGAAATGTACTACATCCCCAAAACTCATTCCCTGCATTTTTACCTTTACTGGCTTTACGCAATACCATATTAGAGCCGCACTTTGTGCATGACTTACTTGCTGTTTTCTCTTTTACAATTTCTTTAACGTGCTTTACGTGTTCTCGGTTAGTTTTATAACCTCGCGCTAACCTTCCACTTTCAATTTTTTCAATAATACTAGCAACTTCTTCCGTACTAAAAACTATGTCAGTTTTACTTTTAATGTAATTAATACCACCACGGGCGAATCTTACATTATCTGGCATTTGGGTTTTAAAGGTACTATCACCAATAAAGATAATGACTGAAAAAAGGATTCTATTAATATCTACGGAGTTTAAGTTTAAAGCGCTTTCTAATGTTTTAAGGTGTTTGTAATTTTGGTGAAGTGGATTTTGAAATTTTGATTTATGCTTAAAGATTTGTTGCGTCCATTGCTTTTGGTGTTCACTACCAAAGATCCAACCTTTCATGTTTTTAGTTTCAATAACAAAAATGCCGTATTGAGAAACAATGATGTGATCAACCTGTGTAGTTCCCTGCCCTTTTTCATCTGTAACTGTTGGTAGGGTTACATTTTTTATTAGGTGATATTGGCCTTTATCTAAGAAAAACTTGATGAGTAAGTTAACTTGCCATTCGCCAAGTACACCTTTAAACCACGCAGATTTGATAATAATCGCGAAGATGAAAATGGGAATAAGACACCAAATAGAATTGAGTATCATATTAAGATAAATGTCTAAATTCATAATAATGCTTATTGTTAGTTTTTTGCTACGTTCTTAGCGCGCTTTTTATCTCTAACCCAAGTGACTGAACCATGGGTTTGCTTCATTTCAAATAAATCTATTGCGGTAAATAAATCACTGAGTTTTTTAAAGCCGTAATTACGCTGATCAAATGATGCATGGTTAGAAATATGAGAGCCTATTGGGCCTAAATTAGCCCAACCACTGCTGTCTTCAACCGCTTCAATTGCTTGACGCAGCATATTAATTAGTTTTGTATCACTTTTAATGTTTGGTTGTCGTTTTTGAGTAGGCTTTTCTTCTGCACCAATATCATCAAGGTATAAAAATTTCGAACAACTATTAACGAAAGCTTTTGGTGCTTTACGCTCACCAAAACCGATAACTAATTTACCGTCGGCTAATACACGTGTGACTAAAGGGGTAAAATCACAATCAGAAGAAACTAGGCATATAGCATCAACATCTTTAGTGTAAAGAATATCCATTGCGTCAATAACTAACGCAATGTCTGTAGCATTTTTGCCTTTGGTTAAATCAAATTGTTGAATGGGTTGTATTGCATATTCGTGAAGTACATCTTCCCAAGGCTTGATACAGGCACTCTTCCAGTTACCATAAGCCCTACGAATGTTTACCACACCATAGCGAGCAAGCTCTGAGAGAATAATATCTATTTTAGCGGCCGGTGCATTATCCGCATCAATAAATAATGCTATTTTATCTTTTTCTTTCAAATCGAATTCCTTTTCAAATGTAGATACTATTTAAAAAATTAATCGTACATTTATGCCATATCCTCCTGAAATAGCAATATTTTTATCTATCATAATTGTTTATTTGATAGTAAAGACGTTATAAAGTGAATGGCTATTCAACAAGAGACTTCGAAGATGAAAATCAGCTAACAGGGAATTAAAAGTCTTTTCGGCTATCAATTAGTTGATAGACAATCATGTAGCATTTCATTAGCAAAATTAAATTACAAGGAAATAGGTAAAATGAAAACCGACGTATTTGATAGAACCACAACCAACAGTAAAATAATTAGTGCTACAACGTACAATGTAGTTATTGGATTAACCTTGTTATGGGGCTTTGCTATAAACTGGTTTATGGTACTAAATATCCCTGTTGAATCAATAAGTAACATTAATCCCATTGTTTTCTTTATCGCTTATTTTGCTTCTTGTTTTTTTGGGGTTTACCTCTTTTCTAAATCAATTAATCCTTTGGTAAGCTTTATTGGTTATAATTTTGTTGTGGTGCCTTTTGGCTTAATTATTAATTTAGTGGTAAGCCAATACAATCCTGATATTGTGCTTGAAGCAATAAGAGTTACCGGCTTAGTTACTTTTGTAATGATGCTGTTGGGCGCTATGTATCCTGCTTTTTTCAAGAAAATATCTGGCGGACTTACCATTGCCCTGCTTTGTGTGATTGTGGTTGAGCTAATTGAAATATTTGTATTTAACACGCATCACGGTATTTTAGATTGGATTATCGCTATTATTTTCTGTGGCTATATTGGTTATGACTGGGCAAGAGCCAATGCCATCCCAAAAACCTATGACAACGCAATTGATAGCGCAGCGGCTTTGTATATGGATATCATTAACTTATTTTTACGTATACTTAGAATTCTGGGAAGAAAATAGTAAATAAATACAATGTTAACATTGTACTTTTTAAGGGCGGATAATGAATAACTTACCTTTGCTTTTCTTTCTATTAAACTTTACGACTTTTTCGTTAATGCCTTTACAGATTAACGCGTCGGAGTTTAATGAGGACATAGTATCAAGTTTACTTGAGCGAACGACTCATCAAGTGACTTATGATGGCGCTTATATCTCTATCCCTTATCCGAACGGTGATGTACCCAGTAATATAGGTGTGTGTACTGATGTAATCATTAGAGCTTATCGAAAAATTGGAACTGATCTACAACAGTTAGTTCATGAAGATATGAGAGCAAACTTTTTACTTTATCCTTCTAAACGAATATGGGGACTAAACTCAACCGATAAGAATATTGATCATAGACGTGTTCCCAACTTACAAACATTTTTCACAAGGCATGGACAAAGTTTAACAATTAGCACTAATCATGATGATTATGCTGCAGGTGACATTGTTACTTGGATGCTACCAGGAAATTTACCTCATATTGGTATGGTGATAGATCAGGTTAATCCAAAAACAGGTGACCCAATGATTGTACATAACATAGGTCAAGGCCCTAAAGTTGAAGATATGATTTTTGACTTTACCATTACTGGTCATTATAGATTTGTGCCAGAAAAATATAGTACGCCAACTAGATAGTTGGTGATAACTTTACGATTACAGGCTCAGGCTTTCAAAGCTTTACTACTATCGATATAGTTAACTCATATGTTGTTGCTGGCGTTTTAATGATTTATTTTTAACAACGACTTCACCTGACTCCCCTTCTACTGATGCATAAAGGTTAAGACTGCTAAATAAGCTTTTTAATTTAGCGGCTTCATAGTCTTGCTCAATCTTTGTTAGAACTAATTCATGTTTTTGTGGATACAAGGCTTCAACCGCTTGTGAAATCAACTCAAATAATTTTTTCAAATTAATTTTATGTATCTGCCCTGTCTTTTTAAATATCCACTCCGTGATTGCCATAAAATCATCAAATGGTTCATCTGATAATATATGCGGTAATGAGTATTTAAAACGGCCTGAGTTACCTATCATGTCCCAATAACGTGCAAAGCGATTAATCCGCTGCATTGTAGCAAAGCTTACACGGTCGGTGCTTAGTATATTAAACGGTGGTAATGGGTTAAAGCGTAAATCAAATGCTTCTGTATGTCTGATTATCGGGCTGCCTTTTAAGCGTTTTAAAATACCCATTTGAATTTCATGCGGCCGACAATGATAAAGTTGATTAAAACTGTCTTTAAAGCTCTCGAGGGTTTCACCAGGTAATCCAAAAATAAGATCAGCATGAATATGTGCTGCAGTATTATCTTTTAACCAGATTAAGTTTTCTTTCGATTTAGCGTTATTTTGCTTACGGCTTATATTCTTTTGCACTTCAACATTAAAAGTTTGAATACCAATTTCGAACTGTAAACTACCCTCAGGAAATTGTGCTAATAATTCTTTTAGCTTTCTTGGCAAATGATCTGGTACTACTTCAAAGTGTAAGTACAAATCATCAGTCATGCGATCTAAGAAAAACTGCATAATGTGCATGGTGGTGTTTATGTTTAAATTAAACGTTCTATCAATAAACTTAAAATTACGCGCACCACGTTGATAAAGTATGTCCATTTCATCAAGAAATACGGTTATTTCAAAAGGTACTGAGTTTTTATCTAACGACGATAGACAAAATTCACATTTAAACGGACAGCCACGAGACGCTTCAACGTAAAGCAAACGATGCGTTAAATCTTCATCGGTATAGTACTCGTACGGTAACGATAGCTCTTTCAACTCAACTGGTTTTGAATGGACTACTTTTTTATCTGGTGGCGTGTTGTTGACTAGATCTTTACACAATTGATAAAAACTTAAATCTGCGGGGCCTGTTAATACGTAATCAGCACATTTTACAATTGACTGCTCTTCGGTTTCATAACTGACTTCTGGTCCACCTAAAATAACGGTAACTTCAGGGGCAATAACTTTTAATAAATTCACTACGTCGGTTGTTTCAACTATATTCCAGATATAAACACCAAAGCCAACAATGTCAGGCTTTGACGCTAAAATTTGTTCAACAATATCAATAGCGCGCGTTTGGATTATATACTCTTGGATTTCACAAAACGGCTGTAACTCTTGTAAATTGGCATAAAGATAACGTAAACCAAAGCTGGTGTGAAAAAATCGCGCGTTAAGTGTAGCGAGTACAATTTTAGGTGAGTGGTTATCAATTGTAGCTGCAGGTTTCGCGCTATTTTTCGTAGTGTTGAGAGAAGTAACTTCCTGAGGCAGTTGAGTGGCTTGCGCTTTTGCGTCTGGCCTATAATCATCACCTGGATAAATATTGGTAACTATTAGCTCTGGATGATTTATTTGCTCTGCCATACTGCTTCTTTATTTTTTCAATAATATTGTCGCAATTATACTTTGATTATCGAGGTTATTCAGCAATCTTATTTTATCCGCGTAATTTAAAGTTAAAACTAAAAACCGCCACTGATGCAAGTGACGGTTTATTA
Organism: Colwellia sp. E2M01; assembly: GCF_018860585.1. Classification (GTDB taxonomy): domain Bacteria; phylum Pseudomonadota; class Gammaproteobacteria; order Enterobacterales; family Alteromonadaceae; genus Colwellia. The sequence continues at coordinate 72,917 of NZ_JAHKPR010000034.1, forward strand.
GCGCCAATAAAAATATATATTGCTAGATTAAAGTTATCGTAAACAGCACTTCTTATATTTTTTGCCGCTACCACACGGACAAGGATCATTGCGGCCTGCTGTTATAGTACTAACAGGGACACTATTCTCTAATATAGTCTTTTCATCGTACAATATATTGGCCAGTAAACCGTTTTCAGCCATTAACGATTCAAAACTATCAACCTTATCAAAGCCATCAAAGTCTTCATTGCTGCTACTATCAATAGCACTATCACTTTCTTGATCTTCATTGTGCGAATCAGCCCAAGCAGTAAAGGTATTAACAACACTAAATTGTGTTTGGATCATGCCTGATTCAATTAACTTTCGCGAACCAGTATTATCCCAACCTTTTACTTGCACAGCTTGAAAACGCTCTTCATCAAAAATATTTTTATCACACAGTGCTATAAACTGAGACTTAAAGTTATCAAGTTGATAGTCAATACAATAATCGGCTAATGCGCTTAATAAAAAACTATTGGTTGTACTAGATGCAGCTAAAAAGGATGCCAACCATCGCGTTACATGCGAACTTAATACAAATTCATCAATAATACCCGCTTCATACTGAGCAAATACAGCTTCAATAGCTGAGGCTTTGCCATACATCGCTTGATGGCCATCAACAATATAATTACACAACGCTTGGCTATTACCATCAACCACATTATAAAATAAGGTAGGTGTTAACTCAGTAAGCGCATCGCCAAATACCGTTTCAATAGGCGTTAACAAGGAGTCGCTACGGGCAAATAACTGCAAACACTTTTCTAACGCAGGAGAATATTTTAATTCTGCTAATAAAAAAGTACCAAAAAATAAAATAGTCTGCTCTTCATCGGTCAACGATGTATCTACTGCTATAAACTTGTCTATTAATCGCTCTAATTCAGGGTAAAATGCTGTCCAATTCGCTTTAGCGGCTGCAAGACCTTCAACAGGTATGTCGTTGTCTTCTGCATTACCTATTGCTAGTAAAATTTGTTCTACGTTCATGTAAAGTTCCGCGGTAAATATCAATGATGAGTGTATATTTTAAAGGCTTACAATATACATAACAATGGGTTTTACGATAGCGTTTATAGAATGTTACGGGAGGTATAGAGTTGGACTCTTAGAAAGCGTTAGGCTACAAATTATTTCGGCTTCGCAAATACCATAAAAGCAAAAAGCCCGT
>NZ_JAHKPR010000049.1:0-19428 GCF_018860585.1 Colwellia sp. E2M01
TTTAAAAGGCTTACATGCTGCGTTATTGATTTTGACAAGGACGCTACATGGATGTAGCTTACTAAGAGAATGCAGGAGCTTATTCTCCTGAATAACCATTCTCTTCAATCAATGCCTTGCCTCTAAGCCTTTTAACTTTCGCTGAGTGGGAAAGAACTTAATCAACTTGGTATTAATTAAAGAGATAAGATATTGGGGGCATAAAAAATGCGACTCAATGAGTCGCATTTGATTACTAGCTTATACGGTTTTACATAGTTAACGATCTCATATCTCCTTGTAAGGTACGTTAAATTAACTTGTTATAATCGTCCTTAATTAATTATCCTTAATAAGTACTTTCTTAACTTGGTAATCCTTTCCGAGTTACTTCCTTGTTACAGCATCCTCTTTCATCCATAGCGGCTTCCTACCGCTACACTTCGTCCTTAAAGCTCTTCCTTTTAATACCATTTTATAAAGTTACTTAACTATTTATCAAAATAAGTTATTTATAAGTAAAGCATCCTGCTTTTGGCTGTCCTTTATTATCGACTCTACGATAATTTTTTACGTTAAGCATCCTTGCTTATATCTTCCTTGAATTGCATCCGTTGCATCCCACCTGCTCAATCCATGAACTTTTTACCATACTAGGTAAGTCCTTAAGCTACTTAATCCTTAACCGTAACCAGTAACGTCCTTGATAACTTAAACCTAATTATTTAATTAGTATTAAGTTTTTAGAAACTTCCTGTTCCTTGTCGTCCTGACAGAATTAATAGTACACCTAAATATTAGTTATCGATGCTCTATTACCGAAAATAATCAATTGTAAAAACATTGTAACTTATCGAAAGAGAAATAAAGTACTAATAAAACAAATAGTTATTATTTTAACGAGCTAAAAAACAACACTTATTGCCAATATATCTCACAACAATGTAAGACATGTATTACAAAAAAAGCAGCACTTCTCAGTACTGCTTTAAAAAAAAGATCACTAAAAGTGATGTATTTATGATAAATATTTATTGATTACTATGATGCTCTCTGGTGAACCATAACAGCACCACAAACATTACCAACAGTTACTTCTTGCACTGTTTGATAACCTTCATTTTTAAAAAACTCTTTAAATTTTCCTGACGTAGCATACACAGCAACCCCTTCACTCTTAGGGTGCTCTTCAAGAACTGTGTTAACGGCTGCCATTAAGTAATGACCAAAACCATGATGCTGATGTAGTGGGTGGACGGCAATAAAAGATAAGAAATGAAAAGTATTTAACGGCACTGCAGCTAATACTTTTTGTTCTTTTTGCATCATTTGTTTAGTACTAAAATAACCGGCATTTAATAACATTTTTAAACGCCAATGCCAGAAACGTTCACTTTCTAAGGTTTCATCTGGACTATTAATACAAGCAACACCTACCATGGTTTCACCGAGATATAAACCAACCATGGGTTGTTTTGCTTGCCAAAAAGCATTTAACTCTTCTCTAATCGCTCCTCTAAGACGTTGTTCATAATCACTTTTTTCACTATTAAATATGTCTAAAAATACAGGATCATCATGATAGGCTTGATATAAAAGAGAGGCAGCTAATTTTAATTCATGAGCACTTAAGTAAGTTGCTTGAACTTTAACGTCTTGATTTTTAGTACTATCAATACTAGTTTCTTCTGATACTTTATCACTCATTATAGACTCCTATTCCGATGATGTATTTTTAACGCAACAAGGTACAATAACAGTAAAAATTAAAAAAGGTCAAATAGAATAACTCCCCGTAATAAGCCCTTATTTTTAGTACAATAACACTAATCACAAGACAGTAATCTCAAAAGCACATTTTTATAGTTATTGCTTTATGTAAATACTTCGGTGTTAAACTTTATTTAATCAGTATTAAACCCCAAGCTTAAATTCTATAAAGTAATTAAGTTTGCACTTTATAATAGTAGAATATATTTATAAGGGGTTAGCTCATCATTGAACATCAGTATTTACTTGTGGCGTTAATTGCTTAATAAAGTCAGTTAACGAATTACTTAATTTTTTATGTGGTTTACAGCCAACAGCTTCAACCCAAACTTCGCCATTTTCGTTATCCACTGAAATGATCATATCTTCTTCATCCGTTACCGCAAAAAATATCGTGACCGGTTGTTTTAATCTTTGCTTCATTAAAATATGACCAATAATATTCTCTTGTAAACGCGCAAAGTCTTCAGGATTCCAAGCAAATAGTAGTGATAACTCACCTTCACTACAAACAGCATCAATGTCACCACTAAAAATTGTGGTAAAATAGGTTTTAATATCATGATGTAATTCAAAGTTAAGGGCTGACTCAACATTAGCAAATGTTAACTCTTTTTTATTAATATCAATTAAGCTATCTATCGCTACTGGCTGCCAATAATGGTGACTGTCATCATGTGCTCCTTGCTCACAGTCAGATAACCATGCATCATCATGTTCTACCGTTGGTAGGTGCCCTACTTTAGTTTTATGTTGTTGCGCATATTCAACACTAAAATTTAAAAGCGTTTGCGCTAAAGTTGTATTTGTAGATGTCATATCAAGAAAAGATCCTTTAAAATAATAATATATAAAGTAACTACTGAAAAATTATGGCCAATTATCAAAACTCAACAGAATTAAGTCAATTAACATTAGGTAAGAGTACAAAGTATTGCAGCGAATATAACGCAGATTTGCTACAAGGAGTACCAAGAAGTTTAAATCGTGACGATTTAGGTTTATTTCAGAATGCTACCGAAAGTAATTTACCTTTTGTTGGCGAAGATGTTTGGTACGGTTATGAATTGTCATGGCTTAATGACAAAGGCAAGCCAATAGTTGCTGTTGCTGAGTTTCGCTTTGCTTGCACCAGTGAAAACATTGTAGAGTCTAAATCATTTAAACTTTATTTAAACAGCTTTAATCAAACACGTTTTACTAGCGTTAAAGCCGTAGAAAAAACATTAATTGACGATCTATCTAAAATATCAGGATCTCCTGCAAAGGTTAGCTTATTTGGTGTTGATCATTGCCCTGCATTAGATATTTCGAAAAGTAATGAAAAAAATGTTTGTATTGATGGTGCAGATATCAACGTAGATAACTATGAATATACCCCTGAGCTATTAAACTCAGCACAAAATAATGACGGTAGTGAAGACTCAGTTGAAGAGCATTTAGTAAGCCACTTACTTAAGTCTAACTGTTTAATAACAAACCAACCTGATTGGGCGAGTATTTATATCCATTATCGTGGTAAACCAATAAACCACGCTGAACTATTACAGTATTTAATATCTTTTCGACAACACAATGAATTTCATGAACAATGTGTTGAAAGGATTTATTGCGATTTACAACAGTTTTGTCAACTTGAAGAACTAACGGTTTTTGCGCGTTATACTCGACGTGGCGGCCTAGATATCAACCCATTTAGAAGTACTCATATTACGCAAGCGCCTTTTGCTAGAACTTTACGCCAATAATTTACTTTTCAGTCATAAAATAAGTAAAAATTAACTATCGAATAAATATTTTTCAGAATATTGATAAATATAGTTTTTTATTTTTAAATTGTCTTATACTTAGGTATATTAATCGATAATAACAATACAGCTACAGCCTTTAATTTGTAGCTGTTTAAAGTATTCTAATTAAGGATAGATTGGTTCTATGAATGATACTTCTGTTGCTCAAAAGCAGCTGGTAACACTAAAGAAGAAGCTTGATACTGCTATTGAGTCTCGTAGTTTATTAGAAGACGACTTTAATCAACAATCTAGTCTACTCATTCAGTTTATTAGCAAATTAACACTCATATCCAAAGGTATGGATATTGAATTAGACAACCGTTTAGCTCAATTAAGAACCTTATTTACCAAATCGGCACCAATTTCTGATATTGCAGAAAAAATCACTATTATTTCTAAGTTATTACAACAGCATAGTGTGACTAACGCAAAAAATATTGCTCACATGCATGAGCAATTTAATCAAGCAGGACAAAGCTTACAACAAGTAAATGGCTTACCAGATAACTTACGAAGAGATTTACGTGCATTACTAGCAGAAACAAAAGAAAGTAAAGATGCCTTAATTCAATATATTCCCTTATTAAGTCAGTTATTAACTTTTTATGATCTTGCATTAAAATCAAAAAGCACATTATCTAGCAAAGGCCTATTACAACCCCCAGCTATAACACCTACTGCAACTAAATTAACCAATAACGAAGATTTATTTGATACCAGTTTACTTGAAAAAATATCACAGTCACTCAGTTCATTACCGCTTTCTAAAAAACACACAAATGATTTATTAGCGATCAAGAAAAAGCTCATGGCTGACCAGTCTAGTGACGCAGTATTACGACACCTTATTGAAATTTTTGATGTTATTGTTGCAGACTTTAAAGATGAGCAAAACAGTGCAAAAAACTTTCTAACCCACCTTAGTGCTACCTTAACAACAGTGCAAACGGCAGTGAAGGAAACTATTGATTCTCATGATAGCTCTCAAGTTACCCATGAAAAAATAAATAAAAAATTACAAGCACAAATAACAGATATGACTGGTAGTGTAGAAAAAGCACTCTCACTAAATGAAGTGAAAGAAGATATAAATGAAAAACTTCAATTTATAACCAAAACACTAGAGCAAAAATCTAAATTTGAACAATATAGTCAAAAACAACTTTCCGATAAACTTAAAGAAATGTCATTAAAAGTAGAAATACTTGAAAAGCAAAGTAAAGTGTTTGAAGAAAGCCTAGCATTACAACACCAAAAAAGTATGCAAGATGCGCTAACAAAACTTGCGAATAGAGCAGCATTTGATGATTATTTCTCTAAAGCGATGATACGCTTTCATCACAAACCCTTTGGGCTTGCTTTAGTAGTCATTGATATTGATGATTTTAAAAACATTAATGATACTTATGGTCACACTGCAGGAGATAAAACATTACAAGTAATTGCTAACACCATAGTAAAAAATGTTGCTAAAGACGTATTTGTAGGCCGATATGGTGGTGAAGAGTTTGTATTAATTTATTCTAACGAGCCAAAAGAGTCATTGTTAACGGAGCTTAACGGCTTAAATAATGCAGTGGCTCGTCTGCCATTTAAATTTAAAGACAATAAAGTAAGTATTACACTATCAATTGGCGCAACACATATACAAACAGATGATAATATAGATCTAGCATTTGAGCGTGCTGATCAAGCAATGTATAAAGCTAAAAGAGAGGGGAAAAATCAAGTTATCTATTTTCCGTAAAGTCTGAATTCAAGAAACAATAACTTACAAAGTAGTTNNAACTACTTTGTAAGTTATTAACAATAAACCTTAATAATTAATGTATTCATTAATATATTCATTAATAAAATGGTTTATAGTTAAAGCCATACATTGTAAAACTTAAATCCACTTAAACACTATGTCTGATACTCCATTAACCCATTCTAATTTATCTTAATTTTTTGTTACAAGCATAAAAGGAACTCCTTATGCATACACAGATTAACCCTGTTGGAAACATGAATTTGTTATCTCAATCTGAAGTAAACCAGCTTCAGAAATCATCCACGAGCACTTTGTATCAACTTTACCGAAACTGTTCGCTTGCTGTACTTAATTCAGGCTCAGCAACCGATGACGCTGAAGCGATATATCAAAAACACCTTACTTTTGAAATTCAAGTATTACGTCGAGAGCGTGGTGTTAAAATAGATTTAGAGAATGCGCCTATTGATGCTTTTGTTGATGATAAAATTATTCGCGGTATTAGAGAGCATCTTTCTGCGGTGATGCGTGATATTTTATTTCTTCATAGTCAATATCGAAAAATTCCAAATTCATCACAAGAAATTACCGATGCAACTTTTGATATTTTACGTAATGCTAACGCTATTTTACCAGAAACAGAGCCTAATTTAGTCACCTGCTGGGGCGGTCACTCAATCAAACATCCTGAATATAAATATACTAAAGATGTGGGATATCAACTGGGCTTGCGTGGCTTTAACATTTGTACAGGTTGTGGCCCTGGCGCCATGAAAGGCCCGATGAAAGGAGCTACAATTGGTCATGCAAAGCAACGTATCAAAACAGGTCGATATATTGGTTTAACTGAGCCTAGTATTATTGCTGCAGAGCCGCCTAATGCGATAGTCAATGAACTAGTGATCATGCCTGATATTGAAAAACGTTTAGAAGCTTTTGTACGTATGTCTCATGGTATTATTATTTTTCCAGGCGGTGCTGGAACAGCAGAAGAACTACTTTATGTATTAGGTATCATGTTAAACGAGAAAAATGCTGCACAACAATTACCGATAATACTTACCGGTCCTGAAGAGTCTATGCCGTATTTTGAAGAAATTGATGCATTTATTGGTGCTACATTAGGTGAAAAAGCACAATCTTTATACCAAATAGTTGTTGATGACGCCGCCAAAGTTGCACAATTATTAAAACTTGGGCAAGATAAAGTTATTGCCCACCGAAAAGAAACAGGTGATGCTTTTCATTTTAACTGGTCACTTAGCATAACTGAAGACTTTCAACATCCTTTTGAGCCCAATCATGAGAATATGTCTAACTTAAATATCAGCCATGAACTGCCAACAGCAGAGCTAGCTGCAAACTTACGACGAGTATTTTCTGGTATTGTCGCCGGTAATGTTAAATCAGGAGGCATTCAAGCTATAAAAGAGTTTGGTCCTTTTGAAATATCAGGCGATAAAAAAATAATGAAGTTAATGGACAAGTTGCTGGCTTCATTTGTCAGTCAAGGCCGTATGAAGTTACCTGGTAGTAAATACATTCCTTGTTATAAAGTCATTGAGGGTTAACATTGGGTGCTCATTTAGTTCTTATTGATGCCCTAAATTTAATTCGTCGTGTGTACGCGGTGCAAGAGCGCCCGTTCACACAAATTAAGCAGCGCAGCGACGAAAAATTATCACCAAGTACGCAAAAGCAAGTACTTTTTAATACCCAAAATACCTGCGTAAATGCACTCATTAAAATCATTAACCAGCTTCAGCCTACCCATGCCCTTGCGGTATTTGATTCTCAGCAACCTTGTTGGCGTTATCAACTTTTTTCAGGTTATAAGCAAGGTAGAAAAAAGATGCCGGAGTCGCTTGCTAATAAATTACCTGAAATACAAGATGCCTTTATGGAACAAGGTGTTGACTCATTAACATCAGAGGAAGATGAAGCCGATGATATTATTGCTACCTTAGCCGTAAAAATGGCACTTTATGGGCAAAAGGTGACCATAATTTCTACTGACAAAGGCTACTTACCTTTACTTAATCCAAACATTCAACTTTATGATTACTTTAACCGTCGTTATTTAGATGAAGCGCATGTACAAAATAAGTTTAATGTTAAGTCTTCACAGCTTATCGATTTTTGGACCTTAACCGGAGATAATACTAATAAAATAGAAGGTGTCGAAGGCATTGGGCAAGTTAATGCAGCAAAATTAATTAATCAATACGGTTCGTTAAAAGCATTACTTAATGCACCTAATTTAAAAAGTAGTTTGGCTAAGAAACTAACTGAAAGTACTGAAAAAATGGAATTAGCGAAAAAGCTATTAACCTTAAAACAAGATATTCCTCTCGGTTTTAATTTAAAGGATATACGATTAACTACAAGTAGTGAATTTACTCCGAACAATAATGTAATCAATATTAATCACCAAGGTGATTAATAAACATCAATTAGCAGGTAAGATTATTTAAGATAAGTGAGATTGAAAAATTATCGATACATAATAAAAAAGCTATCAAGTTTACACTTGATAGCTTTTTTTATTAACTTAACTTAATTTTAACTAAGCTTAACCGGACTTAGTCTAGCTTAATTTACTCAAACAACTATAAGCTTGCTAGCCCTTTTATTACTCTTTATTACTCAAAGGCGCAGGAGAAAGTAAACGAGCATGAACAGTAACTTCTTCACGATCATAATAAAGGTGTTTAGCGTACAGCTCATATTTTACTTTGTGCTCGCTAAAGGCATCTTTAATTGATTGTAAGTCTTCAGTGACTTGTTGATAACGGCCTTTCATCGGTAACTTTAAGTTGAACATGGCTTCTTTACAGTGGCCATGTAGCAACCAATCACTCATTAACTTAGCTACTCGTTGTGGTTTTTCAATCATATCACATACCAACCAATAAACATTTTGCTTCATTGGTAAGTATTTAAAACCGTCCATCATCTTATGCTTTACTTGACCCGTTTCCATTAATGATTCAGCCATAGGGCCGTTATCAATAGCGGTAACCATCATGCCACGACGAACTAATTGATAAGTCCAACCGCCTGGTGCAGAGCCTAAATCAACAGCATTCATGCCTGATGTTAAACGCTCATCCCACTCTTCACGAGGAATAAAATATAAAAAAGCTTCATCAAGTTTTAATGTAGAACGGCTAGGTGATGCACTTGGGAATTTTAATCGTGGAATACCCATTACATGCGGAGAGCTATTTCTTACTAAAGAAAAGCCTAAAATCACTTCTTGCCCACTTAAAAATAATGCATGTAAAATAGCGCCATCAGGATCATCCGCTGAATTATTACTCTTTTGCGTTAATACTTTTTCTTTACGCAATGCTTGCCGCAGCGGTACAGAGAGTTTACGACAGAACTTACTTAAGGCTTTTCCGTCGTTATCATCTGCCATTTCCATACGTAAGTCTGCATATTGCCATTCGTTGCCTAATGCTTCGGTTATCGCTTCAACCCGATTGTAATCAGGTAATTCTATTTTATCTGTGATGGTCACAAACCACTGACGCGCAAAAATAAGTCGCTTAAGTGGTAACTTATTCATTAGGGCTTCACCATGTTCACTTACGTGCAAATGGAAAAAAACGATACCTTGATTCTTTTTTAGCTCTAAATAGCCATACATTTCATTCCAAGAGGCTTTTTCTTGGATTTCTGCGCCACACTCTTTTTCAAAGCCCGGTCGACAAAATAATACGATAGAGGTCATATCTTATTTTTACCTTTTTCTTATACACCAGTGTTAACTATGCATAAGTTATTAATAGTTTACTAAGACTACAAATTCATAATACAAAAATGCAGTAAAAACTCTTAAGCCATTCAAATTGAGTAGCTTTAATTAAAGCTTCTTTTACCTGCTACCGCTAACAATAGCCAAGCAATTGCAAAAGCAATTCCACCAAGTGGTGTTAACTTACTAAGCACCATAAACGGCTCAGTCAGTTCAAATAATGATTTAATGTATATTACGCCACAAAAACATAAAATGCCTGTGACAAATGCAAGGCAAGCGCTCATTAATAGCTTGGACGACTTTACTTGAATAACCGATATAGTGCTAGCGGCAGTTACTTCACCTATTTTTAATCGACTTACTTTTATCCATAATAAGGTGATAAATAGCGCAAGTGTATGAATAAATTGATATTGTAAAGCTGTTGCTAAGCTCGATTGTGCGTTTGTTGGTAATGCTTGACCACCATGTGCAAGCCAAGCGCCGAATAGTACAGAAAAACAGCCACTGATACCAACAAAAACCATCAATGTATTGAGTAAAATATTGGTACGTCCAACTTTTAACTCTTTAGACTTCACATTTTTAATATCAGTCATTTCATTATTCCTTTACTCATTTTACTTAGTTTCACTTCAGCAGCTATTAATTTTAAGGTTCACATAAAGTGTTATCAATAAACTCAACAATCTCATGCGCTGCCCGTGTCATGTGTGCTGCATAAGTAAAACCAGACTTAACTCGAGGTTTTAAACTATGATCGCCATCTTCTAAAAATATACATTGGCAATGAATAGGTAGTTGGTAACTTATAATTTCATCCTGATTGCCTAAAGTGTCTCGTTCACCTTGTACGATTAAAACAGGTTTCCTGGTGTCGATTAATGGCTCAAGACGTAAATTATCAGGCTTTTTAGTCGGATGAAAAGGATATCCTAAACAGAAAACGCCCTTAATTTTAGCTATAGTTTTTTGACTAATAATACCGCTAGTCTTGATTTCTAATAACCCTGAGTCACTTATTAAAGTTGCCGCAACACGTGAGCCCATAGATTTGCCACCAATAAATAAAGGTAAGTTGTTATTACTTTCTTCATTAAGTTGATATACATATTCAATAACGGCTTGGTAACAGGTAAGTAATTTCGGCATTCTATCAGGTGGATATCTTTTACCAGTTAGCGCCCTTTTATCCATGAAAGGAAAGTTAAAACGTAAGACATTAATACCTGATTGATTAAGCAAGAATGACATTTCGTTCATAAAATCATGCGACATATTCGCCCCAGCACCATGAGCAAAAATAACTTGTGCCTTAGCATTATCAACAGTATCTACTAATAGGCTAATTTCACCGCCACTTTCTAGTTGAATTGTTTCTTGTTGGCTCATTTAGTTATCTCAATGTTTTAAAGGGTTACTGTCACAATATTTTTTAATCAAAGAAAAAGGTGCTCTTGGCACCTTTCTTATTCTTTTGGCTACTTACACGGTAATTTACTCGGTAATTAATGGTGTAAAACTTTTAACTAAATCATCTATTGCTTTCATTTGCGCTAAGTAAGGTGCTAATTTATCAAGCGGTAACGCACAAGGTCCATCACATTTAGCCACAGTTGGATCAGGGTGCGCTTCAATAAATAAACCGGCAATACCAATCGCCATACCACTGCGAGCTAATTGCGCCGCTTGAGCACGACGGCCATCAGCACTGTCGCTACGCCCGCCTGGTTTTTGTAATGCATGGGTCGCATCAAAAATAACTGGTGCGTAATCTTTCATTTCATCCATGGCTAACATATCAACCACCAAGTTGTTATAACCGTAACAACTGCCACGTTCACATAAAATAATGTTTTCGTTACCTGCCTCGCCAAACTTAGTAATAATATGCTTCATTTCATGAGCGGCAAGAAACTGTGGTTTTTTAACATTAATTATCGCCCCAGTTTTAGCCATAGCAACCACTAGATCTGTTTGACGTGCTAAAAACGCAGGTAGTTGAATAACATCAACCACTTCACTTACTGGTTGTGCTTGGTAAGGCTCATGAACATCGGTAATAATTGGTACATTAAAGGTAGATTTTATTTCTTCAAATATTTTCAAACCTTCGTCTAAGCCAGGACCACGATATGAGTTTACTGAAGAGCGATTGGCTTTATCAAATGACGCTTTAAAAACATACGGAATACCTAGTTTTTGCGTTACTTCAACATACTGTTCGGCAATTTTCATGGCTAAATCACGAGATTCAAGTACGTTCATCCCACCAAATAATACAAATGGCTTATCATTTGCTACTTCAATATTTTTTACTGAAACTGATTTTATTGTCATCATTTTTCCTAATAAGATGTATTCAAGTTGGTTCACTTAATAACAAAGGGTTTACTAATATTTTGAATAATTTAACTCGTATATTACTGGTACTAATGCAGTACGTTATTAGCAATATCTATTTTATCTAATTGAATTTTTAATATTTGCGCTGCCGGATCTTTAGGGCATTGTTCAACAAAATAACGATAATCATCAACAGCAACTTTAAAACAATCAAGTTGATGTAATAAAAAGCCTCGATCTCTTCTTTGTAAAGGGTCATTGGGGTTTAATGACAATAACACATCAACACAGATGAGCGCTTTATCAAACACTTTCTCTTGAATTAACGTATTCTTCAAAGCTGATAAATGTTCAACCAAAGCAACATTATCATCAATAGATTTTAATTCATCAGCTTCAGGATCACCGGTTAATTCATCTAAACGAAGATCTAACTCAGCCCAATCAAGTGACTCACCCGTGACCGCATCAAAAATTATCGCGTATTGTTCATCACAACATAAACGCAGCATAATTTTATTAGGAATAAAAACCAAATCGGTTTCAAAACCGCAAGCAGTAATAATTTCTTTCACTAAAGAGGCTTTAACAATAGGCGACATAGCACGTTGGTTTAAACCTTTAGCAACACTATAAGCAGAAATTGGCCAACGAACGTGTGGACGGTCAATAAACAAATGCTGAAAATACAATTCATTAAGTAATGTTTCAGCTTGTGCTAAGGGTGATTCTATTTCACTGATCACAGCAACACATTGGCTGATAATAGTTTCTAAGCTATCTAACGAGCTGTCTAATTGTGCGCTAATTTGAATACTATCTTTAAAGATATGTTCTTCTACTAAAACAAGTTTTTCTAGTAAATCTTTATCTATAGACTGTAATTCGGATAAAAACAATTCATTCATAATATTATATTTACATGGCTCCGATAGTAGGTTTTACATGGTAATGTTAGATTAAAACGTTATTTACTATATATAAGACTAACAAACAATATTTAACCTAAAAACATTGCCTCACGAGTCATGGCTAAACGTACAATTAACATTACCCAACCCATAGCACCTAAATAACCTAAAATTTTCAATGCTTTATTTCGAGCTAATTTCAAGGTGTAGTAACCTGTAAAAATATATGCAAATATCGCAATAATTTTCTCCCCTAACCATAACTGCTCTACAGGGTTGATATGAAGTTTAACCGCTAATGAAATACCTATAACAAGTAATAAGGTATCAATAATATGAGGAGCTATTTTCAACCATTTTTTATCAAGATTCTTTGACGCTAACATCATTAAAATGAAGCGATAGGTAAATAAAATAATACTAATTACGGCGAGTGTGATATGTAAATGTTTCAACGTTATTCCTTTTTAATTTTATTTTTATACAAGTCGGTATTGTTAATTAATCGCTTACGGTTTATTTAGCTGTTTACAAGTGCGCCCAGGTTATACGCTCGTGACCATTATAATCACGTTGTGTATGTGCATTTTCATAACCTAAGTCAGTTAATATTTTACGTACGGCTTCGGCCTGTTCATAACCATGTTCAAAATATAAAGCACCTTGTGGTTTTAAAAACATTAATGCTTGCTGCGCAATATGTTTTATATCACCAAGTCCTTGCTCTGGAGCAACTAAAGCCGAATCAGGCTCAAAGCGTACATCACCTTGGCTAAGGTTTTCATCTAATTCATCAATATAAGGTGGATTAGAAACAATGACATCATATTTTTGAGAACCTACAGCACTAAACCAATTACTTTGAAAGATATTAACTTGTGTTAAATAGAGGTTTTCTGCGTTTTGTTTTGCTAGTGCTACCGCATCATGATTAAAATCTAAGGCATCAATGTGCCAAGATGACTGCTCTGATGCTAATGCTAAGGCAATAGCACCTGTGCCTGTGCCTAGATCTAAACACTTTAAGTTTTTAATGTCAGCGAAATGCTCAAGCACAAGTTCTACTAAAACCTCGGTATCAGGACGCGGAATAAGGGTTGCAGGTGAAACGCTCAAGGGTAACGACCAGAATTCTTTAACACCAACAATATAAGCGATAGGCTCGCCATTTATTCGTCTTTTTAATAAGTTTAAAAAGCTTTGCTCTACTTCAACTGTTAACTCTCGCTCAGGCCAACTAAGTAAGTAGCTATGCTCTTTATTAAGCACAAAAGCTAACAGAATTTGTGTATCAAGCTTAGCGCTATCCGAGCAAGAGGTGAGTTGCTCTTGCCCATAAGCTATAGCGCTTGCTATGGTTTTATTGTTCATTGAAGCTGCTGACAAAATTAAGTGACTTAGTTTTGTTCGGCTAATTCAGCTAATAAATCAGCTTGGTTTTCTTGCATGATAGGCTCTAATACCAGCTGTAAATTACCTTCCATAATTTCATTTAAGCGGTATAAAGTTAAGTTGATACGGTGATCACTCATACGACCTTGTGGAAAGTTATAGGTACGAATACGTTCAGAGCGATCGCCACTTGCTACTAAGTTACGGCGTGAAGACTCTTCTTCGCTACGACGCTTTTCATCTTCAGCTTGTTGTAAGCGTGCTTGTAGTACCGACATAGCTTGTGCACGGTTTTTATGTTGCGACCGTTGATCTTGACATTCAACTACAACACCCGTTGGAATATGAGTAATACGAATAGCTGAGTCAGTTTTGTTAACATGCTGACCACCAGCACCCGAGGCACGGAAAGTATCAACTTTTAAATCTGCTTTGTTAATTTCAATCGCTTGCGATTCTGGAATTTCAGGCATAACAACCACAGTACAAGCTGAGGTATGTACACGACCTTGTGATTCAGTTTCAGGCACACGCTGTACACGGTGACCACCTGACTCAAATTTCATTTGGCCGTATACGCCTTCACCATTAATTTTCATGATCAGTTCTTTATAACCGCCCTGCTCACTTTCGTTGGTGTTCATTACTTCAATTTTCCAGCCTTTCTTTTCAGAATAACGGCTGTACATTCGGTATAAATCACCCGCAAAAATAGCAGCTTCATCACCACCAGCACCGGCGCGAATTTCAACAAAACAGTTGTTATCATCGTTAGGATCACGCGGTAGTAATAAAATTTGTAATTCGTCAGCAATATCAGAAACAGCTTGTTTCGCGTCTTTGTATTCTTCTTGCGCCATTTCACGCATATCAGGATCATCATCTTTTAACATCAATTCAGCCGTTGCAAAGTCATCTTCTGCATTTTTATATTGATTAAAAACTGACGTTACAGCGTCAAGCTGTTTAAATTCTTGCGATAAAGCGCGAAATTTTTCTTGATCGTTAATTGTTTCAGGATCAGATAATAATGCCTGTACTTCTTCGAAACGCTCTACAAGCACTTCAAGCTTTTGGTAAACTGATGATTTCATTAAAAATGTTCTTATATTTTAGATGAGGGAAACTATATTTTCGCTATTCTATCACAGTAATAAGCTTATCGACTACGCTATAAATAAAATGACATGTTCATATATATTATAAAAGATAGCGGTAGTGTTAACTTGCTGAAGAATTTAACTAGCGTTAATGAAGGTATTTGTTTCGGTTAACTAGGCTGTTAAAAAGTTTTTACAAATCAGTCTTTTTGCTCAATATCAAAAATATCACGTAGATAAAGTAACTTATCAAGTTCGCCGCCTTGAGCTGCAGATTGCAATGCGCTCGTTGGTGCATGCATAAATTTATTAGTTAATTTGGTAGCAAGTTCAGCAATAACCGCTTCCGCGTCTTTACCATTTTTTAATTGGAGAAACGCTTTTTCGAGTAACACATCACGTTCACTCAAACATTGCTGACGGAAATTAATCACTGTATCTTGAGTGTTTAAACCTCGTAACCACGCCATAAAATCATCAGACTGACTATGTACAATTGTCTCTGCTTGCACTGCGGCTTTACGACGGTTTTCCATATTTTTAGCAATAATACCTTGCAAGTCATCGACCGTATATAAAAACACGTCTTCAAGCTCAGACACTTGTTCTTCGATATCACGCGGAACGGCAAGATCCACCATAAAAATAGGTTGATGTTTACGTTTAATCAACGCTTGTTCAACCATGCCTTTACCGATAATAGGTAAAGTAGATGCGGTAGAACTAATAACAATATCAGCATTACTCATTTGCTCAGGAATTTGCGCTAAGGTAATTACATCAGCACCTAATTGCTTAGCCATATTTTCAGCACGAGCTAGAGTACGATTAGCTACGGTAATTTTACCAACATTATTCTCATATAAATGTTTAGCAACTAATTCAATGGTTTCACCAGCGCCAACCAGTAATACTTTGGTTTTTTCAAGGCTACCAAAAATATGTTTTGCTAAATTGACTGAAGCGAAAGCAACCGAAACAGCACTAGCACCAATTTCAGTTTCAGTACGAACTTGTTTAGCTACGCCAAAAGTACGTTGAAATAAACGGTCCATTATTAATGACATAGAGCCAGCCGCTTTTGCTTGGCTGTATGCTTGTTTCATTTGCCCTAATATTTGTGGCTCACCTAAAACAAGAGAGTCCAAACCACAAGCGACACGCATCATATGATTAACCGCTTGTTGGTCTTGATGCCAATATAAACTAGGTGAAATAATAGAAGCAGGAACGTTATGAAAGGTTTCTAGCCAGTTAATCAGTCGTTGTTGAGTAACATTAAAATCATCATTTTGAACTAGGTATAATTCGGTTCTGTTGCAGGTAGATAAAATAGCCACTTCACGACATTGTACTGAATCGAGCATTTCTTGCAAGGCAACAGAAAGCTTATCTGGATTAAAAGATATCTTTTCTCGCACCGCAACAGGAGCAGTTTTATGATTAATTCCAACAGCAAGGATCGACAAAGTAATAACCTTTAATTAAACATATACGGCAAGTTTTAGATCACTTGCTTGGACTTATAGTGGTAAGTATAACCTAAGCGTCACTATTAAAATATGATCTAAGATAAAGTACCTAAAACCATATGGCTATTTACAACGGCTAAAAAGCTATGTTCCAATGGTAATTATACCCAATTTAAAGACCTAACTTCAATGTTCTCATTTTTTAAAGGCAAGTTCTGTTTGCTCTATTTTTTTGTCTTAATAGCTTTTTTTATTTCTGGCTGTAGCCACACACCTGATAAAAAAACACCAGTAACCATTGAACAAACACCACAGCAACGTGCAATGCAACTAGCACAATTACAACAATGGCAAGTAACAGGAAAAATCGCTTTTATTGAAAAAACAGCGCGTAATAGCGCTTCATTATTTTGGCAAGTAAACGAACAAAAACAATATCAACAGCTCAACTTAACGACTTATTTAGGTATTAATATTTTACAGCTTGAGTCAGATGCAAACAATCATGAAATTCAGGTAGACGGAAAAACTTACCAAGGAACAAACCTTGAAGCACTTATTTATTCAATAACGGGCTTAACATTACCAACAAAAGCATTAACCTATTGGCTTAAAGGCATTACTTACCAAAATACCGATAACATAATTTATGATGAAATAACCTTGTTACCTGAAAGCTTATCAAGTGAATATAATAATGAGGTGTGGCAAGTCAGTTATGCTAATTATCAATCAATTAAAGGTTATAGTTTAGCGACAACCTTTTCGATTAAAAAGGATGATTTACTAATTAAAATTATCATTAATGATTGGTCGATAGTAAACTAATCCTAAATATAAAAATAAATAAGCAACAAACATTATCCTTTAATTAGCTAACTTAACTTTGCTAAAAATACCATTACTCAACTTACGATTTAGTCAGTATTCAATTTAACATCTAATTATAAATTAAATTTCCTATGCCATTTTCAACTCAAACAGCCCACCAAATTAGCAGTAATATCTTTATCAATAAATCTTTCGAATTCCCTGCTCCAGCCAAAATCAATTTATTCTTACATATTGTAGGGCAACGCGAAGATGGTTATCACAATTTAGAAACGTTATTTCAGTTTATCAACCACAGCGACACTCTCACCTTAACAGTAACTGAAAATTCAAATATAAACTTATTAACGCCAATAGCTGGTGTAAAAAATGAGGATAATTTAATTGTCAAAGCTGCTCGTTTATTAAAAAATAAAACGAACGCCTCATTAGGTGTTGAAATAAGTATCAATAAAATATTACCAATGGGCGGCGGTTTAGGTGGCGGTTCTTCTAATGCGGCAACTATTTTAGTTGCCCTTAATACGCTATGGCAATGTGATTTATCCTTAGATGAATTAGCTGAGTTAGGATTAAGCCTTGGTGCTGACGTACCTATTTTTGTACATGGATTTTCTGCTTTCGCTCAAGGTGTGGGCGAAAAACTTACTGCAATTGAACCGCTCGAGTCATGGTATTTAATCACTAAACCTGAATGCAGTATTTCTACACAGCAAGTTTTTACCGCAAAAGACTTACCTAGAAACACCAAACATCTTCCTTCTACAGCCTTTAAAAATAAAGACTTTATGACAAATGAGTTTCATAACGACTGTCAAACGCTTGTAATAAAAGATTATCCCGAGGTTGCCAAGTTACTGGCTTGGTTGGTAGAATACGCGCCATCAAGAATGACCGGAACCGGGGCAAGTGTATTTTCCCGTTTTTCGAGTCAAGAAGAGGCGCAAGCATTACAAGCTAAACTTCCGCAAGGGATAAGCTCATTTGTTGCGCAGGGTCTGAATAAGTCCCCACTTTGTTCTGCAGTAGAGAGCTTATCGCTGAACAAATAACTTTACCGAACTTGCTCACTTAATTAGCAAAGACTATATTACATAGTGCCTTGTGTGCTTACTATATTCTCTGCTAGCAAAGTTAGCGCTTTACTGCCCTTTAACTGCCTGATAATAACTCACTACCGAGTTTTTACTGTTAATAAGGGGTCTACTTTTAATGTCAAATATTTCTGAGGAATCGAAAGTGCCTGACATGAAGATTTTTGCGGGTAATGCCACCCCTGAACTGGCCAAAAAAATTGCTAACCGTCTATATATGCCGCTTGGTGATGCTAAAGTCAGTTGTTTTAGTGATGGTGAAATCAGCGTTGAGATAAACGAAAACGTTCGTGGTGCGGATGTTTTTATTATTCAATCAACCTGTGCTCCAACCAACAATAACTTAATGGAATTAATTGTAATGATAGACGCCTTGCGTCGTGCCTCTGCTGGCCGTATCACTGCGGTAATCCCTTATTTTGGTTATGCTCGCCAAGACAGACGTGTACGTAGTGCTCGTGTACCAATTACAGCAAAAGTAGTTGCTGACTTTTTATCAAGTGTTGGTGTTGACCGTGTATTAACGGTAGATTTACACGCAGAGCAAATTCAAGGCTTTTTCGATGTTCCTGTTGATAACGCTTTTGGTACGCCTATTTTATTAGACGATATGCAAAACCGTGAATTAGACAACCCCGTTGTTGTTTCTCCTGATATCGGTGGTGTTGTTCGTGCTCGTGCAGTAGCTAAGTTACTTGATGATGCTGATTTAGCTATCATTGATAAACGTCGTCCTAAAGCAAATATTGCCCAAGTTATGCACATTATTGGTGAAGTTGAAGGTCGCGATTGTATTATTGTTGACGACATGATTGATACTGGTGGCACACTAGCAAAAGCGGCAGAAGCATTAAAAGAACATGGCGCAAAACGTGTTATTGCTTATGCTACTCACCCGGTATTATCAGGTAATGCGGCTGATAACCTTAGAGGCTCAGCAATTGATGAATTAGTAGTAACAGATTCAATTCCGCTTTCTCCAGCAATTAAAGAACTTGGTATCGTTCGTCAATTAACATTAAGTGGTATGTTAAGTGAAGCTATTCGTCGCGTAAGTAACGAAGAATCTATATCTGCAATGTTTGACTAATTGCTTAGTGAGTTACACGGTAAGTTAACCGTGTAACTAATGACTAAAATAATAAAGGCAGCCTCATTATTGGCTGCTTTTTTATTTGTCTCCCGCTTTAACATCCTCCGTAATTAATACCAAGTTGATTA
>NZ_JAHKPR010000049.1:19551-23264 GCF_018860585.1 Colwellia sp. E2M01
TTTAGAATGACTAAACCTAAACAGATTCGCCTTGTTATTGTACATCGGGCATAGCTCTGAGCTGGGAAGAAATTTAATCAAATTGGTATAATCTCAGTTATTAATAGATTTACTTATAGCTAGGTGTTATTATGCCGCGCCTTTTTTATCTAATTGTTCAGTTTTTAACTTTATTTGTTTTAACTAGACTAAGCATAAAAAGGTGTCTCCTTGTTTTTGGTCGCAAAAAACAAGCTATTATTTTTAAGTTTTTTTAAACTTATATACACAAAAGAGTATTAACATGACTGATTTATTAACATTAGAAGCTGAAGTACGTACTGATTTAGGGAAAGGTGCGAGCCGCCGCCTACGTCACGCGAAAAAAGTTCCTGCAATCCTTTACGGTGAAGGCCAAGAGCCTGTATCTTTAACGTTAGAGCACAAAAATGTTTTCCGTGCACAACAAGAAGAAGCGTTCTACTCGCAAGTTTTAACATTAAACATCGCTGGCAAACCAGTTGAATGTTTAATTAAAGACATGCAGCGTCACCCGTTCAAAGAACTTATCATGCACTTAGATTTTATGCGCATTGATGCAAAACATGTTGTTCACGCAAACGCTCCTATTCACTTCCTTAACGAAGATATAGCTGCAAAAACTGGTGCTAACATTTCTCACCATGTGAACGAAATTGCTATTACTTGTTTACCAAAAGACTTACCTGAGTTCATTGAACTTGACTTAGCTGGTTTAGAGCTTGGTCAAACGTTACATTTATCAGACGTTACTTTACCTAAAGGCGTAACATCTGACGAATTAGCTAAAGGCGAAGATCACGATTTAGCTGTTGTTTCTGCTAACGCTCCTAAAGCCGCTAAAGCTGCTGATGAAGACGAAGCCGCAGAAGAAGCTCCAGCTGCTGAATAATAGCAACATTCATTTATAATATTATAAATAATGACTATTAAACTAATTGCGGGGCTGGGTAATCCTGGCCCCGATTATAGCAGAACACGTCACAACGCTGGTGTTTGGTTTGTCGAAGAACTAGCTCGTATCCACAATATCTCTCTCCAACCCGATAAAAAATACTCTGGCCTTTATGGTAAAGGGTTAATTGCGGGCAACCTTGTTCACTTATTAATACCAACAACGTTTATGAACCGTAGCGGCCAAGCGGTTGCTCCCCTCGCTAATTTTTATAAAATACCCGTTGAAGAAATTCTTATTGCTCATGATGAATTAGATATGCTACCTGGTATTTGTAAAATTAAAAAAGGTGGTGGACACGGTGGACACAATGGCTTGCGTGATATTATAGCTCGTATGGCTAACAACAAAGATTTTTACCGATTACGCATCGGCATCGACCATCCAGGTCATCGCGATAAAGTAACCGGGCATGTTTTGGGTAAAGCGCCCAAAATAGAACAAGAAAAGATAGATCAAGCAATTGACGAAGCAAGTCGTTGCGTTGAACTCTGGCTAAAAGAGGATTTAAAAAAAGCACAAAACCGCTTACACTCTTTTAAAGCCGATTAAAAACACAAAAATTGTCACGAAAAATACACAAACAAATTTACGCAATAAGCTTAGATATGCACACTAATCATAATGTTAGCCATGCATATTAATCACTAATCAATAGGTAAAAATTATGGGTTTTAAATGTGGTATCGTTGGCTTGCCTAACGTCGGTAAATCAACATTATTCAATGCACTTACTAAAGCAGGTATTGAGGCGGCAAACTTCCCGTTTTGTACTATTGAACCAAATACTGGTGTAGTACCTGTTCCTGATCCTCGTTTAGATCAATTAGCAAAAATCGTAAATCCTGAGCGTGTATTAGCTACCACGATGGAATTTGTTGATATTGCCGGTCTTGTTGCTGGCGCATCAAAAGGTGAAGGCTTAGGTAATAAATTTTTAGCCAACATTCGTGAAACTGACGCTATCGGTCATGTGGTACGTTGTTTTGATAATGACAACATTATACATGTTGCCAATAAAATTGATCCCGCTGAAGATATTGATGTAATCAATACTGAATTAGCACTTTCTGATATGGATACTGCAGAGCGCGCAATTCAACGTCAAGCTAAACGCGCTAAAGGCGGCGATAAAGACGCAAAATTTGAAATCCCTGTTTTAGAAAAAATATTAAAGCATGTTGAAGACGGCGAAATGATCCGCTCTTTAGAATTATCAAAAGAAGAAAAAGCCGCAGTTGCTTACTTAAACTTCTTAACAATAAAACCGACTATGTATATAGCTAATGTTAATGAAGATGGTTTTGAAAACAACCCGCACCTTGATGTTGTTCAAGCAATTGCCGATAAAGAAGGCGCTGTAGTAGTTGCTGTTTGTGCAGAGGTTGAAGGCGAGTTATCGGAAATGGATGACGAAGACCGCGCTGAATTTATGGAAGAAATGGGCTTAGAAGAGCCAGGCTTAAACCGCGTAATTAATTCAGGTTACGGATTGCTTCACTTACAAACTTACTTTACCGCAGGTGTAAAAGAAGTACGCGCTTGGACTGTAAAACAAAATGCTACAGCACCACAAGCGGCCGGTGTGATCCATACTGACTTTGAAAAAGGCTTTATTCGTGCTGAGATCGTAGGCTTTGATGATTTTATTGAGTTTAATGGTGAATCAGGTGCTAAAGAAGCAGGAAAATGGCGTTTAGAAGGTAAAGAATACCGCGTAAAAGATGGTGATGTAATCCATTTCCGTTTTAACGTCTAGTCAATTCAAATCACATAAACCATTGTTCTATAATTCGTAGTTCAATGGTTAAAAGTACAATTTTTAATTAACTTGTGCAATAAAATAAATAGACTACACTTTATGTGTTTATAGACGTAGACGTAATAACATAAAAAATAAAATATAAAGGTATCCCTTCTATGAAAACACTTCTTTTACTTCCTGTAGTATTATTAATGGGTGCTAGCACTACAGTAAGTGCATCCGATAACCTATCTTTACGTATATGTGAATACGTACAAGCAAATGATAAAGCCCGCTTACGCTCATTTTTAAAACAAAATAAATTAAAAATTCGTAATATATACTCCGAGTTAAGGTGTAATGGCGATAATATATTAATTTTTTCAGCAAAATCTAATGCGTTAGAAGTTGGTGAATTTATTATCGGCAAGTTACCATCAAAAGATGTTAAAATTGAAATCGATAATTTAGAAAAATATTCTGCACACTTAACAGAAGAAGCAAAAGCAAGATAAATAACCATGTAAATTAGCTAACTAAATTTATAATAAAACGCATTACTTTTTAACAAAGGTAGTGCGTTTTCATTTTTTATTGCGTAGATATACGGCAAATTGCACACGCAATAAGCAAACAAATAAAAAATGCATCTTTTTATAAAAAAACGGTTGACGGATGGTACGGAGGTTAGCATAATACGCCGCACTTGCTACAGAGCAGGTTGGTAAGGCTACATAGCTCAGTTGGTTAGAGCACATCACTCATAATGATGGGGTCCCAGGTTCGAGTCCCGGTGTAGCCACCATTTTTACTTTGATTATATCTTAGTAAATAAATTTAAATGTTATGCGGGTTTGGCGGAATTGGTAGACGCGCCGGATTTAGGTTCCGGTATCGCAAGATGTGAGAGTTCAAGTCTCTTGACCCGTACCATTTAAATGCAACATTAGTTGCAACGTAAAAAGTAAGTACATTGCAGGGATATAGCCAAGCGGT
>NZ_JAHKPR010000051.1 GCF_018860585.1 Colwellia sp. E2M01
CATAGCTCTGAGTTGGGAAGAAATTTAATCAAATTGGTATAACGTACTTGGTGTAATTAACGTCTTAAAAAACACACATAAAAAAACCAGCGAGAAACTGGTTTTTTATAATAGATTTCCTCTTATTAAGTAATCAATTAATTACTTACTTGCACCGTCACTATTTAAGAAACGGAAGAAGTCACCATCAGGTTTAACAACCATGATGTCATTTTTACTGTTAAAGCTATTTTTATAAGCTTCAAGGCTACGGTAAAAACCATAAAACTCTGCATCTTTGTTGTAAGCGTCAGAATATACTTTTGCCGCTAATGCATCACCTTCACCACGTATTGTAAAAGAGTTCTTTTGTGCTTCAGCTAACATAACCGTTACTTTAGCATCAATAGTCGCGCGAATAATTTCGGCTTGCTCTTGACCTTGTGATCTATGCTCTTTAGCTACCGCAGTTCGTTCTGCACGCATACGATCGAATATAGACTGGCTTATTTCATCTGGTAAGTTTATCGCTTTGATACGTACATCAACCACGTCAATACCTAAATCTTCACGACTGCTTTTTGCACTCTCTAAAGCTTTAGCCATTATATTATCGCGATCACCAGAAACAATTTCTTTAATGGTTCTATTACCAAACTCAGTACGCAAACCGTTATTGATTTTTTGCTTAAGTAATACTCGAGCATTATCAACCGATCCTGCTGTACGTAAATAATAAGTAGAAAAATCCACAATGCGCCATTTAGCATAAGAATCAACGATTAAATCTTTTTTCTCAGACGTTACAAAACGATCTGCGGCTTCATCTAATGTTTGAATACGGGCATCTAATTTTCGAACCGTTTCAATGAATGGAATCTTAAAGTGTAAACCTGGTTCAAATACCATCATTTGATCGGTAGCACTATCACGTTTAATTTTTGAAAATTGAAATACGATACCACGCTGGCCTTCATATATAACAAAAACTGACGATACTGAGAGAATGACAATTAGTGCTATTATCGCAATGAAAAAGTTCTTCATTAGTTACTTCTCCCGTTACTAAATCTATCAGAGCGACCTAATGACTGAGTAGGTGCTGAGTTCACGCTAGACGGTTCAACTGGTACATAGTTAGTTCTGTTTGTATTAGAGCTACTATTATTACTGTTATTTTGTTGTTGAATAATTTTATCTAAAGGTAAGTACATCATATTATTACCACCATCAACATCAACCATCACTTTACTGGTATTACTATAAACTTCTTCCATTGTGGCAATGTAAAGTCGCTCACGTGTTACTTTAGGTGCCGCTTGATACTCCGGTAATATTTTCTCAAAACGAGCAACTTCACCTTGCGCATCTAAAACAACTTGGCTCTTATAACCAATAGCTTCTTGTTCCATACGTTTAGCACGACCACGGGCACGAGGCTCAATACCACGGGCATAGGCTTCAGCTTCACGTAAAAAGCGTACTTCATCTTCTTGCGCTGAAATAGCATCATCAAATGCATCTTTTACTTCATTCGGCGGACGAGCATCTTTAAAGTTAACATCAACAATAAGTAAACCTAAGTCGTAGGGCTTAATAATGGCATCTAACTCTTGCCAAACTGATTGACGAATTTCTTCACGACCACTTGTTAATATTGCATCCATTTTAGAATGGCCAACAACATAACGAATGGCGCTATCAAGTGCTTGTTTTAAACTATCATCGGCATTTGTCACACTGAAAATATAATTACGAGGATTAACAACGCGATATTGGATTTGCATCTCTACACGAACGACGTTTTCATCTTTAGTCAGCATGAAACCTTCAGCAGGCATAGCACGAGTACTTTGCATATCAACAGGAATAATACGGTCTATAAAAGTCCACTTCCAGTTAATACCTGGATCAACCGTACCAGCATATTCTCCAAATCTTAAAACAATGCCTTGCTCTGCTTCTTTGATGGTGTAAAAGCCACTAAAGCCATACACAAGAGAAGCAATCACTAGAACTATTGAAATACCAATACTGGAAAAGCTTTTACCTGATCCTGAGCCGCCTTTAGAGGTTTTACCACCAAAAATCCCAGTCACTTTTTTACCAAGATCATTAAGAAGCTCATCTAAATCTGGTGGTCCTTGATTTTTGCCACCTTTGTTTTTCCAGGGGTCTTTATCATCATTCCCCGGTTCATTCCAAGCCATGTTGTTCTCCACTAAAATTGGCGAAAGTAAAATTGGCGATAATTAAATTATCGTCCTTAAATTAAAAATTAATTATTCGGTGTATTAATTAACACTACTCATTAAAAGTACAGAGTAAACCATACACACTACTATTCTATATAATCGACTAATTCACTATATTTAGTAGCGATTAATCGTTCCCATTCTCGCGAGGGCAAATTCACATTAAGATGGCAATTACCTTCATCATCATAACTTTCGTTGGTCACACAATTCAATTGATATAATTCACCACGCAACTTTCCAGCATCAGGCGGGATATTCAGTTGATGATTAACTATTTGTATATCTAAACGCTCAGCTAATGCAGTAAATAAAAGGTCTGTACCAATATTTGCCTGTGCAGATAACCAAACACGAATTGGCATACCTTCCGCATCTCTATCTATACGCGGTTCAATATCATCTAAGTTATCTATTTTATTACAGATAATTAATTGCGGTACATTATGCGCTTCTATTTCCCTAAGTACGTATTCTACTTGTTCAATATTTTCACTGCGTCTTTCGTCAGCTATATCAACCACATGTAGTAATAATTCAGCTTCACGGGTTTCCGTTAGTGTGGCTTTAAATGCTGCCACTAAATCATGAGGTAAATGGCGGATAAAACCAACTGTGTCAGCTAAAATAACACGACCGACTTCTGCTAAATCAATTTTTCTTAAGGTAGGATCTAAGGTCGCAAAGAGTTGGTCAGCAGCATAAACATCTGCTTGAGTTAAAGTATTAAATAGGGTTGATTTACCCGCATTAGTGTAACCAACTAACGAAAGTGTTGGTAGTTCTGCTCGCGTTCTTGCTCTTCTTCCTTGCTGCCTTTGAACTTCAACTCTTTCTAATCGCTTGCGTATATTAACCATACGCTCCCGTAATAACCGTCTATCGGTTTCTAGCTGAGTTTCACCTGGCCCTCTTAAGCCAATACCGCCTTTTTGTCTTTCCAAATGCGTCCAACCACGAATTAATCGACTACTCATGTGGCGTAATTGAGCTAACTCGACTTGTAATTTACCTTCATGAGTACGCGCTCGTTGTGCAAAGATATCGAGAATTAAGGTTGTGCGATCAACCACCCTACACTCACAAAGCGCTTCAATATTTTTTTCTTGCGATGGCGTCAAGCTATGATTAAAAAGGACAATATTAGCACCAACTGCCTGTACTGCATCGCGAATTTCTTCAGCTTTACCTGAGCCGACAAAAAAGCGTGGATGAGGAGTGCTACGTTTCCCCGTCACAACACTTAACGCATCAACGCCAGCAGAAGACACTAACATTTTAAACTCGTTAAGATCTTCTCTGGTGCTTTCATCGGGAAAGTCTAAATGGACAAGTACAGCTTGCTCGCCCGCTTGATAACGTTCAAACAATAGCGTTAAATCCTACTACCGTTAATAGTACTCAAACAAAGATATACCGTTTTATTCATCTGAAGATAAATCATCCGCACTAGGCACTGGCGTAGTGTTCACCGCTCGCGAAGGTACAACAGTAGAAATTGCGTGCTTATATACCATTTGACTAACGGTATTTTTTAGAAGGATTACAAATTGGTCAAATGACTCAACTTGCCCTTGTAATTTAATACCATTAACTAAATAAATTGCAACGGGAATACGATCACGACGTAATGCATTTAAAAATGGGTCTTGTAGAGACTGGCCTTTTGCCATTATCTTGTCCTTTTTATTATTATAAAAATTACTGGTAAATAAATTAACTACAGTAACAATTGTCTGAAGAAATAACTATAAAAACAAAACCCACAAAGCGTTGTAAGAATAGCTAATGAATTAATTATACATCAATTTTAAACTAATGCTTTAAAATTGCTTATCCTTTATGTCTTGGACGCTAGCAATGATAATACTTGTTTTAAGTTAGTGCTATCATCGGTAGTTAGCCAGTGTAAATCTGGCCAACTTCTTAACCAAGTAAGTTGTCTTTTAGCTAATTGTCTAGTTGCGCATACACCACGAAAAATCATTTCATCGTGGTCAAAATCACCATCTAAATATTGCCACATTTGTCGATAACCGACACAGCGAATTGAAGGTAAATTTTGATTTAAATCACCACGATTTTTTAACTTAATCACTTCTTGTTCAAAGCCTTGTTCTATCATTTGTTGGTAACGCAAAGCTATACGATCGTGAAGTGTACTGCGCTCTTTCGGTGCTATTGCTAATTGTAAAACATTGCCGCCGAGCTTATCACCTTTAATTTGTGTTAATTGTGTCAAAGTGTTGCTAGTTAACCTAAATACTTCTAATGCTCGTGTTATGCGTTGCGGATCATTAGGATGAATACGCTCTGCCGATACTGGGTCTATTGCCGCTAATTTCTCGTGCATAGCTTGCCAACCTAGCTCTAGCGCTTCACTTTCAATCGCTTTACGTATTTCAACATCAGCAGTTGGTAATGGCGATATACCTTCTATTAAGCTTTTAAAGTACATCATAGTGCCACCAACTAATAACGGAATTCTATTTTTACTTCTAATCTCGGCGATTTCAGCTAACGCATCACGACAAAAATCTGCGGCAGAGTAGCTTTCTAGTGGGTCACGTAGGTCAATAAGTTTATGTGGATATTGTGCTAATTCATCTTTTGTTGGTTTAGCAGTGCCAATATCCATATCTCGATAAATAAGAGCTGAATCTACGCTAACAATATCACACGGTAAAGAATCTTGTAACGCCATAGCTAATGCGGTTTTTCCCGACGCTGTCGGTCCCATCAAACAAATGACTGGCGGTTGCTCTTGCTCTGTTATGTTTTGAAGTGACACTAAGGCTTAACTCTTTATTTCGATTAATGCTTTAAATTAACACTTAAAATTATTAAAGCTAATTAAAGTAACTGCTTAATATGTGATGTAAGGTCTAGCGGGACAGAATTCAAGAGTAATTGTTGAGTTATTTGCTCGTTAAATATATTTTTAGCCTGTTTTAATAAAATATCAGCCTGTAACTCGTCATATTCAGGTAAAACCATTGCTAAACCAATACTTTGATAACAATCTATTTCCACTAATTGGTCGTCATTATTGTTATATTTATCACTAACAATACTTATAAAGTTATCTAAAATAACTGTCAGTGCATTACTAACATCTTGCTCACGTAATAATGCAGGAAACTGTCTAACTTGTATTTTATTTTTACTTTGCTCTACAAAAATTATACCCGCTTTTTCCATAAGCGGTTGTGCCGTTAAAGCAATAGCTAACTGCTCATCAGATAAATGTATTATAACAGGCAATAATAAGGGTTGGCTCACTAAACCTTCAACAGCAGTTTCTTCATTTTTTGACTGCCAACTTTGTGCAACAAGGTTACTGTAAATCTCTTTAGCTAAATTAAATAATGATAAAACTCTACAGCCACCTTGAGCTTTATAAAGCGCATACCCAGGCTTTTCTATACTAAGTAATAGGCTCGGTTTAGCATTGCTAGGGACAGTATATAATTCTTGAGCACTCTGCTGACTTTTCGGGTGCGTCATATTCGCTGAACTGGTATCTACTTTTGACTCCTCGCTATAAGGTGTCATTAATGCTTGATAGTTAGTTGTCGCAGCCTTTGAAACTGTTTTACGGTTATAAGGTTGAGATTCATTACTATAACCAGGCATCGCTGGACTATTGCTCACCTCTCGAACATGCTGTAGCGGCTTTATATAATCTGCTCGAGGGTAATCTGCTCGAGGGTAATTCGTAGATAAATCACCTTCTCTTGCAGTATTGCTATTGGTTTGTAATTGTTCTGTTGTATATGACTGCTCTTGAACTAAAGCCATGTCATTGCTTTGGCTATCAAATAAGCCCTCGCCTGCCATCGCCGAACTTAATGCTTTATGACAAACAGAATAAATAAAATCATGCACATAGCGACTTTGGTGAAATCTAACTTCATGCTTAGACGGATGAACATTGACATCAACCTCTCGATGATCAAGCTCTAAAAAAAGCACAAAAGCCGGAAAAGTATCTGCGGGTAACAAGTCTGCGTAGGCTTGACGAATAGCATGATTAATTAACTTATCACGCATCATTCTGCCATTTACATAACTATAGCTCAGGTCATTTTGACTACGTGCAAAACTAGGTTTTGCCAACCAACCCGACAATTTCATGCTGTCATGCGGACAATCTACTTCTAATGCATGTTCAATAAATTTGGGTCCACAAACTGCGGCAACTCGTTTAGTACATTGGGCCTGTGTGTTGGCACTGCGGTATTGACGAACGATATTACCATTATGCGTTAAGGTAAAACTTACTTCGAAGTGCGCCAAAGCAATACGACGAATAACCTCATCAATATGATTAAATTCAGTTTTTTCAGTACGTAAAAATTTACGTCT
The DNA here is from genome assembly GCF_018860585.1 of Colwellia sp. E2M01. Lineage (GTDB taxonomy): Bacteria > Pseudomonadota > Gammaproteobacteria > Enterobacterales > Alteromonadaceae > Colwellia. The sequence continues at coordinate 6,603 of NZ_JAHKPR010000051.1, forward strand.
TGCAGGAGTATTAAAAAACAAGTCGAGTACTTCAATACTAGTACCGTCAGGATGTGCTGCAGGTTTAATATCAACCGTCATATCACGACCTTCAGCAACGGCTTGCCACGCTGTTGGTTGTGATTTTGGTTTAGAGGTTAGTGTTAAACGGGCAACCGAGCTAATACTTGCTAAGGCTTCACCACGAAAACCTAAACTATTGATGGCTTCAAGATCATTTAAGTCTTTTATTTTACTGGTTGCATGACGGCTCAATGCTAAGGCTAATTCTTCTTTAACAATACCATGGCCATTATCGGTAATTTTAATCTTTTTAATGCCGCCTTTATCAACATCAATATTTATAAAAGTAGCACCTGCATCTAAACTATTTTCGATAAGCTCTTTAATTACAGAAGCAGGACGTTCAACCACTTCACCTGCAGCAATTTGGTTTGCTAGGCGTGCAGGTAATATAGCAATAGTCATAACAGATTATCCGGTACGGGGAATTTTTAAGGTTTGACCTATTCGTATCGAATTGGTTTTTAAGTTGTTAATAGATTTAAGTTTACTCATTGAAATATTATAACGTTCAGCAAGTACAGATAAAGATTCACCACTACGCACCTTATGCTTTTTGTAACCAATTGAAGCAAAATAAGAGCCTGTTAAAGGATGGGCTAAAAAGTGACTCTTAATTCCTTGATGAATAGCATCAGCTAAACGTTGTTGATGTTTAGACCAAGTTAAATTTTTCTCTTCTGCATGATTAGATATAAAGCCCGTTTCAACCAAAATAGAAGGAATATCTGACGATTTAAGCACAGCAAAATTACCATTTTGAGGGGTGCTTTTATGCATTTTAGTGATTTTTCGTAATTCTTTAATCACATTATTTGCTACACCAAAGCTCACACCTAATGAATGCTCTTTACTCATATCCGCTAGGGTTAGTGCTAAATTACTATCTGCAGTAGTTTTGATAACGCCGCCGCCGCCGCCAAGTAATTCTGATTTTTTCTCACGGTTCACTAACCAACGTGATAATTCAGACTCTGCACGACTTTGTGTAACCACCCAAACAGAAGCGCCACTTGGGCCAGGAGTATGAAAAGCATCGGCATGAATGGATACTAAAAAGTGTACGTTTTTATCTCTGGCTAAACTGGTACGGCGATTCAAATCAACATAATAATCGCCGCTGCGAATTAAAACGGCTTTCATGCCTTTTTCTTCGTTGATTACTTTCTGTAATTTTTTAGCAATCGCTAATGTTACCTTTTTTTCGTAGGTACCTTTGCTACCAATAGAGCCTGGGTCTTCCCCACCATGACCGGCATCAATACCAATGATAATATCGCCAATATTTTCTTTAGGGGTAGCTACGACTTTCGGGCTTCTATTTTTATCGTAAAGGTCGATAACCAAGCGATTTCCGTATTGTCCTGCAGGTGCTAAAGGAAACACGGTTAATTGATAAGATTGCGATAATTCGAGTACTAATCTTGTTTTTTCTTTACTAGAACTTGAGCGGAAAAGTTTCACACGAGGGTCATTAGCGGCAAGATTATTTAAAGGTACTGAGTTTTTTGTATCAGTAAAGTCAATGACTAAACGATCGGGATTACTTAAAGTAAAATATTTATAATCAGGTTTATTTTTAACATCAAAAACGATACGTGTATTTTCTGGGGCTGGCCATACTCGAATACCATCAATACTATTAGCGGCAAGACTATCTACCGAAAATAAACTCGCAAAAGCAAGCATACAAAGCAATGCTACCGCTTGTATTCTTGCTCTAACTAGATAAACAATGTGATCCATTTAACCCACCCCAAACTTAAAACAAACTGTTAGCAACCTAGCTATCAGTAAAAACCTTATAACTCTATTATATGTGCAAGCTCTGTAATGATTTGCTCACCACGTACAGATTCAGCCTGCAGTTTGATGACTCTTTGTTCATCTTGATAAGCCATAGTAATAGTTAAATCTGCTTTAGCCAATAGACCAGAGCCTTTTTCTGGCCATTCAATAAAACAGCAGCAATCATCGTTAAAATAATCCCTGATACCCATATATTCTAACTCTTCAGGATCAGCCAGACGATATAAGTCAAAGTGAAATACACGCCAGTTAGCTAAATCATACGGCTCGACTATGGTATATGTGGGACTTTTTACATTACCTTGATGTCCCATACCACGTACAAAGCCACGAGTAAGCGTAGTTTTACCAGCGCCTAAATCACCGTTAAGATAAACAACCAAGGCTTGCTGGGTTAACTCTTTCTTTAATGCTGTTGCTAATCCTGTGCCAATGGCGATGGTCGCCTCTTCATCAGCTAAAAAGTATTCTAATTGCTTCATTTTTCATTTCTATGTTTATATGGCTACTACAAGAGGAGAATCTAATATTTCACCTCTGTACAATTATTGTCATGATAAATTATTAACAGCTATTCTGCACTGACATTCTATATTGCTAATTTATATAGTGGCAATAAACACCATAATAGCAGCAGATGGGCAATGAATATAGGCTCTCTATGCTCTACACCTGCAATAAAGTTAACTACACCATAACCCAATTCTCAAACCGGTAAAATTTAGCGCTAATATCATTTATAACTTTTATGATAACCTTGCCAAATGCGGCGCTTATTTAACTCGCCTCACCTATATATTAATACTACAGCTGAGCTTCAAATAACTCGTATGACTAAGCCTTCAAATAACGAAAAATCATCTAGCGACAAAGCTGTTGATGTAACAGAAATTTTTGATTACCAAGCCTTAGCCGAGAAAATTAAAGCGTGGGGGAAAGAGTTAGGCTTTTCTGATTTAGGTATTAGTGACATTGATCTTTCTCATCACGAAAGTACATTAGAGCGCTGGCTCGATCAGGGTTTTCATGGCAATATGGATTACATGGCACGTCACGGGTTAATGCGCGCTAGACCTGCTGAATTAGTACCTGGCACAGTAAGAGTTATTAGTGTACGTTTAGATTACCTACCTCACAACGCCCAGTTTTCAAGCATACTAAAAGATAAGCATAAAGCCTATATTAGCCGCTACGCGCTTGGTCGAGATTACCATAAATTAATGCGTAAACGCTTACAGCAACTAGGTAAAAAAATTGCTGAGCATTGTCCTGACTTTAACTGCCGACCTTTTGTTGATTCAGCTCCAGTCATGGAAAGGCCTTTGGCAGAAAAAGCCGGACTTGGCTGGGCAGGAAAACATACCCTATTAATAAATAAAGAAGCTGGCTCTTGGTTTTTTCTAGGTGAATTATTTGTTGATATCCCACTTCCCGTTACTGTTAATGAATATAGCGAAAATGCACAAAAGTCATTATCTGAGCCAACCAAAGCAGAAAAGACCAATGACTGTGGCACTTGTGTTGCCTGTATTAAAATTTGCCCAACCAAAGCGATTGTTGAACCATATACCGTTGATGCGAAACGTTGTATTTCTTACTTCACGATAGAATCACCAGATCCGATCCCTAAAGAGTTAAGGCCGTTAATGGGCAATCGTATCTACGGTTGTGACGATTGCCAATTAATTTGTCCTTGGAATAAATACGCAAAGCTCAGCCTTGTCGATGATTTTCAGGCAAGAAATAATTTAGATGATATAAGTTTACTCGAACTGTTTTCTTGGTCTGAAGAATACTTTTTACAAACTTTAGAAGGCTCTCCAATTAGGCGTATTGGTTTTCAAAGTTGGATGAGAAATATTGCCGTAGCTTTAGGCAATGCGCCTTATAACGAAGAAATCATTGCCGCGTTAACAGACAAATTAGCTACGAGCAGTGAGCTAGTACAAGAGCATATTTATTGGGCATTAGAGCAACAAGCAATGAAAATGACACTTACCGATAAAGCCGCTAGTGAACAGAATAAAAATCATCGCTTAACTTTAAGGTTAACTCGTTCAATTGAAAAGGGTTTACCCAGAGACGCGTAAATTATGCTTTAAAATACTATGTCGATATAGACTTAGGTCTTTAAAGGCTTGGTTATTTTAAAGACTTAACGACTTAACGACATTAAATAGGTCATTAAGCCTTTACATTTATTTTGCTGTCGCTTGTTGTGACTTTGTTAGTACGGCAATATCAGCTTTTGCCTCATCGAGTTCATTCTGCAGGTTCAATAATTTTTTAATCGTTTCATTTTTATCATCTATTGCATCTTTTTCTCGCGCTTTAGACTCAGCCAACAATTCTTTAGTTTTGGTTAATGCATCCATCACATTAGCAATATCACTGTTTTTGGCAAATTTTTGATCTTCTCGTAGATTTTCAAAGCTATCATCCGTTGAATTTGCAAACTCTCTTGAGCGATAACTGAAATACTTAAAGGCGAGTCGTATTAAAAAGATAATACAACTAAAAAATAAGACGAGGATAAATTGATTTTCCCCCATAGTTGAAAAAGCTGTTGATAAGCGTGTTAAAAAATCACCTTCTGCTGTAATAAAATGACTAAATAACTGGTTATGCCACGCACACCAAGTAAATATATAAATAAGGATGAAAGTAGAGGTTTGGTTTTCGTCTTCGATAAAGTCGAACATAGATTTGAGCGTTTTCTTTTCTATCACTTAACAGTCCCTTTCTGTTTAAAAAAACAAGCTAATAACAATATAAACTAGTGTCTGGTGAATCATTATCCCGAGTAGAGGTTAAAAAAATCTTAAACCGAGATCAGGTTAAATATTACAAAATAACTTTTCGATAATAATAAACTAATTATTTACGCAACAGAACAACCTTCAATAATTAACTATTATTTTTGCTATCGATCCTTCGTTGTTGGCAGACTTGTATAATTTTTTCTTTTTCTAAGGATGAATAACTTTGCCAGCCGGTGATCTCGTCAAGGTGACGATAACAGCCAACACAAATGTCTGAAGCATCTAAACAACAATTTCTAACACAAGGGCTATCCTTTAACCTTATATTTTTCGAATTACTCAATCTCCTCTCCAATAACTTCATCAACAACACATAACGTTAATTATAGAATTCTTGGCCAAAATATTATCACTATACCCGCTCCACTTGAAGATGCAGGATTCAGCTGGAATTAGAAACGCCTTTAGGAAGGCATTGATTGTAGAGAATGGCTGTTCCTTCTCAAAATCAATAACGCCGCCTAAAGCGTTTCTAAACCAGCCTTTGGGAAGGCTGAGCAAATCATACCCAGCGTTACATTTATTTTTAAGGGAATAACCCTTAATAAATATGCCTTGGTTATGAATCGCTCAGACTTCCTGAAACGAGCATCTTCAAGTGGAACGGGTATATAATTACACTATTGAATCTGCATCTTGACTAATTACTTCTACAGCTTTGTCAATTTTAGTTAATAGGTTTATTTGTTCATTATCGGTATTATTCAAACCTTGCTTAGCTAATAATGCCTGCAAGTGCTCACATAAAGATAGCAAATGCCCTGCTGCAAGTATTCTACTATTATCCACAAGACTTTGAATTGTAGTATCAGTCTGTTGAGTGTCGTTATTTGCAAAGGCCTGCTGTAACTGCCCCGTTAAGTCTTTATTCTCCGTAATATATTCATCAAGCATAAAAATAGCTAACTCAGTCGAGCCTTGGTGCTTTAAGTAACGGTTAAAATCAAAACTTGATGTTTGATTAACCGAATCAATCTGAGCGTCATCCATAAATACACCCTTCTTTTCATCAATTATTTTTTCACTTATTTGCCTACTCTGCTCACTACTGTCGCCTTGTTTATTAATCCAAGGTAACATAGCTGCAATAAGCTTGTCGGTGTTACCACCCGAATTTATTTGACCTGTAAACCAATGACTATATAGCGGATCTTTACTTTCATTTTGCTTGCTAACTTCTTGGTTTTTACCCGTAGAATCCACTAAGGTAAATACACCTTTAACCAATTTACTTATATCATCAGGTTTTTGTTGTTCATCTATAATAAAAGGTGTAAATGTTTGACAGTTTAGATCGGTAATTAACACCGAAAATTGCCCACTGATCCATTGTGCTTGCAACATAAACTCATTAGTCACAAATTTAGTTTGCAAGCCTAAGCTTTGTAAAATTTGTTGTAAATGATAATGTTTTTCTGGCCGTTTTACAGCCAATAAAACAGCTATTGGCATAGCCAGATATTTACTCTTTAAAGCTGAACATTCTTGCTCAAGCTCAGGTAATTTAAAAGGTAGGGACAATTTAGGATAACTTTCTTCAGGCTGATCGTTAATAACCGCAAGCGGTACTTTGAAGCAACACTGATAAGCTTTTGCCGTTAACTTAGCATCAATATCTTCACCATATTGATAATCTAATAAAGTAGAAAAATAACTAGCTAGCTCAGACAAACTCTCAGTTTCAGTATTAAACCCCGCTAATGATTTTGGTAGTTTTATTGATTTATCATTACTTTTAACCTCGCCAATAAATACTACTTTTTGTTGTCCATTGTTTTTATCAACCAGTTTCAAGGCGATAGAGACTTGCTTATTACTTTGTTCCATCAAGAGTAAATCAATGAAAGTACGAAATATTTCAGAAAACAATTCAACATCAACATTTACTCCGACTTGAATTTTTTCATCTATTTCGAGCGTAATTTGATTACCGGCCTCCTGCATAGTAGCGTAGGTATTGAGCAAAACAGCTTGTATTTCTGCGGCAATATTTACATCACTTAATGTCAAGATTGCTTTTTCACTTTGTAAATACAAGTGATAACGGGCCTGACTTAACTGCTTCTCTAATTGAATTCCCTGAAGGTAAGCTTTAAAAAAATTATTATTTTCAGGGGTATTATTTTTATTCTGATGACTGAAAGGGCTAGCGTTGACAGTGCAGCTCATCAATACAAGCTGATTGATAACTGTTTTCTGGAGTTCGCTGCAGCGTTGATGCTCAAGTAACAAAGCCCTCTCAGACATAGCAGAAACATCAAGTTCAAACTGATTTAATTCCTCGGTTAACTCTTCTATTTTTTCATTAGCCTTAACAAGCTTTTCTTTCGTTGCTTTATGCTTGTCAGACAATTCCAAATAGTTAATTTTATTATAATCACCTCTATTATCAGCCTCAATCTTTCGAATTAAGGCTGCAGACTCAGCACTATAAAACTTAGATTTTTCATCCTCAATTAATGCATTGCTCCCCTCAGTCAATATTGACCTTTTCCTAGTTTGAATAGCTCTGCCAATTAAGTTTATATTGGTTTTATTTGCTGCTTTGAGACGAATTCTAACCCATAAAAGTAATATTAAAGTAAAATATAAAATCAACGCATAAATCACCAATATCCGCCGCGGTACTATATTCGCAATATCTTGCAAAGACGCTACATTGAAAACAGCATCATTTAATGCGACATCCCTAGCGCTATCTTTATCATGATGTAAATTATTTTCTACCAATGCCAAGAGCGTTTTTTGTAATGCTTGTTGTTGAGATATTAAGTTAGTTTGAAAATTTGCTATCAAACCAAGCTTTGTTTGCCATTTTACTAATAAACCCTGTTTTAATATAAGGTCTTCAAAACGTATCAAGTCTCTGACAATATCTGCCATATTCTGGTTAGTCGATTGCTTAGTCGCTAATTGTTTCGCGTAATCATCAACAAAAAGTGTATTTACTTGTTTACTCAATGAGTCCATTACCGTAAACGAGGTTTTTAAATTTAAACTGGAAATAGCAGTAACTATATTACTTAGTTGGTTTTCAAGTTTATTTAATAAAGTAACTTGTTTGCTAGATAATCTTGCCTTGTTTAGCTCAATCTTTATCGCATCAAGTAAAGTATCTAACTGAATCAATACTTTACTTTTTAGCAATTCATGTTCAGGATTATTTTTAGCAATGGTAATTATGGTTTTAGTGTCATTATCGTTTACCGTAAACCACTGCTGATATACAGTTTTATAGCTTGATGCTAACAGTGATAACTTCTTACTTTGTAAGGCAAGAGATTTCTGCAATACATTAATATCATTGATGTTTTCGCTATGTAAAAGCGCATCAATAATGTTATTCGAATTAATCAGGTATGTTTGTTGTAGTAACTGCCCTTTTAGGGGGGTAACTTGTTCGGTGATGAGGGCTTGAGAAAATTTAAACTGTTGCGAAAGTAACCATAACGAAGTCAATACCACAACGCTGAAAGCTAAAAAAATAACGAATAGCTGCAACGAAAAAAACTGATGAAACGGTTTTTTATTATCGCTGGCTTTTTTCGTATCAACTTGTGAATGAGTGACCTTCTCATCAGGTAATTTATCCGCCAGTTGATTTGTTTTTCCTATTATTTTTTTGGTACTCATCACTGTCTACTTTACACTCTTATCATGGTCAATATTTTATACTATTTAGTCGCCTAACACATTAAAGGCTGCTGAATTTACGTCCTATTTTTTCTTTTTACCATTACTCTCTACAGACTATTGAAAATAGGCTTAATCAACATTTTTTAATACTGTAAGTTTCAATAAAAATGGCTTTAATATAATTTAAAGTAGCCAATATCAATTTATATTTTTTGCATTCTCTATTACTTCATAAAGTGATTGTAAATACGTTGTACTGGTAGCATCTTGACTTTCAATCCAACATGACTGACTGTAAAAATCAAAGTTCAATAGAAAATAGTTATCGTTCCAACTAAATCGTGTATCTTCTCTATCTGCGCCAACATTATGTTCTTGGATCACAATGGGCTGTATCGGAGAAAAGACCAACTCGCTTAATAACTTAATATCTTCTTGGTACCACTGATGCGCAAAAATTAGAGTTAAGTACTCTGGCTGATACGTTATCTCTCTAATATTTTGTTTAACTTCGTGTTGTTGCATATTGCCTTACTAAATTTTATATAAATAATTCGTAATTATACTGCTAAAGCTTGATGCTAATCAGTGCTTTTAACAGAAAATTAACGACAAGTTAGTTTATTTTTCATATACTCAAAACAGAATTTATTTTTATAATTTGTTATCATGTATTTATGTTAACAAGTTAAATACTTAAAACTTAAAGAGAGTGAAACTATGAACAAACTTCTACTTGCTGTGACTACAGCAACAGTAATGATTGCTTCTCCTGTATTTGCCGGTGACGCCGAAGCTGGCAAAGCCAAATCAGCAATGTGTGCAGCTTGTCACGGTGCTGCTGGTATTTCAGCAATACCAATGTACCCAAACTTAGCGGGACAAAAAGAAGCTTACCTTGCTAAGCAACTTAAAGACTTTAAATCAGGTACTCGTAATGACCCTACAATGAAAGGTATGGTTATGGCACTTTCTGAAACTGATATAGCTGACTTAGCAGCATATTATGCTAACTTAAAATAAGTTATTTATTTTAACCAAGTCCTTATCAATAAAAACACAATTCAATTGAACTGTGTTTTTTTATATCTGAAATTTGTGATTCTAAATTGAGTACTAAATTTCAGGTATAAAAAAACCTCCCAAAGGAGGCTTTTCGTCTAAAGCTTAAGTTATAAAAACTAAGCTTTAAGTCAAATTAAGACTGACGACGTGCAACACGAGCTAGACCTAAAAGACCTAAACCGAAGATTGCTAAAGTAGTTGGAGCAGAAACTTCTTGGAAAGTTCCGCCTGCAGCAACATTAGAGATAGCTACACTCTGACCTGCATATAGAGGAAGACCAAAGAAACTTCCTACAGTATCACTGAAACTAGCTTCTAAATTAAAGCCTGCAAATGATATTTGTTCAATATCTACTAAATCAGCGTTGCCTGGGTTTAATGAATCATGAGAATAAATAGTATCACCATTGTAGCTAAATGCTGCACCTAATTCTAAGTTACCTGATAAACCAGACCAATCAAAGCCATTAGTAGAGCTTGATGATGTTGCAGTTTGGTTAGCAAAATCCCAGCTAACTGTTGTGCCAGCAAACAAATCATCTGAAGGGCCAAAAATATCCATAGTATCAACTACAGAATTAGTATTAGTATCAGTTAAATACCAGCTATGTGAAATACCGTTAGAAGTAAAAAACTCACCATATTCTACAAATAAAAACGCGCCAGATTGATCTTGAAAGCCATCAGTATCTGTTGGGATAAAAGATTCAAATAAACCTGCATTTGCTGTTGAAGCTAATAAAGTAGCCGATAATGCTAAACCCGTTAATAATTTTTTCATAATCTCATTCCATTTATATAAAAGTTAAAATATCGGCTAAAAGAAGCCATTCATTAGGTATAAAGCAACGGCTATGCCAACACTATAAAACACTTTAATTACAGTTAATTACAGAATGAAATATTATTGTTTTTTTTCGTATGTAAAAGAAGCTGACACTAGTTGTGAACGATTTTAAGAGTCTTTATTTATTTTGCTTACAAATAGTAATTGGTATTAATACATATAAATACCCTCTTACCCAAAAGCGACTGTTATTACCAATAACAGTCGCTTTTAGTTGTTCATCTAATCACTGATTAACTAGCTTAACTTATTAGCCTCTATAGTTGCGCCTGTAAATGTGCTTTTTGCTTAGCTTGCTCTTGCGTATCAATCGACAGTTGAACTAACACCGCTTTTGCGTTAGTCATTTGCTTATTTGCGATGAGTATTTCAGCATAATTTAGTTGAATATCTACATTTTTCCCTTTGGACATATCAGACGCTTTGCCTGCATAGGTTAACGCCGCTTTTTCATCTCCAGACTTAAGCAGTACTTTCCCGTAAGTATCGGCTATTTCAGCAATATTAGGTGCTAATAAAGAAGCCTGTTGAGCATGCTGTAACGCTTGCTCTATGTTGTTTTCTTCTAAATACAGCCAGGCTAAATTATTATGAGCGATGATGTTTTTGGGTTGTTTTTGAACAACATCTAAATAACCAGCAATGGCTTTAGTGGTGTCATCTTCCATATAACTACCTGCTAATATAGTTTGCACTTTATTATCGGTAGGGTTAGTTATTAAATATTCTTCCAATAAAGCAATGGCTTTTGACTTCTCTTTATTTCCTACGTAAGCACTCGCTAGAGATACAACATTTTTACTACTTGGATAAACCTGATAAAACTTTAAGAGCTTAGGAATAGCTTGTTTATAGTCTTTTTCTAATAATAGAATATTACCAAGTAAACCTTGCTTTATGCTGTCATCTATACCATTTTCTACTAATTTTTCATGAAGCGCTTTGGCTGGAGCTAGTTGCTTACTCTCTAGTAACAGCTGCATTTTTATTAATTGCAATGCCACATTATCTTTATGGTTTTCTATGCCTCGTGTAACAGTATCTAAAGCAGCTTTATTGTTACCTTGTCTACTATATAACTCAGAAAGTAATGCTATTGGCTCAACATGATATGGATTAGCAGCAATCCACTTTTCTAATGTCACTTTAATTTGAGGTAAATCATTTTTTCTTTTCTGGTTAAATACCGCTAATTGCCAATAGCGCTTTGGTAGGTTAGGTGTTCTAGCAATACTGGTCAATAACGTTTCCGCTTCTTGGTATTTCTCTAAGCTCATCATTGCTTCAGCCACTAACAAGGCTTTTTCAATATCGCTTTTATTTAATTGATACGCACTATTCAACTTATCCAATGCCATTTCGTTATGATATACCGCGAAATATTGTCTTAATATATAGTTATCATCAGATGCTAAATTAATTAAGTAATCGACTCGTTGCTTGCTTAATGGCACATTTTTTTGTTCTTGTGCAATTTTAAGTTGCTGAATTAAGGCAAAGCTGTTGTCAGGCTCTAATAATAAACTCTGTTTTAAGGCTTTTTCAGCTTCAGCATATTTTTTTTCTGTAATCGCGATAGTCGCAATTAAATTGTAGCCTCCCGATTTTTCAGGATATTCAACTTGCCATTTAGTTGCGATTTTTTTCGCTTGTTCAATATTGTTGTTTTGTAATGCTCCATAGCCTAACGCTAATTCAGCTTCAATAAAGTCAGGATTTAAGTTAATCGCTTCTTCTAAATCATCAACGCCCGAAGGGTCGTTCATCATTAACTTTAAAATACCTTGTCTGGCGCTTTTAGCGGGATCTGATGAGGCAGAATTATTATGTGCAAGTAACTGCTTCGCTTCATCCATAGCCCCCAATTCAAATAATTTATAACTCAAAGACGTGACGAATTGTGAATCATCTGAGTTATCTTCAAAATTACTAACCGTAGTATTGATTTCATCTACTAAGCCTAATTCCAGCTGCGTAACAGATAACATGCGTCTGCCTACGTGGTCTTTCGGTAAGTACTTTTCAATATCACTTAAATTTTCATAACTTAATTGCCAATTTTTCACATAAAAAGCACTCGCGCCAGCAGCCAGCTTTAAATTAAATGGGCTGTAATTATTCGCCATAGCAAACTCTGCATGCTCACTGGCCTTATGATAATCTTTACCGTTAAAGGCCACCATAGCTTTAACATAATGTGCGATTGGTTGGGTTTTCACTCGGGCTAAAATAGCATCGGCATACTTTTCTGCTTCATCATATTGTTGAGATTTTAATAAGGCATTGGCAAGTAATAACTCTACCGTGCCAGAGCTAGGCTGTAAATTTAAGTACTCTTTAAAATTTATAGCAGCTTGTTCGTAGTCTTTTGTTACCATAGCAAGTTGCCCTTGTAACATAAGCGCATCAACCTGCTTAGCATCAAGAGTCAAAATTTGAGATATTAGAACTTTAGCGTCATCAAAATTAAGTTGTTCAACTTCTAAATAGGCTAAAGCAAGCATTGCATAAATACTTTCTGCATTTAATGATTTCGCCAAGCTAACACTTTCTTTAGCTTGCTCTGCTTGTTCGCTACGTAATTGCGCTAATGTTTTATAAGCTAAGTAATGCGTTTGTGCTGCATTATCTAATTTACTTGCGGCGTTACTTAAGTCGATAACATCAAGATCGCTTCCCGTTAATATATAAGCACGCGCTAAAAGTGGTAACACTTTATTTTCGGGGTAATTGTATTGTTGCGCTCGTTCAAGCTCTTTTACAGCAGACGCGCCATTACCTATATTCAAATAAGTTTGCCCTAATAAAAACCGTACTTCGGCATTTTTATTATCTTTTTGAATAGCATTTTTATAATCAATAATCGCATTATTGTATTTGCCTTGTTCACTGTGTTGTTGGCCACTAGCAATCAGTTGCTCTGGTGTTGTGGTGTCACTACAACCACTTAAACCTAAGGCAAGCGTTACTGCCGATGTGATTATTAACTTTTTCATGAAAAACCCTTTCTGAAATTTTTAGTGTTAAATGGTAAATACATCAAAAACCCAAGATAACATCAGGTTCTCGTTAATTATTAATTTCTTCATTACCCATCTATGACGGCAATAGTTTTTGCTGTCATAGATGAAAAAAATGATGTGTTAAATCTTTTCTTGAAGTTGTGATTTTATTTTAGTTTGTTCCGAGTTTTCTGGTGTTAAAGCATTAAGTAAGCGGCTTGCTTCGGCGTTTTTACTGTTAGCAATTAGCACTTCAATATAATTAAGTTGAATAGCAATATCTTGTCCTTTAGCTAATTCAGAAGCCTTACCTGCATATTTTAAAGCTTGTTCATTATCACCAGACTTTAATAGCACCTTAGCGTATGTATCGGCAATATTAGCAATATCAGGCGCTAGGTTATTCGCTTTTCGTGCATGCTGTAATGCTAAGTCTATTTTTTCTTGCTCTAAATATAACCAAGCTAAGTTATTATGAGCAATAACATTTTTAGGTTCATTTTTAACAAGATTTTCATAAACTGTGATGGCTTTATTGCTGTCATCTTCCAAGTAGATCCCCGCTAACATAGTTTTAATACGATTGTTATTTGGGTCAATGGTTAGGTAATTATCTAATGTTTCAATCGCTTTAGCATCTTGCTCAGCTCCTAAATAAGCGCTAGCTAAATACATTGCATTTTGAGCACTTGAGTAAACCTCATAAAGTGCTGTAAGTTTTGGAATTGCTTGCGCATGCTTACTTTCTAATAAGAAAATCCTACCTAAGAAGCCTTGTTTTAGCGCATCATTAATATTATTTTTTGCCAAATCCTCATACAATACTTTAGCCTCTTTTACTTGTTGGCTGTTAAGTAATATCTGCATTTGTATTAGTTGCAATACAAGGTTACCGGTATGGTAATCTAAGCCGCGTTTAACAACACTTAAAGCACGACTATTATTGCCGTGACTGGCATGTAAATCAGCTAATAAAATTACAGGTTCGACATGATAAGGGCTAGCTGCTAACCAGTTTTCTAGGGTTAGTTGCACTTTGGCAATTTCATTCTGTTTTTTGTAGGTAAACAAGGTTAATTGCCAGTATTTTTTAGGTAAGTTAGCTGTAGATGACAAACTAGACAGTAAGTTTTCTGCCTCTTTATATTGATCTAAGCTCACCATAGCTTCTGCAACTAATAGTGCTTTATCCATTTCGGCTTTATTGGTTTGATATGCTTGCTGTAATTTATCTAAGCCTTTTTGATTATGATAAACACCAAAATAATGTCTTAATACTTGGTTATTATATGGCGCTAGAGTAATTAAGTTATCTGCCCGTTGTTGGCTTAAAGCTTCGTTTTCTTGTTGACGCGCTAACCGAAGCTGCTCAGTTAATGCAAAAATATTATTCGGCTCTAATGCGAGACTTTTCTGTAAAGTAGTTTCAGCTTGGTTATATTTTTCTTCTTTAATGTAAACGCTAGCCATTAAATTATACCCCCCTGGTTTATCAGGGTATGTTTCTTGCCATTTTTGGGCTATTGCACGGGCTTTATCAATATCATTATTTTGTAGAGCTGCATAAGCTAATGCTAATTCGGCCTCAATAAATTCAGGATCTAATGCCATCGCCTCTTCTAAGTTTTGAATACCTGAAGGGTCATTCATCATTAATTTTAAAATACCTTGTCTAGCATTATCGCCTGCAGTAGCACCTTCGCTTATTGCCAATACTTTTTTAGCTTCGTCCATTGCTCCTAGCTCTAATAACTTGTAGCTCATAGATGCTAAGAATTTTGAACCTTCCATTTCTCCACTATCAAACTCACTAATGGTTGTGCTTATTTCATCAATTAAACCTAGCTCTAACTGCGTAACGGCCAACATGCGTCTGGCTTGATGGTCTTTCGGTAAGTATTCAACAACTGCACTAAGGTGGTAGTGACTGCGTTCCCAATTTTTTAAATAAAACGCACTTGCTCCCGCCACTAATTTTAAATTAAATTGATTAAAGTTTGATGATAATGCTGCCTCGGCATGCTCACTGGCCTTATCAAATGTTTTACGATTAAAAGCAACCATGGCTTTAATATAGTGAGCGAAAGGCTGGTTGTTAATTTTTGCGAGAATATTGTCTGCATATTTGTCAGCTTCATCATACTGCCCTGATTTAAGTAAGGCGTTAGCTAACAACAATTGCGCAACCCCAGAGCGAGGCTGTAAATGTAAAAACGTTTTAAAACTCTGAGCTGCTTGTTCAAAGTTTTTCGTTACCATTGACAATTGGCCTTGCAGCATAAGCGCATCAACTTGCTGGTCATCTATGGTTAATATTCGTGATAGTAAAGCCTCTACTTCATCGTAATTATTCTCTGAGAACTGCAGGTACGCCAAGGCAAGCATGCTATATAGATTTTGTTCACCTAATGTTTGTGCCAGTTCAACACTTTCTTTTGCTAACTCAGGTTGCTCGCTACGTAAGGCTGCTAATGTTTTATAGGCTAGATAATGGCTGCGCTCTGCATTGGCAAGGCTTATTGATATGTCACTTAATGCCAATACATCAGCATCGCTTTCTGTTAATAAGTAGGCTCTAGCAAGTAATGGCAGTACTTTATTGGCCGTGTAGTTAAACTGGTGTGCGCGTTCTAGTTCTTTTGCTGCCGCAGCACCCTCGCCTAAATTTAAATAAATTTGCCCTAATAAAAATCTCGCTTCAGCATTTTTACTATCAACTCGAATGGCATTTTTTAACTCAATAATACTTTCATTGGTTTTATTTTCGCTGAGGTAGCTTTTAGCACTTTTTAAATGCGTTTCAACAGAGGCGGGTTCACTACAAGCAGTAATAGCCAGCGCAACGCTCAGGCAAAGAGAGGCTTTTACAAATTTCATGTTGAACTTCCTTTTCGGTATTATTTTAGGTTAAGTGAAGATATTTATATCAATATCGTTGTGGTTATACAAACTCATATTCTAACAGGTTAAAAAAATGCCCATTAACAATAAAGTTAATTGGGCATAATTCTTAATTTAAAGCATACATTTTTATTTAACTTGCCGATATTTTTTCTTCTAATTCGGCTAATTTAGCTTCAAGGTCTGCTATTTTAGCGCGCGTTTTAATCAATACTTGTGTTTGCACATCAAACTCTTCACGCGTTACTACATCAAGCTGTGATAACTTACTTTGTAAAACAGATTTTGCTTTGTCTTCAAAATCGGTTGCCATACTTTTTAAGCTTGGTGGAATAGAATCCGTTACTTGTTTTGCTATTTCTTCAATCTTTTTTGCATTGATCATAATAATTTTCCTTCAATTTATGCTTGTTAGCATTGTAACTGTTTTGCCGATGACTAAAAACAGGTAAAATCTCTGTCTCGAAATTTATTTACTCAAGAAAGTAGTTTAATAGCCATGAAGCTAAACCCTGGACAAAATGAAGCGGTAAAATTTGTTAGTGGCCCTTGCCTTGTATTAGCAGGTGCTGGCTCAGGTAAAACCGGTGTTATTTGTCAAAAAATCGCTTACCTCATTCAAAAATGTGATTACAAAGCACGTAATATTGCAGCAGTCACCTTTACCAATAAAGCCGCCCGAGAAATGAAAGAGCGCATTCAGAAAATGCTTGGTCGTGATCTTACCCGCGGTTTAACTGTTTCTACTTTTCATTCTCTTGGTCTTGATATTGTTCGTCGTGAAATTAAAACCTTAGGTTACAAGCCTGGTTTTACATTATTTGATGACCAAGATACCTTAGCTTTACTTAAAGAATTAACCATTGATGAACTTGATGGCGATAAAGATTTACTGAACCAATTACAAAGTAAAATTTCAAATTGGAAAAATGACTTATTCTTGCCTGATGATGCACTAAAATCTGCTAACGATGCACAAAGTAGTGAATATGCTGAATTTTATCAGCGTTATCACAAGCACATGAAAGCCTATAATGCCTTAGATTTTGATGATTTAATTCTTATTCCTACTTTATTAATGAAGAATTACCCTGAAGTACGTGAGCGTTGGCAAAATAAAATTCGCTATCTTTTAGTTGATGAATACCAAGATACTAACGCCAGCCAATATGAGTTAGTAAAACATATTACCGGTGAGCGTGGTCGCTTAACAGTAGTAGGCGATGATGACCAATCAATATATTCATGGCGTGGTGCGAAGCCTGAAAACCTTATATTACTTGGTAAAGATTTTCCTACACTAAAGTTGATTAAATTAGAGCAAAACTATCGTTCAAGCGGTCGTATTTTAAAATGCGCTAACGTATTAATTGCTAATAATCCGCACGTTTACGACAAGGCGCTTTTTAGTGATCTTGCTTACGGTGTTGAGTTACGTGTGATCCAAGCTAAGAATGAAGAAAATGAAATAGAGCGTGTTATTGGCGAGCTTATTGGTCATCGTTTTATGAATCGCAGTCAATACAAAGA
Source organism: Colwellia sp. E2M01 (assembly GCF_018860585.1). Lineage (GTDB taxonomy): Bacteria > Pseudomonadota > Gammaproteobacteria > Enterobacterales > Alteromonadaceae > Colwellia. Next base: position 24,278 of record NZ_JAHKPR010000051.1, read on the forward strand.
TTATGCTGTGCTTTATCGAGGTAACCATCAATCACGTTTACTTGAAAAAGCCTTAATGCAAAACCGTATTCCTTATAAAATAAGTGGCGGTACCTCATTCTTCTCTCGTTCAGAAATTAAAGATGTAATGGCGTATTTACGGGTGTTGGTAAACCCTGATGACGACAATGCCTTTTTACGTATTGTGAATGTCCCTAAACGTGAATTAGGCCCTGCTACCCTAGAAAAGCTCGGCACTTACGCCAACATGCGTCAAATTAGTATGTTTGCCGCAAGCTTTGAATTAGGCTTAGAGCAAACCCTAACAGGTCGAAGCTTAATGAAGATGCAAGCTTTTACTCAATGGGTTGTTGATATTGCTGACGAGGCTGAGCGTGGTGATACCGCAGCGGTATTACGCTCAATGATCCGCCAAATTAATTACGAAGATTACTTATACGATACTTCCCCAAGTGCAAGAGCCGCAGAAATGCGCATGAAAAACGTTACCGAGCTATTTAGTTGGGTGACGCAAATGCTTGAAGGCACTGACGACGAAGAGCCGATGACTTTACCCCAAATTGTTACCCGCTTAACCTTACGTGACATGATGGAACGTAATGAAGAAGAAGACAGTAACGATCAAGTACAGTTAATGACACTCCATGCCTCTAAAGGATTAGAGTTTCCTTATGTTTTCCTAATCGGCATGGAAGAAGGTTTATTACCACACCAAACCAGTATTGATGAAGGCAGTGTTGAAGAAGAACGCCGTCTTGCTTACGTTGGCATTACTCGCGCACAGCGTGAGTTAATATTTACTTACGCAAGAGAGCGCAGACAATTTGGTGAGGTTTCTCGTACCGAAGCAAGTCGCTTTTTACATGAGTTACCACAAGATGACTTAAATTGGGAACTAGGTGCTGCAAAGAAAAAAACCGCAGAACATGTAGAACAATCGAATAAACAAGGCATGGCAGGGTTACGCGCGCAATTAGCAAAAGCTAAAGAAGCAAAGAAATAGTAGCTACATCTAATACTAAACATAAGGAAGCAGCTGTAATTAAACCGTCAAACTAGCTTGTTACGCTTAAGGGTAGACATAAAGAGTCTCAATGCGTAACCTGTTAACGCTTTTTACAATATTATTACAATCAAAGGATAGAGGAATTTTATGATTAACATTTTAAAGAAAATGGGAACAGCTGTTGTACTGTTAGCCACAATGGTTATGTTTACAAGCAGCGCACAAGCAGCACAAAAAGATGTTTTAGCTGAAATAGTTAATAGCGGCATATTAAAAGTGGCTATGTCTGGCGATCAACCACCTTATAATATGAAAGATCGTAAAAAAGAGTTAATGGGGCTTGATGTTGATTTAGCGCGAGCATTAGCAAATGCGATGCACGTAGAGCTTGAAATTGTAGAAGTACCATTTGGCGAATTATTACCTACCTTAAACAGTGGTAAAGCCGATATGATTATTTCGGGTATGGCAATTACAACACAGCGTTCACAAATGGCAACGTTTATTGGTCCTTATAACATATCAGGCAAATCAATGCTAAGTACGCATACAGGGATGGAGAAAATTTCTAAAGATGGTTTTAATAACCCAAGCACACGCATTGTTGCTTTAGAAAACTCAACTAGCCAAATGTTTGTTAAAGAAAAAATTCCTCAAGCAAGTTTAAATACAATTAGCAACTATGATGAAGGTGTTAAATTAATTCTAGCGGACAAGGCAGATATACTTGTTGCGGATATGGCTATTTGTAAGTTAACCGTTTTACGCAACCCTGGTAATGGTTTAACTACCTCTAAAGAACCGCTTTCTATTGAGCCTATCGGCATAGCAATACCAACCAACAACCCTAAACTTGAAAACTTAGTTCGTAACTATTTAAATACTTATGAAAAAATGGGGATGATTGAAGCATTGCAAACTAAATGGTTTGAAAACAGCAGCTGGATTGTTGCATTACCATAAATCAAAATGTTAATTCAACATTCGAGTTAACTTGAACAGATATTTGAATATTACCTTGAATAAAGGTAACTAAAAAAGCCCTGTTTATCAGGGCTTTTTTGTAACTTGTTTTTAAAGACTACCGATAATACATAGTAATAAAACGATTAGTCAATTGCCCTAAGGTAGTTAACTTAAGATATTTAACTTAAAATAATAGCGCCAGCTATAATAATAGCGGCAATGATAATACTATAAACAATACGTGTATTTTGTTTATTCTGCTCAAACAACATGGTTTGTATTAACTGTGTTTGTTGTTGCTGGTTTTCACGATGATTTTTTAAATAGTCATAAACTAAATCGGGCATTTCAGGCAGTTTTTCATTCCAAAAAGGTAAGTTAGCTTTAATTTTACTGAACACCGCTTTAACACCCATTTGTTCTTTTACCCAGTTTTCTAAGAAGGGTTTAGCAGTTTGCCATAAATCTAATTGTGGATATAACTGACGACCTAAACCTTCGATATACAATAAGGTTTTTTGTAATAGTACTAGCTGCGGCTGTACTTCCATATTAAAGCGGCGTGCAGTATTAAATAAATTTACCAATACTTGTCCAAAAGAGATTTCTGATAATGGTTTATTAAATATAGGCTCACAGACGGTACGAATGGCAAATTCAAATTCATCAACACTGGTATTTACCGGTACCCAACCTGAATCAACATGCAATTGTGCAACTTTACGATAATCACGATTAAAAAAGGCGACAAAATTTTCAGCTAAGTAGCGTTTATCTTCTTGATTTAACGTACCGACAATACCGCAATCAATAGCAATCCAGGTTGGATCGTCAGGGCTGTCTGCATTAACAAAAACATTGCCTGGATGCATATCCGCATGAAAAAAACTATCGCGAAATACTTGCGTAAAAAAGACTTCAACACCGCGTTCAGCTAGTAATTTCATATTAACGCTAAGTTCATTTAGTGTTTCTATTTCACCTACACCAATACCGTAAATGCGCTCCATCACTAAAACATTTTTAAAGCTATATTCACTATGAATTTGCGGTACATAAAGTGCTTTATCAAACTCACTACCTTGCTCAAAGTTACGCTTTAATTGAATAGCATTGGCGGCTTCTCGGTTTAAGTCGAGTTCATCTAAAATGGTTTTACGGTATTCTGCTACCACCTCTTTTGGTCGTAAACGTTTACCGTCTGGCAACCAACGTGCAACAATTCCAGCAAATAAAGACATGACTTTAATATCAGCCAAAATAGTTTTACTGATATTAGGTCTTAATACTTTAATAACGATATTTTGTTCAATTTTATCGCTACCGTGAATTAAAGTCGCGGTGTGAACTTGTGCAATAGAGGCAGAAGCTAATGGCGTGTTATCAAAATCTTTAAAATGCTCAGCAAAAACGTCTTCACCCATTACTTTAATAATTATGGCTTTGGCTTCTTCGCCAGCAAAAGGACTTACTTGATCTTGTAATAAGGCGAGTTCATCAGCTAGCTCTGGTGGTAATAAATCGCGTCTTGTAGATAGCATTTGACCAAATTTAATAAATACTGGTCCTAACGATTCAATAGCTAACCGAAATCGTTGCTCTGGTGTTTTATCTTTATGTTTATTACGCAGCCAAAATAAACTAGTTCTACCTAATTTTGCATACCAAGGTAATAAGTGTGCAGGTACCATTTTGTCTAAACCAAAATTTAAAAAGGTTTTAACTATTTGATAAAGACGTTGGCTACTCACGGCATTATTTCCTATGCGTTAGTTGGTGGAATGAGTTGGGGAGATGGCATTATGTAAAGCAATAAGTTTATCAACTCGACTAGACAAGTTATCAACTTGCTCTGCAATATCTTGGCTTTGTTGATTAAAAGCACTTATTTGGCTATTAGTAACAATTAATCTTTTTTCATGCACAATATACTCACTAATATCAGCTTCAAGTTGCTTGGTTTTAGCGGCAATATTTTTGCTAACTTTATTACCAAGTTGCAATAATTTATGTGTTGGCACATCGCCCAAATGCTTAGCTAACTCTGACTGCCAATCTATTTCAAGAGACTGAGCAATAGCTGCAAACTGTTGCGCAACTTTAATGTCACCTATTACGTCTAACTCACCTCGCTTTATAAGATCAGTAAGTGACTGCTCAGCTTTTATTTTTGTCAGTGTTTGTAAACTAGTTTGAATAACGCAGTCACTATCATCTGCTTGAGCTCTAACAATAACCTCTGTTTTTTTGGTGCTGTTTTGCACAGTAAAACATAACGAAAAAGGTAACTCGGTGAGCGTAAGTATTAAGGTTTTTTGGGATAAGGTAGCAAATGATATTGGCTTATTATTTAAGCGTAAGGCTTTATTAATAATTAACTCAATCGTCGCCGTCGCTAGTTGCGGCAATAAAAAATAACCACTGATTTTATCGCTTAGTTGTGTTGCTTTCCCATCAGCCATAGACATGATTAAAACTTATACCCTTTATGTAAAGCAACAACACCACCCGTTAAGTTTTTATAGCTAGTTTGTTCAAAGCCAGCATTTTCCATCATATCTTTTAACGTTTTTTGATCTGGGTGCATACGAATTGATTCTGCTAAATATTGATAACTGTCGCCATCTTTAGCTACTAATTCACCCATTTTCGGAAGGATATTAAACGAATAAAAATCATACGCTTTGTTTAATAGTTCATGCTCAGGTTTTGAAAACTCTAATACGAGTAAACGACCACCGGGTTTTAATACCGAGTAAATAGAGCGTAATGCTTTGTCTTTGTCAGTAACGTTACGCAAACCAAAAGCAATAGTAACAATATCAAAGGTGTTTTCTTCAAAAGGTAAGTATTCAGCGTTCGCCTGTACGTATTCAATATTTTGTACTAAGCCTTTGTCACGTAATTTGTCACGACCTACATTTAGCATTGAGCTGTTAATATCAGCTAAAACCACTTGCCCTTCTCTACCTACAAGCTTTGAAAACTTAGCAGTTAAATCACCTGTACCGCCGGCTAAATCTAATACTTTATTGCCCGGACGTACGCCACTGGCATCAATAGTAAAACGTTTCCATAAACGGTGAATGCCAAATGACATTAAGTCATTCATCACATCATATTGCTTTGCCACTGAATGAAAAACACCGGCAACCATAGAAATTTTATCGTCTTTTTCTATCGTTTTATAGCCAAAGTGTGTCGTACTATTTTCTGCAGAAGGAGTATCAACCGAGCTATTAATTTCAGCTGCAACAGCTTTATTGATTGATGAGTCATTTTCTTGAGCATTTTGGTCGGTAGCTGACATGATATTTTCACTTAAAACAAGATTAAAACGATAATTGCCGATAGTTTACTGTATGCGTGCTCAATCAACAAATATCCTGTTTAATTTTTATTGTTCTAATTCTATAATTTATCATTTAATTATGGTTTAAAAACCGATAATACTACAGCACCGTGGTGACTCGTTATACCCTAAAGAGTATCAATCTTCCTATTTCCTTAGGATGAAATACCAAGAAAGTATTACTATTATGTAATAAAAGCACATTTTTAGGATAAAAGTACAATTTTAGCTTGCGCACATAGAGTAGATACTCTATAATTTATTTTGTTCCTTGTGTGAACACTTGTTGTAATTATTGTATATTCTAGCTTACCTCATAGCTAATAACCGATAGCCCTGCTATCGGTTTTTTTTTGGCTAAAATTAATGTAATCAAATCAGTCGTTGAACAAAAAAATCTACTCGCGTTAAATGCTGCAATTGATGCTTAAAATACAATTTTCCGCTTATTTTTTTACTCTACCTAAAGATAATTAATAGTCGTGCATTAAATCTGTCATGAATACGTCACCCAGTTGACATAATTAAGAGCTATAAAATACCCGTTTTTTTTATTCTGAATTTAAACTAATAGGTAATTTATGCTCGACATAACACGTAATAATTTAATATTAAGCATGCTCGTTTTATCACTTTCTGCATGTGACAGCGAAGATCTCAATTCTCCAGAAGACATAATAGATGATATCGTAACGGAAACTCCCGAGACAACAAATCCTGGCTCAGTGGTGAATTTAGTGGCGAGTATTTCAACCGCTTCTAGCGATAATCATATTGATTTATCAAACTATAAAGAAGTCGGTATTTACAACTTACCTATTCCAGACTCTACAAGCAGTAACTTATTAGCCGAAGAAGCTTCAGCTGTCACTTACAATAAAGATACCGACACACTTTTCGTCTTAGGTGATGGTAGCTCTGCCATTGTGCAAGTATCTAAAACAGGTGAATTAATTGACTCAATGAGCCTAGCGTTAGACGCTTCAAAACCTCAAGGTACTGACTTTTACGACACTGAAGGTATTGCATATATTGGTAATGGCGAATTTGCACTAGCTGAAGAGCGCTACCGCCAAGTAAGTTTATTTACTTACCAAGCCGATACGACCCTTGGTTTTGCAGAAGTAAAATCTGTTAAGTTAGGTACAACCATTGGTAATGTTGGGCTAGAAGGCATTAGTTATGATACTAGTACCGCCGCTTTTATCGGCGTTCAAGAAACAGATCCTGTTGGCGTATTCTTAACAGAAATTGATTTTGATAACGGCACAGCAACCAATGGTAGTGCAACTACTGAAAACCCTACTAACTTATTTGATCCTGCCAAAACGGGTATGTCTGCGATTAATGATGTTGCAGCGCTTGCTAATGTATTACCAAGTACCGCACCAGATTATGAGCAATTATTAATTGTTAGCGCGTCTGAAGGCAAAGTAATCAAAATTGATCGCGAAGGTAAAATTCAAAGTACTTTAGAGATAGGTACAGAACAAAAACATGAAGGTATCACTATTGGTACTGATAGAAGTATTTATATTGTTAATGAAGTAGGTGGTGGTAAAGACCAATCGCAATTGTATGTTTACCAACCAAGCTGTGAGTCACCTGATGCGGGTAACAACATTTGTTTAACTTTTGAAGAAAATGTACTCGCAGGCTCTGGTAATATTATTATTGATAATGCCCAAGGTGATAAACGCACTCTCAGTGTAACTGATGCTGCTGTTTCAATTGTTGAAAAGGTTGTAACTATTAACCTTATTGATTTGGTTGAGGCTTCAACTTATACCATAACTTACGATGAAGGCGCATTAAAACAAGGTGAAGATAACATAGCTGCTGCAACAACAGACGCTTTACAATTTAATTCGTCAGGTACACTGGACAACCAAGGCCCAACCTTAGTTAGTACAACACCTGAAGATGACAGCACAAATTTTTCAAATAGCTCAATCACCTTAACGTTTGACGAAGCTATTATTCCTGGTATCGGCAACATTGTGATTTCGGATACAAACGGTACACAAATCACCATAGATATAACGGATGCTGGACAGGTTAATATTGCTGGTAAAAACGTAGTTATCACGCCAAGTACAATATTATCACTAGGCGCAAGCTACAACCTACAATTTGCTGAAGGTGTGATTACCGATTTAGCAGGCAATGCTTATGCAGGTATTACCGACAATACTAGCTTAAATTTCGACACAGCAACACCTTCAAAAGCTACATTATTAATTACTGAAGTAAACTCTAAAGCTGATGGCGGAGATTTCTTCGAACTTTATAACTTTGGCGACTCAAGCATTGACTTAACTGATTGGTATTACGTTGATTCAAGTGAAGATGCGACAACATCTACCTTCCCAGCAGGCACAATTATCGCCCCAGGCGAAACCTTAATTGCTTTACTTGGCGTTGATGATGATATTGAATTTAAATCAGTGTGGAGCACAGATGCAAGCCTTGCCATTGTTACCTTCCCTGATGGTGAAAAGTTAGGTAAAGGTGATGCTGTTTTACTATACGACAACATGGGCGCACTTGCTGGCTCATTCAACTACACTTTAGAAGCGCTTGGTGCTGTTGAAATGTCAGTACGCAGTGATGCTGGTATTTTTGAAGCAGAAACAAATCATGCGGGTAGAACTTTTGGTGACTCAACTACTGCTGATGGTGTCTCTGCGGTATGGGATGGTATATCTACCACTAACCCTGCATACAAAGCCGCAACCGCTGAAGACCTTGGCGCTGTTACGCAAATTGATGGTGAAAGTATTGCAACACCTGGTTATGTTCCTGAAGCACCAGCTACGCAAAGTGTTGAAATTTTAATTAGTGAAATTAATTCTAAATCAAATGGTGGCGATTTCTTTGAAATTTATAACTTTGGTAGCACCGCTGTAGACGTATCGGGTTGGACTTACGATGATAACTCAGCAACAATCGTTGACGGGACATCATTCTCTGCAGATACCATTATTGCAGCAGGTGCACGACTTGTAGTAAATGTTGGCGAAGATACCGATGCATTTAAAGCACTTTGGAATATTGCCGACGCGACAAACTATGTGTTATTAGCTAATGGCTCAGGTTTAGGTAAAGGTGATGCCGTTGTATTATTTGATGCCGAAGGTCAATTTGTTACTGGTTTAAACTACGGCACAGAAGCAATTGATGTTGATGTTACCCCTGCAGTACAACTTACTCCAGCTAAAAACACTGCGGGTAGTATCCCAACAGAATCAGCACACCCTGGTACGGCTTTCGGTGCAGGTACTGATGCAACATCTGCAGTTTGGGATGGTGTTTCTACAACAGATGTTCGTTACACCATCGCTGTTGAAGGCGTAGCTGGTGCAACACTTTCTGATGATAATGAAACGATTGCTTCTCCTGCGCAGTAAAAAACGTTAAGCCCTAATTGGGTAAAGCAAACTCATCGAGTAGGGTGAGGCTT
>NZ_JAHKPR010000010.1:0-27869 GCF_018860585.1 Colwellia sp. E2M01
AACCATTTTCTTCAATCAATGCCTTGCCTCTAAGCCTTTTAAATTTAGCTGAGTGGGAAAGAACTTAATCAACTTGGTATTATTTGTGTAATCAAGTATAAAGCGTACTCTCATTGCTCACATTTATAATGAGCTATTCTCTTCAAATTTATTTTGTTTTATTGTTAATCGCGTAATTTGATGTAAAGACGCTAAATGCGCATAAATTAATGGCAATAAACCTTTTGTACGAAGTTCTTCAAATTCTTCTGGAGATAAAGCATTTAATGCGTTTTCATCAATAAGGTAAAGGCCACTTAATAACAAAGGCTCTTTCTCGTTAGATAACTTAATAGTTAACTGTTTCGAGATGAATAACTTTTTTTGAGCAAATAGGTTAATGATCGCTTGAGTTTGCTCAGTCAGTTGCGCTACCTTGAAAAGCTCTTGTGATTTCTGTTTTAAAAATTCAGTTTGCTCACCTTGGTCATCAAATAATGCTTCACCAGTCTTATCGCTAAGCAGTGAGCTTTCTTCGTCAATACAAACCATTATTTCATTACTGTTTTCGTTACTGCGAGCTAATGAAAGTGGGGCGTTGTTAAATCCAATCGGCATAACCGGACAAGGCCAGTTGGTTTCTTGGCAGTAAAGGTTAACGCCAGAGCGAAAGCCCATCATAGCAACACTTATAAATTGCCCTGTTTCTTCATTTTTAACAAATACAACGGGAAACTCAGTAGATAAAGGGATGAAGTCTTGGATGGTTATAGGAATTAAATGTTGATTCTTAAAGCGAGAAACATCATTAATTTTCTGTATTTTTAAGTGTGAATGTTGTTTTTGATTTAATGGGATCATGTAAAGGTATACTCCAAGGTTATCTTAGTCATTAAAAAGAGCTAAGTATTAGTGATACTAGCAAAGGAAGATATGGATAATCTCCCTAAGTTAATATCGCCACAATAACTGTTCTGTGAAATTAGGTTGGCGCTATGTAATACGTTTGCAGGGTAAATCACTAAACGATTGACTTTAGCTTCAACAGTGAGAATTTGTTCAAAAAGGTTTGTACTACTCGTGATATAACCTGAGTGCTCATTTGGGTGGTTTGCTACTTCAGTTATCATTTCTGGTAATACCGATTTATGCTCCTGATGAAATTCAGTTAAGTTTTTCGGTTTGTATCGATAAAAACTTGTTCCACCAAGCTCTTGTGAGGATAAGTAATGAACAAAAGCATAATCATTGTTATCACAGGAGTCGACGTGAGGCATTTTTTGATTGACTGTAAGTGTCGAAGGTAAGCATGAAACTAAAGATAATAAGCTACTATGAAAATGTGTTTGATTTGATGATAAGGGTCTGAATTCAGGTAGTAGCACGCTTTCAAAAAAAGATTTTAATAACCGGGTGTAAGGCATTGGCATTTTATCTCGCATGCCTGGAAATTGGGTGTTATCGAAATATACAGGGTTGAAGTAAGCAATGTTATGGGCAAAATGAGTTATAGGGTCGGTATTAAATAAAAATTCATCTATGAGTATTATGTGTAAATCTGTTCCTGGAAGCGGAATTTTTTGCATTTTATAATTAGGATTTACTTTAATATATTTCATATTACTCATACTAACGGACCTAATCTAAAAATGTGGATTAATGGAGAATAAATAAACAAAGTAAAAACAATATACTTAAATTTGACAGCGCTGTCAAAATTATGGATAGTGGTAATATCAATAATATTTAAAGCAAGAACAGTTTTATTAAATAAAGCTGTATAAGGTCATTTAACTATGCACATTAAAACGCACATAAAACGAATAAATACAAAAGCTTTAGTACTTGCTGTTGCTTTCAGTATAACGCTACTAGGTTGTAATAAGTATCCAGAGCCAGCGGTAGATACCGGTGAAAAAATTAAATTACAGGCAATATTTCCTGTCACACAAAAAGATTTAGATAACATTGCGAAAAACCTCGACGTTAATTACCGTGTTGTTACCAATATTCCTAGTGATAAATGTGATAGTAAAGTTGCTGACGGTGCTTGTTTTGAAGTTGAGTTAACTTTTACCGCCCAAAAAGCACTCGCGGCGAAAGACTGGAGCATATATTTTAGTCAAATTGCGCCAATCCAATCCTTTGAAAGTGATGAGTTTAGCGTAAAACATATTAATGGCGATCTTCATCAAATCAGTCTCAAAGATTCTTTTACAGGCTTTGATGAAGGCGAAGAAAAAACACTTAACTTCCGTGCAATGTTTTGGTCATTGGCTGAATCTGATGTTATGCCAAACTATATTATTACGGCTCCAGGTCTAGATGCTCGCGTTATTGAAAGCACTGTTCCTTATATCGATAAAGAAACAGGCTTAGAAGTAGTACCACATGTTGAAGCTTTTACCGATGTAGATACTCAGTTTAAACGTAGCGCCGAAGATAATACCCAGTGGCTAACCAGTGCTGCCTTGTATAAACGTAATGCGGTGTTAGTCGAAAATAAAATGGCGATTGCGCAAGCTATTATTCCTACACCTAAATCAGTTGTTATCGATGAATACGATCGTTTTGTTAATATTGATAAAGGTCTTGCTGTTTCTTTAGGTAATGTAAAGTCAGCAGATGTTGAAGCGGCTTTAAATCATTTAAGCAGCTTAGGTGTTACACAAAACAACACAGGTTTACCGCTACGTTTAAGTATTGTTAAGCCGCTTCCTACTGAAGCGCAGCCTGTTGCGGGAAGCTACACATTAACGATTGCTGATAAAGCCATTAGTATTGTGGGTGTTGATGCAAACGGAGTGTTTAACGGCTTACAATCGTTAGCAAGTTTAGTGACGGTTGGTACGAACAAACTACCAATGATGACGGTTGACGATGAACCGCATTATGCTTTTCGTGGCATGTTAGTTGATGTAGCACGTAACTTTCATTCAAAAGAGTTTATTCTAAGTTTGCTTGATCAAATGGCGGCATACAAATTAAACAAATTACATTTACACCTAGGTGAAGATGAAGCTTGGCGTTTAGAAATCCCAACCCTGCCCGAATTAACTGATGTTGGCGCACAACGTTGTTTTGATATGAGTGAAACAGAGTGTTTAATGCCTCAACTTGGTGCGGGTATCGATACAAGTTCAGTAGTAAATGGTTATTACACGGTTAGCGATTATCAAGAAATACTAAGAGCCGCTAGCGCACGTCATATCCAAGTAATCCCATCACTTGATATGCCAGGACACTCTCGTGCATCAATTAAAGCTATGACGGCGCGTTATAAAAAATATCAAGCTTTAGAAGAAGAGGCTAAAGCTAAGCAGTTTTTACTTGAAGATTTTGATGATAAAACAGAGTACTCATCTGTTCAATTTTATAACGACAATACCATTAATGCTTGTTTAGAATCGTCTTATGCCTTTGTTGTTGAGGTAATGACACAGGTTAAAAGAATTCACGCTGATGCAGGGCAACCACTTACGCGTTATCATATTGGCGCCGATGAAACTGCTGGTGCTTGGTTAGACTCTCCTGCGTGTAAAGCGTTTGTTGCAGACAACGACCAAGGCGTTACGAAAATGAGTGAGCTTGGGGCTTACTTTATTGAACGTGTAGCAGGCATTTTATCTGATCTTGATATTGAAACGGCAGGTTGGAGCGATGGTATGGCACATACTCGCGTTGAAAATATGCCAGACGTTGTACAAGCAAATGCTTGGGATACTTTATTTTATGGCGGTCACGATAAAGTTCACATGTTAGCGAATAGAGATTGGCAAGTTGTTATTTCTAGCCCTGATGTTTTATATTTTGATTTTCCTCATGAAGCAGACCCTAAAGAGCACGGTTTTTACTGGGCGTCACGCCACATTAATACTGAAAAAGTATTCCAGTTTATGCCTGACAACTTACCTATTCATGCCGAGTTTTGGTTAGACAGGCAAGATAACGCTTATGTAACAGACGATACTAAAACACCGTTAGCGCTAGGACAAAAATTTGTCGGTATTCAAGGCCAGTTGTGGAGTGAAAATGTGCGTACCGATGATATGGTTGAACATAAAGTTTATCCTCGTTTATTAGCACTTGCCGAGCGTGCTTGGCATCTTGCCGATTGGGCAGTACCTTATAATTATAAGGGGGCTAAATACTCGCAAGATACTGAAGTATTTAGCAAAGCGCTAGAAGATGAACGTGATAGTAAGTGGTCTTTATTTGCTCATACACTTGGTCAAAAAGAGTTTCCTAAACTAGAAATAGCGCAAGTAGACTATCGTTTACCAACAGTAGGTGCCGTGATCAAAGCTGGTAAGTTACACGCCAATATCGCCTTTCCAGGGCTCATCATTGAATACCAAGTAAATAACGGTGAGTGGCTGACTTATGTTGAGCCTATCAAAATATCAGGGCAAGTTAAGGTAAGAAGTCGTAGTACTGATAAATTGCGAGCTGGCCGTATTACTGCAGTCACTCAATAACTTAAGTAAACATCCATAAAGCCAACTGATTTATCAATATAATCAGTTGGTTAATCATCTGTGATTTTGAAATAATAAACATATATAATTTAATACCTAAAAAACAAATGACAACGCTGTCATTTGTGGTACTATAAAATTATAGATAATAATACACGGCAGTTAATATGAGGTTGATATGCTGACAAGTAACAACAAAAACAATGATTTATTCATAGGTATTGATGGTGGCGGTAGTAAATCTAAAGCCATCATTATGAATAAAGATAATGAAATACTTGGCACTGGAATTTCCGGCCCAGGAAATCCACTACATGGTTTTGAGCAAGCAACCCATTCTATTATTGAATCTGCAAAGCTTGCCCTTGAAGATGCAGGGCTAGCGCATATGAAGCTAGATGAATTTGTTGCTGGTGTAGGTTTGGCGGGTGTTAATATCCCTGTATTGTTCGATCAAATGGCAGCATGGCAACACCCATTTAAAAACATGCATTTAGCAACCGATTTACTTATTGCCTGTTTAGGTGCGCATAATGGTGGCGATGGCGCTGTTATTATTAGCGGTACCGGATCATGTGGTTTTTCTTGTCAAAATAACGAACAGCGCATTGTTGGAGCACATGGCTTTCCACATGGCGATAAAGGCAGCGGCGCTTGGTTTGGCTTACAAGCTGTTAAACAAGTGTTGTTATCTCTTGATGGTTTAGTTAAGCCTACCTTGATGTCAGCGGCACTGTTAACCAAGCTTAACTGTAGCAATGATACTGCACTTGTTGAAGTTGTCGCAGGGAAAAAAGCTACCTTTTTTGGTCAGCAAGCACATATCGTTTTTGATGCTGCTAACTTAGGTGACGAAATTGCGTTAACTATTCTTAATGAAGGTGCTGAATACCTCAATAATATGGTACGCACATTAACTAAAGATAACTCTTTGCCTATCTCTATGCTTGGTGGTTTAACGCCTATATTAAAGCAATGGTTAGCGGTAGATATTCAAGCTGATCTTAAATTACCATTGCACCCGCCAGAAGTGGGCTCTGTTATTTATGCGAGAGAGCAAGAATCTAAAATGTTAATTAATATTTAGATTAATGATATACATTTTTGAAATTAGTAACCAACTGATAATTATTACCTGAAAACATAGCTAGGACATCCAATGACACAAACTCGCTTTCATGCGCAACAACTTTTTGACGGGCATAATTTTTTTGACGATCAGGTGTTAACTCTGCTCGACGGTAAAATTATCAAAATAGATCAAGATCTGAATCATGTAGATGTTGCTGTTAAAGGTTTAGTTGTTCCAGGTTATATCGACTTGCAAGTTAATGGTGGTGGAGGCGCTTTATTTAATGATTCGCCATCTGTTGATAACTTAAAAACTATCATGGCAGCGCATGCTAAATACGGCACAACAGCAATGATGCCAACGTTAATTACCGATAAAATTGAAGTGATGCAACAAGCTGCAGATGCTATTGCGCAAGCTATTAATGAAAAAGTTGCAGGTATTGTAGGTATTCATTTTGAAGGGCCTCATTTATCGGTTGCTAAAAAAGGTACGCATTGTGCCGACTATATTCGTCCTATTTCTGATGCCGAGTGGCAAGTATTATCTCGTCAAGATATTGGCCAGGTTATTATTACTTTAGCGCCAGAAAATGTCTCACCAACTGATGTAAAACGCATGGTAGATTTAGGCATAAAAGTTTGTTTAGGTCATACTAATGCTGATTTTAAAACCGCACAAAAGTCGATTGATGCTGGAGCTAGTGGTTTTACCCATTTATTTAATGCCATGTCACCTTTACAAGGGCGAGAGCCGGGTGTTGTAGGAGCTGCGTTGTTAAATAACCAAACTAGCTGTGGGTTAATTGTTGATGGCTTTCATGTTGACTATGCAAGTTGTCAACTCGCTATACAAGCTAAGCCACAAGGCAAAATATTTTTAGTAACGGATGCAATGCCGCCAGTAGGCAGTGAGCAAACGCAGTTCGCTTTATATGATCGTATTGTCACTGTTGATAATGGCAGGCTGACCTCTACAACGGGCGAGTTAGCTGGCTCTTCATTAGATATGGCAAGTGCGGTTAAAAATACTCATCAGCAATTGGGGATTGAGCTAGGTGAAGCTATTCGTATGGCAAGTTTATACCCTGCAGAATATTTATATCAAAATCAGTCGGTTGTTAGAGGTGAGCTGACCCTAGGTAAACAGGCCGATATGGTGGTGTTAAATGAAGACTTATCAGTAAAAGAAACATGGATTGCTGGTCAGCGCGTTTAGTTATGCTCTGAATGCAAACATTAACTAAAGAATTAAGAAAAAATATAAATACAGTAGACACGATTACAACAAATTATAAATGAGAACGAGGTTACGCAAATGACAACATCACAACAAAATATACAGGTGAAAGCCCCGAGTAATGCGCTACCTATGGTAATTGTCGCAGGTTTATTTTTTATTCTCGGATTTGCCACTTGGTTAAACGGCTCTTTAATGCCGTATTTGCAACAAATACTGCAACTAACACCATTTCAAGCGTCATTAATTTTATTCTCTTTTTATATTGCGGTGACTTTTACGGCTTTACCATCTGCTGCCATTATTCGTAAGGTTGGTTATAAAAACGGTATGGCACTTGGTATGGGCACCATGATGCTTGCAGGTTTGTTGTTTATTCCTGCGGCTAAAACACAAGTTTTTCCGTTATTTTTATTGGCTCAGTTGGTCATGGGAACCGGGCAAACTTTATTACAAACAGCAGTTAACCCTTATGTTGTTCGTATTGGCCCTGAAGAGTCTGCAGCTGCACGTATCTCAATTATGGGGATCTTAAATAAAGGCGCAGGTGTTGTTGCACCTATTGTTTTTACTGCACTTATTTTAAGTGGTTTTACCGATACCGTTGGTACTGAATTAAGTCAAATCCAAATTGATGCCATGGCAGATAAACTTATTTTACCTTATTTAGGCATGGCTTTATTTATTGGTGCTTTAGGTTTTGCTGTTAAAAAATCACCATTGCCTGAGCTAGCAAGTGAAGCTGAAGAAGGGGCAACTGAAAGTAAAGGCCAACTTAAAGCGGCGCTATCTCACCCTAATTTAGCATTAGGTGTGGTTGCCTTATTTTTATATGTTGCGGTAGAAGTTATTGCTGGTGATACGATTGGTGCCTTTGCCCTCTCTTTAGGGGTTGAAAACTACAGTGTTATGACATCGTATACTATGGGGTGTATGGTTATTGGTTATCTACTTGGTATTACACTTATCCCACGCTTTATCTCACAACAAAAAGCGTTAATGGTATCAGCCGTATTAGGCTTGTTATTAAGTTTAGGTATTATTTTAGGTGACAATAACTCTTTTGCTATTGCTAATTCACTTTCATTTATTTTAGGTGGCGTACAATTACCAGATACATTAATTCTTATTGCTTTCTTAGGTTTAGCTAACGCTATTGTTTGGCCAGCTGTATTCCCACTAGCCCTTTCTGGTGTAGGTAAACTAACAAGTATTGGCTCTGCATTATTAGTTATGGGTATCTCTGGTGGTGCTTTTGGTCCATTATTTTGGAGTTTAGCAAGTGGCTCTAGTGGCCAAGCCGTTGATCTGCAAAGTGGTTATGCTGTGATGTTACCTTGTTATTTGTTTATTTTATTCTACGCCGTAAAAGGTTGTAAAATGAAGTCTTGGAAATAAATCATAACGTCTTGTTTATCCATTAAGATACTCGTTAAATACTAAGTTAAATCACAGCCGATCTTTATTACTTGAATTCAAATGAAAATAAGTAGTAAAACAGAGCGGTGGTTTTTTATTTATGGAAGCCTAAATAATCTGAACTCGGCTTAACAAACCTTTATCTAACATATTTCTTATCTACTTTCATTGTTAAACTCACTTGCAATAGTTCTGCTATTCACGCGAAGCCCTCTTTGAAAGTAGAAAAAGTATAAACTGGTAGAACCAGAGCTTGACGAGCAGGTTTAACCACATTATATTAAGCCAATGGTAGGTTTGATCACTTTTACAAAGGGAGTAAAGTGATTAACAGCCTAGCTAGTTAAATATAAAAATGGAATTAAAAAGGATTTAATGATGGAACAAACAAAAAGGATCGTTACCGTAATTTATTGCTGTGATAACGATTTAATGATTTATCGAAAAACACAAAGTTTTAACCTTAATGACTATGGCGATATGATCATTCCACAACATTTTAAACGTGGTAAAACAATTGTTGCAGTTTGCGCGGGCGAAATTAATGTACTTAATAGTGTTGGTGACAAGTTAATTGCTGAATATTGGCATTAATTTTTATTCAAAAACAGATATAAAAAAGGTGATCAATTATCTATTAAAGAAGAGATAATTGATCACCTTTTTGTTATGTGGGTTTTTGTGAGTTTATGTATGAGTTACTGCACTTTACCGTATTTCAACTTATACAGGTTACTTAGTACCTTGTAACTGTTTATCACTATAACCCGCTTTTTCATGCTTTTGTCCTGCTGCTTCGGCTAGCTCTGCAGGCATATAGTTCTCATCGTGTTTAGCCAGTACTTCACTGGCCTCAATGCTCAATCCTGTTGGCGGGTGATCAGCTAATATACCGTTCGCAACAATACCTTGTCCTTCTCGGAATAAGTCAGGCAATATTCCTTCGTAATATACGGTCACTTTAGGGTCGCTTTCTTTAAACTCAATTGGCATAGTCATGTCGCTTAATTGAAAAGACACCTTTAAGCTTTCAGGATCACGTTTAACAGAGCCTGGAACCACTAAACCACCAATACGAATACGTTGACCAATACTGGGTTTTACCCCGGTTTCTTTTTTACCTTGAGTAATTTCAGAAGGAGTAAAAAACAAATCAATATTCTGGCTTAACGCAAATAACACTAGACCTGCAACAGCACCGATACCAATAAGAATAGAAGCAACTATCGCGAGGCGCTTTTTACGACGTGGGTTCATTATTCAGTTACCTCATTTAATGGTTTATCACTAAATTCTTTTTGTTGTTGACGAAGCATTTTAGCTTCTCGTAATTTGTCTTCACGTTTTTTACGTTTAGCTATTTGATTAATTACTTGTTTATGACCCATAGCCGAATTAATGGTTAATAGGGTAAGTATTAACGCGGCGGCACCAAAAGATAGCCAGACATAAAAGCCATAGCCCCCCATATTGATGAAATCGTTAAAACTAGTAAATTGCATTGGTGCTCTCCAATTACTCTTTAGGCGTTATATTATTTAACTAATATTGTTTAATGTATTTGATTTAAATTAAGTGGTAGTTATTTAACTACACTTTTTTCAACTAATTCACGTACCCAAGGACGAATACTGTTACGTGCTAAAATTTCGTTACGAAAGCGCAAACAAATAATTACGCCGACTAAAAATGAAAAGCCAAGGAAAGAAAATATAAATGGCCATAACATATCAAGTGACATAGAAGGCTTACCTATCTTACTCACCGTTGAACCTTGGTGCAGGGTATTCCACCAATCTACTGAATATTTAATAATTGGAATATTAATTACCCCAACTAAAGTTAAAATACCCGCAGCTTTGCCTGCTAAGTTTTTATCTTCAAAAGCATTGTGTAAGGCAATTACCCCTAAGTATAAAAACAGTAAAATAAGTTCAGACGTTAAACGTGCATCCCAAATCCACCAAGTCCCCCACATTGGCTTTCCCCAAGCGGCACCCGTTATTAAGGCAATAGCGGTAAATGCTGCGCCAACAGGTGCCATGGCTGCAGCTGAGGCATCTGCCAATTTCAATTGCCAGACTAAACTACTCAAGGCGGCAATAGCCATTGACACATAAATCCCCATAGACAAAGACGCTGCAGGAACATGCACATAAAAAATACGAAAGCTATCACCTTGTTGATAGTCAGCGGGTGCAAATAATAATGCCCAAACTAAACCAATACTTAAAAACAGTGCGGCGAGTGCAATTAACCAAGGTAATAACTTATTGGTGAAGTGATAAGTTGTTTCAGGGTTTGCGTAAGGGTGTAAAAATTTCCACATCTAGTTAGTACTCACTTTTAAAGCAGCCCCAACAGCAAAAGGGGCAAGTGTTAATGAACCAAAAAATAATGCGGCGATTATAGCAAGTTGACCGCTGTAAGGTAAACCAAGCGCAGCAGTGTCTATAGCACTGGTCGCAAAAATTAATACTGGAATATATAAAGGTAAAATTAATAAACTCAGCAATACGCCGCCTTTTTTAATACCGACGGTTAAGGCTACACCAATAGCCCCTAGTAAACTTAACACCGGCGTACCTAATAATAAGGTAAGTAATAATGCGGTGTAACTGTTTTTATCTAAATGCAGTAATACTGCTAATAATGGTGCAATTAAAATAAGTGGTAAGCCGGTAATTAACCAATGGGCGAATATTTTTGCTAATACCAGTATAAATATTGGGTGTGGGCTAAGTAACATTTGCTCTAATGAGCCATCAAGATGATCTGATTTAAATAAGCGATCTAATGACAATAAAGTTGCCAATAATGCTGCTACCCAAATAATCCCTGGAGCAATACGACTTAATGTTTTCGCTTCAGGCCCTATACCTAAAGGGAATAAAGTAATAACAATAACGAAGAATAACAACGGATTAATAATGTCGTCTTTGTGGCGCATGGCAATGGTTAAATCGCGCTTTAACACCAACATAAAAGCATGACGATATGATAATTGCGCAGAAGTTTGTGTTGTCTGTGTCGGTAATTGCTCTGATTGAGCTGGCAATGTCATGATGTTAACTTCTTTGAGCTTGGAATAATGTATAAATCATTCATATTAATTAGAAGCATTAAGGTTAACCTAAAAGACTATCGTAATGGTAATCAAGCGTGATCTTTTTTACATTACCTGACTCAATACTAATTAGATCTTGGTGAGTGGTTAAAATAATACAACCGCCACGCGCGGCGTGCATAGAAAATAGGTTTTCTAAACTGGCGACCCCTTGTTTATCAATCGCGGTAAAAGGCTCATCTAAAATCCAAATAGGTGCGTTGCTTTGGTATAAACGGGCTAAGGCAATACGTCTATGTTGTCCGGCGCTAAGATGAGAGGCTAAACTGTCTTCAAAACCTAGCAGGTTAACATTAGCTAAATACGCTAACGTTTTATCGGTGTCATTACCGTGTAACGCTAAATTAAATTCGAGGTTTTCTTCTGCGGTCATTTCACCTTTAACACCAGGTAAATGCCCGAAATACAGTAAATTTTGTTGAAACTCTTCTCTACAGCGACTAATTTTTTTATCACCAAACTTAACATCACCGTCATAAGGTTGCGATAAGCCTGACAATATACGTAATAAGCTTGTTTTACCTGAGCCATTTGGCCCTTCAACTTGTACTATATTACCGGGGTGAACCTCAAATGACAGGGCATCAAATAATAAACGTTCTTCACGAATACAAGTAAGGTTTGAAGCACTAATAAGTGGTGTTGAAGTATCTTTAGACAATGTGTTATTTCTTCTTTTTCTAACTATATCAATTAAGTTGTAAATAAGGTTGTTCGTTATATTAAGTGCTTATCTTATAAATTCATCTTTATGAATTATATCAATATTGTACTTTAAGTTTGCCTGAATATTATTGATATAGATCGTATAACTGCTGCGGGTAATATACTAACATAGCCCTCACTAGCATAGCTTAATAAAGTTGTAACATTCTGAAACAACTGCGAGCGTTAATTTACATTAATACTTCGGTAAATAAAATGTTAGTATGTCGCGATAATTTTTTACCTAATTCAATAAAATTAGGTGCATTGTTTTTTGAAGTAGAGCGGAGAAACTAATGATACCAGACTTGGTAGCAACAAATATGCCTGAGCTTATTCCTGAACTTGGTCATTTAGCCCTGATAATAGCGTTAGCTTTTTCTTTTTGTTTGAGTGTTATACCGCTTATTGGCGTACATAGCGCTCAGCAAAGCTCGCTTAAAAAATTAATGGGGTATGCTAAACCCTTAACCTACGGTATGTTCTTCTTTACCACTATCAGCCTTATTATTCTCGCATATAGTTTTGTGGTTGATGATTTTTCTATTAAATACATTGCTAGTCATTCCAATACACATTTACCTTATTATTTTAAAATTAGCGCTGTGTGGGGCGGACATGAAGGCTCATTGTTATTATGGGTGTTTTCGTTAACCGCATGGACCGCAGCCGTTGCACGTTTTTCTGATGCTATTGAAGAAGAGTTTATTGCCCGTGTACTTTCGGTAATGGGCATGGTTGCTATTGGTTTTATTGCTTTTACTCTGCTTACCTCAAATCCTTTTGATCGTTTATGGCCAAATGTGCCGATGGAAGGGCGTGATTTAAACCCTCTATTACAAGATGTTGGTTTAATTATTCATCCACCACTATTGTACCTTGGCTATGTTGGTTTTGCGGTTGCTTTTGCTTTTGCGGTTGCCGCTTTAATGGCCGGTAAAATGGATGCTGCTTGGGCGCGTTGGTCTCGCCCTTGGACGGTTGGTGCATGGATGTTTTTAACCGTTGGTATCGCATTAGGTAGTTGGTGGGCATATTACGAACTTGGCTGGGGTGGCTGGTGGTTTTGGGATCCGGTTGAAAATGCTTCTTTTATGCCTTGGTTGGTAGGTACTGCACTAATTCACTCATTAGCGGTAACTGAAAAACGAG
Source organism: Colwellia sp. E2M01 (assembly GCF_018860585.1). GTDB lineage: Bacteria > Pseudomonadota > Gammaproteobacteria > Enterobacterales > Alteromonadaceae > Colwellia. The sequence goes on from NZ_JAHKPR010000010.1 coordinate 13,172, forward strand.
GCACCTTTAGAAACTGGACTATTTTATTAGCGATATTTGCCTTTGGTTTAAGCTTATTAGGAACTTTCTTAGTACGTTCTGGGGTTATTACTTCAGTACATTCGTTTGCTGCTGATCCATCTCGCGGTATTTTTATCTTGATGATTTTAGCGATTGCGATGGGTGGCTCGTTAACCCTTTATGCTTTTAGAGCAAGTACTGTCGCTAGCTTTTCTCGCTTTGCATTTTATTCGCGTGAAACTGCCTTATTACTTTGTAATGTTATTCTAGTTATTGCTGCAGTAACCGTATTGTTAGGTACTTTATATCCTCTTTTAGTTGACGCATTAGGTTACGGTAAAATTTCAGTTGGCCCGCCATACTTCAACGCGGTATTTGTGCCTATTATGAGTATTTTATTCATTATTATGGGAATTGGGCCATTAATTCGCTGGAAAAAAGCTAAACAAGGCGAGTTACGTAAACGCCTATTTAGCTCTTCAGTATTTAGTATTGCCTTTGGTTTGTTATTTCCTGTGATCTACGGCGGTGAGTTTAACGTACTGGTTGCTATGGGTATTACCTTAGCGACTTGGGTTTTCTTAGTGGTAGTGAAAGAGGTGAAAGGGCAACTACAACAAACAGGTAAATTAAGTATTAGTCATTTAGGTATGGCAACAGCGCATGCGGGTATTGCTATTACCATTGTTGGCGTCACTATTGTGTCAATGTACGAAAGTGAAACCAATGTAAAAATGGCTCTAAATGAAAGTGTTATCGTTTCAGGCTACCAAATTGAATTTAAAGGTATTAAGCATGTAGAAGGACCTAACTACAGTGCGCAACAAGGTCAAATTAATATTTATAAAGTAAATAGTAACGGCGAAAACGACTTTGTTAGCTTACTTAAACCTGAACGTAGAACTTATCGCGTGCAAACAATGGGTATGACCGAAGCGGGGATTGATCCTGGTTTGTTCCGTGATGTATATGTGGCGTTGGGAGATCCGTTACCAGAAGGTGCTTGGGCAGTTCGTGTGCATTATAAACCGTTTGTACGTTGGATTTGGTTAGGTGCTATTTTCATGGCTGCTGGTGGTTTATTATCAATGCTTGATAAACGCTATCGTCGTAAAAAGCCTACATTAATAACTGCAGATGAAAAAGATGCAGACGAAAAGCAAACCAATAAAGCTTCGGAGGCATAACAATGAATAAATTAATTCGTTTTTTACCTTTAATTTTAGTTATTGCTTTAGGGGTTGTGTTATATCGTGGTTTATCACTTAATCCGCAAGACATGCCGTCTGCCCTTGTTGGTAAAACGCTCCCTAACTTTGAGTTATTAACATTAAAAAACAAGGCTAATAAAGTTACGCAAACAGATGTGACTGGCGATATTGTATTAATTAATGTGTGGGCAACTTGGTGTCCAACTTGTAAATATGAGCATCCTTATTTAGTTGATATTGCTAAAAACCCACAAGTTACCTTGTATGGTTTGAACTACAAAGATGATCGTGCAGCCGCGCAACAATGGTTAAAAACCTATGAAGATCCTTATGTATTTTCAATTTTCGATGAGGAAGGTACTTTAGGTTTAGATCTTGGCGTTTATGGCGCACCAGAAACCTTTGTTATTGATCATAAAGGTATTATTCGTAAACGTTTTGCTGGCGCAATTGATACTCGCGTATGGCGAACAGAATTTGAGCCTTTAATAGCTCAACTTATTGAAGAAAAAAAGCAGGGAAAATAATATGCGTTTAACACCTCTATTTACCACCTTTGCTATTTTATTAACCATTGCGTTAAGTATTAGTAAAGTACAAGCAAGCCCTGTTGATACCTATGAGTTTCGTGATGAAGTCACTAAAATACGCTTTCAAGAATTAAGTAAAGAATTACGATGCCCTAAGTGCCAAAATCAAAACTTAGCTGACTCAAACTCACCTATAGCAGCTGATTTACGTAAAGAGCTTTACGAGTTATTACAACAAGGTAAAGCTGACATTGAAATTGTTAACTTTATGGTAGACCGTTACGGTGAGTTTGTTTTATATCGTCCGCGAGTTTCAACCTTAACGTATGTGTTATGGTTTGGTCCTGCGGTACTTATTTTATTAGGACTTATTGTTGTAGTTGTGATTGTACGTAGAAAACCTATTGCTAAAAAAGATCTAGAACTTACAGCAGAACAACAAGATAAGCTAGATAGCTTAATCAATGACAAATAACGCTTGGTTGTACCAATTTAGCTGTACCAATTTAGCTGTACTAATTTAGCTGTATTCATTTAGTGATATTCACTTAGTAATATTAGTACAGCACGACTCATTATAAGAAGATAGTATTATGGAATTTTTAGTAATCAGCCTCGTATTTTTAATTTTATTATTATTTATGGTCTGGCGCCCTTTCTTTAAACAAAAAGCTCAAACCAAAAATTCAACGGGTAATGTGCGTGATGAAACGAATATCCGCCTATACCATGAGCATAAAAAAGAAATAGAAAAAGATTACAGTGAAGGTGGTATTGATGAAGAGAACTATCAATATTTATTAAGTGAACTAAATAGTACTTTATTACAAGATATTGAAAGCACTTCAAAAGATGAAAAGCCTAGCACCGAAGCAACTAAAGCCTTTTCTCCTTATTGGCCGTTAGGATTAAGCGTATTTATTATCACTTTTTCAGTCTTCCTTTATAACAAACAAGGTAGCTATACGCAGATTACTCAGTTACCTGAAGGTCATGGTCAACAAGCTATGACGCAAGAGCAAATGCTAGCAGAGCGTGAAAAGCAAGCATTAGCGCACATTGAAAAACTCAAAGCACATATAGAAGCTAACCCTGAAGATACTGAAGCTTTGTATAACTTGGGGCAAACGTATGTAGCTATGGGAGCTTTTGATCGAGGTGTAACGGCTTTTGGACAAGTAATAAAGATTGAAGGTGAACACGCAGATTTATTAGGCTCCATTGCACAAGCGCTTTACTACAAAAATAATCAACAGATTAATGATCAAGTACAAGGTTACATTGATAGAGCTTTGGCGTTAGATGTTAACGATCCTTCAACCAATATTTTATTGGGCATGCATAACTTTATTGAACAAGACTATCAGCAAGCGATTGTATATTGGCAGCGCGTCATTGATTCAAACAACCAAGGCGTGAATATTGAAGCGTTAACTGAAGCTGTTGCCGAAGCCAATAACCGGCTTGCCAGTATAAATGGTAAAACTAGCCCTAGCCAAAACCTACAAAGCTCTACTCAAAATAATATGCAGCCTCAAGCTGTTGATGGTCCCCGCTTAAAAGTGAGTGTTAGTTTAGGTGATGAAGTAACTAAAAAATTAATGCAAGGAGAAGATCGTGTTGTCTTTATTTATGCTGTTCCAACTAACGGACAACGTATGCCGTTAGCGGCAGTAAAAATGAAAGCAAGTAACTTACCTGCAGTAATCGAATTAAATAATAGCCAAGCAATGAGTCCTGTTAATACTTTAGGTAGTGTCGAGCAAGCTCATATTTACGCCGTTGTTTCAATGAGCGGTGGTGTTGGTATTAAGCCTGGTGACTTTAAAGCAGAAGCGCTCAATATTGATGTTAATAACAAAGAAGTACTTGAACTTGTTATTGATACCTTTGTTGAGTAGTTACAGCTGTTAACAGGTACGATAAAGAGCGGTTTTCATGTTGTGTAACTGCTCGGTAATGTCATTCAAACGTAAGAAGAAAGCATAATGAAATCTCGCTTTAGTGCTCGTCGTAATAATATTAACAATGCAGAAACCGCTGTTAAACATTCACAAGTAACAGGCGTTTTAATTACCAATCTAGGCTCGCCAGACGAACCAACAACAGGTGCCGTGCGTCGTTATTTACGTGAGTTTTTATCAGACAGACGAGTGGTTGAAATACCGCGTTTACTTTGGCTTATTATCTTACACGGTATTATTTTGCGTATTAGGCCCGCTAAATCAGCCAAGTTATATCAAACAATTTGGCAAGATGATGGTGCACCTTTAGTTACTATTACGGCAGCACAAAAAGAAAAGTTGGCAAGTAAAATTAAATCTCAATATGGCGACCAAGTCATTGTAGACTTTGCCATGCGCTATGGTAATCCATCTATCTCCAGTGTTTTACAAAAATTTCAACAGCAAGGTGTTGATAAGCTTGTTGTGTTACCTTTGTATCCACAATACGCAGGGCCAACAACAGCCTCAACCTTTGATGCGTTAAGTAAAGAGCTACAAAATTGGCGCTATGTTCCTAGCATTCACTTTATCAATACTTATCACCATAACCCTCTGTACATTACGGCATTAGCTAATACGGTTGTGGAGCATGTAAAACAATACGGCAAGCCAGATAAACTGGTGTTGTCATATCATGGTATGCCTGAACTTTTTCATGAGTGGGGCGACCCGTATTACGACTTTTGTCTTGAAACTACACGTTTACTTAAAACAAAACTATCTAGCGAAGCCGTGAATAATGATTATGCGTTTAACGAAGATGAAATTATAACTACTTTTCAGTCGCGCTTTGGTAAAGCTGAATGGTTAAAACCTTATACTGATGAAACATTAGAAAACTTACCAACTCAAGGTGATAAACACATTGCGATTATTAGCCCTGCGTTTAGTAGTGATTGTTTAGAAACCCTAGAAGAATTAGAGCATGAAAACCGTGAGATATTTATGGAAGCGGGCGGTGAGCAATATCATTATATTGCAGCGTTAAATGACAGAGATGATCATATAGATGTTTTATTTAACCTTGTTGCCCCTTTATTAAATGATTGATGTTTTAGTTTTGTCGGTTTTAGTCGCTTATAATTATTGTTGAGCAAAACACCAAAATTTATAATTAACTTACTTGCCAAGTAATATAAAAATATTATACTGTTTTTATATACAGCTATTGGTGAGTGGTTAATGATGACTCCACAACGAAAAATAATCCACGTAGATATGGACGCTTTTTACGCTTCGGTAGAAATGCGTGATTTTCCTGAATATCGAGATATTCCCATTGCTGTTGGCGGCAATGGGCCCCGTAGTGTGTTGTGTACCTGTAATTACCTTGCTAGAGAGTACGGCGTTCGCTCTGCAATGCCAGCAAGTCGCGCTAAAGTTCTATGCCCAAATCTTAAAATTGTTCGAGGGCGAATGAGCGTCTACCAAGAAGTTTCCGCTAAAATACGAGAAATATTTAGTCGCTATACTAAGATTATTGAGCCATTGTCTCTAGATGAAGCCTATTTAGATGTAACTGGGTGTCTGTTATTTAATGGCTCTGCCACACTTATTGCAGAAGATATTCGAGCCACCATTTTTAAAGAGCTACAACTCACCGCTTCAGCAGGTATTGCGCCAATTAAGTACCTAGCCAAAATCGCCTCGGACTTAAATAAACCCGACGGGCAGTATGTCATAACGCCAAATCAAGTAAGTAGTTTTATTGACAGTATGCCATTAAGTAAAATACCCGGCGTGGGCAAAGTCACTTATAAAAAACTACAAGACAGTGGCTTGGCGTTTGGGCGAGATATTAAAGCGTTAGATGAAGTTAGCCTTATTCGTCAATTTGGTAAACTAGGACGCTCGTTATGGTATAAGTGTCATGGTGATGATAATCGAGCGATCGTCACTCAGCGCATTCGAAAATCGGTAGGAGTTGAACGAACTTTTGCCGACGATATTGCGAATATTGAAGAATTAGCCGCTTACATGAAGCAGCAACTGATCCCTGAATTAAAATTAAGAGCAAAGAAGTATTTATCAACACGAGAAATTAGTAAACTAGGTATCAAAGTAAAATTTAAAGATTTTCATCAAACGACGAAAGAATTTAAATATCATCAATTTGATGAAGGTATTTTTAATACTTTACTTGAAGAGGGGTTAGCACGAGGTGAGGGTAAAGCCGTGCGACTTCTCGGTGTTCATATTGGCTTAGGCGAGAGCGCACCGACACATCAACAATTTGAATTTATACTTGAATAATATGTAAGGCGTTTAGTTTTTAACTTTTAACTTCTGAAGAGCCTACCCTAATTTTGTTGAATTTAACAAGCTAGCCTTAAAATATATTTAATGGTGGGTATTACAAATAAAATCCATTTAAAAAATATATTAGCTGCCGTTGTGTTTGCTATAGTCTTGCTAATTAACTAAGGCAAAAAGCTGTTAGCGCAACAAATAGACAATATTTGCATAAAAGTTGTGAAATAGATTGGTATCTTGAAGCTTAGCTTGCGTATAATAAGCGCCTTGCAAAAAATGAGTCTGCCGATATCATTGCAGACAACAGCTTGCTTGTTAATTTAAGTTATTAACTTAAGTTTTAATATTTAAATAATAGCCGAGCAATATAGTGTTAAAACTAATATGAAAAATAGCGTTAAAAAGCAATATTAAAAAACATAGCGCCCCAAAATTCGTTTTTTACAATCACATGATTTCTCAATTGAATAAATCCTCATAGTGATTGACTAAACCAAGACTTGTACCTAAATAGTAACAAACAGATTTGTAGAGTATCTCATGATTAAAAGTACGTCCGAAGTCCGTCAGGCATTTTTAGATTTCTTTGCCACCAAACAACACCAAATAGTTAAAAGTAGCTCACTCGTTCCTGGTAACGATGCCACGTTATTGTTCACCAATGCAGGTATGGTTCCTTTTAAAGATGTATTTTTAGGTGCCGAACATCGTAGTTATACCCGTGCAACCTCTGCACAACGTTGTGTTAGAGCTGGTGGCAAACATAACGATTTAGAAAATGTGGGGTACACCGCTCGCCATCACACTTTTTTTGAAATGATGGGTAACTTTAGCTTTGGTGACTACTTCAAAGAGAATGCTATTAGTTATGCTTGGGAATTTTTAACGACAGTTTTAGGCTTACCAAAAGAAAAGTTATTAGTGACTATTTACGAAACTGATGAAGAAGCTTTTGCTTACTGGAAAGATGAAATAGGCGTACCTGTAGAAAAAATTATTCGTATTGGCGATAAGCCAGGCGGTAAAAAATTTGAATCAGATAACTTTTGGTCTATGGGCGATACAGGTCCTTGTGGTCCTTGCTCTGAGATCTTCTACGATCACGGTGAGCATATTTGGGGTGGTCCTCCGGGCTCACCTGAAGAGGACGGCGATCGTTTTATTGAAATTTGGAATATAGTATTCATGCAATTTAACCGTCAAAGTAACGGTGACATGGATCCACTGCCAAATCCATCTATTGATACGGGTATGGGCTTAGAGCGTATTTCTGCCATTATGCAAGACGTTCACAGTAACTACGAGATTGATATTTTCCAAGAGCTTATTAAAGATACTGCAGAGCTATTACAATGTGAAGATCTTGAGCATAAATCACTACGCGTAATTAGTGATCATATTCGCTCTTGTAGCTTTTTAATTGTGGATGGTGTTGTACCTTCAAATGAAGGTCGTGGTTATGTGCTTCGTCGTATTATTCGTCGTGCAATTCGTCACGGTCATAAATTAGAAGCGAAAGGGCACTTCTTTCATAAATTAGTTGCTTCGTTAATCAAACAGATGGGCGATGCCTACCCAGAGTTGGAGCAGCAGCAAGCGATCATTGAAAAGCTACTACGCATTGAAGAAGAGCAGTTCGGCCGCACTTTAGACCGCGGTATGGTTTTATTAGAAGATATTTTAGATAACCTAACTGACGACACTATCAACGGTGATGATGTATTTAAGTTGTACGACACCTATGGCTTCCCTGCTGATTTAACGGCTGATATAGCCCGTGAACGTCACTTGAAAATTGATCATGATGGTTTCGATAAAGCGATGACCGAGCAAAGAGTTCGCGCACAAAAGGCGAGCCAATTTGGTACTGATTATAACGAGCAACTTAAATCTGATCATAAAACAGGTTTTAAAGGTTATGAGAATGACTCCTTTTCAGCCACCGTGGTTGAGTTATTTAACAATCAAGATCATGTTGCTGTAAACCAATTGAATGCAGGCGAACAAGGCATTGTTATTTTAGACCGTACACCATTTTATGCTGAATCTGGCGGACAAGTTGGTGATAGTGGTTTATTACATCTTGATAATGGTGTTTTTGAAGTATCAGATACCATTAAACTAGGTAATGCATATGCTCATAAAGGAATTGCGCGAACAGATGTTGGTTTAAATCGACGTGTTAAAGCAGAGATTGATGTAGAACGTCGTTCAGCTATTGTTAAAAACCATACTGCCACGCATTTATTACACGCCGCTTTACGTAAAGTGTTAGGTGAGCACGTTACACAAAAAGGTTCGTTATGCGATAGCGAAAAATTACGTTTCGACTTTTCACACTTTGAAGGCGTAACCGCTGAAGAATTACATACAGTAGAGCAAATGGTTAATGATGAAATTCGTCGTAATCATGCTCGAAAGACTGAATCTATGTACATTGAGCAAGCGAAAGAAAAAGGTGCAATGGCACTCTTTGGTGAAAAGTATGATGATGAAGTGCGTGTTGTAACTTTAGGTGATTTTTCTATCGAACTTTGTGGTGGTGTTCATGTAAACCGAACTGGTGACATTGGTTTATTAAAAATTACTGCTGAATCAGGTATTGCTGCTGGTGTACGTCGTATCGAAGCGGTTACAGGTACAGGTGCACTTAACTTTATCAATCAACAAACTGCTGCATTGAACAATATTGCCTTATTAGTTAAAAGTGATGTAACCAATGCAAGTAATAAAGTTGAGCAATTAATTACCCGCTCTAAGCAACTTGAAAAAGAAATTACACAACTTAAGCAAGAACTTGCTGCACAAGCAGGGTCTGACTTAATAAATAACACAATTGAAATAAACGGCGTTAAAGTGTTAATTGCTGACTTAGGTGGCGTTGAAAGCAAAGAGCTTAGAGGCATGGTTGATGAGCTTAAAAACAAAATGCAATCTGGCATTATTATGCTTGCTACAGCCAATGGCGATAAAGTTGGCTTAATCGCTGGAGTAACTAAAGACTTAATAGGTCGTGTAAAAGCGGGTGAACTAGTTAATATGGTAGCACAACAAGTTGGCGGTAAAGGTGGCGGTCGTCCTGACATGGCACAAGCGGGTGGTAACAAACCTGAAAACATTACTCCTGCACTTGCAAGTGTTTCAGATTGGCTAACAGAAAAGCTTGTATAACGGCTGTTATGGCAATGTGTTTTAACTCTACTTATTAGCTTATAAAAAACACTAATGAATAACACTTGAAAGGAAGCATAATGCTTCCTTTTTAATACGCTGAATTTAGGTGTTTTAAAGTTGACTTAAACGATAAATGTTACTTTTTTATGACTTTGTACAAAAAAGTATTAATTTTTTACAAAAGATTACATGAACAATGGGATATATAGGTTATAAATGTATTCAAGGAGAGGGAAATCTTGTTAAGATATATTCGGTAGCATAGTAACCCTATATTTTTTGTTACTGACTATCGAAACGTTATTAAAAGTTATCATCGGATATGAGATTTTTAATAAACAATGACTTTTTATAGGAAATCGACTATTAGTTGTAGTGGATGGATTAAAAAGTAACTAATTCTAATATATTACTAGCTTATATATATTTATTTAGTGATCTCACTTTAAAGGATAAGGAAGAAAACATGCTTATATTAACTCGACGCGTAGGCGAAACACTAATGATTGGTGACGAAGTAACAGTTACTGTACTTGGTGTTAAAGGAAATCAGGTAAGAATCGGTGTTAATGCACCCAAAGAAATATCAGTGCATCGTGAAGAAATTTACATGCGCATCCAAGCTGAAAAAGGCGATGGAGAAGTTTCTGGTAATCAAGCAGATTAGATTACCGCTTGATTGCTAGTTAAATAATTAAGTAAATGTAGCTAATAAATATTGAAACTCATTTATCTTGTTTATTTAACCTATAAAAAACACCGCTTAGTCGGTGTTTTTTTGTATCTATACCACACTTCTTCGAATTAATTAGCTAAAAATTGTTAATCACTCATAAAAATTAGATATAACTCTGACTTGTATAGGCAGCTTGAATTCAGATGTTAATTAAATAATCTTATCTTTTTAAAAGGTCTAAATGTAGTTTACTTTAATTTTGTGTTTAAAAATTATCACAATTGCCTGAAATCTCAACAAACAAACATTTATCGTAAATAAATTATAAAAAATGTTTGACTTATTTTTAGGAACCTTTATTATTCGCACCCATTGGAGAGGTGGCCGAGTGGCCGAAGGCGCTCCCCTGCTAAGGGAGTATCTGGTTTGTAGCCGGATCGAGGGTTCGAATCCCTCCCTCTCCGCCATTATTCTTATTTTAAGTTATAATGGTTGTGTGGAAAGAAAATTCACTATCTTTAGACTAAGATATAAAAAATAGTTCATGAGGGCGCGTAGCTCAGCTGGATAGAGTACCTGGCTACGAACCAGGCGGTCGCAGGTTCGACTCCTGCCGCGCCCACCACTTTCTTCAAGTGATAAAATATAGAAGACAGCATGTGAAGCTGTTTAAAAAATTCATAATGGGCGCGTAGCTCAGCTGGATAGAGTACCTGGCTACGAACCAGGCGGTCGCAGGTTCGACTCCTGCCGCGCCCACCACATCGAAAAGCCTCACCCTAACAGGTGAGGCTTTTTTCGTTTTAAAAAACCAATTAATAATATTTATCTAATCGCAAAACTGAATTGTCAATTCATCGTTGAGTATGTAGCTCAGCTGGATAGACTCACTTAATAGAAAGCTGGCTACGAATGAATCCCTTTACGGTCGCAGGTTCGACTCCTGCCGCGCCCACCACATCGAAAAGCCTCACCCTAACAGGTGAGACATCTTAGTCACTTCAATAGTTTAATTACTTCAGTATATAGTTAACCTTAAATTTATTTTTATTCGGGTTTACCAATGAAGTATTTGTGAACGATTAGTCAGCAAAAAAAGACAGCTGTTAATTATGCTTTTATAAGGCCGCCTGAAGTGATAAAATAAGGAGTTATTTGTCACGGCTCTGGGTAAATAACTTTTAGTTTATTAGTCTAGAACCGTGACAAATGATTCTTAAAATCACTTTTGTGTAAAACGTTTACTTTTAAAATTAACGTAATCTCCGAAATTTTGGTGATAGGCGTGTGATAAGCGTTTTAACTGGAGCTTTATTGAAAAGTATATCGATTTATCTATTATTATTCCCTAAAAGCAAGGATGAAAGTTAAATTGCTTTTCTGAAATAGACTAAATCGTTTGCAATATAGTAGTTAGAGTGATTATTCTAATAGTAAGAACTTTGAAAGAGAATAAACAATGAACAATATGCAGCAGCAATTTTTAGAGGCCGGCACCTTAATGTTGGCAGGAATGGTATTTGTTTTTGTATTTTTAAGTATATTAATCGTTTTTATTAATACAGTACTGGCAAAACTTGCGGTTAAATTTCCGGACCCAGTTGTTGCGTCATCTTCACGTACTAATAAAAAGAGTAAGAGTAAAAATGACGGTGGCGTTTCACCTGCAGTTGTTTCGGCAATTAGCGGTGCAGTTAAACGCTATCGCAGTCAGCATGGTCAAGATAAATAAGCTTGAGTACTATTGCACTCCTCTCCACCATTAAAATTAAATTTGAATAACGTGATTCACGTTAATTAAAAAGTTAGATAAAAGGGCGTAAACATGAGTAAGCCATTAGGTATCACCGAGGTTGTCTTAAGGGATGGACATCAATCAATTTTAGCCACTAGGTTGCGTTTAGCAGATATGTTACCTATAGCAGCAACACTGGATGAAGTTGGTTACTGGTCTATTGAATCTTGGGGTGGCGCAACGTTCGATTCATGTATTCGCTACTTGGGCGAAGATCCATGGGAACGTATTCGTGCACTTAAAAAGGCAATGCCTAAAACTAAACAGCAAATGTTATTTCGCGGTCAAAATATTTTAGGTTACCGCCATTATGCTGATGATGTTGTTGAAAAATTTGTTGAACGTGCACACATTAACGGTATTGATGTTTTCCGTATTTTTGATGCGATGAATGATGTTAGAAATCTTAAAACATCAATTAAAGCGGCAGTAAAGGTTGGCGCTCACGCACAAGGTACGCTAAGTTATACTGAAAGCCCTGTACACACTCTTGATGGTTGGTTAACAATGGCCAAGCAACTTGAAGATATGGGTGCTCATTCTTTATGTATTAAAGATATGTCAGGCTTATTAAAGCCATACGATGCTGCAGAGTTAATTAGTCGTCTTAAAGAAACCGTGGCATTACCTATTGCATTACATTGTCATGCAACTACAGGTTTAAGTGTTGCCACTCAAATGAAAGCGATTGACAGCGATGTTGATGTTATCGATACCTCAATTTCTTCTATGAGTATGACTTACGGTCATTCACCAACAGAAACGATTGCTGCTATTGTTGAAGGTAGCCCTCGAGATTCAGGCTTGAATGTTGAAAAAATGGCAGAAGTTGCTGCATATTTCCGTGATGTTAGAGAAAAATACGCTGAGTTTGAAGGCAGCTTAAAGGGGGTTGATGCGCGTATTTTAACTGCACAAGTACCAGGTGGTATGCTAACTAATATGGAAAACCAGTTAAAAGAGCAAGGTGCAGCAGATAGGTTTGACGACGTATTAACTGAAATACCAAAAGTACGTAAAGATTTAGGTTATATTCCTTTAGTTACCCCAACGTCACAAATTGTTGGTACTCAATCAGTACTTAATGTTTTAACAGGTGAGCGTTATAAATCAATAACTAAAGAAACCGCGGGCGTTTTAAAGGGGGAGTACGGTGCTACTGCAGCTCCTGTAAATTCTGAACTTCAAGCGCGAGTTTTAGATGGTGCTGACGTTATTACTTGTCGCCCTGCGGACTTACTTGATCCGGAAGTAGATAACTTATCAGAAGAATTACAAACATTAGCTAAAGAAAAGAACATTGAATTAGCGGATGACAGCATTGATGACGTATTAACTTATGCATTATTCCCACAAATCGGTCTGAAATTCTTAGAAAACCGTAATAACCCATCAGCATTTGAACCTATTCCGACTACGTCGAATAAAAAATCTAATGTAGTATCTGAAGCAAACTCTTCAGGCGCAACAGAAAATTATGCGGTAAGCGTAGATGGTAAAGTGTATGACGTAGTTGTTGCTCCAGGTGGCTCTATTGATTCAGTAACATTACCAGCGGGTGATGATGCTATTAAGCAAAACGCTTCAATCTCTGCAGGCGAAACATTAAATGCACCGCTTGCGGGGAATATTTTTAAAGTGCTAGTTAATGAAGGTGACCATGTTGATGCTGGAGATGTTGTTATCATCATGGAAGCGATGAAAATGGAAACTGAAATTCGAGCAGTGACATCTGGCGAAATAGTTTCAATATTCACCAGAGAAGGCGCTTCTGTTGCCGTTGGTGATGCATTAATTAGTTTTGCATAGAGGCTAATATGGATTCATTAAATACTTTATGGTTATCGACTGGTTTAGCTAACTTTGAACTAGGCCAAGTGATTATGATGGTTGTTGGCTGTGGTTTACTTTACTTAGCCATTGCTCGTAATTTTGAGCCTCTATTATTGTTGCCAATGGGTTTTGGTGCAATTTTAACTAATATTCCTGTTGCTGGCTTTTCAGAAGTCGGTGGTTTGCTGCATTATATTTACTATGCAGGTATTGATACAGGTATCTTCCCACTCATTATTTTTATGGGTGTTGGTGCTATGACAGATTTTGGCGCACTTATTGGTAATCCTAAAACACTACTATTAGGTGCTGCTGCTCAGTTTGGTATTTTTGCAACTTTATTTGGTGCTATTGCGTTAAACTATATACCAGGCATAGAATTTACCCTTAAAGATGCATCAGCTATCGCTATTATTGGTGGTGCTGACGGTCCTACTGCTATCTTCTTAGCTTCAAAACTAGCACCTGAATTATTGGGTGCTATAGCGGTTGCGGCATATTCTTATATGGCATTAGTACCAATTATTCAGCCACCGATTATGCGTGCGTTAACCTCAGAAAAAGAACGTAAAATTGAAATGGCACAATTACGCCCAGTGACGAAAATTGAAAAAATTATTTTCCCGCTAGGTGTGTTATTGATGACTATTTTCTTTTTACCATCTGCAACACCACTTGTAGGTATGTTCTGTTTAGGTAACTTAATGCGTGAATCGGGTGTAGTAGATCGTTTAAGCTCTACTGCTCAGAATGAACTTATTAACATTACCACTATCTTCTTAGGTTTAGGTGTAGGCTCTAAACTTAGTTCGGAAGCATTTTTAAATGTAGAGACATTAGGCATTTTAGCTTTAGGTGCTGTTGCTTTCTCAATTGGTACGGCTTCGGGTGTATTAATGGCTAAATTAATGAATAAGTTCTCTAAGGTTCCTATTAACCCATTAATTGGTGCTGCAGGTGTGTCTGCTGTACCTATGGCGGCACGTGTTGCTAATAAGGTTGGTTTAGAATCTAATCCGCATAACTTCTTGTTAATGCATGCAATGGGCCCAAATGTAGCGGGTGTATTAGGCTCAGCTGTTGCTGCAGGTATTCTATTAGCCCTTGTAGGTACTTAGTGTTATTTTTGCATTAGCTAATGACTAACTATTTAAAAACACCGAGCTTGCTCGGTGTTTTTGTATTTATCGTTTAATAACAATATTAATACCAATCTGATT
>NZ_JAHKPR010000010.1:28049-83390 GCF_018860585.1 Colwellia sp. E2M01
GCTGAGTGGGAAAGAACTTAATCAAATTGGTATAAATTTATGGAACACCTAGTATAAAGGCTGACATCGTCATAAAATAAGCGTAATTATCATTTGATGGAAAATTTAGTTACTTATGAAATTTCAGATTATTATGCTAAGCGCTTTAATTGTACTGACCGCTTGTTCAAGCTCAAGTACAGGTAGAAAACAAATTAAGCTTTTTTCAAGTGCAGAATTAGATCAAATGGGTGAAAGTTCATTTGAAGAAATGAAAAAAAATACAGCAATTAGTCAAGATAAAGCAACAAATGATTTTGTGCAATGTGTTGCTAGTGCCATCACTAAAAATGTAGCAAAGTCTGTACATCAAGGTGACTGGGAAGTTGTGGTGTTTGATTCAGCACAAGTTAACGCCTTTGCTTTACCTGGCGGTAAAATAGGGGTTTATACGGGCATTTTAAATGTAACTGAAACACAAGATCAGTTAGGCGCTATTATTGGTCATGAAGTAGGGCATGTTATTGAACACCATTCTAATGAACGTTTATCAGCTAATAAAATTCAAGGTATTGGTATGACTGCAGCAACAACCGCAGCAGGAATGGTAGAGTTTGAAAATAAAGATATGTGGATGGCTGGACTTGGTATGGGCATACAATATGGTCTGATTATGCCTTATAGTCGCTCTCATGAAAGTGAAGCTGATATTGTTGGTCAAGATCTCATGGCAAGATCGGGGTTTGATCCTAAAGCGAGCGTTAAGCTTTGGCAAAATATGGCGGCTTTTAGTGCAAGTTCAGGGCAAACTGCACCAGCGGAATTTATGTCGACACACCCATCTAATGAAACTCGTATAAAGCAGCTTAGTGAACATTTATCAGTTTCGATGAAGTACTATGATAAAAACCAGGCTCCAAACTGTGTAAAGCCTAAAATTATACCTAAACCTGCGTAATGTTTTGGTAAGTGTTGACGTAAGCTATACCTATAAAAAATGCCTATAGAGTCATGCACTCTATAGGCATTTTTGTATATCGTTTATTACGTATATAAAAATATTAAGGGTGCAGCTTATGTTGTGTCCACTGGCCATTTTCTTTTTCAAAACAAATTCTGTCGTGTAAGCGATTAGTTCGTCCTTGCCAAAATTCAATAGATTTAGGCTTCACTCGCCATCCGCCCCAAAATTCAGGGTGAGGTACTTCACCTTCTGAAAATTTTTCTTGGTAATGGCTCATTCGATCTTTTAATTCATTGTCATATTTAATTTTTTGACTTTGCTTAGAAGCCCAAGCGCCCACTTGGCTACCTCGGTCACGACTATGAAAATAATTGGCAGACTCCTGTACACTAACTTTCTCTACAGTACCTTCAATACGAATTTGACGCTGTAATACATTCCAGTGAAACAATAAGGCAACTTTATTATTCTCAGTTAATTCATTGCTTTTACGGCTACCGTAGTTGGTAAAGAAAACAAACCCATTCTCATCATAGCTTTTGAGTAATACCATACGGCTACTTGGTTGGCCATCAGCACTACAGCTACTTACAGACATAGATTCAGGTAATAATATGCCTGCTTTATTTGCATCATCAAACCACTGTTTGAATAACTGTTCAGGCGTAGTGATTGCAGATAGTTCTGGAAGGGGTAAGGCAACTCCCTGACCAAAAGTTAGTAGGCAGCGCAGTTTTTCAAATAAAGTCATAATATATAAATGAATGAATATAATTAATAATGGGGTATTCTAGGCTTTAATCATACTAATGCAAGATGATTACTTTGATATCCCTCTTTATATTTAATGGTTTTTAGCAAAGGATTCAGTTACCAATCTTCACTATCATCAAGTAATTCTTTGAGGCGCTTTTTTTCTTGTAATTCGTCAATACGCTTTCGAGCTAACAAGTTTTTTTGTGCTTGTTCTTGGATCTTTTTGTCAGACAGTGTATTACCTTTTGCACTACTATCATTTGCTGTTTCATCTGTGCTGTCATCACTAATATCGTCTGAAAAATTATCGTCAATATCAATTTCCATTAGTACTACCTTCTCTATAATAGCTGAAATATTGCAAAGTATATTGCTTAACATAGGTAAGTTAAAAGCGATTTTCAATGGTCAATTACAAAAATAAACAAAAATATTACTGGTTGAACTTTTTATACACGGATGCTTTATATATTTTGTACATATTATCTAGTTGATGCTCGGTTAATATTATAAAGTCATGAAAAGTTGTTAAAGCACTCAATAAAAAACCAGTGACAAACACTGGCTTTTTATTGAGTTATTGATTAGTTATACGTTTACCAACCCTCAACACCTTCCATATTAGGTAAGTGATGAGCGATACCTTTATGACAATCAATACAGGTTTTTTCACCTGAAGCAAGCGCCGTAGAATGTTGATAAGCTGCACGTTCACTTTGTTCAGTAAAGTCCATGTAATCAAAATTATGACAGTTACGACATTCTAAAGAGTCATTCGCTTTTAAACGTGTCCACTCATTTTGAGCTAGACGTTTACGGTGTACTAAAAACTTCTCACGAGTATTTATGGTTCCAAAAATAGTACCCC
This sequence comes from Colwellia sp. E2M01, assembly GCF_018860585.1. Taxonomy (GTDB): domain Bacteria; phylum Pseudomonadota; class Gammaproteobacteria; order Enterobacterales; family Alteromonadaceae; genus Colwellia. Next base: position 30,617 of record NZ_JAHKPR010000010.1, read on the forward strand.
AAACCTCTTTCGATGCTTGCATTTTACGAGCAATTTTATCTGTCCATTTATGTGGAACATGACAATCAGGACATGTAGCGCGAACACCTGAGCGGTTGGTGAAATGTATAGTAGGCTTTAATTCTTCATAGACATTATTTTCCATCTCATGGCATGAAATACAAAACTCTTCAGTATTAGTTACTTCTAAAGCGGTGTTAAAACCACCCCAAAAGATAATACCGGCAATAAAACCACCAATAACTAACGCACCAAGGCTGTAGTAGCCACTTGGCTTGGTTAACGTTCGCCAACCAATTAAAAATAGTTTTTTCATGTTGGCTCCTAATGGCTCTCAGTTTTTATAGTTTTTTTCTTCATTAAACTATTCATATCAGTAAAAGTATTCTCAACTAAAGGCTCAGCATCAACTTGTGTCACATGACATTGATTACAAAAATAACGACGTGGTGATACATCAGCTAAAAAATTACCATCTCGGTCCATATAATGTGTAACACTTACCATAGGTGCTTGTGATTTTTCGGTACGGTGACGTGAATGACAAGACATACATTTGTTATTCATCGTATTTACTTCATAACCACGTATCGTATGAGGGATCACCGGTGGTTGCATTGGATAATTACGACCTTGTTTAATGTCCTTATTTACTACTTTAGGAATTTGATTTGGCTCTTTTTGAGTCATAATTGGAGTGTGATCACGTAACGTCGCCGGAGTATTAATTGTTTCTTTATCTGTCGCATATGCAGCTAAAGAGTACAGAGATGGTGATACAGCGAGTACCAATAAACTGGCAATGACTGCTAGATTAAATTTTTTCATTGTGTACTCCTATACTTTCTCAATTTTGATGGCACATTTTTTATAATCCGTTTGTTTTGATAGCGGATCGGTGGCGTCTAAGGTGACTTTATTCACTAAGCGACTTGCGTCAAACCAAGGCATGTAAACTAAGCCTTTCGGTGGCTTGTTACGTCCTCTTGTTTCAACACGCGTTTGTACTTCGCCGCGACGAGATATTAATTTAACTAAGTCACCGCGACGCATTCCGCGTTTTTTAGCATCATCTGGATGCATATAAACGAGCGCATCAGGCATAGATTTGTATAATTCTGGAACACGTTGGGTCATTGAACCAGAATGCCAGTGCTCTAATACTCGACCTGTTGATAGCCATAAGTCATATTCTTCATCTGGAGACTCTGCCGGTGGCTCATAAGGTAGGGCGAAAATATTTGCTCGACCGTCTTTGTTTCCGTAAAAGTCCCAGTTACTACCTTTTTTAGCATAAGGATCAGAGCCTTCTTTAAAGCGCCATTGTGTTTCTTTACCGTCTACTACAGGCCAACGTAAACCTCGCTCCTTATGATAAGTATCGTATGGCGCTAAGTCGTGTGCATGGCCGCGGCCAAAGGTTGCGTATTCTTCAAATAAACCTTTTTGAATATAAAAACCAAAATCACGGGCGTCATCGTTTAAACGATCTTCTGGAATTTCGTCAAGTGAGAATTTACCAACAGCAGAGTCTTTATAAAGTACGTCAAATAATGTTTTACCGCGAACTCCTGCTTTTTTAGCGATTAATTCTTCAGGCCACACATCTTCTACTTTTAAGCGTTTTGAAAATTCAACGAGCTGCCATAAATCAGATTTTGCCCCTTCAGGTGATTCAACCATTTGATACCAAGATTGAGTACGACGTTCAGCATTGCCGTATACACCTTCTTTTTCTACCCACATAGCGGTAGGTAAAATTAAATCGGCAGCTTGGGCGGTAACTGTTGGGTATGGATCAGAGACCACAACAAAGTTTTTAGGATTACGGTAACCAGGATAAACTTCTTCATTAATATTGGCGGCGGCTTGCATATTGTTATTACATTGCACCCAATAAAAATTTAACTTGCCATCTTTTAGCATACGGTTTTGTAAAGCTGCATGATATCCAGGTTTAGGCGGTACAGTACCTTCAGGTAAACCCCATATTTTTTCAGCGGTTGCACGATGTTTAGGGTTAGTAACCACCATATCGGCAGGTAAGCGATGTGAGAAAGTACCTACTTCACGGGCTGTACCACAAGCAGAAGGCTGGCCTGTTAATGAAAATGGGCTATTACCAGGCGTTGAGATTTTACCTGTTAATAAGTGAATGTTATAAACAAGGTTGTTCGCCCACACACCACGGGTATGTTGATTAAAGCCCATTGTCCAAAACGAGGTTACTTTCACTTTAGGGTCGGCATATAATTCAGCTAATGCTTTAAGTTTATGTTCAGGAACACCTGATAATTTAGCAGTGTATTCTGCGGTATAAGTACTTACAAATTTAGCATATTCATTAAAGCTAATCGGGGTTGAACTTCCTGCTGTTTTACCATTATTTTTTGCTACTTGCTCTAATGGATGTTCAGGACGTAAACCATAACCAATATCTGTTTCACCTAATCTAAAGTTTGTATGTTTATTAACAAACTCAGTATTAACACGATCTGTTTGAATAATGTAATTAGCAATATAGTTTAAAATAGCTAAGTCGGTTTGCGGTGTGAACACCATGCCGTTATCAGCCAAATCAAAACTTCTGTGTTCGAATGTTGATAATATCGCTACTTTTACATGTGGTGCACTTAAACGACGGTCTGTTAAACGCGTCCATAAAATAGGATGCATTTCTGCCATGTTCGATCCCCATAACACAAAGGCATCAGCGGCTTCTAAATCATCATAGCAGCCCATTGGCTCATCAATACCAAAGGTACGCATAAAACCACCAACGGCAGAAGCCATACAATGACGTGCGTTAGGGTCAATATTGTTGGTTCTAAAACCTGCCTTCATTAATTTAACGGCAGCGTAGCCTTCTTGAACTGTCCATTGACCAGAGCCGAACATGCCAACTGCTTCAGGACCATTTTCTGTTAACGTAGTTTTAGCTTTTTCTGCCATTACATCGAAAGCTTGATCCCAAGAAATAGGTGTGAATTCACCTTGTTTATCGTATTTGCCATTACTCATACGTAATAAAGGTTGAGTCAGTCTGTCTTTTCCGTACATGATTTTAGAAAGGAAATAACCTTTAACACAGTTAAGACCTTTATTAACAGGAGACTTAATATCACCGTGGGTGGCAACAACTTTACCGTCCATGACGCCTACATTAACACTACAGCCAGTACCACAAAAACGACAAGGGGCTTTGTCCCATTTAAGCTTGGTTATATCAGAGCTGGTAATTAGATTTGATGCCATTGCAGGTACAGAAACACCGGCAACAGCTGCTGCGGCTGCAATAGCGTTAGCTTTTATGAATTCTCGGCGATTAATTGTCATTGTGTCACCATCCTCTTATTTATATTGATTCAATGTTGTTAAATATATTTTTATTCTGTTTTATTCGTTATTAATGCGTTACGTATACTTATTTTATGAGCTATTAGTTAATACCTACATTTACCGCATCAATGCTTGGTTCATCAGGAGCTTTTTCACTTTCGTCTAAAATTTGGTGGTAAACAGGAGATAAGTTAATTATGCCTTTGTGCACCCTGATGATATCCATCTTGCTGCCAATATCTCGGTAACTATTACCTTCTATCGTAAATACTATTTTTCCTTCTTCACTGACTGCATGAATCTCGGTGCCTTCAACCGTAAGAATTGCTTTTTTTACTGTATCAAGCTGCTCAAGTATGGGGTAAGCGACAAAACTCGCTACATGGTATTCATCGCTTATATTTTCAGTGCTTTCCATTATTTTTACTCTCTGAAAAATCGGTTAAGTTAAATAGTGTTTGGTTCAAAGTGAAATGCGATAGCATCTTGTGGGCAGCTGCTAATACAAGCGCCACATTGCGTACAATCTAGGTCGTTTAAACTTGGCTCAGGTATACTGGAATTAATATAATTAAATTTAATCACACTGGTTTCACATTCATCACGACAACTCTGACAATAAATATTATTTTTGGCTAAACATTTGTCTGATATTGCAATTGTGACGGGCCAAGCTTTTGTATGCTCATTCTCTATTGCTTGTTCATCGGTAGTCTCATTTACAATATAGTCGTTAGGGAAGGCACCAGAAAAAAGTGGTTGCTCACATGCATTGATACATTTATTGCAAAAAGTGCATTCCCCTAAGTTAAAATCAACTTTAGGAAAGCCATCTTCATCTTTAACAATAATGTTGGTTTCGCAACTAGTGATGCAGTCTTGGCATTGTGTGCAGCCTGAGGTAAATATCGTTTCATTAATTATCCAAGGTAAACGTAATACTTGTTTGGTTTTTACTTGGCCACGAAAAAACCTTCTTCGAGAAGGATCCTCCACGCGTTCATTTTTTTGCGTGTTTTGATGGATGTTTTTAGTAAACAATGGTTAAGCGCTCGGTGGGCCAAATACCATCATTTGACTTATCCATATGGCAAAACCAAAGCCTGCAACGATTAATACAGATAAAATAGGCGCTAGAAAAACAGCAAGAAAAATAAAGGTATTTCGCTCATGCTTTTTTTGTTGTTCAGGTGTTGTAGCTTGGTTCATAATGCTCTCTAAGTTTATAATTTATGTAAATTAACCTGTGTTAGAAACTTGTACAGATTCTAATCCTTTGCTTGCCCTTGAATGTTGACTTGGATCAAGTTTCATCAAGTAACCTCGTAATTTTTCATTTAAATAGTATAGATAGTGATTGTTTAAAAAACACACTATTAGCAAGTCGTTTTTTTTGTGTTTACGTTTGTGTGATATGCTTGATAAATCTCATTTTAATAATGCTGTATCAAGATTATATTTTTACTCGCTTTTTATGGTTTTGTTGGCTCTGTATTTAATGAAAGTGATCTTTAAGGTGTAAAGAAAATATGACGGAATCACATGCTTTTTTATCTTGGTTTAATCAACTAAGAAAAGACGCCTTGAAAAATAATGAACGTCGCTTGATTGTCTTATCAGGAGAAGAGTCCTGGGCGAATTCCTTATTAAATAGCATCGAAAACTTTTCTTTAACGCTAGAACAGGAAAATACAAAATGCCTAATATATGGTGATAGCTCTGTATTCAAGGCGACTATTCAAAAAAAACGTTTTCGTGATTATTTAGGTACGGAAAGTGATTTTATAATTTTTGCTGATAGTCAGTTTACTATCGATGCTTTTGCTGCGTTATCGGGTATATTAAAAGCAGGTGGAGTGATGTTTCTAATTACGTCGTCATTCAATGAAAACATTGAAGAAAGTTTGTTTTTCAAACGTTTTTATTCACTTGTTAAAGCTAATGATAAACACACAGTAATAACTCAATCACAAGTAAATTTAAGTCACAATTTTATAGTTTCTGATGTAAGTGTTAAAGCTCTATTACCGAAAGTACACCTTGAAGGCTGTATTACCAATGAGCAATATGAAGCCGTTACGGCAATTAAAAAGGTTGTATCGGGACATAGAAAACGACCATTAGTCTTAACAGCTGATCGCGGGAGAGGAAAATCATCGGCATTAGCTATTGCTTGTGCGCAGTTAATGCAAGTGCACAGTAATGATGATTTTAATGTGTTGGTTAGTGCGCCTGATATTCAATCTTTGTCAGTATTTTACCGACAATTAAAGCAAAGTTTATCAACTGATATTATTAAAGAACGCTCAGTTGATAATGCAAAAGAAAGTATTATTCAACAAGGTAATACCATTCTTTTTGGTAAAGCTAATTTACGTTTTATTCCGGTTGACCAACTTATTAAATCTCCGGTTAAATGTAATTTACTGGTAGTGGATGAAGCGGCGGCAATTCCTGTTTATCTGCTTGAGCAATTGCTTAGCCATTATCACCGTATGGTTTTTTCTAGTACAGTTCATGGCTATGAAGGGGCAGGGCGTAGCTTTACGTTAAAGTTTCAAAAAACACTTAATAGCGTATGCCCACAATGGACAAGTTTACATGTCAATCAACCTATTCGCTGGCGTGAAGATGATCCTCTTGAGCAATTAGTTTTTGAAGCTTGTTTATTGAATGCTGAATTACCGAATATTGAAAATTTTCCGAGTCAAAAAGAACGAATAGAAACCTCAACTAAAATTGTTTTAGACACACTTTCATGTCGAGTGATTAGCGCTGAAGATTTAGTTAACGATGAAGTGCTATTAAAGCAAGTTTTTGCCATATTAGTCACGGCTCATTATCAAACTAAACCTAGTGATTTAAAGTTGATGCTTGATAATCCGCAGGTACAGGTGGCTTGTTTATTTAGTGGTGATAAGAAAGAAAAAATTATTGGCGTTGCTTTATTAATGACCGAAGGGGCAAATAGTCGTCTTGATAAGGGCGATATTAGTAATATTAAACAAGCAAAACGTCGGTTACCTAATCACTTTTTGCCACAGTCTCTATTAACACATTGTGGCTTTGAGGCGGCATTTAACTTTCAATATTTACGTATTATGCGTATTGCTATTCATCCTAGGTTACAACAACAAGGTATTGGCTCTCATTTTATGCAAGAAATAGAATTACTTGCTAAAAAACAAAATGTTGATTTTATTGGCGCCAGTTTTGGTGCTAATAGTGACTTACTGGCCTTTTGGTTAAATGCAAAATTTACAACGGTTAGAATTGGTTTTACTAAAGATAAGGCGAGTGGCGAAAATTCGGCACTAGTGCTTAAAGGCTTAAACGAAAAAGCTATAACGACTCAAGATCACCTTAGTCATGATTTTTACCGTAGTTTTGATTACTTACTTTTAGATGAGTATAAAACTCTTGCACCGCCACTCGTACATTTATTGTTGACTAAACAGGTTAAATCAACGTTAACTGCTTTAAGGCCATTAGATCTCGCTACTGTCAAAGCCTATTCAACCGGTGAGCGATTATTTAGTAGCTGTGTTTACAGTTTATATTTGTGGTTTAAACAACAGCTTTTAGAAGCTGAAACTGATATTGATAGTGATGTATATAAAACCGAACTTATGCTCATCACTCGCCTAATACAAAAACACGATAGTGAAACTGTTTGCAAGCAGTACGGTTATTCGGGTAAAAAAATGTTGGATAACCACATAAAAGGCTACGTTAATTTATGTTTATTAGCGTCTTAAATTCAGGTGTTTCCAAATATTAAAAGAATCAATTGATTAGACACTTTCTACATGTACAGCTATGATTTAATAACTAAATATACTTAAGGTTATCATGACAATATATACAAAAACACTTAAAACAGCGCATTATAAAAAAACATCTAGAATATTCGTTATTGTAAAATATGTCATGATTATAATGTTTTGTACGCTTGTCTATAGTAAGCCTTCAATGGGGCAAACGTTGATCAAAGTAGTTGATCAACATAATACTCCGCTAAGGAATGCGGTTATTGAATATGTTGCTGAACTAACAACGACAAACAAAAAATCAGCAGATCACATCTATGTAATGGATCAAATAAATAAAGAATTCTCACCTGAAGTGTTAATTGTACCGGTGAATAGCCTTGTTAGTTTTCCTAATAGTGATGATATACGTCATCATGTTTATTCATTTTCTTTAGCAAAAACATTTGAATTAAAGTTATATGCAGGTAAGCCGAAAAGCCCTATACATTTTGATAATACTGGTGTGGTGGTGATGGGCTGTAATATTCATGATTCGATGGTTGGTTATATTTATGTCACGGATAAATCACAATATTATCTGACTGATGAAAACGGGGAGGCAAAATTACCGCAAAATAGCATACCATTAAATACTCAATTACAAGTTTGGTATGCAGGTAGTGCGGCCGGCGTGGATAAACATACCTTATTTACACTTACTCAAGAAGTGCTCAATCAAGATGTCATTACCCTAATGCTAAATGTTAATACTCCAAAGGCGAGAGATAGTTTTGCCGAATTAGCGACTCATGAACACTAAAGCCAACACTCGCTTAAGCTTTAAAGCTCAAATAACTTGGCTATTAACAAGCTTAATTTTATTGACGGTCATTTTTTTAACCGCCAGTAATTGGTTTAGGTTTGCAGACTACGCGGAAAGCCAAATTGAACGACAAATGTATTTTGCGCAAAATGTACTTAATCAAACGCTAAAATCACAAGAGCAAGTACTTATTACCACGGCCAGTGTTCTTGCTTCTGATTTTGGATTTAAACAGGCTGTTGCCACAAAAGACAAAAAAACAGTAGAGAGTGTTTTACTCAATCAAGGTAAACGTATTAATGCAGATTTAATGCTAATACTTGATTTAGAAGGGAAGTTATCAACAACTAGCTCATCCCTTTCTTTTACTAGTGATGTTATTGAAAAAAATATTACTAAACTCCCATTTAGAGAAGTACATGCCCAAATACTAAGTATCGAAAATAAAGTCTTTCAAGTTATTGTTGTTCCTGTAAAAGCGCCAAGAATTATTGCCTATACCGTTATCGGTTTTGAATTTAAACAGACTGCTTTACTACAGCTTAAAGAGTTAATTGCATTTGATGTTACGCTTGTACAAAACAATAAACTTCTTGGCTCAACCATTGCAAACGAAGCCGTAAAATCACAGTTATTAGTAGAGCAAGAACAACAATCACCTAGCCTTTTATTTACTCGTTCAGATTACTTTAATAAAACTCTCAACTTTGCTAGCTCTAGTGATGTCCAAGTTATTTTATCTGCGTCTTTAGCGCAAATACAGAGCGACTTTAATCGTTTAATTTACGCTATGTTAATTGTCGCTTTTATCGTGATAGTAATCGCTTTCACTTTTTCTCGTCTGCTTTCTCGAAGCTTATCAACGCCGTTAACTGTATTGATGGAAGTAACGAAAAAGATTGGTAACGGGGAATTAGCTGTTCCTAAGTTAACCAATCGATTACCTGCAGAGTTTAATGAGCTTTACCAAGGGTTTTCTGTGATGGGAGCAGCAATTGAAAACAGAGAGCAAGCAATCACTTATCAAGCTGAACATGATATTTTAACGGGATTGTATAATCGTTATAAATTTTTATCTGCAGTCGAAAAGTACTTTAAAAATAATATTAAATTAGCATTGATAACCTTTAATATTAAAGGGTTTAAGGCACTAAATGACACCATAGGTTTAACTAATGGTGATCTTATTCTGCAAGAAATAGCAGCACGAGTCCGTGTTTATATTGAAAAGCTAAGCCAAGCTCCGCATAAAGTTACAGCGCAAAAATCAAGGGCAGAAACTATTATCGCTCGTACTAAGGATAATGAGTTTTTAGTGGCGGTTGCAATCAATGAAGTTGATGACATTACACATATTGTAGAGTTATTACAAAGTGAGTTAAGTCGTCCTTTTTGGCTTGATGATATAAAAATCGATTTGTCTTTATATTTTGGGGTCGCTAATTCAATTGAACATGGTATTGATGCAGAGCGTTTAATTCGACGTTCAAGTATGGCGGTTGCTGCTGCATTACAAGAACAGTTATTTTTACGGTTATATCAGGACGGTGAAGACGAAACTTACCTCTATAAACTACGATTGATTGAAGAATTAAAACTAGCGCTTGAGAGTAAAACAAGCCCATTGTTTATGAATTACCAGCCTAAATTAAATATGAATACAGGTAAAGTCGATAAACTTGAAGCGCTAATCCGGTGGATTAATAAAGATGGAGAGTTTGTTAATCCAGAATTATTTATTGATTTAGCGGAAAAGGCAGGCCTTATTGTCACCTTAACTCGATGGGTTATTCTACAAGTTATTCGACAGGTTGAGCAATGGAATCAGCAGGGCTATCAATTTAAAGTCTCAATTAATTTATCCGCCCAAGATATTCAAAACGAACAATTTGTTGATTACTTACTTACGAAGGTAACAGAGCATAATGTCGCAACATCACAAATAACACTTGAGTTAACAGAAAGAGATATTGCTGAAAATGAAGCGTTAGTCCTCTCTCGGTTATTACATTTAAAATCTCTTGGTTTTGCTATTTCAGTTGATGATTATGGCATTGGTCAGTCATCATTAGCTAAATTAAAAAACTTACCAGTTGATGAATTAAAAATAGATAAAACCTTTATTTTAAGGTTAGATCAATGTCAAAAAGATCAAGATATTGTTGCGTCGACTATATCCCTTGGTCATAAACTTGGCATGAGTGTTGTTGCTGAAGGGGTTGAGAATAAAGAAAGCTTAATGCTGTTAAACCGTTTTAATTGTGATTATGCTCAAGGTTATTATTTATCTCGTCCTGTTAATGCTGAAAAATTTATTGAGTGGTATAAAACTTATGAATCGCCTTTGTAGCTTTACTTCATGTTCACTTATACTAATATCGCTCATTATGCCTTCCCTTAGTTGGGCTAATGGAAAAATATTAGCAACCCCTGGTGTTATTCAAATTGAAGGTTCGGGCGGCGGCGGCTTAGTTCCGTGGGCTCAATTAGCGGGTTATGCGACTGAGGATGAGATTGCCATTTCCGCTTTCTGCTCGCGCGCTAACGTGAAAAACTTTCAATTAGATAGTTGTGGCGGACAGCTCAATTTATATGACCGACTGGAAGTCTCATTTGCACGGCAAAACTTCGATGTAGAGCCTTTATCACTAACCTTATCTCAAAACATTATAGGTTTTAAATTAAGAGTATATGGAGACTTAATTTATAGTGACTGGCCACAAGTCTCGTTAGGAATGCAACATAAAATGTTAAATACCCCCGAAGTTGCTTATTCATTAAATGCTAAAGAGGATAGCGGGACAGATATTTATTTAGCAGCAAGTAAATTACACTTAGGATTATTAGCGGGTTATAACGTACTGTGGAATGTAGCCACTCGGTATACAAAAGCAAATGAAATGGGGTTACTAGGTTTTGGCGGGCCTGATGGCGATGGGTCATTACAAGCGGAAGTATCTGTTGCGGTATTACTCAATAAACACTTAGCTATTGGCACCGAATATAGAATGAAACCAGACAACTTGGGTCTACAGGAATCTGATTGGCAAGATTTATTTATAGCTTGGTTTCCCAATAAATATTTTACAGTTACTTTAGCTTATCTTGACTTGGGTTCTATAGCCGCGATACCTGAACAAAATGGTTGGTATCTATCTTTATCGGGAGCCTATTAATGTTTCACCATTCACATATTCTTTGCTTATTATTAACTGTTTTATTGTTTGCTTGTACTAATAACACGGTTGAAAAAAATGTAGCAGATGAGACTCATATTCCGTACCAAAGTGAAAAAAACAACTCTCTTTATAAGGCGATTGGTGGTCAACAAGGCATTGAAAAGTTAGTAAATGTTTTTGTGAAAAACATCGCTAACGATCCCGACATATTGCCCTATTTTGAAAAATCTAGTGTTAAGCACTTCAAACAAGGTTTTGTCGAACATTTTTGCGGTATTGTAGACGGACCATGCAAGTATACAGGTGACAGTATGGTTGATATTCACACAGGTATGCATATCACTGAAAAGGACTTTAATCGTGTTGTAGAGTTGTTAGTACAATCTATGGAAGAAGTTAACATCTCATATCGAAATCAAAATAAAATACTTAACAAATTAGCATCCTTAAGAGGTCAAATAATCAAAATATAAAGTCAATAATAGGGTGAAACCTTTTAAAAATTTCGCTGTAAAATTAAGATAAGTACGTTTACTTAAAAATAGCAATGATTTGACTGCTACTTGATTTATAGAATAAAAAATTGATATAGCGCTGTTGTCGTGTAGTATTATTGCACAACACCAACATAGGCAAAGCTTAGTTAATAACGAGAAAGTATTTTATGTTCTTTCGTTACTCAAGTTATTGTTTATTGTTAAGGTACGTTTATTGGCTATCACCTAGGTATAACTAAATAATTATGTCGCAATCTAGCCTTTGGCAAATTCACACCGAGACTGGAAATTTTGCTGAGTTGTGTAATGCATTATATCAGCGTGAAATTAGCTTTATTGCCAAAGGCGATTATAGTAATGCGCAAGCAGTACAAACACGTTTAAAAAGTTTGCCGTATTACATTTCAAGAACAGCTCATGCTATGACTAAAGTTGTTGCTGAAAGTCATTCTCCATTATCCTTAGATTATCAAAATGCAAGTTGGTCAGCGAAGCAAAGTAAAAAAATTCCCTTAACGGGACAAGAAACCATTAATGAGCAGAAAAGTGCCATGCGTTGGTATTTACAAAAAGACATACGTGTTGGTCTTGTGGTACCTGTATTGTTAGTTGATCACATAATTATTGACTGTATTGATAGGATTGATCTGGATAAACAGCGAATTCGTACTAATGTTGGCGGTTGGTTTTCATTGACTGAAATAGACTCGTCGGATAATAGCGCTATTCTTACCAAAACCAGCGATAAAGCTATCAATAAGCGTTTACTTAAACCAAATAAAAAAATCATGATAGCCGCTTGTGCGGGTCAATGTTGGCAAGGTAATACTACGCAGCGACCTATTATTCCTACCCTGAGAGAATTACTCCTTTCTTGCTCTATTAATTGGCGTGACTTTAAAAAAACTTTAGCCATTTAACTAGCTATTTAACTCTGCCTTTAGTTAGGTATAATGACAGCAATATCTTCATTACTTTAATACTATTAACTAGGCCTGCATGCGCGTATTTACAGCAATTTTGCTGATACTCTTAATTTTACTTCAATACCGACTTTGGTTTGGTAAAAACAGTGTGCCTGACTATCTGGTATTGAAAGAGAATGTGCTCACTCAAAAAGAGACAAATGAAAAGTTACAACAGCGTAATAAATTGCTTTTTGCAGATACCGATGATTTAAAGTTAGGGCTTGAAGCAATTGAAGAGCGTGCGCGAAACGAGTTAGGCATGATCAAAGAAAATGAAACTTTCTTTCGTTTGATCCCTAAAAATAATAGACCTCGTAATAGCCGCAATTAATGATAGGCAGGATGCTACTTAATGGATGAAACACAAACTTTTATTGCTATCGTACCTGCAGCAGGTGTGGGCAAACGTATGCAAGCAAACTGTCCTAAGCAGTATTTAAAAATTAATGAACAAACAATTCTCTATCACACGGTAAGTAAACTCTTAAGTCACTCGTGTATTACGCAGGTTATTATTGCATTAGGTGAAAACGATCAATACTTCAATGACTCTGGTTTAGTCGATAATAAAAACATCCTTCGTGTAACCGGTGGTAAAGAACGTGTTGATTCAGTTCTTAGCGGTTTAAAAGCCATAAATTCTATAAAAAATCCGTGGGTGCTAGTTCATGATGCGGCGCGTCCGTGTGTTAGCCTGACAGATATTGATAAACTTATACAAACATGTCGACAACATAATAGCGGTGGTATTTTAGCAACCCCTGTTCGCGATACAATGAAGCGTGGTCATTTACTCAATGCTGATATAAGTACCATCAATAATACCGTTGAGCGAGAACAATTATGGCATGCTTTAACACCGCAACTTTATAAAACAGATGAGCTAACGTCAGCGATAGAAAAAGGCTTAAAAGAAGGCTGGAATATAACAGATGAAGCATCAGCTATTGAATTAGCTAACCTACCGAGCTTACTAGTGCCTGGTAGTAGTGAAAATATCAAAATAACGAATCCTGATGATTTAGCTTTAGCTGAATTTTATTTGAATAAGCAAGCAGCAAAATAAAAGGCAATAACATGCGTATAGGACATGGGTTTGACGTACATAAGTTTGGTGGAGAAGGCCCGCTTGTACTTGGTGGTGTAAAAATACCTTTTGAACATGGTTTTATTGCCCATTCAGATGGCGATGTTGCGATACATGCGCTTTGTGATGCTATTTTAGGTGCTTTATGTTTAGCCGATATTGGTAATCACTTTCCTGACACCGATGGTCAATACGAAAACATATCTAGCCGCATTTTATTACGTCATGTGGTCTCGCTAATGACCGAAAAGGGCTTTCAACTTGGTAATGCTGATATTACTATCGTTGCACAAGCGCCGAAAATTGCGCCTCATTTGTTAGCAATGCGTACTTGTTTAAGTGAAGATCTAAAGTCATCTATTGAGCAGGTGAATGTTAAAGCAACAACGACAGAAAAACTTGGCTACACAGGGCGCAAAGAGGGTATTTCAGTGCACGCTGTCGTTTTGCTTATTGCCAGAGAAGAAATACTACCACCTGCTGACGAAGTACAGCATATTTAACAGTTTGCTTTTGTTTAGCACACAAGTACATTAAGCCAGCATCTTGGCAAAAGTACACGTATTACAAAATTTAAGAAGATAACTAACATGTCAATAGAAAACGCTTACTTGCACGGTAAACCTGAATCAAGTGGTTTATTACGTAATGAAATCAGTGATTTTAAAGTGTATGAAAAATTACCATTCTTACCTTGCGGAGAAGGCGAGCATTTATTTATTCATATTCGCAAAACGGGAGCAAATACGGTATTTGTTGCTCGTGAATTAGCCAAGTACTTTGAAGTAAAAGAACAGCTTGTTTCTTATGCGGGATTAAAAGATCGCTTTGCTATTACTGAACAATGGTTTGGTGTACATGTACCAGGTAAGCAAGAATATAATTTAGATGATTTAAATATTGATGGTGTAGAAGTATTGTCTTACCAAAGACATAACAAAAAGCTACGCACAGGCGGTTTACTAGGTAATAACTTTGAAATTACCTTACGTGAAGTAACCGCCATTAAAGCGTTTACCCAGCGTTGGGATAATATTGTTAAACATGGTGTACCTAACTATTTTGGTGAACAACGCTTTGGTATTAATGGCGGCAATATTGATCGCGCCTTAGGTTTGTTTTCAGGGCAAAAAGTTAAAGATAAGAAAAAGCGAGGTATGTATTTATCGGCCGCACGCTCGCATATTTTCAACCGTGTTATTAGTGAGCGTATCAAGCAGCAATGTTTTGATCAGGTCGCCGTTGGTGATGTGTTGATGCTTGCTGGTACACAATCAGTATTTCACCTCGATGCCGTCGACAATACTATTAAACAACGCTTGATTGATAAAGATGTAGATATTACTGCGCCAATGTGGGGGGCGGGTGAATTAATGACAACAGACGAGCCGTTATTATTAGAGCAAAAAATAGCAGCAGAAAATCCAGAGTTTTGCCAAGGTCTACCTCGCTTTGGTTTAAAACAAGAGCGTCGTCGCATCCGTTTAACGGTGAGTGAGACTGATATTGAATTACTCAATAGCCCAGAGACTGAAAATGCCATAAAAATTAGCTTCTTTTTACCTGCGGGCTGTTATGCAACAACGATATTGCGAGAGTTATTAAACTATCAAGATATGACTACTCGTGTTGATAAAAGAGAACTAACCAGTAATGCGCTTTAAAGTGTGCTAATAACTATTAATATATCGCTTAGCAATCAAATTAACTCAAGACTAATAACTAATGAAAATACTACTTAGTAACGATGATGGTGTTCATGCCTTAGGTATTAAAGTACTCTTTGATGAATTGAAGAAACATTTCACAGTAAACGTAGTAGCGCCCGATCGAAACTGTAGCGGTGCTAGTAATTCATTAACTCTTATGAATCCGTTACGAGCAGATTTACTCGACAATGGCTTCACTTCAGTTAATGGCACGCCAACAGATTCAGTACATTTAGGGGCAAGTCACCTCTTTACTGATTGTGACCTTGTCGTCGCAGGTATCAATAAAGGTGCTAACTTAGGTGATGATACCTTATATTCAGGGACTGTGGCAGCAGCGACAGAAGGGCGACACATGGGTATGCCTGCTATTGCGGTTTCATTAGCAGGTAAAACTGAACAGCATTATCAAACAGCGGCGATAGTGACTGCAAAAATCATTAAACGTTTGCAAACGCATCCATTACCCGCAGATCAAATTTTAAATATTAATGTACCCGATATTCCTTTAAATGAATTAAAAGGAATAAAAGTGACACGCTTAGGTCATCGACATAAAGCTGAAAGTATGCAGAAAATGCAAGACCCATGGCAACGTGATATTTATTGGTATGGTGTTTTAGGAAAAGAATTAGATGGTGGTGATGGTACTGACTTTCATGCGGTAGCCAATGGTTACGCATCAGTAACGCCACTCACTGTCGATATGACAGCACATCGCAGTATTGAAAAAGTTAAGTCTTGGCTTACAGGCCTAAAATTTTAAGGTAAATGGATAATTTATATGATGTCTAATCGGTTAGGCGGAAAATCAAAACGCAGTGGTGAATTACTTGCGCAAAAATTACAAAGTGAAGGGATAAGTGATCCTGCTGTTTTACAAGCAATAGCCCATTCACCGAGGCATATTTTTATACCTGAAATATTAGCCCATAAAGCATACGACAATACAGCTTTACCTATTGGCCAAGGACAAACTATTTCACAGCCTTATATTGTCGCTAAAATGTCAGAATTATTGATTGCCGGTAAACGGCCTAATAATATATTGGAAATAGGCACAGGATCGGGGTATCAAACCTCTATTTTAGCGCAACTTACTGACAAAGTGTTCTCTGTTGAGCGCATTAAAGCTTTACAGTGGCAAGCAAAGCGCTGCTTACGTGCCATGGATTTGCATAATGTTGCCATGAAACATGGTGACGGTTGGCAAGGATGGCAAAGCAAAGGGCCTTTTGAAGCGATTATAGTTACCGCCGCACCTGCTAGCGTACCTCCTGCATTATTAAATCAACTTGCTGACGGTGGTCGCTTGATCATCCCTGTTGGCGAACAAACTCAAATTTTAAAAATTATTACTCGTGAAGGGGATGATTTTACAGAACAACAAATAGAAGCGGTACGTTTTGTACCTTTAGTAGCTGGGGATTTACTGTAGTGAAAATTTTTTCGAGACTTTATCAATGGACTTTACATTGGGCAGAGCATAAATTTGCGCCACGTTATTTAGCGTTATTAACATTTATTGAATCGATATTTTTCCCTATTCCTCCTGATGTTATGCTGGCGCCTATGGTGCTAGCTAAACCGCATAAAGCATGGCACTTTGCCAGTATTACTACAATCGCTTCTATTTTAGGTGGCGCAGTCGGTTATTGGCTTGGGTACTTTATGTTTGAACCATGGATACAACCATTAGTAACTCAATTTGGTTACCAAGAGCGATTAAATCTTGCTATTAACTGGTTTAATGAATGGGGTGTTTGGGTTGTTTTTATTGCTGGTTTCTCGCCTATCCCATATAAACTGTTTACAGTTAGCGCTGGCTTTTTGCACATGGCATTTATTCCTTTCTTTATTACCTCCGCAATCGGCAGAGGCATGCGATTTTTTCTTGTTGCGGGTCTCATTAAGTGGGGCGGAAGTGCGATGGAACAAAAAATACGCCAATGGGTTGATGCATTAGGTTGGTGTATTGTTGCTGCCATCATTGTGGGGTATTTTGTTTTATATTAAAAAATGAACCATTAGTTTATGCAGAAATTTAACATCGCAAAACTTAGCATTATGAAATATCAGCTCATAAAAAACGCCCTTAAGAGGTATTTTTTATGAGTGATTTTTATTATCTAAAGAACACCGTTCTTTGTTGCATATTGGCGAGCGCTTTATTTTCTTGTAGTAGCAGAGATACGCCTGCACCAGTCTCAACTCTCTATGGCAGTAGCTTCACCTCAGGGCGAAGCCTTGATGAAATAACCAGTAACCAATACGCTGTTAAAAAAGGCGATACCCTTTTCTCTATCGCTTGGCGTGCTAACTCAGATGTAAGAAATATAGCACGTATAAATAAACTCTCTTCCCCCTACCGAATATACCCAGGACAAAATTTATTTTTAGTCGAATCGAAAAGTAAAAAAATCACAAAAGTTAGCAAGGCTAAGGCATACAATAAAAAGTCGAATAAAAGCTCTATCAAAACCAATAAAAATAGTTCGAAAAATACACTTGCATCTACAAAAAAGCAGGCGTATGGTAAAAATGTAAGTAAGAATGAAATAGTACAAAAGTCACTACCAAAGTCTGATTTCTCTAAAAAAATCAAGCAGTGGCAGTGGCCAGTAAACGGCAAAGTTATAGAGTTTTTCTCTGACAGAGCTCAAGGTAATAAAGGCATTAATATTGCCGGTAGTCGCGGTACTGAAATACGTTCAGCGGCAAATGGTAAAGTGGTCTATGCGGGTACAGCGCTTCGAGGTTACGGTAAACTTATTATAATAAAACATAATGATGATTACTTAAGTGCTTACGCTCACAATGATCGCATTCTTGTTAAAGAGCAGCAGCTAATTAATGCAGGAGATGTTATTGCCAATATGGGAGATACTGATGCTAATAAAGTTATGCTTCATTTTGAAATACGCTTTAGAGGAAAGTCTGTTAATCCGATAAAATACTTACCAAAAAAATAGGCTTTAGCCGTTGAATTATAATAAATAACAACAGTTAAAGTTAAAGATAACCACAACATAATTGATAAAAAAACTACCGGAGTTACCGTGAAAATTTAATCGTTAATAAAAGCTTTGCACATTTGGGAGAATAGCATGGTCAAATTAAAAGAAGAAAAAACAACTGTTGAATCAAAGGAAGATGCTCCATCAAATTTAGATGCGACGCAAATATATTTAAGCGAAATTGGTTTTTCGCCATTATTAACAGCAGAAGAGGAAGTCTACTTTTCACGCCTAGCACTAAAAGGTGATGAACCATCACGTAAGCGTATGATTGAAAGTAATCTACGATTAGTTGTAAAAATCTCCAGACGATATAATAATCGAGGCCTACCATTACTAGACTTAATTGAGGAAGGTAATTTAGGCTTAATCAGAGCGGTAGAAAAATTTGACCCTGAACGCGGCTTTCGTTTCTCAACTTATGCTACTTGGTGGATACGTCAAACCATTGAACGGGCTATAATGAATCAAACCCGTACCATTAGATTGCCTATTCACGTAGTAAAAGAGCTGAATATTTATTTACGCGCATCACGTGAATTAATTCAACAACTTGATCATGAACCAACAGCAGAAGATATAGCCCAGCATTTAGATGTTTCTGTTGCTGATGTTAATAAAATGCTTCGTTTGAACGAACGTATTGCCTCAGTTGACACGCCTTTTGCCGGTGATTCAGAAAAAGCCTTACTTGATATTATCGCGGACGAAAAAAGCTCCGGTCCAGAAGATGATTTACAATCAGACGATATGAGTAAAAACATTGTACATTGGCTAAATGAATTGAACACCAAACAAAGAGAAGTATTAGCAAGACGTTTTGGTTTGTTAGGCTATGAAGCCGCAACACTAGAAAATGTAGGACATGAGATTGGTTTAACGCGTGAACGCGTTCGCCAAATTCAAGTAGAAGCACTTAAACGTTTACGTGATATTTTATCGCAACAAAACTTATCAATTGAAGCAATCTTTCAAAACTAAGTTGTTACACTATTAATAAATTTTCACAATAGAAAACTATTGTTCAAAAATATAAGTAACATCATTAAAAAGCAGTAAAAGAAATTTTACTGCTTTTTTGTTTATAAAATATAGATTTACTTTTTTGTACAGCCCTTAGGTACTTGATTAAAAGTAGCTTTACTCTGTCAGGTGCTTACCTCAAGCTGAAGTCATTTTAATCAACGAACGATTTATTTTAAGTACGGTTATCTGCACACTTTATTTCAGGTGATATATCTTATTCACTTATAAGTCTGATTTTATTTTTTAAGCGCAATTATCAACAAGTATGTATAAATTATATTTATAGAGGCATGTAACTATTGTTGATGGAAATAATTTTAATAAAAAAGATCGGATCTTAATAGAATAAAGGGTCGTGTTCATGGTAATATCGCGCCAGAAATTTTAACTTAGAGCCAGTGGGTTTTATTTTTAGTGTCATGCTAAACTTAATTCTTTACTGAAATACACTGAAATCGGCGACCTGATTTTACTAATTAATGCTTAGATTTTCGTATTTAATTATTAGTTAGTTTAATTAATAAACTGATTTTTATACTCCCATCAAAAGTAGTGCAAGTGTTTATGATTACAATAAAAAAAGGCTTAGATGTTCCTGTTCAAGGTGCTCCTCAGCAGGTAATCCATGATGGTCCGTCCATCAAAACCGTTGCAACACTCGGTGAAGAGTTTGTGGGTATGCGTCCAACCATGTTTGTAAAAGTGGATGACCGCGTAAAAAAAGGTCAAGTGATTTTTGAAGACAAAAAAAATCCTGGCGTTAAATTCACAGCTCAAGCTGCCGGTGTTGTTAAAGAAATTAACCGTGGTGAAAAACGTGTTTTACAATCTGTTGTTATCGAAGTCGATGGCTATGATCAAGAAAAATTCACCAGTTACCCAACCAATGAACTAAATACAATTGCCCGTGAAGACGTGGTAAAAAACTTAGTTGATTCTGGTTTGTGGACAGCGTTAAGAACTCGCCCATTTAGTAAAATACCAGCCATTGATAGCACGCCTGTTGCTGTTTTTGTTAGTGCTATGGATACTAATCCATTAGCAGCTAATCCTGAGGTTGTTATTAATGAGCAAAGCGACGCATTTAAAAATGGTTTAACCATTTTATCACGCTTAACAAGTGGTGAAGTTTTTGTTAGTAAAGCTCCTGGTGCTAATATCCCAGTAGATGCTAACTCTACCGTGACTGAATTTGCAGGTAAACATCCTGCTGGTTTAGTAGGTACGCATATTCACTTCTTAAAACCAGTAAGTGCAGACAAAGTCGTTTGGCATATTGGTTATCAAGATGTTATCGCCTTCGCCAAATTATTCACTACAGGTGAACTTGATAATACACGTATTATCTCTCTTGCTGGTCCTGCAGCTAAAAACCCACGTTTAGTACGTACTGTTTTAGGTGCTAGTACTGCTGAGTTAACAGCGACCGAAGCGACTGAAGGTGAACTGCGTGTAGTGTCTGGTTCATTATTAATGGGCTCTACTGCTAGCGCTGTGCATGGATATTTAGGTCGTTACCATACGCAAGTATCATTAATCCTTGAAGGGCGCGATAAAGCCTTTATGGGTTATATGTCTCCAGGTCCTAATAAGTTCTCAGTAACTCGTGCATATATGTCTCACTTGTTCCCAAGTAAGTTATTTAATATGACTACGACGACTAACGGTAGTTCGCGTGCCATGGTACCAATTGGTAACTTTGAACGTGTTATGCCATTAGATATTTTACCGACCTTGTTATTACGTGATATTTGTTCGGGTGATACCGATGGCGCGCAACAACTTGGTGCCTTAGAGCTAGACGAAGAAGATTTAGCACTGTGTACATTTGTTTGCCCAGGCAAAACAGATTACGGTGTGATCCTTCGTGACTGTCTAACTACTATTGAGAAGGAAGGTTAGTCATGGGCTTGAAAAAATTTATTGAAGATATAGAGCCGCAATTTGAAAAAGGCGGCAAACATGAGAAGTGGTTTGCGCTTTATGAAGCGATAGCTACGGGCTTATTTACCCCTGGTTACGTGAATAAAGGTAAAACCCACATTCGTGATAGCATTGATTTAAAGCGTATCATGATCACAGTATGGCTTGCCGTTTTTCCAGCCATGTTCTTTGGTATGTATAACATTGGTTATCAAGCGGTTGACGCTTTAGCTGCTGGTTATGCTTTACCACAATCTTGGCAGGTTGATTTATTTACCTTGCTAGGTGGTACGTTAACGGCAACATCTGACTGGTTCAGTATGATGTTGTATGGCGCTTGTTTCTTCTTACCTATTTATGCTGTGACCTTTGTGGTTGGTGGCTTCTGGGAAGTATTATTTGCGGCAGTACGTAAACATGAAGTTAACGAAGGTTTCTTCGTTTCATCAATTCTTTTTGCACTTATTCTTCCGGCAAGTATTCCATTATGGCAAGTAGCTATTGGTATTACTTTCGGTATTGTTATCGCAAAAGAAATCTTTGGTGGTACAGGTAAAAACTTCTTAAACCCAGCATTAGCGGGTCGTGCGTTTTTATTCTTTGCTTACCCTGCACAAATCTCTGGTGATGCTGTTTGGGTTGCCGCTGATGGCTTCTCAGGTGCTACTTTATTAAGTGCTGCTAACCAAGGTTTAGTTGATTACTCAATGAATGCTAATTGGTGGAACGCTTTTTGGGGTTTCATTCCAGGCTCTGTAGGTGAAGTATCAACTTTTGCTATTTTACTTGGTGGTGCTTACATTCTTTACAAAGGTATTGCTTCATGGCGCATCGTATTAGGTGTGTTTGGCGGTATGGTAGTAACTTCATTATTATTCAACGCTATTGGTAGTGACTCTAATGCTATGTTTGCTATGCCTTGGCATTGGCACTTAGTTATTGGTGGTTTTGCTTTTGGTATGATGTTTATGGCAACCGATCCTGTGTCAGCTTCATTCACTAATACTGGTAAATACTGGTTTGGTGCTTTAGTTGGTGTAATGGTTGTACTAGTACGTGTTGTTAACCCTGCTTTCCCTGAAGGTATGATGTTAGCGATATTATTTGCTAACTTATTCGCACCATTGTTTGACTACTTTGTAGTGAAGAGTAATATTAAACGGAGGCTTGCACGCAATGTCTAGTAATAAAGAAACATTCGGTAAAACGGTTGGTTTTGTACTAGCTGTCTGTATTGTTTGTGCATTGTTAGTATCTTTCTCTGCAGTGCAGTTAAAGCCACTACAACAAGCAAATAAATTACTTGATCAACAAACTAAAATTCTTGAAGCCGCAGGGCTTTTAGAAACAGCAGGCAAAGATGTTGTTGGAACTTACAACAAATTTGTTGATGCACGTATGATCGATTTAGACTCAGGTGAGTTTATTGAAGGTGACGTTATTAACTTTGATGAACGTCGTAATGCTCGTGATACAAGCTTATCTATTAAACCAGAAAATGATATTGCCGGCATCAATCGTCGCTCTAACAGTGCGGTTGTTTACATAATCAAAGATCAAGCGGGTGCTGTTGACTCTGTTGTGTTACCAATTGTTGGCTCTGGGTTATGGAACTTAATGTTTGGTTATGTTGGTTTAGAAGCTGACTTAAACACAATAAATAGCGTTATTTATTCTGATCATAGTGAAACTCCAGGATTAGGTGCAGAAGTACTTAACCCTAAATGGAAAGCGTTATGGCCAGGTAAGAAAATTTATGACGACGAAGGTAATGTTGAAATACGTCTTGTTAAAGGTGGTGCCAAAGCTAATGATATTCACGGTGTGGATGCATTATCTGGTGCAACGTTAACAAGTAACGGTGTTACACATACATTGCAGTTTTGGTTCGGTGAAGAAGGGTATGAACCTTTCATTACTAAATATCGTGCAGAAGGGGTTAAATAATGTCTTCAGATGCTAAAAAAGTATTAACGGGTCCTATTGCTGATAATAACCCGATTGCATTACAAGTATTAGGTATTTGTTCTGCACTTGCTGTAACAAGTTCAATGGCTAACGCCTTAGTTATGAGTTTAGCGGTTATTTTTGTAACAGCTTTCTCTAACTTGTTTATTTCAATTATTCGTAATCATATCCCATCTAGTGTACGTATTATTGTACAGATGGCGATTATTGCATCATTGGTAATTGTGGTTGACCAAGTGTTAAAAGCTTTCTCTTATCAGTTATCTAAAGAACTTGCTGTATTTGTTGGTTTGATTATCACTAACTGTATTGTAATGGGGCGTGCTGAAGCGTTTGCTATGAAAGAAAAGCCAGGTCTTAGCTTTTTAGATGGTATTGGTAACGGTTTAGGTTACGGTGCTATTTTAATGCTAGTTGCTTTCTTCCGTGAATTATTGGGTTTTGGTACTTTATTCGGTATTGAAATTTTACCATTGATTCAAAATGGCGGCTGGTACCAAGGTAATGGCTTACTAGTATTACCATTTAGTTCATTCTTTGTTATTGGTTTAATCATTTGGGCACTTCGCCAATGGAAACCTGAACAAGTAGAGAAGGATTAATAGCATGGAACATTATATTGCAATTTTAGTTAAATCTATTTTCATTGAAAACATCGCGTTAATGTTTTTCCTAGGTATGTGTACCTTCCTTGCTGTATCTAAAAAAGTTGATACTGCAATTGGCTTAGGTGTTGCTGTTGTTGTGGTACTTGGTTTAGCGGTTCCTATGAACCAAATCATTTACCAAGCAGTATTAGCTCCTGGCGCACTTGACGGTGTTTTAGGTATTACTGATCCGAAAGAATCGATTGACTTAAGCTTCCTATCTTTTATTACCTTTATTGGTGTAATTGCAGCTTTAGTTCAAATCTTGGAAATGGTACTAGACAAATATTTCCCAGCGCTTTATCAAGCACTTGGGATTTTCTTACCACTTATTACCGTAAACTGTGCAATTTTTGGTGCCGTGTCTTTCATGGTAGCGAAAAACTTAACACTTGGTGAAAGTGTTGTTTACGGTATTGGCTCTGGTATCGGTTGGGCACTTGCTATTGTGCTATTAGCTGGTATTCGCGAAAAGATGAAATATTCTGACGTGCCAGACGGTTTGAAAGGTTTAGGTATTACATTTATTACTGCAGGTTTGATGGCTTTTGGCTTCTTATCTTTCGGTGGTATTTCCCTATAAGTTTGGTCGGTGTAATATGGGATTACCCACATTACACCCTTAGAAAAGTTTAAGGAAAGGTCGATGGAAATTATTCTCGGCGTATCGATGTTTACCATAATTGTTGTAGCTTTAGTGTTAGTGATTTTATTCGCTAAATCTAAGTTAGTATCAAGTGGTGACGTTACGATTAGCATAAATGGTGACCCAGACAAAGCAGTAACTACTGCAGCGGGTGGCAAATTATTAGGCGCATTAGCTGATCAAGGGATCTTTATTCCTTCAGCTTGTGGTGGCGGTGGTACTTGTGGCCAGTGTCGCGTAGATGTGCATTCAGGTGGTGGCGATATTCTTCCAACGGAAGAAGGTCACATTACTAAACGTGAAGCCAAAGCGGGTTGTCGCTTAGCATGTCAAGTTGCTGTTAAACAAGACATGAATATTGAAGTTGAAGATGAAATATTCGGTGTTCAACAATGGGAATGTGAAGTTATCTCTAACGATAACAAAGCGACTTTCATTAAAGAACTTAAGCTTCAAATTCCTAATGGTGAATCAGTACCGTTTAAAGCCGGTGGTTATATTCAAATTGAAGCACCAGCGCATCACGTTAAATACAGTGATTTTGATATTGATGAGCAATACCGTGGCGATTGGAACCATTTTGGTTTCTTTGATGTTGAGTCAAAAGTGGACACAGATACATTACGTGCATACTCAATGGCTAACTACCCAGAAGAGGAAGGCATTATTATGCTTAACGTGCGTATTGCTACGCCGCCTCCTGGAAAGTTACATTTACCAGCGGGTAAAATGTCATCATTCATCTTTAGTTTGAAGCCTGGTGATAAAGTAACTATTTCTGGTCCATTTGGTGAGTTCTTCGCTAAAGAAACTGATAATGAAATGGTATTTATCGGTGGTGGTGCGGGTATGGCACCAATGCGCTCTCATATCTTTGATCAGCTTAAGCGTTTAAAATCTAAACGTAAAATGAGCTTCTGGTATGGTGCACGTTCATTGCGTGAAATGTTCTATGAAGATGATTATAACGGCTTAGCAGCTGATAATGATAACTTCCAATGGCATGTTGCATTAAGTGATCCACAACCTGAAGATAACTGGGACGGCTTAACTGGTTTTATTCATAATGTTCTTTTTGAAGAATACTTGAAAGACCATGAAGCACCAGAAGATTGTGAATACTACATGTGTGGTCCACCAATGATGAACCAAGCTGTTATCGGCATGCTTAAAGATCTTGGTGTAGAAGACGAGAACATCATGTTGGATGACTTTGGTGGCTAATATTCATATTTAAGCGTGTTTAAACGCCATTAGCTTCGTTGGAAGTGCTCATTGACTAGCGTCAACTTCGCGCTTCCGCCTTGCTACTAACGTTAAATCACAACTTAAATAAAGAATATAAAAATCATTTATTTTAAAGTATTAAAACTAAATGATTTATATCAAAGGTTATCAAAATTAAAGACGGCTTAGGCCGTCTTTATTCTTTTATATGTTTTATAAAAAGAAAAGTTAAATTTGTGTTCTATAACGATGAAATCGGCAATTAAGTTCTGAATCTATTAATAACATTATTATTTAAATGAAAATATTTTAAGCATTACTTTAAATATGATTAACAACATCACTTTATGAGTGTTTTCATTTAAACAATAATTTGGACGTACTATGAATATAATTAAATCATTATTATTAATATGTTTAACAATAACGTTATCTGCATGTTTCCCAAGTAATCCTTCTAAAAATACGGAAGTATTGTTGCAAGGTCGCACCATGGGGACTACTTATAATATTAAAGTAGTCACAACAGAAGAAGAGATTATTGCTCTTAAATTGCAGCAAAAAATTGATGCGGCTTTACAACAAGTTAATCAAGAAATGTCAACTTATCTGCCAAATTCTGAAATATCGCTATTTAATAAATCAAGCTCAACTGAGGCTGTTACCGTTTCACCGGGTTTTGCTCGAGTACTTAAAGAATCAATTCGCCTTGGTAAGTTAAGCCAAGGTAAGCTTGATATTACTGTTGGTCCATTAGTTAACCTTTGGGGCTTTGGTCCTGAGCAACGTCCTGAAAAAATTCCAAGTGATGAACTTTTAAGTACGACTAAGCAGCGTATTGGTTTAGATAAATTAATACTTGAAGGTGATCAATTATCGAAAAAAACACCTGATCTCTATATCGACTTATCAACTATTGCTAAAGGCTATGGAGTTGATGTCGTTGCAGAATTAATTGAAGAGAATGGCTTTACTAACTACTTAGTAGAAATTGGCGGAGAAATGCGTTTAAAAGGCGTGAAACATACAGGTGAATTATGGGCTATTGCCATTGAGAAGCCTATTCTTGATCCAAGTGGTGTCGAACGTGCAATTCATCAAGTCGTTATTCCTAAAGATAATGCGGTAGCAACCTCTGGTGATTATAGAAATTACTTTGAAGTAGAGGGAATGCGCTTTTCACATATAATTGACCCTGATACAGGTAAACCTATTAATCATAATTTAGTCTCTGTTACCGTGATTGATCCATCTTCAATGACCGCAGATGGCTTATCAACAACGTTAATGGTAATGGGGATGGAGCAAGGTATGCGTTTTGCTATTGAAAATGATATTGCTGCTTTGTTTATCGCTAAAACCGATGATGGCTTTGATGAGCAATTTACGGTAAAATTCAAACAATATTTGAAATAATAGTCCTGCTGTTTTTTAATAAAAAATTTGAACCAATGCATTGTTCATTGTGTTGTTTGGTTAACCGTT
The DNA here is from genome assembly GCF_018860585.1 of Colwellia sp. E2M01. Taxonomy (GTDB): domain Bacteria; phylum Pseudomonadota; class Gammaproteobacteria; order Enterobacterales; family Alteromonadaceae; genus Colwellia. The sequence continues at coordinate 57,910 of NZ_JAHKPR010000010.1, forward strand.
AAATAAATAAGTCAGTCGATGACGTTAGTAAATTAGTTGAGAGCAAAAATTATGATGATTTTCCTTATTACCTTCGGTTTCTTCCTTGTTGTTGGTGCAGCTATGGCTGTTGGTTATATATTTCAAAACAGAACCTTAGCAGGCAGTTGTGGTGGCTTAGCAAGCGTAGGTATTGATAAAGAATGTAACTGTGATAACCCCTGTGAAAAACGTCAAGAACGTGAAAAAAAGGCAGCACTACAACTTAACCTTGAATCAAAAATTGATGTAAAAAATTTATAATGCCTTAATTCTATTAACCGTAGGCTTAAGGACGTTATAAATAAAAAAGGGTAATGAACTAAGTTCATTACCCTTTTTTAAATGTTATTGAAGTTGTTTTTATAACAAGAATTTATCTATTTTATTAATAATTCCATCGGCATCCAAACCTAACTCTTGATGAACTTCTTGTTGAGTACCATGTTTAACAAACTGATCAGCAACACCAATATTTAATATACAAACAGGTTTACCTTGTGAAAGTAAGTACTCATTTACACCTGAGCCTGCACCACCTGAAATAGCATTATCTTCAACCGTTACTAATACATCATGCTCGTTAGCTAACGTATTGATAAGATTAATATCTAGTGGTTTAACAAAGCGCATATCAACAATTGTTGCGTTAAGTGTTGCTGCGGCCTTTTTGGCTTCGCTTAGCATGGTACCAAAACTTAATATGGCAATACGTTTGTTTGGCTGTGAATCAGTTGCTTGTACTTTGTCTTCTTGTCTAGTTGAAACAACTAGACCTTTACCTAACTCAATGGTTTCATCAATATTCGGTAATGTTTCACCGGTGCCACTACCACGCGGGTAACGAACTACACTTGGACTATTTAATTGAAAGCCAGTATTTAACATTAGCTGACATTCACGTTCATTAGATGGTGCCATGATAATGATATTAGGAATACAACGTAAAAAGCTTAAATCAAATACACCTTGATGAGTCGCTCCATCTGCGCCAACAATACCGGCTCTGTCAACTGCAAACATAACGGGTAAGTTCTGGATAGCTACATCGTGAATGAACTGATCGTAGCCGCGTTGTAAAAAGCTTGAATAAATAGCCACTACTGGTTTTTGTCCGCCAATAGCTAAACCTGCTGCATAAGTTACTGCATGTTGTTCAGCTATAGCTACATCAAAGTATTGTTCTGGAAAGCGTCGACTAAACTCCACCATGCCAGAGCCTTCAGCCATGGCTGGTGTTACCGCAACCAATTTTTTATCAACTTCAGCCGTTTTACATAACCAATCACCGAATATTTTAGAGTATGTCGGTAGGCTTGCTTTAGATTTAGGTAAAGTGGTCTCTTCAGGGTTAAACTTAGGTACAGCATGGTATTTGATAGGGTCTTGCTCAGCTGCTTGATAGCCTTTACCCTTAGTAGTTACTACATGTAAAAGTTGCGGGCCTTTTAGGTTACGCATATTTCTGATTGTGGTAACTAAACTATCCACATCGTGACCATCAATTGGACCAATGTAATTAAAACCTAACTCTTCAAAAAAGGTGCTAGGTACTACCATGCCTTTTAAATGCTCTTCTGCACGACTCGCTAATTCTTTTATTGGTGGCAGGTTATTTAATATTTTTTTACTGCTTTCTCTAAAGCCGGTAAAAATACTGCCTGATAATAACTTAGCTAAATGGTTATTTAATGCACCTACATTTTCTGAAATTGACATATCGTTATCGTTTAAAATAATTAACATGTCTTTTTTTATGTCACCAGCATGATTTAATGCTTCAAATGCCATTCCTGCGGTCATAGCACCATCACCAATTACAGCGACTGTTTTTCTGTTTTTGCCTTCCTTTTCAGCGGCAACAGCTAAACCTAAGGCGGCTGAAATAGACGTACTTGAGTGACCAACGCTTAAAGTGTCGTATTCACTTTCTTCGCGCCAAGGAAAAGGATGTAACCCATCTTTTTGTCTGATGGTATGTAATTGGTCGCGTCTTCCCGTTAATATTTTATGTGGGTAAGCTTGATGACCAACATCCCAAATTAAATGATCAAAAGGGGTGTTGTAGACATAATGTAAAGCAACAGTAAGCTCTATTGTGCCTAAACCTGAAGCAAAGTGACCACTACTTTTACTCACGGAACTTAATAAAAAACTACGTAACTCATTACTCACACGGGTGAGTTTTTCTTGCGGCATATTGCGCAATTCGCCAGGTAGGTTAATCTGCGAAAGTAAAGGATAGTTAGCTAAATTCGTGGTCATAGTGCGTCTAATAGTATGTCTATTGATAATTATTATAATTTTTAACGTGTTAGCTAATTATAAGGAGATTCCCAGTAATATGCTTAAATACAGTACAGTGTATAGCTTATTTAATGACTGCGTTTCACGATAAAGTTAGCAAAATTTGCTAAGGATTGCGTATTGTAAGGCAATCTTGCCAAAGCTTGAAGCGCTTGTTGTAATAAGTTTTCAGCTTTGTCTTGTGCGCCTTGTAAACCTAGAAGTGCAGGGTAAGTGCTTTTGTCTGCAGCAACATCAGATCCCACAGGTTTACCAAGCTCTTCTTCAGTAGATGTTAAGTCAATAATATCATCTTGAACTTGATACGCTAAACCAATAAGTTGTGCGTACTCACTTAATATTATTTTATGTTCATCGGTAACCAAGTCACTACATTCAGTAGGCATTAATACCGCTGCTTCAAGTAAAGCACCTGTTTTTAATGAATGTAAAACTTCTAAGTCAGTTAATGAAATACTTTTTCCGGTAGCGGCTAAATCAAGCGCTTGCCCGCCACACATTCCTTGGTAGCCTGATGCGCGTACTAATTGTTGCACTAGTTTAAGTTGTACCGGTGTTTTTAAAGTGTTTGTTGATAACGAAAAAGTATGATTAGCTAAAATATCAAATGCTAATGTTTGTAATGCATCACCTGCTAAAATAGCTGTAGCTTCATCAAAAGCTTTATGACAAGTAGGCTTGCCGCGTCTTAAATCGTCATTATCCATTGCCGGTAAATCATCATGAAGCAGTGAATAAGCATGAATACATTCAAGCGCACCTGCAACCGCATCAATTTCTTTTACATCAACAGCTATTGCTTCACCTGTTATATAAGCAAGGTAAGGGCGCATACGTTTGCCGCCAATAAGCAAGCCATAACGCATAGCTTCAAGCAATTTGGGGTCATTAATAGTTAAACTATCGATTTTTTCAGCTAAAAAGTTATTGATACGTTGTTGATAATGTTCATAAGAAATCAAAGTTGTCATTAATCTTCGCCTGTAGCACTATCAAAGTCTGTTAATTGTGCATTACCATTTTTTTCTAGTAAAATTTTAACTTTTTGTTCAGCTGTTTGTAATTTCACCTGACTTAACTGACTAAGGTTTAAGCCTCGTTCAAACAATGCCATTGACTCTTCTAGGTTTAAATCACCTTGTTCTAAGCTTTGGACTATGGTGTCCAGTTCATTTAATGATTCTTCAAAAGAGAGGTTTTCTAATTTCTTTTTAGCCATGATTATTGCTCTAAGCACTTAACGATGAATGAATGGAGGGCAAACTTACCTTAGCTTGCTACTCCGGTCAATTGACCTACGGAGAATATTGTTCAACAAATATTTTAACATTAGTGTTAAGTTATTGACACAACGGGCGATAATAAACTTATATGCGTATTTTTTATTGAACTGCTATTTATTCGGTATATGTAAGATATCACTTGGTTAATAGTGAATAATTTGTACATAATGTACTATTCTTTTAAAGAAGTACTGTTTTCAAGCGCTATCTATTTGTTGTTTAGGAGAGTTTTGTGGATTTAGCTACATTAGTTGGTATTTTAGGCGCCATAGGTTTATTGATAATGGCGATGGTGTTATCTGGCGATATTATGATGTTTGCAGATACCCAGTCAGTAATTATTGTTTTTGGCGGTTCACTTTTTATTGTTTTAGCTAATTTCAGCATAGGGCAATTTTTTGGTATTGGTAAAATTATTGCTAAAGCATTCATGTTTAAAATAGAGCAACCTGAAGAGTTAATTCAAAAAGCTGTTGATATGGCTGATGCCGCCCGTAAAGGGGGGTTTTTAGCACTAGAAGAAGCCGAAATTTCTAATGCTTTTATGCAAAAAGGGGTTGATATGCTCGTTGATGGGCACGATGCCGATGTGGTGCGAGCTACTATGCAAAAAGATATTAATTTAACGACAGAGCGCCATGAAAAAGGTGCTAGTATGATGATGGCACTTGCTGATGTCGCCCCCGCAATGGGAATGATAGGTACACTTATCGGCTTAGTTGCTATGTTATCGAATATGGATGACCCTAAATCTATTGGTCCTGCAATGGCGGTTGCGTTATTAACTACGTTATATGGTGCCTTTCTAGCGAATGTTATTGCCATTCCTATTGCGTCGAAGTTAAAACTTCGTATGGCTGAAGAAAAAATGAACCAAGAATTAGTGCTTGATGCGGTTTTAGGTATTCAAGATGGCCAAAACCCCCGCGTCATCGAAGGCTTACTAAGAAATTACTTAGCCGAAAGTAAACGAAAAATAGATACCACAGAAGAATAACAGGAGTAAACGTATGTTATTCATACTCGGTAGATTTATTGTCAACACCTTAGTATTCACAGTAGTTAACAGGAGGGCGCATGGCTGAGCAAAAATGTAAGTGTCCACCTCCAGGGTTACCTGCATGGATGGGAACCTTTGCTGATTTAATGTCTCTTTTGATGTGTTTTTTTGTTCTACTTTTATCCTTCTCAGAAATGGACGTTCTAAAGTTTAAACAAATTGCTGGCTCAATGAAGTTTGCTTTTGGCGTACAGAATAAAATTGAAGTAAAAGATATCCCTAAAGGCACGAGTATTATCGCGCAAGAATTCCGCCCTGGAAAACCAGAGCCAACGCCTATTGAAGTTATACAACAACAAACTATGGAAATGACCCAACAAATGCTTGAGTTTCAAGCGGGTAATGAAGCATCAGCGGGTGGTCGCCAAGAGCAACGTGGCACTGAACGTGGCGGACAGGCACAAAATACCGAAGATGCGCTATCACAACAAGCGATTGAACAAGCTAAACAAGATCTAGAAGAAGCATCACAAGAGCAAGTTAATGAGTTAGTTAAAAAAATTGCCGACCAACTTGAAGAGCAAATTCAAGATGGGGCAATAGAATTAGAATCTTTAGGCCAGCAAGTTATTATTCGTATTCGTGAAAATGGCTCATTTCCATCGGGATCTGCATTTTTACAACCTAAATTCTGGCCTGTTATTCGAGAAATTGGTGAGCTATTAAATACTATTCCCGGTGAAATTATGGTGTCAGGTAATACAGATAATTATGGTGTTGATTCTGAGCTGTTTACCTCTAATTGGGATTTATCAAGTAAACGCGCGGTTGCTATTGCCCACCAATTAATTAAAGTGCCAGGCTTTGACCCAACAAGGTTAGTGGTTGCCGGTCATGCCGATACTAGGCCTTTAGTTCCTAATACTAACGCACTAAATCGCCGTCGTAATCGTCGTGTTGAAATAGCCATAAACCAAGGTAAAGCTAAAGAAACTGAGCGTATAGGTTTAACTGAAGATGCAGCTAATTAGCTGCTAATTAGTCATAAGTTGCCGGCTTATTACTAATAGCAACGGATAATTGTATAAGCGAACGGTAAAATTTAAAAAAAGACAAAAAAAATAGTGTATAATCCGCGCCATTATTTTTTTGTCTTTTTTAGGTTATAACCGATGAAATTTATCGTTAAACTGCAGTCTGAGATCACCATTAAATCTCGCCCCGTTCGTAAACGTTTTACTAAAATATTAGAGTCGAACATTAAAAATGTTTTACGTCGTATTGACGAACAAGTCACTACTCGTATGAACTGGGATAATGTTGAAGTTAATACCAAAGACAACTCGCCAGAAAACCGTGAACGTTTAATTAATGGACTTAAGTGTATACCCGGCATTCCAACGTTTTTAGAAGTACAGCAAAGTGAATTTACAGATGTTCATGACATTTATGAAAAAACCTTAGCGATACACGCAAAAACGATTGAAAATAAAACTTTTTGTGTTCGTGCTAAACGTACCGGAACACATGATTTTAAATCATTAACTGTTGAGCAATATGTCGGCGGCGGTTTAAACCAAGCGGTTGCAAGCGCAAAAGTTAAATTAACTAAGCCAGATGTAACTATTCGTATAGAAATTAAAAATAAAGACTTATTTATTGTTACTGAACGTCATATTGGTTTGGGTGGTTTTCCTATTGCTACTCAAGAAGACGTTTTATCATTAATGTCGGGTGGCTTTGACTCTGGTGTTTCAAGTTACCAAATGATCAAAAAAGGGGCGCGTACTCATTACTGTTTCTTTAACTTGGGTGGATCTGCGCACGAAGTTGGCGTTAAGCAAATCAGCTACTATTTATGGGACAAGTTTGGCTCGTCGCATAAAGTTAAGTTCTTCGCTGTAGATTTTGAACCTGTTGTTGCTGAAATATTAGAAAACGTTGAAAACAGCCAAATGGGTGTTGTACTAAAACGTATGATGGTACGCGCCGCAACTAAAATTGCCGAGCGAGGTAAAATACAAGCGCTTGTTACTGGTGAAAGTTTAGGTCAGGTTTCAAGCCAAACCCTAACCAACTTAAATGTAATAAACAAAGTAACCGATACTCTTATCTTGCGTCCGCTAGCAGCTTACGACAAACAAGATATTATTGATATTGCCCGTAATATTGGTACTGAAGACTTCTCAAAAACTATTCCTGAATACTGTGGTGTTATTTCGAAAAAACCTACCGTTAAAGCAGTATTATCTAAAGTTGAAGAAGAAGAAGGTAACTTTAACTTTGATGTTTTAGACAAGGTGGTTAGTGAAACGCGTGTTTATGATATTCGCGATATAGGTACTGAAACCGAAGAAGAAATTCGCGCCGTAGACTTGGTTGAAAATATCCCAACCGATGCAGTAATTGTTGATATTCGTAGTCCTGAAGAAGAAGAAGACAAACCTTTAGAATTAGATAATGTTGAAATAAAACACATACCGTTTTACAAGTTAGCTACTCAGTTTGGTGATTTAGATATGTCGAAAGAATATTTACTATATTGCGATCACGGTGTAATGAGTAAACTACAAGCTTTATACTTACTTGATAACGGCTTTAAAAACGTTAAAGTTTACCGTCCATAACAGTTAGTTATAGCTGACAATATATCATCGATGTACAAACGTAGGCGGGAATTTATTCCCGCTTTTTTGTGCGCGAATTAATACTCACGAATGATTAATCACAAAGCTTATTGATATTCACTAAGAGATTTAACCGCTTGCCACATTCGAGTATTTTCAGGAGTAGCAATATTGTGCTTTTCTCCTAAACGGTGAATGTAACCGTTGATATAATCTATCTCAGTTGATTTACCTGCTAACACATCACAGCGCATAGATGAGCAATTTTGTGCCGTTGCTTTAGCGACATTTCTTACAATTTCTTGCAACTCAGCTAATGATAAATTAATCTCCTCAGCTTTACTTACTGCTACAATTTCAGCCAATATATAATTTACTTGCTCAGAAAATTGCTCATTGTTTACTTCGCCATTATCCAAACCATTAATTGCTGTTATTGGGTTTATCACACAGTTAATTGCTAACTTTAGCCACTGTTTTTCTATTATATCTTGATGGAAAGTAACACTAGGTAAGGCTGTATTTAGTAATGCCGTGAGTTGCTGTTGTTCAATGGCGGTTAATTCGTCAGCCAAACGTCTGTTGACTTGACCTATATCACTTCGCCCTAACCCTGTATGAGTTATATTTAGTGGAGAGTTTCGTAAACTACCGTGTGTAGTTAACATGGTCAGTATTCGCTGTGATTTTGGCAGTAAATTAACAACTTCTTCAACCGCTCCCATTCCATTATGAGCGAGAATAATAATGCAGTTAGGTGAAAGTTGTTTGGCTATGTTTTTTATCGCAGCTGCTATTTGGTATGACTTTACGCATAGCAAAATAATATCAGCAATAGCTATATCAGCTGTTTCACTATACCTAAGTGGGTAGCTTTTACCCTGTACCTTTTCTGACGGTATTTCTTGATAAGAGGTAAAGTGGTAGTTTGTTAGGTGTGCTTGACCAACATTTTTATTTTTATGAGTTAGCCCTTGTTTAGAAGTAAGTAAAGTTACTGAGTTTTTAAAAGAAAATTTAGCTTGGGACAAATGATGATACCAAAGTAAACCAATGGCACCTTGACCAACCACTACAATATTACTGAATGGAATTACTGAGAGAGTACTTGTTTGATTTGTCATGCTCTAACCTATACTAATAACCGGCTTTATTTGTAGCTTATCACTTATAACTTAAAGGATTATTTTTACGCTGACGGAAAAACTTAAGGTATAACCATTTCGCTAATACAAATAAACCTATGCCAATAACATCAGCAAAAAAGTCACCTAGCTCACCACTACGATACCCTAAAAATGATTGTCCAATTTCAGTGAGTGCCCCGTAAAAAACCAGTAAAGGGATGCAATAGGGCAAAGATAACTTAATAACTGAGTGACATACCCAAGTTAAAATAAAAAAGCTAGTCAGATGACCAATAGTATCAATGGCTGGAAATTTAAAAATGCGTTTTCTTAAAATATCAGGTAATAGCTCGTGGGCAAAAAGCAGTACGGTAAAGATAATAATAACAGTAATGAAAAAATACGTGTGTTGGCGTGCTTGCACGAGAAATCTACAGTCAAATAAAAAGTGATCTGATATTAACATGTATTTTTACCTCTGCCTCGGCTTTTATTGGATTGCTGGCGGAGCAATTACTGAAAGAGAAAGAGCTTAATTAATTGGTTTAAGGCTATAGTTGCACCACGTAAAGCTAAAGGTATAATAGCAAAAATTAAATTTATTCAACTTATAACTAGTTATAGTCACTTTAATTTTACGGCAAGTAAATATTGAAGTGGGGCTAGATCAACACAAGAGAAACAATTATGCCATCAATGGATATCGTATCAGAAACTGATTTAGAAGAAGTAAGAAATGCAGTCGACAATGCTAATCGTGAATTAACTACACGTTTTGATTTTCGTGGAGTAGAAGCTAGTTTTGAATGGAAAAAGCCAAATGTAACCCTTAAAGCAGAAGGTGATTTTCAACTAAAGCAAATGTGCGACATGTTACGTAGTCAGTTAACTAAACGTGGTGTTGATGCGAAAGCGATGAACATTGAAACAGCTAGCGCTACCGGTAAAAACTGGAGCCAACAAGTTAACTTTAAAGAAGGTATTGAGCAAGACGTTGCTAAAAAGGTAGTAAAACTAATCAAAGCAGAAAAACTTAAAGTACAAGCAGCTATTCAAGGCGAGTCTGTTCGTGTAACTGGTAAAAAGCGTGATGATTTACAAGCGGTAATGCGTTTAGTTAAAACGGCAGAGTTAGAACAATCTTTCCAATTTAATAACTTTAAAGATTAATAGCGCGACTCATACTAACATTATGGTTTTATCACTCAGGGTAGAACCATAACATTCACTTTTTTATTGCGCTAATTTTGGGATTTTTAGTAAGTAACATAAATTATATTTAATAATAAAAAAACTCTGTACCCTATACCCATATTGCTCTCTCGCTATTCACCATTAATAATACTTACAAAATCATTTAGACGTCTATACGTTTAAACGTTGACATACATATCAATCCAAGTAACATTGTATTCCTCAATAAATACGTGCTTTTTTGTTAGGTGTCTATCATGCCCATTAAAATTCCTGGTCAATTACCCGCTTTGTCAATTCTCGATAATGAAAACATTTTCGTTATGTCTGAAGATCGCGCTGCGAGCCAAGAAATTCGCCCAATGCAAGTGGCTATTTTAAATTTAATGCCTAATAAAATAGAAACGGAAGTGCAAATTTTACGTATGTTGTCGAATACGCCATTACAAATTAATGTGGAGTTTGTGCGTATTCATAAAAACGTGTCTAAAAATACACCGAAAGAACATTTAGAAAACTTCTATTGTTTGTTTGATGACATTAAACATAAGCAATACGATGGCTTACTTATTACGGGCGCACCTTTAGCGCTGCTTGATTATACCGAAGTAAGTTATTGGGATAAAATATGCGAAGTATTTGACTGGGCAAATAAAAATGTAACCTCAACAATGTTTTCATGTTGGGCTGCTCACGCTGCTTTATATCATTATTACGGATTAAATCGTCATTTACGTAAAGATAAGCTTTTCGGTGTTTTTCAGCATACGCCGTTAGATAGTAAAGAAGAGCTTACACGCGGCTTTGATGAGAACTTTAATGTGCCACATTCTCGCTACGGTTATATCGACAAAGCCGACTACGAAAGTATTGATGAAATAAATATTTTAGCGGAGTCTCCAGAAGCTGGAGTTTATTTGGCTGCAAGTGAAGATAAACGTCAGGTGTACCTTATTGGTCATCCAGAATATGACACATCTACATTACATGAAGAATTTTTACGCGATTGTAAAAAAGACAACACGACGAGCAAGCCTGTTAATTATTATCAAGATGATAATGTTGATAATGCGCCCGTTGGTACTTGGCGAAGTCATGGTAGTTTACTTTACACAAACTGGCTTAATTACTATGTTTATCAAATGACACCGTACCAGTTAGACGCTGAACACATGACCGCAACGTTAAAAAATAAATAAAGTTTATAATGCATCAAATATAATCTCGTTGGTTAATAAATACCCCGAGACTTACTAATCGTTTATCAACAGCTTGATGACGATAGTGAACAACGAAAAAATTACTTGGATATCAAAATGAAAAAACATGCTTCTTTCGCCTTATTTGAACAGCAACTTGCTAAAAATATATTAATTCTTGATGGTGCTATGGGTACCATGATCCAAGCATATAAATTTGAAGAGCAAGATTTCAGAGCTAATCGTTTTGCTGATTGGCACACTGATGTGAAAGGTAATAATGATATGTTAGTGCTTACTCAGCCTGACATAATCAAAGCTATTCATCTTGAGTATCTTGAAGCAGGCGCTGACATTCTTGAAACCAATACCTTTAACGCAACGACTATTGCCATGGCCGATTACGACATGCAAGAGTACAGCGCTGAAATTAACCGAGAAGCCGCAAGAATAGCGCGTGAAGCGGCTGATGAATACACCAAAAAGAACCCAGAACGCCCACGTTTTGTGGCCGGTGTTTTAGGGCCAACAAACCGTACTTGTTCTATTTCACCTGATGTTAACGATCCTGCCTTTCGTAACGTAACTTTTGATGAACTAAAAGATGCTTACATTGAATCAACTAAAGCCTTAATTGAAGGTGGCAGTGACATTATTTTAATCGAAACTATTTTCGATACACTTAATGCAAAAGCAGCTATTTTTGCAGTAGAAACGGTTTTTGATGAATTAGGTGAACGTTTACCAGTAATGATCTCAGGCACAATTACTGATGCCTCAGGTCGAACCTTATCAGGTCAAACTACCGAAGCATTTTACAACTCACTTCGTCATGCTAAACCTGTTTCATTCGGTTTAAACTGTGCGTTAGGTCCAAATGAATTACGCCAATATGTTGCTGAGCTAAGCCGAATTTGTGATACCGCCGTATCAGCGCATCCAAATGCAGGTTTACCAAATGCTTTTGGTGAGTATGACTTAATGGCTGATGAAATGACCACGCATATAGAAGAGTGGGCTAAGTCTGGCTTTTTAAACATTGTTGGTGGTTGTTGTGGAACCACGCCAGATCATATTCGTGCAATGGCACAAAGTGTTGCTAACATTTCACCACGTAAAATTGAAGAGCGCCCAATAGCTTGTCGTTTATCAGGGTTAGAAGCCTTAACTATTCAGGAAGACAGCTTATTTGTTAACGTTGGTGAACGTACTAACGTTACTGGTTCAGCGATGTTTAAACGCTTAATTGTTGAAGAAAACTACGAACAAGCGATTTCAGTTGCTTTACAACAAGTAGAGAATGGCGCACAAATTATTGATATCAACATGGATGAAGGCATGTTGGATTCAAAATCCGCTATGGTACGCTTTTTAAATATGATTGCTGGCGAGCCTGATATTGCTAAAGTGCCAATCATGATTGATTCCTCTAAATGGGACATCATTGAAGCGGGCTTAAAATGCATTCAAGGTAAAGGTATTGTTAACTCCATCAGCTTAAAAGAAGGTGAAGAAAACTTCCGTGAGCAAGCTGAATTACTTCGTCGTTACGGCGCTGCAGTAATCGTGATGGCCTTTGATGAAGAAGGCCAAGCGGACACACGAGAGCGTAAATACGAAATTTGTCATCGTGCTTATCATATGTTGGTTGACGAAATTGGCTATCCACCAGAAGATATTATTTTCGATCCGAATATCTTTGCCGTGGCAACGGGTATTGATGAGCATAATAACTACGCGGTAGATTTTATTGAAGCGGTTGACGATATTAAGAAAAATTTACCACACGCGATGATTTCGGGTGGGGTATCAAACGTATCTTTCTCATTCCGCGGTAACAACCCTGTTCGAGAAGCTATTCACGCGGTATTTTTATACTACGCCATCAAAAATGGTATGGATATGGGTATTGTTAACGCTGGGCAACTTGCTATTTATTCAGACTTGCCTGAAAAGCTTAAACAAGCGGTAGAAGATGTTATTAACAATAGCGATGACGGCGCTACCGAACGATTATTAGATATTGCCCAAGAATATCACGGACAAGCTGGCGGCCAAGCAGCTAAAACTGACATGGCATGGCGCGAATTACCCATTAATGAACGTTTAGCGCATGCACTTGTTAAAGGTATTAACGAATTTATTATTGAAGATACTGAAGAAGCACGACTTGCGGCAGACCGACCTTTAGATGTTATTGAAGGTCCGTTAATGGATGGCATGAACGTGGTTGGTGATTTATTTGGCGCGGGCGAAATGTTTTTACCGCAAGTAGTAAAATCAGCGCGTGTTATGAAACAAGCTGTAGCACATTTAAACCCGTTTATTGAAGCTGAAAAAACCGAAGCAAGTAGTAACGGTAAAGTGTTATTAGCAACTGTTAAAGGCGATGTTCATGATATTGGAAAAAACATTGTTGGCGTTGTACTGCAATGTAATAACTACGAAATTATCGACCTAGGCGTAATGGTATCTTGCGATGATATTTTACGCGTTGCTAAAGAAGAGAATGTCGATATTATCGGTTTATCTGGGTTAATTACTCCATCTCTTGATGAAATGGTGCATGTTGCTAAAGAAATGAAACGTAATGAGTTTAAGTTACCATTACTTATTGGCGGCGCAACCACTTCTAAAGCACATACCGCTGTTAAAATAGAACCTCAATACGATGAGCCTGTTGTATATGTTTCAAACGCATCGCGCGCGGTATCTGTGGTAAGTAACTTGTTATCAAGTGAACATAAAGAGCAGTTTCATATGAGCACTAAAGAAGAGTATGAAAAAGTTCGTGCCCGTCATTATAAAAAAGGCCCACGTTCAAGTTTAATTAGTCTTGAAGATGCGCGTGCTAATGCTACCGGAATTAACTTTGATGATTACACTCCGACAAAACCAAATAAGTTAGGCGTAACCGTACTTGATAACCTTGATCTTAACGAGGTAAGAAATTACATCGATTGGACGCCATTTTTTATGACTTGGCAGTTATCAGGTAAATACCCACTTATTTTAAAACACGAAGTTATTGGCGGTGAAGCAACTAAGTTATTCAACGATGCTAACGCCATGCTTGATGACGTTATTAATAATAAAAAACTTACAGCAAGAGCGGTATTTGGTCTATTTCCAGCAAATGCTAAGCAAGATGATATTGAACTTTATACTGATGAAAGTCGTAGCGAAAAATTAACGCGTTTACATCAATTACGTCAACAAAGTAAAAAACCAGCAGGACAGTTTAACCGTTGTTTAGCAGATTATATTGCCCCAGTTGAGTCAGGTATTGAAGATTATGTAGGCGCGTTTGCGGTATCTGCTGGCTTTGGTGTTGAAGAACTAGTAAAAGCTTATGATGCTGAATTTGATGATTACAATTCAATATTATTAAAAGCAGTTGCGGATAGATTAGCCGAAGCAAGTGCTGAATACTTACATGAAAAAGTACGTAAAGAATATTGGGGCTTTGCACCTGATGAAGATTTAGATAATGACGCGTTAATTCGTGAAAGTTACCAAGGTATTCGTCCTGCTCCTGGTTACCCTGCGTGCCCTGAGCATACCGAAAAAGGTTTAATTTGGGAGCTCTTAAACGTTAAAGAAAATATTGATATGGACTTAACCTCAAGCTATGCCATGTGGCCAGGTGCTGCGGTAAGTGGACTGTATTTCTCACACCCTGAGTCTAAATACTTTGCGGTAGCAAAAGTAGCGAAAGACCAAGTGATTGATTATGCAAACCGTAAAGGGATGACCTTAGAGCAAGCTGAGCGTTGGTTATCTGCTAACTTGGATTATGAGCCAGAGTAATAAAAGAAGCTACATAAGCATTAATTAAATAAAAAGCAGTTACTGATAAACAGTAACTGCTTTTTTTATACTTTTACATTAGCTTATATTGAAGCTTTGATGGTTTAGAACAATAGCCTTACGGGGCTGCTTGATACATATCTGTTTGTGGTACAACAAACTTAGAATGGAATTTAGCGGATAATACACCTTTACGATGTGCTAGAGCTCTCTCTAGTTTCTTAGCAACTTTCGCGATAGCGGCATAAAGTTTTTTGTCTGACGCATTTACGGTAACTTTTTCTCCTTCGTACAAGGTGGTTACTTCAAGTTTTTGCTGGTGTGGCTCAACGGTTATCGTTGAATCTAGCGTCATAATTGACGGATAATGTTTAGAGATTTTGGCGAACTTACTTTCGATAGACTGCTTGATACCTTCTGTAATTTCTACATGATGTCCAGAAACGTTAATCTTCATAATCTTACCTCTCGTTGTCATCTTAATCATTTACTTCAATTTCATAATCCTCCTCTTGTCATCAAAATGCAATAGTAAAATGCTAGATAAATGCAATTAAATGTAACTGGAAATTAAGATACTTTTATTCGGGGTATGATGATTATTAGGGCATGAAAAATGCTTATCAGCTAGCTTTCAAAGATAGAATAGCAATAGGGCTTTTTGAGAATGGAAGACGTAGGCAGGAATTTATTTTCGCTTATTCATAAAGGTGCACTTTAGATCCCACCTACAACAAATAGTTACTTTGGCGGACTCGCCTGAAGTCAAATTTTTATTTTAGACTCAATTGTTTATTTTAGACTCTATTGAATATTAGCTAAGTGATTTACAAAGGATACCAGATAATACACTTTAGGGATGACAGTGTTTAGTTTGATGATAATGGCAGAGGTAGGCGTGAATTACGTTGCATAAATGCAACGTAATAGACAATGCATATCGTTTTGTTCATGCTTATTTAAAATGCCTATCAAAAAAATCAACAATAGTAGTATTTAAATGCATTTTCACTTTTTTACCATTCATACTGTGTTTACTCCCCGGATAAGTCATTAATTCAAATAACTTGCCTTCATCTTGTAGAGCTTTCATTAACTTAGTTGAATGGGTAAAGAGTACATTGTCATCAGCCATGCCATGGTAAATCATTAATGGACCATTTAAGCCTGCAACATAAGGAAGTACACTACTTGCCTCATAACCTGCAATATTGTCGCTAGGGTGATTTAAATAACGTTCAGTGTAATGAGTGTCGTATAAACGCCAATCAGTAACAGGTGCACCACTAACTCCGGCTTTAAAGTACTCACCAGCTTTGAACATTGCCATTAATGTCATATAACCACCATAAGAATGGCCGTAAATACCAATACTGTCTTTATCAACATAAGAGAGAGATTGTAAATATTTTACTCCGCTAATTTGATCGCTAATTTCCAGTTGACCTAAACCTTCATAAATAGGAAATTCAAAAGCAGTACCGCGATGGTTAGTGCCTCTGTTATCTAATTGAAAAACAATATAACCTTGTTTTAATAAATACTGGGTTAGATCAAAGCCTTGCCATTTGTTAATAACGTGTTGTGCTTGTGGACCACCATAAACATTAACGATCACAGGGTACTTTTTGCCTGGCACCATGTCTTTTGGTTTGTATAGCTTGTAATACAAAGTGGTTTTTTCATCTGCAGAGGTTATTGCCCCAAATTCAGGTGAAACTAAATCATCATAGTAAGGTGCAATAGGGTGAGTTGGGCTAACTTTGTTTTCGGTTAACCAAGTGAGTTGTTCACCATTAGCCGCATGTAAACTTACTTGCTCTGGCGTTGTTATATTTGAAAAGTTATCTATATAATTTTCATTGTTTTTGCTAAACATAACCTGATGAACACCATTACGTTTGCTAATATTCTGCACATGTTCAGGAAACTTGCCACTAAGTGGTACTTTATATAAATGACTTTCAAGTGGTGTATCAGCGCGGCCAGTAAAATAAACCCAGCCTTGTTTTTCGTCAATGGTTGCAAGTGAATCAACTACCCATTCACCTTTGGTTAATTGTGCAATAAGTTTACCGTTGAGATTGTAATGGTACAAATGTTTGTAGCCATCTCGCTCAGAAGCCCAAATAAAGGTTTTATTATCTTTTAAAAACCTTAGATCATGATGTAGGTTAAGCCAATGGGTTGATGTTTCAGTCACTAGGGTGTTTTGACGACGATTTTTTAGGTTGTAACTTATTAACTTTAACGTTTTTTGATCACGACTTTGCCACTGATACGATAAACGCTTACTATCGTTTAACCAATTGACTCTAGGTATATAGATATCTTTATTGTCGCCAGTATCAATAAATTGAATGTTGCCATCTTTAATATCTATTATCGCCAGTTTTAAAGTGACGTTATCAGTGCCCGAAGTTGGGTATTTTTGTTCTATTAATGCTATTTCTTCAGCATATATTTCATTACGAATAATAGTTTCTACCGGTGCATCATCAACTTGTAAAAAAGCGATATGTTTTTCATTAGGTGACCACCAATAGCCAGTCATGCGATCCATTTCTTCTTGGGCGACAAACTCACTCATACCGTTTTTAATCGATCCTTTGCCATCGCGGGTTAGTTGAGTTTCCTTACCTGAACTTATATTAAGGATATAAATATTTTGCGCGCGAATATAAGAAACAAAATTACCTTTGGGTGAAAACTTGATATCCGTTTCAAAGTCAGCAGTTTGCGTTAACTTTTTAGCGACTTGAGTTGCTATATGGTAATGGTAAATATCACCATTAATAGGAAATAATAAAGCGCTACCATCATCTGAAAATTGATATTCCATGATGCCAAAGCCATATACACGCTGGCGCTCGCGACGAGATTTTTCTTCATCTGATAAAGTTTCAGAGCCGTCGAATAAGACTTGAGAGTCAACTAATAATTTATGCTCTTTACTTGCAAGGTTATATTCCCATAAATCGTAATGATTTGAGTCTTCAGTTTTACCTTGTAAATAAGTGACGCGGCTACCATCAGGAGAAAACTGTAATGACTTAGGTGTTTGACCATTAAGTGATGGCGAGCTATAGATGCGCTCAAGTGTTAATTCATTTGTTGTGTCATTTATTATTGGCATAACTGTTTTACCAGTGGTTTTGTCGGTGTTGTTAGAATTGGCGTTTTTTTCACTAAATTCTTGTTTTAACTGTGTAGTAACTGTTGCAATACTTTGCTTAGTACTTTTTTCTTTAGTGTCGACTTCTATGCTTTTTTCTACGCTTGCTTCAGTATTTTTTTCAATAGCTATTTCGGTACTTATTTGGGGAGCTTCTTTTACTTCACTATCGGCTAATGCTTGTATATAAAATGAAGTTGATAATAAACAAGTGAGTGAAAAAAGTATTTTAGTCATGATAAATTTCATTGCTATCTCTTAGTTATCTAACTGAGCTCTTTTCCTTGCTCATTATGGTAAAAGCTTATTGTAAAAGTGAAAATGGAGTCGCTGATATTACCATAAACTCATATATCGCTTGTTCTTTTGTATATGTGTTTATGGTCACTTTATTTAATGGAGTTTTATTAATGCTACTTATTTAGAGTTATTTAATTAACGCTATTAGCTCATGAATCGTTTTTACCGCTTTAATGTTAGCGCCTAAACCTTCCATTGATTTATGGTAATTACGATATGGAATATATATTTCGGTAAAACCATGTTGTGCAGCTTCTTTAACGCGTGGTACACCACTATCTATTGGTCTAACATCACCATTTAAACTCAACTCGCCCATAATGCAGGTAGTACGAGGTATCACAAAATCATTCAAACTACTTAATAAGGCGGTAACTAACGCGAGATCGATACAGGTTTCAGACTCATCTATTTTTAAACCGCCAACAATATTAAAAAAGGTATCGTGAAATATTTTGGTTTTGGTGTGTTTACGCAATATTCCAGTTAACATTTTTATGCGGTTCATGTTTAAGCCAACACAAACACGTTGTGGAAACTCTGCTTCGGTTTCTGTGGTTAAGCATTGAATTTCTAAAAGCAGATTTCGATTACCTTTGCGAATACAGGTGATGGTTGAACCTGGAGATTCAGTACTAGAGCCAGATAAAAATATTTCACTTGGGTTATCAACGCTAAGCATACCTCGCTCACACATTTTGAAAATGCCGACAGTATCAATATCACCAAAACGGTTTTTGTTGGCGCGTAAGGTTCGTATTTGCCCGTCGTTAGTGTCTATATGCAGTAACGCATCAACAATATGTACTAGTGTTTGTGGACCAGCAATTTCATTGTTTTTATTAACATGAGCAATAATAAACATGGTTACATCGTTTTGCTTACAGTATTGCGTTAAGGCTTGAGCACTACTTTTTACTTGTGACGGAGAGCCAGGGCTACCGTTGGCATTATCAGTAACTACCGCTTGAATAGAGTCAATTACTGCGAACTTAATCTTATTTGTTTCTAACTCTTCGATGATTGCTTCAACGCTTGTTTCAGCAAGTAAATATAGCTGTTCTTCGTTGTAATCGAGTTTTAATCGGTGTACGCGGTTTTTAAACTGAGAAAGTGATTCTTCCGCAGTACAATAAAGTGATGCCATATTTTGTGACATGCGGGCAATTAAATCTGAGAGTAGGGTGGTTTTACCAGCGCCAGGATCACCTGAAATAATATTTACAGAGCCTGTGGTTACGCCGCCACTTAATACGCGGTCAAGCTCACCAATGCCTGTTAATCTTTTTTCGGCTTCGGTTGATTGAATTTCATTAATTTTTTTAGAGCCGCCACCGGTAAGTCCGGCATAACCACCATTACTGGTAAGGCGAGAGCTAGCACTTTTATTGCCTGCCTTAGGTATTTTCATTTCAACAATTGTATTCCAGGCGCCGCAACGGCATTGTCCTTGCCAACGATTATAGTTCAACCCACAATCTGTACATACGAACTCTATTTTTGCTGCTTTTGCCATTTAAATTGATACCTATTTATGAACACGACTATGACTGAAACGATAACGGACTTTAACACTGGACTTACAACTCAAATTTTCTAGGTAAGGCTAGTGAGTTGCGGTATTATTTATAACGCTATTAAATTTTTAGCTTTATTATAAGGTTTACATTAGGAGTTAGCATTATAGAATTAAAGAAACAATTAAAAAAATTCAAATTAAATGAATGACTTTGTACTTTTGTGCTAACTTTTTTCTAATGAGGCATAATATTGCTATGTTTTTAAAGATAAATTTGTTTAGATTACAATGATTTTAATTTTGTTGTCTAAACTAATAATATAAAGTAATAAAAACTAAAAAACACCGCTATCAAACTCGGTTTAATTGCAGTCTTTAACTGTAGAATATAAGTTAATAAAATAATTATGAATAAAGATTTTAGCAAACACTATGAAATTATTAATAATTTACGTGGTGAAGTAAATAAAAAAGGCTTTGAACCTAAGTATAATGCGGCGACCGAACATTTAAGTAAAAATGAACGATTTTTACTTAAAATGGAATTAAAACGTTTAGCGTCTCCTTGTACCCGTGCTATTGATTTACGGGGATTGGTTAAAGGTGATTGTCAGTTTTTTGATTTTCAGGGGCAATCACACTTTTTAGATGAAGTTGCTATTGCTGCTTTTAAAGAAAGTGTAGGTATATATGGCGGTTATACTTTTGGTGTTTATGAAGATGTTAAAGATGCTAAAAATAGTTTTCGTAATATTTATGAAAACGAACAAATAAAGCCGAGTACAGTCGACAACGTTAGCAGTACTAATAAACCCAGTGTTGAAAAACTGCAATATACAGCCAAACTTCACCTGTTAAGTAACTACCCAGATCGCGCAGAAGAGCGGATGAATTATGCCATTCCGATCACCTTAAAAGTGCATAATCAACGAGAAATATCTACTACCAGTATTGATATTAGTGTACGCGGAATAAAGTTTAAATTGATAAATGAAATGGGCTTATATAAAGGTGATGTTATATCTATTGCTTTTACAGGATTAGAGCAAGAATTTCAGTTTACTAAAGATTCATTATTCACCTTTGAAGTGAAAAATGTAAAACGTGATTCGGGTACGCAAATTATTGGCTGTAAGCGTATTAATATTTCCGATAACGATGCTTTTGAACGTTTTTTGATAGGTTATATTCAAGGTAATAAACGTCGTTATAAAATTAATTTAGACAATACTTTAGCTGCATTACAATCAAGAAGTTTTGAACAATTTTCGTTAGTAAAGGTAAATGAGCTACCTATATTTTTGCAAAATAAAAATAAAAATAAAAATAAAAATAACAACTCAGAAACGTTCTTACCTCGTTATGCCTTAACAACTAAAAATAATAACAAGCAATATCAATACTGGAAAGATGATAAAAATCAGTCAGCATTACATTTTTTGATAAACCCAGAACGACTGCAGTATTTACTTGAGTGTAAAGAGCAAGGCAAGTCTTTACTTGTGTTTAGTTTTTTTCATGAAAATAAAGGTAACAAGTTTTTTTACACTTTAGATGAGCAACATCTAAAAGAAGACAAAGTGTTTTTTAAACAATTTTTAGCCTTTGCAGCAACAAAAGAAAGTTTTGCTGTTACGGCATTAAATATTAAAAAAGTGGATACTGAACATGCATATTCACCTTTTACTTTATCAAATACAGCAACTAAACAAGAAATTTACTTAAACCCACCTGTTTCAAATGAAGTTAATCAAATAATTAAGCAACTACCTTATATCGTTACCGCTATTGATATTACCGACAAAACGGCAAGAAGTGATTATAAATCGCTAGGAGCCACGGGAATTGATCCAGATAAACTTAAACGACTTGGTTGTAAAGTTACAGCGACGAAAACTGTTGATGAAATAGTGTTAAGTTACGGCCACCAACGCCAAGAGATGCGCTTTAAATATGAAACGCCGGTAACTATTGAATGTGAGTCTGTAAAATGGTCAGGAACTTCGGCTGACTTTTCTGTATCAGGTATGAAAATAAATTTAGCGAGTCCTGCAACTTTGTCTAAAGATGATATTGTTTATTTAAGCTTTCCTAAATTACAGAAAATAACTTCAGAGTTTGATCTTAGTAACTTGCCTTATAAAGTTATTCGAGTAAATAAGGATAAAACAGAAATTAATTTACGGGTTTCTGTGAAAGAACATCAACATATAGGTCGTTCATTTTTTAAGTTACTTATAAATAAAAATAAGAACAAATTAACGCCTGATGAATACGCCATGTTAACGCCGGGTTTATCTGATGCATTAAGAACTTTATATGCAGTAAATATGTCGATACCGTCAGCGATAGTGCAATCAAGCGGTAGTCGTTATAAGGTGGAAAGCTTGGTCGCAGGGCAGTATGGATTACAAAACCATAATAATCTTTTAGCTGATATGTTACGTTTAAGTGATCGCCGTGGTTACTATAATCTTTACCCGTTGTTGAGTAATTTAGGTGTTCGTAACTTACTTGATCAGTATATGAAAAAACTACTAGCAACAGATAGTGCGATAAATGAGCAACTTTATATTGCCATTAAAACTAATATAACTGACGTAGAAAGCTCTGTTGAAATAAGCCGAGTAAGTGAATTAAAGACAGCTGAATTACGGCATGCATTTATTAAAGAGGCTTTAAAGCAAGGGCGGTTCTATAGTGTTGATTTAAAGTTATCACGAAGTGATGAAGCACATATGGAATATTTAAACCCAGAGCTAGCGTATGTTAGCTCATATGCCATTCATCGTGGTAAACAGATTGAACAAGAGATATACAGTGTCGCAGGTTTAGTTCAGCTGGTTGATTCGACACAAGAAGCTTTATTAAGGCATATTCTGGTAAGTGAGCTAGATAATAACTAATTTGTTATTAAAAGTTATATTGTGAGTGAGCAGGTTGCGATACTTATAACGTAACTTGATCAAAAAAGCCTCAGTGAAAACCCTAAATAGGTTTTTCACTGAGGCTTTTTAGTTAGTGCTTATGACGTTAGCGCTTTAGAAATTATAAGTTAAAGCTTACTACCATGCATATATAATGGATTAGATAGTTAAGCTAACCAATGTAATAAGCAGTCTAAGCCTTGTACATTGATACTACTATCAGCTTGCGCTAACACAATTGGTTTAGCATGAAATGCAACACCAAAACTTGCTGCGGCCATCATCACTAAGTCATTAGCACCATCACCCATTGCGACAGTTTGACTAGGTGGAATCGAGTACTCTTCACTTAAAATAGCTAATGAGTCAGCTTTTACTTGTGCATCAACAACATCACCTAAAACTTTACCCGTTAATTTGCCATCAACAATCTCAAGAGTGTTAGCAAAAGCAGCATCTAAACTTAACGTATCTTTTAAGTGATCGGCAAAATAAGTAAAACCACCTGAAGCAATAGCAATACGCCAATTATACTTTTTAAGTTCAGCAATTAAGGGTTTTAAGCCTGCCATTAAAGGGATGTTTTTTGCCACATCACTTAATATACTCACAGGCGAATCTTCTAAAGTAGCAACACGTTGATGTAAGCTTTGAGCAAAATCTAATTCACCTTGCATAGCACGTTCGGTTACTTCTGCTACTTCTTCGCCAACACCGGCAAGAATGGCTATTTCATCAATACATTCAATTTCTATTGTGGTTGAATCCATATCCATTACTAATAAACCGGGCTCACTTAACCTTGGTACTTTATTTAATAAAGCAGCTTCAATGTTATTGGCTAAAGTAAACTCTGCTAGAGTTTTACGCGAAGCTATAAAATCGGCACAGTTTACTTGAAAACGATAACTGGTTTGATTATTGCGGTGATTAATAGTGTTTAATGAGGTTATTTCAAGCTTAACTTGCTCTGTTAATGCGAGTAGCTGAGATAATGTCAATTCTTGAAAAACAACTAGTTCTGTTTTATTTTCGTTGATGTTTGTTTGGTTGCTCTTTTCACCAATGTTAAGTGCTTGTGTGGAAAAGGTGAAAGTAACAGGTAATTGAGTATTTATTGGGTTTTGAGCTAAATATTGCTCAAGTGATAAAGGTAATAGATTGCTGATTTCAGGCACGTTAATTCTCTAGGCTATTGGTATTTATGTAAATATTAAACTTCACATCAGTTAATAATCTAACTATAGTGAGATTATTAATGTAATAAAACAATTATAGCCGTATTATGAAGCAAGCCGAGCCGTTTTTATACCCTAAATTATCGTCGACTTATAATAAAATTTTCCAATTAATTGCTGCCATTGTACTGATCGTTCTATTGATGAGTATTTGGCAATCGATGAGTAAACGCGATAACGAAAATTTAACTGAACATTTTAATTATATTGCTAAGCAACAGTTAAAACAGGCTATTGCTGGTATTGCGGTAATTCTTGAGCAATCTCATGAAAATAAAAATAAAGAAGCCAGTTTTTTACAAGATTACCTCGACGGCTTAACCAAGGTTAATTTCGTTAATCAGGCCCATTTATACGACGCTACAGGAAAATTACTTGTTTCAAGTGTTTCTATTGGAAAAGATAAACAGGGTAATGATGTTATGCCCGCACAAGCAAAAAGTATTAATGATCTATATGGTGTTTCTCCTTTTCAACGTAACTTAACGTCAACCTTTACTCCTTTTATTGAAGAGATCAGATATACCGATCAAAATATTGATAAATTACATGGATATTTACGCTTTACTATCGAGCCGAGTTATTTAACTAAATTATTAGCCAAAGCTGATGAAGAGAAGCAATCGTTACAGCGCTTAATGTTGTTATTAGCGGGCGTCGTTGGCTTTTTATTGACTCGCGGTTTAAACCGCTTTAGTCGACGTGGTTATCGGTTAAATACTAAACCAAACGTAGATCAAACATAATTTATATGGTTAATTAAATGTGGCTAAAAAATACTTGTTCTATATTGCTCTCAAGCTGATTCGCAATTTCTTCGACATTTTCTGTACGTATATTCGTTAGTACTTTAAATATCTGAATAATATTAACTGGTGAGTTGTTTGGTTTTTTTGTTGCGTCACTTTCATATGTCATAAGTAACTCGTCACTCTTTACCTCATTACTCATAACTTCTTTACTTAACGGCATTGATGGCGCGTCAGTTTCCAGTACTAAACTTGTTAACGGTAAACGCTTAATGGCGTTAATGGTCTTTTTTGCTCGTGAATAGGTGATAGTACTGCCAACGCCGAGTTTAAAGCCTAAGTCTATATAATTTACTGCTTGTTGGTAACTGCCCGAAAAGCCGTGAATAATACCTGCTTTGTTTAATTTATAGCGTTTTAAAAAAGGCATTATTTTATCGTGAGATTGCCTGTGATGAATAATAACTGGTAAGTTTTGTTCATTTGCAATATTCAGCTGATAATCAAAAAAATGTTGCTGATGATGCCAGTTATCTTCAATACTTTGCCCATGTGCTTCCGCTTTTTTAGCAATAGCGCCATCAAGACCAATTTCTCCAATAGCAATAATGTCACTACGAGCTTGCTTAACACTTTGTGTTAATTGTGCAAGATGTGTGTCGTTTAAGTCTTGTAAAAACCAAGGATGAATACCTAAACAAGGATAAATGCAAATAGGATCTTTGTGATGATTTTTCGCTAACTCAAGTACTTGGTTAAAGTTGCTAGGTGATATTGCAGGGACAATAATGCGGTTAATATTGAGCTGCTGGCATTGCACCAGTAACTCAGGAAGGTGCTCTTTAAAAGCAATGTCATCAAGGTGGCAATGGCTATCAGTAAATTGCATTATTGCCTCCGTTGATGGTTTAGCTATATTAATAGTAGTCGTTATCCCCGAGTTATTTATCGGGGAGCTATTCTTGTATTTTTTAATGTCTTAAAAACTAGATTCCCGACAGGACACTT
>NZ_JAHKPR010000010.1:83465-89003 GCF_018860585.1 Colwellia sp. E2M01
TGGATTCCCGACAAGACACTTTGGGAATGACATAATTACTTAGATCTGAATACCAAATAATAGTCATAATTTAAATTTAGATCGCACTAGTGAAAGGAACTAAGCACGGAGTTGACGCTAGTCAATGAGTACTACAGTGACGAATCAATTGTGCGATCTAGGTTAAATTTACATGCGATCCATGACTTCAATGCCGAGTATATCCAACCCCTGTTTTAATGTTGTCGAGATAACTTTACATAAGGCTAAACGTGAAGCCTTAACGTCTTCGTTAATCCCTTCTTTTAAAATAGGGCAAGCTTCGTAAAAACTCATGTAAAGACTGGCTAGCTCGTATAAGTAGTTACATAGCAAGTTAGGTGTACACTCGCTAATTACTGCATCAATCACATCTTCAAGTTGTAATAACTTTAGCGCTAAGGCTTTTTCTTGTGGTTCAAGTATGCTGATAACCGCGTTATTATCAACTGTGCCAGCTTTACTCTCTGCTTTAGAAAAGATACTTTGAATACGTGAATAAGCGTATTGTAAGTAAGGGGCAGTAGCGCCTTCAAAACTCAACATGGTTTTCCAGTTGAAAATGTAATCGCTGGTACGGTTTTTAGATAAATCAGCAAATTTAACCGCGCCAATACCAACCTTTTTAGATATTTCTGTTAAATCAGTCTCAGAAATTTCAGGGTTTTTCTCTTTGATTAATGCTGCAGCGCGAACAATAGCTTCATCAAGTAATTCTGCTAGTTTAATTGTGCCACCAGTACGGGTTTTAAATGGCGTGCCATCGTCACCCATCATCATGCCAAATGGACAATGCTGGTAACCAACGTTTTCAGGTAAAAATCCAGCTTTACGCGCTACAATTTCAACTTGTTTAAAGTGTAAACCTTGGCGAGCATCGGTAAAGATAATGATGCGATCTGCACCTAGTTTGCCACTACGGTAGCGACAGGCCGCTAAATCAGTTGTAGCGTATAAGAAGCCACCACCGGATTTTTGTACAATAAATACTGAAGGCTCGCCGTCTTTGTTTGCCATTTCGTCAATAAAAACAACTTTAGCGCCTTGGCTTTCTACAGCGATTTCTTTCGCCATTAACTCATCAATGACAGGTTGTAAATCATCGTTATAAGCGCTTTCACCAACAATGTTTGAACGCTGTAATGATACATTAAGTTTTTCGTATATTTCTTCACTGTGGGTGATTGAAATATCGATAAACTGTTGCCATAACTTGGCACAAGCGGCATCGCCACTTTGTAGTTTAACTACGTCAGCGCGAGCACGGTCGGCAAAACCTTCTTCTTCGTCAAAACGAATTTTAGCTTCACGGTAGAAGTTTTCTAAATCGGCAAGGGCGGTTTCAGCAACTTCATCACCCGCAAGTTTATCGCTTAAATGTGCTATTAACATACCAAATTGTGTACCCCAATCACCCATGTGATTTTGACGAATAACCTTGTCACCACGAAACTCTAATGCGCGTACAACAGCATCACCAATGATGGTTGAGCGTAAATGGCCAACATGCATTTCTTTTGCAAGGTTAGGAGCAGAGTAATCAACAACAACGGTTTGTGCTTCATCGTCAGCGTTTACACCACGTTGGCTAACACCCGTAAATTCATCGTTAGCAACAAGGTTTAATTGCTCCGCTAACCATTTTTCATCTAAATGAATATTAATAAAACCCGGACCAGCTAACTCAATTTTTGTGGCAATGCCGTCAAGGTTTAAATGCTCAACTACTTTAGCCGCTAATTCACGTGGATTAGTTTTCAGTTTTTTAGCTGCGCCCATCACACCATTTGCTTGATAGTCACCAAAGTTAGGACGGTTTGATAAACTGATTGCAGGGTTAGTACCTTCAGGTAAACCCGCTTCAACCATTGCTTTACTAACACGTTCGGCAAGTATTTGTTTAATATTCATATCGTTACTTATTCTCTTTGCTATTTGGCTCAATACAGGCATCAATCGTGCTCATTGACATGCGTCAACTCCGCGCGTTTTCTTTTGTCTTAAGCCAACTAACTGCGAGAATAGAGTAACTCACAGTTAGTAAATTTAATTTCTTATTTCGATTTATAAAACCAAAATACATTAATTCATTTTAATCATTCATTTTAATCATTCAGGTTTGGTTAACTAGTTTACTTATTTTACAAGGCGCTTAAGAACTTTTATAAGGGAGCTTAGTACACTAAGTGACTGAATAAAAATTATTAAGCAACACCGAAAAATGACAAACTAGGACATCAAACTAGTGTTCACGTGTTGCGTGGAACTGTATCTCTGGGTGTCGTTCCTGTGCTAGTGATAGATTCACCATAGTCGGGGCAATATACGTTAAGTTATCACCACCATCTAACGCCAAGTTATCACCCGCTTTTTTCTTAAATTGCTCTAATGTACGCTCGTCATCACAAGTACACCAGCGCGCTGTTGCAACACTTATTGCTTCGTAAATTGCATCAACTTTGTATTCTGTTTTTAAGCGCTGAACTACTACTTCAAACTGTAGCACACCAACTGCACCAACAATCATATCGTTGTTGATGAAAGGTCTAAATACTTGTACCGCACCTTCTTCAGATAACTGAATTAAACCTTTTTGTAATTGTTTCGCCTTAAGTGGATCACGTAAACGAATACGACGGAACATTTCAGGCGCAAAGTTAGGAATACCGCTAAACTTCATGTCTTCACCTGCGGTAAAAGTATCACCTATTTGAATACTACCGTGGTTGTGTAAACCAATAATATCACCGGCGTAAGCCTCTTCAACGTTTGAACGATCGCCCGCCATAAAGGTTACCGCATCGGCTATTTTAACATCTTTACCTATACGAACTTGTTTCATCTTCATGCCTTTTTCATACTTGCCTGAACAAATACGCATAAAAGCAATACGGTCACGATGTTTTGGGTCCATGTTGGCTTGAATTTTAAAAACAAAACCCGAGAATTTTTCTTCTTCGGCTTTTACTTCACGTAAATCGGTTGCACGTGGTAATGGCTTAGGAGCCCATTTAGTTAAACCATCAAGCATGTGGTCAACCCCAAAGTTACCTAATGCAGTACCAAAAAATACCGGTGTTAATTCACCTTTCAAAAATTCATCTAAATCAAATTCATGTGAAGCGCCTTGTACTAGCTCTAATTCTTCACGTAAATCTTCGGCATAACTGCCAACAGCGGCATCAAGATCTGGATTGTCTAAACCTTTGATCACACGCACTTCTTGTATGGTATGACCTTGCCCTGATTGATATAAAAAGGTTTCATTAGTCACTAGGTTATAAACACCTTTAAACTCTTTACCCATGCCAATTGGCCAAGTAATAGGCGCACATTTAATCTTTAGTACTTCTTCAACCTCATCCATTACTTCCATAGGATCACGAACATCACGATCCATTTTATTCATAAAAGTAATAATTGGCGTATCACGAAGACGTGTAACTTCCATTAATTTAATGGTACGTGCTTCAACACCTTTAGCAACATCAATAACCATTAAACAAGAGTCAACGGCGGTTAGTGTACGATAAGTATCTTCTGAGAAGTCTTCATGACCAGGGGTATCAAGTAAATTAACTAAACAGTTGTTGTAAGGAAATTGCATTACCGAGGTAGTGATTGAAATACCACGATCTTTTTCCATTTCCATCCAGTCAGACTTTGCATGTTGTCCTGATTTTTTACCTTTTACGGTACCCGCTTTTTGTAAAGCTTGACCGAATAAAAGTACTTTTTCAGTAATGGTGGTTTTACCCGCATCAGGGTGAGATATGATGGCGAAGGTGCGACGTAAATCGACCTGCTCTTGCTGTACAGACATGCAAATTACCTGTTAAGTAAATAGGTGAAAAAAGTGTTTAACGATATCGTTGAAAAGGCACTTTTCATTAAGTTTAAAAAATTGCGCGCATTGTACCATTAAAATAGAAAAAATCTGCAAAAAGCCACTATATTCGATCGAATGTCGCCGCTTTTTACAGATTTTTTATTTATTCATTAAAATGATAGTCACAGGTAGTGAGCAAATTTATTTAATTGAATAAGTTTGATATGTATTTATATTCAATGTGGTCAAGTATTGGTAGCGACTTACTACTATGTTGTGGTCGCATTATTTGCTGAATATTTTTTAGGTATAAAGTCTGTGTCTTTTGCTTAGTCAATTGGGGTTGTGAATCTATTTGAGTTTTTATTTGGACTAATAATGCGTTGGTTGCCTCTTCTTTAGTAAAACCGGTTAATTGACTGATTTTAGTTAAGGCGTCATGCACAATAAGGCTGGCAACATCATCATTACTTAATTTTTGATCTGCTGTAGGAGTTATTTTAGTAAACATATCAGTGCCTTTAATCCTGTCACTGCGCTTAACCCAACTATGGTCGAGTATGTAGCAACAGTGAATTGAATATAAAATGTAGCTATTGAAGTAATGTTAACTGAGTGATGAAAAATAAATAGGTGATTTATGTGTAGAAATGTATGAATTTGTTAATAGTAAGCTATGGGCAAGAGGAAACTAGCACTTAAGTGACATAACTATGGCATCTTCATAGCCAAAGCCGGTATTACTTGGGTAATACCCTGTACGGCGATCAATTTCGATAAATCCAACATTCATATAAAGCATTTGTGCTGCAATATTTTTAGCTCTCACTTCTAAGAATATTTGGGTTGCACCTAGCGCTTTAGCTTGCGTTAAAAATTGTGTAAATAGCTTTTTACCAAAACCATTACCTTGCTTGTTAGGGGCTACACAAATATTCATTAACGTTGCTTCACCAGCAACATATTCACCAATATAAAACCCTATATCATTGTTATTTGAATCTTTTAGACTTGCACCAAAATAACGTCCACCAATACAGCTAGTAAAGGTTTTTTCTGTCCAAGGATGTGGATGACATGCTATTTCAATAACCATTAACGCTTTTACGTCTTTTGGGGTGATTTCAACAAAATGGTCGTTCATGTTTTTTTGGGTCATTGCGTTTTGCTACTAAGTAATTGCCATAACTGTTTTTTAAGTATGGGAGACTTTGAAATTTCAATAATTGAAGGGGTGAACAATTGTTGGTTGTGCCAATGAGCTTGCATTTCTGGGCTATGTTTTGCTGAGGTATCATTTTCTGAAGCGTTGCTCTCATTGCCACGAATGAAAAACCAATTAAATAAGCCTAAATCTAAATGATCGGCTTGTGGTTTTATTTCACCAATTGTTAAACCCGTGGCAAGCAAGATATCGGTAAATAATTGTTGTTGTGCTAATAAGTCTAAATCAATATCAATATAAGTTTTTTTTGCTTCGCTAGACTTCTCTGTCGAAAGGTCATTTTTACGACGCTGCCATAAACTAATGCCCATTTCGGTCAATTGTTCAAATTGATGTTGATTTATACTCATCTGCGATAACTCATATTGCTTATGTTTATTGAATCAGGTTTGTAATACCAAGTCCGTTAAATTACTGAACACCTGTACTAGTTAAAATACCTAAATACTACGTTCCTTTCAATCGC
>NZ_JAHKPR010000010.1:89032-138354 GCF_018860585.1 Colwellia sp. E2M01
TTATCGGAATTGGTATAAGATAATGAAGTTAAATATAATGACAGAATTAAGGAATAACGAAAACAGTTAAGCTAAATAATTAGTAATAAAAGAATAAGTATTTAGATAGGTATTTGCCGAAAGGCTTGGAAATATTAAGAAGAGAAAATGGCAGGGGTGGAGAGACTCGAACTCCCAACCATCGGTTTTGGAGACCGCTGTTCTACCAATTGGAACTACACCCCTGCAACGGATTCGAATTATACTGATGAACGACCAAAGGTAAAGGAGTAATTTTGTTTTTTTAACAAATAATTTAACTTTATCGTTTGTTTGCCGTATTTATCGACAAAATGCTAATTAAATCGCCAGTCGCGCATAGTGAGTCAGCTTGCGGTTAGTTGTGAAAATATAAATTATCATTTAAGTTGATAATTTATATAGGGTTAAAGCGTCTTTTGTGTGAATAAAGATAACAAATTTATAGGCTATGAAGGATTTTTACGTTTCATGCATCACTTTAATGCACCTGCTTTCATTCTGCTATATAAGCAATTCAAGTGAATTTACTTGCTATCAAGGTCGTGCAGCTCTAAAATTACGCCTTTTTTAAAACCAGTAAAATAGCCTCAAATATGCGTGTTTCAGATTTTTCTTTTAATTTACCCGAAGAGCTTATAGCTCGATACCCAAAAGCCGAGCGTACTGCTAGCAGATTAATGAGTCTAAATGGTGATTCTGGGGCTATAACTGATGGTGTGTTTACTGATATTGTAGAGCAATTAAATGCGGGTGATTTATTAGTTTTTAATAATACTCGTGTTATTCCTGCAAGAATGTTTGGTCAAAAAGCCAGTGGCGGTAAAGTTGAAATATTAATTGAACGTATAGTTGGTCAACATACTGCACTTGCTCATATTCGTGCGAGCAAATCGCCGAAAGTTGGTAATGTTATTTACTTAGGTAATGAGTTAGGTAATGAATTAGAGCAAAACTCAGTAGATAACGTTGAGCCAAGCCCATTTAAAGCAACTATGGTTGCGCGTCACGGTGCATTGTTTGAATTAAATTTTGACAGCGATAAAACAGTTTTAGACGTTTTAGAGCAAATTGGCCACATGCCATTACCACCTTATATCGACCGACCTGATGAAGACAGCGATAAAGAACGCTATCAAACCGTTTATAATGAAAAGCCAGGCGCAGTTGCAGCACCAACGGCAGGCTTACATTTTGATGAAGCGTTATTAGAGAAGATTAAAGCTAAAGGTGTAGATCTTGCTTTTGTTACTTTACATGTTGGCGCAGGAACTTTTCAGCCTGTAAAGGTTGATGAAATTACCGACCATGTTATGCACGCAGAATACGTCGAAGTATCAGATGAAGTAGTTGCACAAATTGCGAAAACTAAAGCGGCAGGTGGCAGAGTGGTTGCTGTTGGTACAACCTCTGTGCGCTCTCTTGAAAGTGCAGCAAAAGCTTCGGCAGAAAAGGGCGAAACCTTAGGCGCTTTTTATGGTGATACCGATATTTTCATCACCCCTGGGTCTGAATTTCGGGTTATTGATGCCTTGGTAACTAACTTTCATTTATCAGAATCTACGTTACTTATGCTGGTTAGCGCATTTTCAGGTTACGAAAATATTATGAAAGCATATCAACATGCCATTGCTGAGCAATATCGATTTTTTAGTTATGGCGACGCTATGTTTTTAACTAAGCAAAAATCCAGCAAAAATTAAGTGAAAGTTAACCGTAAAAGCACACAAATAGATTCTATTTCAATCAATTAGCTAAATAGCCAATTAACACAACTAACCGCTAGCCTGTTTCGCTAGTAGGTAAAGGTAAAATTATGACAGAGCAAGTAAAAAATAAAATGACTTATGAGTTAATTAACACTGACGGTAAAGCCCGACGTGGTCGATTAACTTTTGATCGCGGCGTAGTAGAAACTCCAGCATTTATGCCTGTAGGTACATATGGCACTGTGAAAGGTATGAAAACTGATGAAGTTGAAGCTACAGGCGCAGATATTATTTTAGGTAATACCTTTCATTTAATGTTACGTCCAGGTACAGAAATAATTGAACAGCATGGCGGTTTACATGGTTTTATGAATTGGGATAAGCCAATTTTAACTGACTCAGGTGGTTTTCAAGTTTTTAGCTTAGGAAAAACGCGTAAAATTACTGAAGAAGGTGTACGTTTTAGCTCTCCTGTTAATGGCGATAAAATAATGTTAACGCCAGAACGCTCAATGGAAGTACAAAAAAGTTTAAATTCAGACGTTGTGATGATTTTTGACGAATGTACGCCATATCCTGCGAGTCATGAAGAATCGAAAGACTCAATGGAGCTTTCACTTCGTTGGGCGCAACGTTCAAAAGACGCACACGGTGATAGCCCAAATGCTTTATTTGGTATTGTGCAAGGTGGCATGTATGAAGACTTACGTGAAGTATCAATTAATGGTTTAAAAGCGATTGAATTTGATGGTTACGCCATCGGTGGTTTGTCAGTAGGAGAGCCAAAAGAAGACATGATCCGCATATTAGATCATACCGCCCCCTTGATACCTAAAAATAAACCCCGATATCTGATGGGAGTTGGTAAACCGGAAGACTTAGTTGAAGGTGTTCGTCGCGGTATTGATATGTTTGACTGTGTAATGCCAACACGTAATGCCCGTAATGGTCATTTGTTTGTTAATACCGGCGTAATCAAAATCAGAAATGCAAGTCATAAAACTGATACAGGCCCACTTGATGACACCTGTGATTGTTACACCTGTAAAAATTATTCTCGTGCTTATTTACATCATTTAGATAAGTGCCAAGAAATACTAGGCTCGCAATTAAATACCTTACATAACTTACATTTTTACCAAAAAGTAATGCAAGGTTTGCGTGATGCGATAGAGCAAGGTAAATTAGACGCCTTTGTTGAAGAATTTTATGCATTACGCGGCTTACCCGTACCGCCATTAGCGGCAGGTAGCGAACAAGTTTAATTGTAGGCGGGAATTTATTCGCGCTTTTTATACAAGTAAGTAAAAGTAATAAAAATAGTTACATATAAAAATTCGTATTTTGTATGTAAAAAATTTAAATAATCCAATAGCTATGCAATTTGCAGCTATTTAGCAAAATTAGTAGGAAAAGACACGGAGTTGACGTTAGTCAATGAGTACCTTTGACACCGCAATTTAGTTAAAGAGCAATAAATTAAATAGTTATTATCTAATAATACATAGAGGAATAAAAATGAGTTTATTTATCAGCGAAGCCCATGCCGCAGCAGCTCCAGCACAACAAGGTGGCGGTTTTGAAATGATGATCATGTTAGCTGTTTTTGGTTTAGTGTTTTACTTCATGATTTACCGCCCACAAGCAAAACGTGTAAAAGAGCATAAAGGCTTAATGTCTTCGCTAGCAAAAAATGATGAAGTATTAACGCAAGGCGGTATTGTTGGCAAAATCGTTAAAGTATCTGACGATAAAGATTTTATTGTGATAAGCATTAGTGAAGGTACTGAAGTTACAGTACAAAAAGGTGCAGTAAGCACAGTACTTCCTAAAGGTACAATGAAGTCATTGTAACAGCCAATCTCATTGGCAGTTAATACAGTAACGGCATCAGAAATACTCATTGACGTGCGTCAACTCCGTGTTTCTTCTTTGTTACTGTAATAATTGACTTCGAGCTCAGGATTACAATCAAGTAGTTTCTTTATTGTTTTATCGTCGTTAATTGGCTTTATTTCATCATCAAAAGTACTCATTGACATGCGTCAACTCTGTGCTTTTTCTTTGAACTAAAGCCAACTAACTTAGCTAAAAAAATAAAGTGTTAAGCTGAGTTAACATTAAGTTAAAGCTTCATGTAAATAGCATGTTTTGTTTACTCTAAAGAAATAAAATAAAAAGGAAAGATTGTGTTAAACAAATACCCTTTATGGAAAACACTGATGGTGGCGATGATTGTCGCTTTTGGTGCGCTTTACGCAACACCTAATTTATATGGTGAAGCTCCCGCAGTACAAGTGTCTGGATTACGTGGTGTTGAAGCCGACGCATCAACGCTTGATAATATCCAAGCTCAATTAAAACAACACAATCTTACTTTTGATAGTATTTCCTTAGAAAACGGGCAAGTGTTAACACGTTTTAAAAACACTGAAGATCAACTTAAAGCGCGTGATGTACTTGACGACTCTTTAGGTAATAAATTTTCGGTTGCGTTGAACCTAACGCCAAATACACCAGAGTGGCTTTCTGCTATTGGTGGCACGCCAATGAAGTTAGGTTTAGATTTAAGTGGTGGTGTTAGCTTCTTGATGGAAGTAAACATGAAAGCTGCCATTAATAAAGCACAAGAAAGCATGGTAGATGACTTTCGAGGTGACTTACGTAATGAAAAAATTCGCTACCGAAGCGTTAAAGAAGAAGGCGATGGTGTTGTTGTAATCTTCCGTAAAGTTGAAGATTTAGACGAGGGTGAATCACTATTAAGCAAGCGCTACCGTGACTTACTATTAACTACTGACGAAGATAAGTTAATACTCAGCGCAAAAATGAGCGAGCAAAAACTTAAAGAAGTTCGTGAGTATGCCTTACAACAAAATATTACTATTATTCGTAACCGTGTTAATGAACTAGGTGTTGCCGAGCCACTTGTGCAACGCCAAGGGCAAAAACATATCGTTATTGAATTACCAGGTGTTCAAGATACTGCTAAAGCAAAAGAAATTCTTAATGCCACAGCAACCATTGAGTTTAGATTAGTAGATACTGACGGTGATTTATCACAAGCTTTAAATGGTCGCGTTCCTGCTAGCTCTATATTATTAACAGATAAAGACGGCAAACCAAGTTTACTTAAAAAACGAGTCATGCTAACGGGTGATCATATCACCGATGCAAAATCAGGTTTTGATGAATATTCTCGCCCAGAAGTAAATATTTCACTTGATAGTGCGGGTGGCTCTAAAATGTCAAATGGCACCAAAAATAACATTGGTAAGCCAATGGCAACGGTATTTATTGAATACAAAGCCACAGATAGAAAAGATGCTGAAGGCAATATTATTTTTGAAAAAGTAGAAGAGATTATTTCAGTTGCTACCATCCAAGCTCGTTTAGGTAAAAGCTTCCGTATTACTGGTTCAGGATCTGCTTCTGAAGCACATAACCTAGCATTATTATTACGTGCTGGTGCGTTAATAGCGCCAATTACCATTGTTGAAGAGCGTACTGTTGGTCCAACGCTTGGTGCTGAAAACGTTCAGTTAGGTTTTGAAGCTATCATGATGGGCTTTGGTTTAGTATTCGTATTTATGATGGTCTACTACCGTGCTTTTGGTGTAGTTGCTAACCTTGCACTTGGTGCAAACTTAGTGCTAATTGTGGGCGTTATGTCTATGATCCCGGGTGCAACATTAACATTACCAGGCATGGCGGGTATTGTACTTACCGTTGGTATGGCTGTTGATGCCAATGTACTTATATTTGAGCGTATTCGTGAAGAAATTCGTGAAGGAAAAACTATTCAACAAGCCATTCATCAAGGTTACGAAGCCGCATTTTCAACCATTATTGATGCGAATATTACTACATTAATTGCAGCGTTAATCTTATTCGCTATCGGTACAGGCCCAGTTAAAGGTTTTGCTGTAACATTATCAATCGGTATCATTACGTCAATGTTTACCTCGGTTGTTGTATCTCGCACCATAGTTAATGCTATTTGGGGCGGTAAGCGCCTTGAAAAGATTTCGATATAACTTCCAAATTAAGTAAAAGGCAGAATTAAGATTATGGAAATATTACGATTAAAAAACACGGTTAAATTCATGAGCTATCGAAAGATAGCCATGGTTTTCAGTGCATTGTTAATGATTGCTTCAGTGGTATCATTATCAACAAACAAATTAAATTTTGGTTTAGACTTTACCGGCGGAACTCTTATTGAAGTTGGTTTTCAAGAAGCCGCTAATTTAGAAAAATTGCGTCAAGTGATGAGCAGCAATGGCTTTGACGATGCAAAAGTGCAATTTTATGGCAGTAGCCGTGATGTCGTTATACGTTTAGGTTTACGTGAAGACGTTAAAGCTGAAATGTTAGGTAACGAAGTACTTGATATATTACAAAACTCAACAGGTCAAACTGTTGATATGCGCCGTATCGAATTTGTTGGTGCTAGTGTAGGTGATGAGTTAGCAGAGCAGGGTGGTTTAGCTATGTTAACAGCACTTATCTGTATATTGATTTACGTTGCTTTTCGTTTTGAATGGCGCTTTGCTGTTGGCTCCGTGGTTGCGCTATTTCACGATGTGCTATTAACACTTGGTTTATTCTCTGTATTGCAATTAGAGTTTGACTTAACTGTATTAGCGGCAATATTAGCGGTAATTGGTTATTCACTTAACGATACTATTGTTGTATCAGACCGTATTCGTGAGAATTTTAGAAAAATACGTGAAGGTGAGGCAGAAGAAATTATTAATATTTCTTTAACGCAAACACTTAGCCGAACCTTTATTACCTCAATTACCACATTATTAGTATTAGCAGCTTTATTCTTTCAAGGCGGCGCATTAATTCATGGTTTTGCTACAGCATTACTATTTGGTGTGTTTGTTGGTACTTACTCGTCAATTTATGTAGCGAGTTTAGTGGCGTTAGCATTAGGTATTTCAAAAGAAGATTTAATACCTGAAGTGATTGAAAAAGAAGGCGCAGATCAAGAAGCGATGATGCCTTAGCATTGAACTTATGATTAGTAACATCACCTTTAAATAATAGAAAACCCTATTGATAAAGTGTTTTATAAAAAGCCGAATAATGCGAGTTATTCGGCTTTTTTGTTTGCTTTAGAAAATATATAAAAAGCACTGATTGTTACAATATTTAATATCGGTATAAAAAAATAAGACTATTTAAATAATAAAGGAAAATGTTAATATAGCTATTATTGAGAAGAGTTACTTATCTAGTAATTTACCAAGTAACCTTACTTAAACACTTTTACTTAAACGTTAATTTACAACATTAATTTATAAGCGTTTACCCTAAAAGTTTTTACTTAAGCAGTGCAGAATACATAAATTCGTAATATCAGTCAGTCATTTGTCAGTTTAATATTATCAGTAAAAGAGTTTATCAATTTATTACCTTAAGCCATTAAAATTCAATCGTGGATTGTTTTTGAAAGTAGATAATAAATCATTCTAATACATCACTTTTTAATTATCCGTTTGTATTAATTACCTGTTTTTTATTTATCTAGCCCACTCACCGTCTTAAATTTTCGTCAACAAAAGGATCGCACTCATGATTGATTACCTTTCTATATTTATTTTCTTTTTTGCTGTTATTGATCCTATTGGCACTGTACCCGTTTTTATAGCCGCAACTCGTCAATTTGATGAAAAAACTAAACGCATGATTGCTATTAAAGCAACATTGTTTGCAACAGCTATTCTAATGTTTTTTGTGATAGCGGGTGAGGTGATCCTTAATGCGATGGGGGTTCCATTGTCAGCATTTCAAATAGCAGGTGGCATTGTATTATTTATATTCGCACTCTCGATGATTTTTGGTGATGGTAAGCCTGAAACTGAAATAAAACTAGCAACAAGTGGTAATGAAACAGCAATTTATCCACTTGCGGTTCCCTCTATTGCTAGCCCAGGAGCAATGCTTGCGGCAGTATTAATGACCGAAAATGGTAGATTTAATTTAATAGAACAAACCCTTACTGCGGGCATGATGTTAGCCGTGTTAGGTATTGTTTTTATATTATTAATCGGTGCTAGTTTTATATATCGAGTTGTTGGTAGTAGTGGTGCAAGTATCATTAGCCGAGTGATGGGATTAATATTAGCTTCGGTGGCAACTTCAAACGTCTTGTCGGGTATTAAAACGTCTTTTGCTTTATAGATTATAACTTATCTAACAGTGTAAGTAGTTAGGCAGATTATAACTTAATAGACTTGGCAGACCGCATACTGTATGCTGCACGCCCCTCCATGCTGTCAATTTTTCGAAGATCTGCCAGTATTTTTGATATTTTTTATCTTGTTAAAGAGACAACTTATGAGTAATACCCCTAATACCTCAGCAGAAAGCAGCTTACCAAAAGAAAATTTTGCTGAAACGTTTTCAGAGTTGGGTTTATCTGAAGCAATTTTAAAAGCGGTAACAGACAAAGGTTATACCAAACCATCACCTATTCAAGCACAAGCTATTCCTGCGGTTATTTCAGGGCGTGATGTTATGGCAGCCGCGCAAACAGGTACAGGTAAAACAGCCGGCTTTACTTTACCTTTATTACAACGTTTAAGCAGTAGTAAGTCTAACAAGGTGTCGTCGAATAATGTACGTGCTTTAATCCTAACACCTACGCGTGAGCTTGCTGCACAAATTAGCGAAAGCATAGAAACCTATGGTAAATACTTAAACTTACACTCAACGGTTGTATTTGGTGGCGTTAAAATTAACCCACAAATGATGCGCTTACGCCAAGGTGTTGATGTATTAGTCGCTACGCCGGGTCGCTTGTTAGATTTATATAATCAAAACGCGGTTAGGTTTAGCCAACTTGAAGTATTCATTCTTGATGAAGCCGATCGCATGTTAGACATGGGCTTTCTTCGTGATATTAAGAAAGTAATTTCGGCATTACCAAGAAGCCGTCAAAACTTATTATTCTCAGCGACATTTTCTCCAGATATTCGTGCCTTAGCTAAAACCTTAGTGAATAACCCATTAGAAATATCAGTAAATGCTGAAAACTCTACCGCAGAAAAAGTTACCCAATGGTTAACTGCTGTTGATAAAAAACGTAAAGCTGATGTATTAATTCATTTAATAAAAGAAAATAATTGGCAGCAAGCTCTAGTTTTTACTAAAACAAAGCATGGCGCGAACAAGCTCACTAAACAACTTGATGCTGAAGGGATTACTGCCGCAGCAATACATGGTAATAAAAGCCAAGGTGCACGTACTAGAGCGCTTGCAGAGTTTAAAGATGGCTCGGTAAGAGTACTAGTCGCAACCGATATTGCAGCACGTGGTATTGATATCGACTTACTACCACAGGTTGTTAACTTTGACTTACCTAATGTTCCTGAGGATTATGTTCACCGTATTGGTAGAACAGCTCGAGCAGGCAATACCGGACAAGCATTATCATTAGTATGCGCTGATGAATTAGAATTATTGTGGGATATTGAACACGTTATTCAACAGCATATTGAGCGTAAAGTATTAGATAACTTCGTGCCTGTTAATACGCTAGGAAACTCTCGTCCAATAAGACCATTAAAACCGAAAAAGTCTAAGTTGTTTAAAAAGAGCGGTAAATCGAATGACGGGCGAGGTAAAGTCGAACATAAGGATGGACAACGTTCAGGTAGTAATGCTAATGGCAACAAGCCTAAAACACCTAACGATCAAGCAAGACGTAAACAGCCTGAAAATAATGGTGGTCCTAAGCCCCGTAGACCTAGACGTTAATAACTATTTAATTTAATTTAATAGGTACGTCGTTCTTCAAAAGTAAGTAAAACGCAACCATAAAAGGTTGCGTTTTACTTTGCCGTTAACCGTTGTCGATTATTACTATTTGCAGTGACTAAGGCGCTAAATAACCTAAATTAGTTAATTGTTCGCTTGGAAAAATACCCACAACATCACCAATAACAATTAAGCTTGGTGGTGTGATCTTATGCTGTATCACTAATTCAGCTAAGTTTGAGATATTTCCTTTTACTACTTGTTGATCTTGACGAGTACCTTTTCTAATTACCGCAGCAGGCGTATCTAATTCACGGCCCGCTTTAATAAGCTCTTCAATGATTCTTGGTAAGCTTTTTATACCCATATAAAATACAATTGTTTGCTCTTTATCGCTTAATGCGTTCCATGGCAAGTCTAATGCACCATTATCTTGCACGTTACCTGTAATAAAGGTGCAACTTCTTGCCACTTTACGGTGCGTCAATGGAATGCCCGCATAACTAGTGCAGGCTGAAGCTGCTGTCATCCCTGGAACGATATGGCAAGCTACGCCGTTACTTAATAAAAACTGTGCTTCTTCAGAGCCGCGACCAAAAACAAAAGGGTCGCCACCTTTTAAGCGAACAACTTTCTTACCTAATAAAGCAAAGTCTACTAATAATTGGTTGATACCGTCTTGTGGAACCCTGTGATCTGCTTGCTTTTTACCAACATATATTTGCTGACAATCACTAGGCAACAACGACATGATTTCTGCGCTTACTAAGCGATCATAAATAACCACTTCAGCTTGTTTGATAAAGCGGTAAGCTTGTAAAGTAAGTAAGTCAGGATCTCCAGGTCCAGCGCCTACTAAAGCAACTTCACCAGCAATAAAGGCTTGTTTGGTTTTATTGGTAATTTCCATGTGTTCTCTAATTTATATTTGTTTAACTGTTTGGCGTGCATAAAGCAAAAAAGACGCCACATTACTTTTCTAAAATAATGATAGCGCCTTTTTTAAATATTTTTATGGGGATTAACTGGTTAACAAGTATTTACGAATAATTACTTGCTAAGCGCATCACCTAAATGCGGACGAATCTCTTGTAAAACGTCTTTTAATATACGTGTGTTAGCAGCAACAATATTGCCTGATTGCATATGGTTATGACCGCCAGTAAAGTCAGTTACTAAACCACCGGCTTCAATTACTAATAATTCACCTGCAGCGGTGTCCCATGGTTTTAAACCAATTTCAAAGAAACCGTCTACACGACCAGCAGCAACATAAGCAAGATCAAGTGCTGCTGAGCCAGTGCGGCGCATATCTGAAGTTTTTTGGAATAACGCAGAAAACATTGCCATATAAGCAGCAGTGTGTTGTTTTTGTTTGAATGGAAAGCCTGTAGCTAATACAGTACCAGCTAACTCTTTGTTTTTATTAACACGGATTCTAAAGCCATTTAATTGCGCGCCTTTACCACGGCTTGCAGTGAATAATTCACCGCGAACAGGATCAAATACAACCGCTTGGTCTAATTTGCCTTTTACTTTTAATGCAATAGAAACAGCAAAGTGAGGAATGCCTTTAATGAAGTTTGTTGTGCCGTCTAATGGGTCAACAATCCATTGATAATCGTCATCACTGCCTTTTAAAACACCAGACTCTTCACCGATGATAGTGTGATCTGGGTAAGATTTACGAATAGTTTCGATAATTGCTTCTTCAGCACTACGGTCAACACTTGTTACGAAATCGTTAGTGCCTTTTGATTCAACTTCAACTTTATCAAGTTGCTCTAAAGAGCGAACGATAACTTTACCGGATGTACGCGCTGCGCGCACGGCAATATTTAGCATTGGATGCATATATAGAATACCTATTTGTAAATAAATTTTAAAAGAACAGTAAATCCCAAGCTAACATTGTCTTGGTGATTATTGAAAATATTGACGATTTATATATCTAACTAAAATTTCTATCTAATTACTGTAACCTAGTGACAAAAGCAACTAGCGTAACGAGAAAATAGAATAAAAATAAAATAATACAGATGTAGTGGAAATCGAGCGCGCAAATTATAGCAAATAAAAATTCATTTAGCGATAGAGTAATTAAAAATAATGTTTAATAAATAAACAGTTTTAGAAGAGTGTTCTATTAAAAAAAATAAAATTCATCAAATAAAATATTTACCAAGCTACAAATCAATAATATAGCCTACTTTTGTTAGTCACAGCATTGATCTTCTATGATAGAATACGCCGATAAAATTTGGATACTTTCCATATTCATTAAGTACAGCGTAAGTACAACACAATCACAACGTAATAAAGTAGAGTGAAAATGTCAGATTCTCAACAGGGTTCGCAACAAAATAACGAAACAGGTTCATTATTAGACCGCGTTAAAATAGTATTAGTTAACACATCAGACTGTCGTAATATCGGTAGTGCTGCTCGCGCTATGAAAACAATGGGACTTAGTCAACTGATACTTGTTGATCCAATTGAAATGCCAAACGGCCAAGCACAAGCATTAGCAGCTGGTGCAACTGACGTGTTAGCCAATGCTAAGGTAGTAAGCACTCTAGAAGAAGCGATTGAAGATTGTGGTTTAGTTGTTGGTACAAGTGCGCGTTCACGTACATTACCTTGGCCAATGTTAGAGCCTAGAGACTGTGGCGAAAAAATGATCCTTGAGGCTGAAGAGTATCCTGTTGCGTTAGTGTTTGGCCGTGAAAACAGCGGACTAACTAACGAAGAATTACAAATGTGTCATTTTCATGTACAAATACCAGCGAATCCAGATTACAGTTCATTGAACTTAGCGATGGCAGTACAAACTTTAAGTTATGAAGTGCGTACCAGTTACTTACTTAGCCACGATCAAAACTATCAAGAGCGCAGTACAGGTAACGGTAATTCAATTGCAAAACCAAAAAATGAAGACGATGAGCTTTATCCTGTAATTGAAGAAACTGAACGTTTTTATGAGCATTTTGAAAAAGCCCTTAAATCAACGGGGTTTATTGTAGAAAACCACCCAGGTTTAGTGATGACAAAAATAAGACGTTTATTTAACCGAGCACGGCCTGATGTTAAAGAAGTTAAAATGATGCGTGGTATTTTTGCTTCAATGGAAAGAGCAAGCAAAGACAAATCATAGTTATTATTTTTGGTAGCGAATTTTAAGAAGAATCAAAGAAAGGATAAGTTTATGTTTAGCCGTATCAAAGAAGATATCAACAGTGTCTTTGATAGAGACCCAGCTGCTCGCACCAGTTTAGAAGTATTACTAAATTACCCAGGATTACATGCTATCTGGTTTCATCGTATTAGCCATAAATTATGGCGTGCGAACTGGAAATTATTAGCACGTATATTTTCTACATTTTCACGTTGGTTAACGGGTATTGAAATTCACCCTGGTGCTACTATAGGTAGACGCTTTTTTATCGATCACGGTATGGGGGTTGTTATTGGTGGTACCGCTGAAATCGGTGATGATGTAACACTATATCAAGGAGTTACTTTGGGCGGTACTAGTTGGAAGCCAGGTAAACGCCATCCTACCCTTGAAGATAATGTAGTTGTAGGTGCTGGTGCACAAGTACTTGGTCCTATAACCATAGGTAAGGGCGGTAAGGTTGGATCTAACTCGGTTGTGGTTAAAGACTTACCAGCGGATGCTACAGCGGTTGGTATCCCAGCTCGAATTATTACCAATAAAAAGAAAACCGATGAAGCAGAGCAACGTGAAGCTGTTGCTAAAAAATATGGTTTTGATGCTTAC
Source organism: Colwellia sp. E2M01 (assembly GCF_018860585.1). GTDB lineage: Bacteria > Pseudomonadota > Gammaproteobacteria > Enterobacterales > Alteromonadaceae > Colwellia. Next base: position 102,314 of record NZ_JAHKPR010000010.1, read on the forward strand.
GGTGTTTCAAATGACAATCCAGATCCGGTTGCGAAAGCAATCGGCCGTTTATTAGATCATATGCATTTAATGGACGCTAAGGTAAGTGAACTTTGTAAAGAGGTAAATACCTTAGGTGGTGATGTTTGCTCACAAAACTTACCTGAGTTAAGTGTCGGTGAATTTGATGAAGATGAAAAAGCAGCAGCTAAGCGCCGTGAAGGTAAAGTAGCAAGTTTCGATCCCGAAATATAATCACCTCAACTCACCTAACTTGCTACTTAATAGGAAGTTAGGGTCTTATTATCGATATAAATAATTACTTTGAATTTAATATCTTAAGTAATAGTTGACTAAATTAGTCAACTATTACTTTTAGCCTTATTCTAGTTGTTGTATAATACCCGAGTAAACTACTAAGGTATTAGTTTGACTAATCTGAAAGGTTATGTAGAATGCGCAGCCAACAGGTCATATAAATAAGAAACCTTAGTAGCTCATAAGTAATAGGTTTAATGCTTTTCTTATGGTTTGTTGATAAATGGTTTAAATTTAGCAGTCCTACTAAATTCATTTTAACTAAAGTTTTGAGTACACAATTCAGTATTTGAGAGCAGATTATGAAACTTACTTCTAAAGGTCGTTACGCAGTTACTGCCATGTTAGATGTCACTATTCATGCCGTATCTGGACCTGTTTCTTTGGCTGATATTTCAGAACGCCAAGGCATATCACTGTCTTACTTAGAACAGTTGTTTTCTCGCTTGAGAAAAGAAGGGCTCGTCACCAGTGTTCGTGGACCAGGTGGTGGTTATCGCCTAGGAAGGTGTTCGGCGCAAATAGCGGTTGCAGATGTTATTTCTGCCGTCAATGAAAGTGTTGACGCAACTAAATGCTCAGGCAAAGGTAATTGCCAAGATGGAAACCAATGTTTAACACACTCTCTTTGGGAAGGGTTAAGCAATCGAATTGAAGAATTTTTGCAAAATATCACCTTGTCACAATTAGTTAATAAGCGTGATGTGCAAGATGTTTCTAAGCGTCAAGATGACATACATATTAATGCCAATAAAAGCATAGCCTTAGAAACGTTAATAACTACTAAAAGTGTAATGAACGACTGGTCATAACCAGTTGTGTCGTATTAAAGATTTACTATCGGAGAGAGCAAGCGATGAAGCTTCCTATATATTTTGATTATTCAGCTACTACACCAGTAGACAAGCGTGTTGCAGAGAAAATGATGCAATATATGACTAACGAAGGTCATTTTGGTAACCCAGCATCACGTTCACACAAGTTTGGTTGGCAAGCAGAAGAAGCGGTTGATATCGCCCGTAACCAAATTGCAGAATTAATTAATGCTGATCCACGTGAGATTGTTTTCACTTCTGGTGCAACTGAATCTAATAACTTAGCAATTAAAGGTGCGGCTAACTTCTACAAGAAGAAAGGCAAGCACATTATTACTTGTAAAACTGAGCATAAAGCAGTTTTAGATACGTGTCGTGAATTAGAGCGTCAAGGTTTTGAAGTAACATACCTTGATCCTGAAGAAAATGGCTTAATTGACCTAAACAAATTAAATGATGCAATGCGTGATGATACTGTATTAGTAAGTATCATGCATGTGAACAATGAAATTGGTGTTGTTCAAGACATCAGTGAAATTGGTGAAATGTGTCGTGCACGTAAAATCGTTTTTCATGTTGATGCTGCACAAAGTGCCGGTAAATTACCAATTGACATGCAATTATTGAAAGTTGATTTAATGTCAATTTCAGCACATAAAATGTACGGCCCGAAAGGTATCGGTGCATTATACGTAAGCCGTAAGCCACGTATTCGCCTAGAAGCACAAACACATGGCGGCGGACATGAACGTGGTATGCGCTCTGGTACGTTAGCAACTCACCAAATCGTTGGTATGGGTGAGGCATGTCGTTTAGCTAAAGCTGAAATGGCACAAGATTTAGCACACGTTACAGCAATGCGCGATCGTTTATGGGCTGGCGTAAACAGCATGGAACAAGTATTTATCAATGGTGATGCTGATAAACGTTACCCAGGTAACCTAAACGTGAGCTTCAACTTTGTTGAAGGTGAATCACTTATCATGGCCTTAAAAGACTTAGCGGTATCATCAGGTAGTGCATGTACGTCAGCTAGCTTAGAGCCATCTTATGTACTTCGTGCTTTAGGCTTAAATGATGAAATGGCGCATAGTTCAATTCGTTTTAGTTTTGGTCGTTTTACGACAGAAGAAGAAGTTGATTACGCAATTAACCTAATTAAAGGTGCAATTGGTCACTTACGTGATATGTCACCGCTTTGGGAAATGTTCCAAGACGGCATCGATTTAGATTCTATTGAATGGGCTGGTCACTAAGCGATATAAGTTTTAGTGAACAACACATTATTTAAATAACACTCAATGTCAGATCGCTTCATAGAAAACTGTCTGACACAAGCTAGGAGAATAACATGGCTTACAGCGAAAAAGTACTAGACCATTATGAGAACCCACGTAACGTTGGTTCACTTGATAAAAACGATCCATCAGTAGCAACTGGTATGGTTGGCGCACCAGCATGTGGTGACGTAATGAAGTTACAACTTAAAATTTCTGATACCGGTATCATTGAAGATGCTAAGTTCAAAACTTACGGTTGTGGCTCTGCAATTGCTTCAAGTTCATTAGTAACAGAATGGGTTAAAGGCAAGTCAATTGACGAAGCTGGTAGCATTAAAAATACTGATATTGCTGAAGAGTTAGCATTACCACCAGTAAAAATTCATTGCTCTATTTTGGCTGAAGATGCTATCAAAGCAGCAATTGAAGATTACAAAACTAAACAAGGTAAATAACGGAGAAACCAATGTCTGTAACCATGACACCTGCAGCAGCTGAACGAGTTAAATCTTTCATGCAAAACCGTGGCAAAGGACTTGGGCTTCGCTTAGGTATTAAAACTACCGGTTGTTCAGGTTTAGCCTATGTGCTTGAATTTGTTGATGACCTTAACGAAGATGATGAAATGTTCACTATTGAGGACGTTAACATCATCATCGACGCGAAAAGCTTGGTTTATCTTGATGGTATTGAACTCGACTTTACTAAAGAAGGTTTGAACGAAGGCTTTAAATTCACCAATCCTAATGCCAAAGGTGAGTGTGGGTGTGGTGAATCGTTCAACGTATAATACTTAAACTCTTTGTAACTTGATTCAATTACCGCGTTGAAAGTGCTCATTGACATGCGTCAACTCCGCGCTTTCGCCTTGTACTTGAAGCAAGTTTCTTCGAGTTTAAAACATTATATAAGGTAAAGAATAAAGTTAAACCTTTTAACACTAAGCTTATATCTCAAGCTTTAAATACTACTTTCTAGGTGCTAGCCGTGAATTATTTTCAACTATTCAACATTGAAGAGTCCTTTGATGTCGACATTTCGCAACTTTCCTCTAGTTATCAAACGTTGCAAAAATCCGTACATCCTGACAAGTTCGCTCATACTTCCGAGCAGGAGCAACGCATTGCGGTGCAAAAATCTGCACAGATTAATGATGCTTATCAAACTTTAAAAAATCCTTTGTTACGTGCTGAATATATATTGACAGAACGTGGCGTTGATATGCCAAGCGAGCAAAATACCTTTGGCGATACCAGCTTTTTAATGCATCAAATGGAACTGCGCGAAATGCTTGAAGATATAGAGCACGCGAGCGATGTTGATCAAGCATTATTAGAAGCACAGCGAGTTTTTTCAAGTGAATACCTAGAGCTTTCTCAACAGATGCGAGCTCAGATCATTGAAAATAGCGATGCATCAAATAGTGGCGCATGCGATAATTTACGCAAGTTAAAGTTTTATCAAAAACTGAACATTGAATTAGATCGTCTAGAAGATAGTTTGTTTGACGATTAACTTGGCAAGTTAATAGCTAAGTCCGAGTAAATTAGAAATCACCGAACCAAAAAACTGAGTTTAATCATGGCTTTATTACAAATAGCAGAACCTGGTCAAAGTACCGTTCCTCATGAACACAGATTAGCAGCAGGTATCGACCTTGGTACTACCAATTCATTGATCGCCAGTGTGCAAAGCGGAAACCCGCGTACTTTATCTGATGAACAAAACCGTGACATTTTACCTTCGGTAGTTAGTTACCAAACTGATAACACCTTAGTCGGTTATGATGCACAAGCATTGAGCGTTACTGACCCACAAAACACAGTGACCTCTGCCAAACGGTTAATCGGTCGCTCTTTACCTGATATTAAAAGTAAATATCCGTCATTACCGTATGACTTTTGCGGCGAGGATAATCATCCTGAAATAATGACACGCAAAGGTGCAGTAAACCCTGTGCAAGTTTCAGCTGAAATTTTAAAAACCTTAAACGCTAGAGCAGAATCTACATTAGGTGGCGAGCTTACAGGTGTAGTTATTACTGTACCGGCGCATTTTGATGATGCACAACGCCAAAGCACTAAAGACGCGGCAAAATTAGCAGGCGTTACGGTTTTACGTTTATTGAATGAGCCAACGGCAGCGGCAGTTGCTTACGGTTTAGATTCTGGCCAAGAAGGTGTTATCGCGGTATATGATTTAGGTGGCGGTACTTTTGATATTTCAATTTTACGTTTAAACAAAGGCGTATTTGAAGTGTTAGCAACTGGTGGTGATTCAGCCCTTGGTGGTGATGATTTTGATGTTGTTTTAGTTGATTATATTGTTGAGCAAGCAGGCTTAGTTAGACCGTTATCGCCATCATTAGAACGTCAATTAATGCAGCAAGCTTGTTCGGTTAAAGAACAGTTAACAGATGCTGATGAAGTTGAGATAAAACTTAACTTAGAAAATGATACTACTTGGACACAAAGCATTACTAAAGCTAAATTTAATGAGTTAATTGGTGGCTTAGTTAATAAAACCTTACGCGCTTGTCGTCGCACTTTGAAAGATGCTGATATCAGCATTGATGAAGTGATTGAAACGGTTATGGTTGGCGGCTCTACTCGTGTGCCATTAGTGCGCAGTGAAGTTGAAAAATACTTTAACAAAACACCATTAACCTCAATTGACCCTGATAAAGTGGTTGCCATTGGCGCGGCTATTCAAGCCGATATTTTAGCGGGCAATAAGCCTGACAGTGATATGTTATTGCTTGATGTTATTCCATTATCGCTTGGTTTAGAAACCATGGGCGGCTTGGTTGAAAAAGTGATTTCGCGTAACACCACAATACCTACCGCTAAAGCACAGGAATTTACTACCTTTAAAGATGGTCAAACGGCGATGGCTGTACATGTATTGCAAGGTGAGCGCGAATTAGTTGATGATTGTCGTTCGCTAGCGCGTTTTGAACTTCGTGGTATTCCTCCAATGACCGCAGGTGCTGCGCATATTCGTGTTACTTTCAAAGTAGATGCAGATGGTTTACTTTCTGTTTCAGCCATGGAAAAGTCTACAGGTGTTGAAGCGAGTATTGAAGTTAAGCCTTCATTTGGTCTTGATGATAATCAAATTTCTCAAATGATTAAAGATTCAATGACTAATGCTGCAGATGACATGCAAGCACGTATGTTAAAAGAGCAACAAGTTGAAGCGGCGCGAGTAATTGAGTCAGTACAAGCGGCACTAGTTGCCGATAGCCACTTACTTAACAGTGACGAAATTTTAGCTATTGAGGCGACTATTAAAGCGTTGAGTGATGTAAGCCAAGGTGATGATATTAAAGCGATAGAGTCAGCGCTTAAAGTCATCAGTGATAGTACAGATATGTTTGCTGAGCGTCGTATGGACAGCTCAATAAGTAAAGCCTTAGCAGGACAAGAAGTTGACAAAATTTAAATAAATTAACAACACTATTTTATAAACGCCTTTAATGTTGTCTATGTTAACCTTGTATATATTAATATCGTCAAAGTAGTATCGTTAAAATAAGATAGTCTTTAAGTTAGGCGCAAGCCTCGTAAGCAGAGAATAAATAAAATGCCAAAAATTATATTTTTACCAAATGAAGAATTATGCCCTGAAGGTGCTGTTCTTGAAGCCGAAACAGGTGAAAGCGTATTAAATGTCGCTTTAAAAAATGATATTGGAATAGAGCATGCTTGTGAAAAAGTATGTGCCTGTACAACCTGTCACGTGATCATTCGTGAAGGTTTAGATTCTATTGAAGAAAGTGATGAGCTTGAAGACGACATGCTTGATAAAGCGTGGGGATTAGAGCCAGAATCACGTCTTAGCTGTCAATCAATTGTTGGCACTGAAGACTTAGTGGTAGATATTCCTAAGTACACAGTAAACATGGTGTCTGAAAACCACTAATTAAAAATAGGTAGTGACTTAATTCACTATTATAAAAGGCCATTAACCTATTTGTGTTAATGGCCTTTTTTGATCAAGCACATAAATAACCTAATATAGTAAATATCATTTATGGAATTTACTGTACCATTTTTAGCTGTTTATATTATTTATAAAATCAATATACTAGCGCCCTAAGATAGACAAGGTTAATTATGATTTTAATTCGAGTAAGCTCGAAAACGCTTGAATTAAGTCTTTAAAAACTAGCCAGTCAGCATAGCTTAAAATTATTGGAGAAGTAAACAATGTGGATCATCTATGCATTATTAGCAGCCCTTTTCTTTGGTATACGAGGAGTAATGTACCAATGGACATCACAGAAAAACATTAATCGTAACTTAATGCTTTTCGGGGTTTTCTTTGTGGGTTGTGTGATCAGCGCCGTTGCAATGCTAGTGCTCGAACAACAATTTTATACATGGAAAGATGTTACTGTAGGCATGCTGTTAGGGTTAGGATCTTTTTCTGCTAATGCCTTTTTGCATAAAGGTTTCTCGGTTGGTAAAGCTTCGCTCATTGGGGTTTTATCTGGTTTAACGCCACTATTTGTAGTGTTGTTAGCTTTTTTAATATGGAAAGAAACATTAACCGCTCTACAATTAGTCGGTTTCGTGATCATCTTTGTTGGTCTTTATATAATCCGTTATTCAAATGACATATCTTTTAAAAACTTACAAGGTGCCCAGTGGGGCTTACTTGCGGCACTTTTCTTTTCATTTAACGACTTATTAAGTAAACAATCTACCCGCCTTGAAGCTGATCTGTTTGCAACTTTATTTTTAATGTTCGGTGTAGGCAGTTTCTTATTTGCGGCGAGTTGGTTAAAAAATAAAAACAATTATGTTATCGATGAAAATGATCAGCGTCCGCGTTGGTCAAATGGCAAAACTTTTTCTTGTGGTTTACTCGTCGGCTTGACTAACGTAGCAGGTATGATTGCAATAATCTCAGCGTTTGCAATCGGTACTACAGGTCTAGTTTCGGCAATATCAGCAATGAATATTTTAATCATTATCTTGTATTCACGTGTTTTTCTAAAAGAATCTTTTAGTCGTCAAGAGATTATAGGTTTAACCACAGCTATTGTCGGTATTTTGGTCTTACGTTTAAGCCAGTAAATCTATTACATGCCTAGCCGTTGGCTCTGGAACGTCATCCCCGAGGTGTCTTGTCGGGGATCCATTAGTTCAAATGACATAGGTTTTCGATTGGACACTTTGAAGATAATGTTTCCAGCATTTGCCTATTTTAACTCATAGAAATGTTTACTTTCTTATCTCCAATTTACAAAGATAAATAGTTAATAAGCAGGTTTTAAAAATGAAGAAAAAATTAGCAATTATTGGTTGTGGTTACTTAAGTCAAACTATCGCGATGGCCATAAAAGACGGCACGCTTTCTGGCTATGAATTAGTTGCGGTATTGGGTAGAAATCCGTCCAGAACTAAACAATTTGCAGATTACTTTAACTGTAAAGCTTGTACTGATATTAATGCTTTGCTGGCGTTAAAACCTGAATTTGTAGCAGAAGCGGCATCAGCTGAGTCAATCATTGATTACAGTGAAATAATACTTGCTGGTGGCGCTAATTTGATTGTGTTATCAACAGCGGCATTTGCTGATGCAGACTTATATAAAAGAGCTATAAAAGTCGCATCACAAAATAATAGCAAGATATATATTGCTGGTGGTGCTACGGGGGGCTTTAACTTGTTGCGAACCGCTGCATTTATGAGCCCAACGCCGATTGATGTAACAATAACTTCTAAAAAGTCACCTGGCTTTATTGCCAGAACACCTTTTTATCAAGACGGTTTGATGAACATCACTGGGCCAACAAGAGTGTTTACCGGAACCGCTAAAGAAATTATTGATATTTTTCCTTATGTTTTCAATGTTATTCACGCAACTGCGTTAGCAAGCGCAGGGGCTGAAGCGACAAAATTCAACATAGATGCTGAGCCTAACTTCAGCGGAGATGATTACAGAATTGAAGTGACAGGTGATAAAGTTGCTTTAGATTTAACGATAAAATCGGGTGATTATGCTATTGCCGCTTGGAGTGTTGTTTCAATCCTTAATAATGCAGCTTCACCGGTTGTTTTTATGTAGCCGTTATGTAGCAATAAATTACTGCTCGGCCTATATAATTACTCTCAAGCGGTTATTTTTATCGATAGTTGAATCGCATCACGTTACAATTATCGAATAAATAGCTTACGATTGATTTTTTATATTTATTAAAAGATAGTCCTCTAAGCGCGCGTAATACAAAAAATACCAAGGAAATATTATGAGTTCTGTAAAATCACGTAGATTAAGAAAAAAACTTTATTTAGATGAGTTTGCGGTAAAAGGCGTTGAAGTTGATTGTACTTTAACTTGTAAAGATGAGCCTGAATTAGCCGTAATAATGGATGACTTTTTACTTTATGTCGATTCGTTAAACTTGTTTGTTAGCGGCGGTGGTGATCTAACGACTTTGTCTGGTTTTATTTCTTCTAATGAGCGTTATGGCTCAGTAACTGAAGCTCAAAGAGCAAGTATCTCTGCTTGGTTAAAAGAGCAAAAACTAGTTGCAGAGTTCACCGTGGGTGAACTTGTTGATGCAAACTACGGCGAATAAAGAGTTATTAAACAGCTAACTTACGTAATAAAAAGTGAGTTAGCTAAAGTGATTTTCTGTAAACTTACTCACAAGCTAGTTATTATTGTTATCAATGAAATTAGTTTTAGACGTTGACTAGGTTTTATGGCTCTGGTTGTCCTTAAAATGAAATAATTCATTCGATTTTATATATGTAATAATTCCATCTTTTACTTTTGACTCTCATATAAGTTTTCATTTTTAAAGTGACCGTATCAGTTAGAGCATATGTGCGCTCTATCAACTCCAAAGAAAGTAAATCAGCCAAGGTTTAAACTTTATTGGCTTTGTGGGTATCAGATCGAAAGCATTTGAAAGTTGCATAAAAAATCCATAGTCAGTTACCTAACTATGGATTTTTATGAACATTTGCGTAGGTCAACCGAGCAATGTGTTAATTTATCGGTATTAGGCTAGAAAGCCTCCTTCAACTATTATTTAGCTGTAATTAAAATTGATAAGATACTGTCGCTTTAATGTTACGACCAGGTTCAAAATCTTGTAAATATAACTCACCAAATCTTGGGTGAAAAGACACGCCTGTTCTTGATGATTGCGAAGCGTAAAACTCATCAAACACATTATCAACACCTAAAATAAGTGATAAACCTTGTACTGACTCAGGGGCCCAACTTACATAAGCGTTATTAACAGTATATCCGTCTTTACTATTATCTAATGTTGCACCATCTAAATCGAGGTCGGCCGAAACATCATCCACAATTAACACTTCCCAATTTAATGAGAGGTTTATTGCTTCTATTGTATAGTTAACCGTTGCACTTAACGTATTTCCTTGTTGTCTATCCAGTCGAGCGCCATCTAAATCCATGTAATCATCGTAAGCACTTAATTCACTTTCCGCTGTTGAATAAGTAATTGCACCGCTAAATTGACCTTGTTGGTAATTAACATAAGTTTCAACACCTTTTATTTGCATATCACCAATATTATCTTTCCATGAAGCTCCTTCTGGAGAAGTCGCATAATCATAGATATAATTATCAATATCGGTTCTAAACAGCGTCGCACCAAGTGATATTTTACCTGATTCCATAATCGGTAACTGATATGCAAATGCTAATTCATAGTTAATACCTGTTTCAGCTTCAATATCTTCATTAGTTGTTTCATATAAACCTGAGCCGGTAAATACTTCACTAATCTCAGGCCCTTTAAATATTTCAGTCGCGCTTAACTTAAATAATAAATCATTACTTGGCTGTAGTTCTAATGCTAAAGCGAATGATGTGTTAGTAAAAGTATCATCGACGACCGTAGAATTAATTTCGTAATTATCGTAACGAACCCCTGGAATAACGGTGAACATATTATTTAGTGCAATTCTATCTTGGATATATAACGCTAAATTACTGCTTTTCTCGCTTGACTCATCAACACTAGCGGTATACTCGGCGTTATATGAAGTGTCTTGCTTTATATAATCTATACCGTAAGTTATATCTTGGCTTATAGCACTATCAAGTGATGTTTCAGCAATAACATTAAAACCTGTATTTTTAGCTTCACCGGTTACAATAGCTGCTGAATCTACCCAGTCAACATTGTCAGCCCAGCCTAATTCATCACGCCATAACTCACTTGTATTTGAATATGCTGCCGCTTTTATTAACGTTGAATCAAAGCTTAACTCATAATTCAACGTTAAGGTGTCACGAGTAAACTTAGTTGGCCAAAGTAATGGAATCTCCAAAGAATTAGTTATCGCTAAATCAGTTGCAAGGCCCATATCAGGTCGGTAGCTATAATCCCCTTCATCAGAATAAGTCTCATAACTTAATTGAATTCGTTGGTTGTCTGTTGGCTCCCATCCAAATTTAATTAATGCATCATCTAGTTTACCCTCTAGGCCTCTTACAGTCCCATCAGTTCCTTCGATAACTTCACCAGAAGAGTTAGTGATTTCACCACCACCTACTTCATAGTTGTCACGGTTTACAGCATTATAATAACCAAGGAAGTCAACACTCTCTCCGAGTAAGCCATAACCTGTGATTGAATAACTTTGACCTGAATTGTCACCTGCACTTGCTTGAACACGGCCACCAAAATTGTCATTGTTATTTAGAAGTTCTTTTGCTTGTTTCGTTTCAAAAAGCACAGAACCACCTAAGCCGCCATTGATAACAGAGTTGCTACCTACATTAATATCAACTGACTTTAAAATATCGGCATGTATTTGTAAGTTACCCATATGGTGATACATATAGGTATTTTGTTTCGCACCGTCGATTGAAATATCTAAATCTTTATCATCCATACTACGAATGGTAATACGTTGGTTTAACGAATGTGCTCCACCAACATCAACGCCTGGAATGGTACGAAGTAAATCACTAATATGATCGGCTTGTTTATTAATAATTGACTCACCTTTCAAATACATTGAAGATGAGTTAACCGCAGTATTCCATACGGCAATACGCTCAATTTCTTTTTCTTCAGAAACCTCAGCCGCCATAAGGTTAGTAGAGAGTGTGGAAGCGATTGCCAGTGCTGTGGCATGATATTTAAAGCGCGTTGATAACATAATTATTCCTGAGTATAATTTAAAAAAGTGATTGTTAATAATAATGATTATCATTATAAGTCTTTGGGGTTGACTTATTGTACAATTAAAAACAATTACCAATCGTCAAGTTCTTATTGAAAATCGTCATGTTTAATATGCTATTAATAGGAAAATAAAATGGATATTTCTTCAAGAGAGTTATCGAGAAAAGTTAGAGATGCTGGTTATAACGAGAACTATATTGAAGTGTTAGAGCCTAAAGCCAAGCAGCTTGTGAATGGCGATGTGTATTTTTCTAAATTACCGAGTGGAATTAACCTCCACTATTGCGATGTTACTGAAAATACTAGTGGGCAAAGCACAGCTAAACTAGACCCTTGTCTTAGTGTTAATTTCTTATTGGCTGGAAAAGTCAGTTTTGCACTGTCTAATAATAAATATGATTTTGAAGCGTCAGAAGAAGTAAAGAATAATAGCAGTTCTTCTGCGGTTATGTTTATTAACATACTTAATGCTAAACATGTTTTTACACGTTATTTTCATCAAAACCGTCACGTTAAAAAACTTAATATGACGGTTAGCAAATCTTGGTTATTAGAGCGATGTGGTCATGATACTGAAAATAAAGAAATAGAAAGTCTTTTTTTAAGTGCTCAGCCTGTTTATCAATGGTCATGTTCTACTGAGTTATTGACGTTAATAGAAAATTTATTTATCGACCTGAAGAACAAAACATCGAAATATCAATGGGAATTGGAGCAACAGGCATTTTCAATTTTTACGCAGGCTTTTCAACTATTACAGGTTGAAGTAAATCAAAAGGATAATAATATAGATAAAGATAAGAAAGCAGAATCAACCGATATTATGCAATCTATTAATGTATATGAAAGTAAAATAGCAAAACTGATCAAAGAAAATAATAATATAGAGTTAAGTGAAGTGTCCTCAAGCCTTGGCGCAAGTATCAGTACTTTACAGCGTTATTTTAAATCGAAATATCAATTAACCCTAAAAGAATATATTAGAAATGAAAAGCTTGAAGAAGCAAGAGGCTTGCTTATATTTGATAAAAAATCTGTCGGTGAAGTCTCATACTTAGTCGGTTATAAACACGTAAGTAATTTCTCTTCAGCTTTTAAAAAGTATTTTTCAATTACACCTGCTGCACTACAGCATGAATATAAAAACTTACGAAAATAGTGATGCTCACCTAGCCTCAGTGAGCACTTATCAGTTTATCTACTTGCCGTTGGCTTACAAACCATTATGATATTGCACATTGGTTGATGCTGGTACCAAACTCTTCAAGGTTTGTTCGGCAACTACTTGTTCGTTAGATAACTCTTTTTTATAGTGATTTACCGCGTTTGCTTCTATGGTCGGTTGAGTCAATAACAGGGCAAAGTTCTTAATTAATTCGACTCTGTCTGGCGCGGCTTTATCGCCTTGGCCAATATTGGTTAAATCAATCATAAAGCCGTCATACAGTGATGATAAATCTTGGATAACTTCAGTATTTAAAAACTGATCTTGGTTGTAAATACTCGGGTAACCGGCTTTTTGTTTATCAATAGCAAACGACTCATCTTTAAGGTTGGTAATGCTTGTAGATTTATCACAAGAGAGCATACAGCCATTATCAATACGTGGTTTTTCACAGCCTACGCTTTGCTGAAAGAAACACTGGCGGCTAGTCATTAACAATATTGGATGATAAATACTGTAGAAAAGTTTGAAGTTTTCAGGTCGAGCAATGGTTTTCATTTGCTGATTATTAATTTCGTTAGAAATAAATGCGCCGCTACAATCAAACTCTTCTTGCATCGCTAATAAAGCGTATGAGTTGGTAGTATTTAAAAATGGTCCAGCAATCCATTCTATACCTAATTCAAAGGCGCGGTTAGCAATACCTGTGTTGTTAGTGACAATAAGTTTAGGACGTACTTGCTCTAAAATATTTACCGCTACATCATAATCTTTACCAATTAATACCGATGGGAACCACGGAATTAAGGTTGGATTCTCGTTAAAGAAATCAACGTATTTAGTACAGCCGCGTTTATAGGCATCAGGTAGCTTAAAGAAAACATCGATATCTTCAGCTCCATTAACATTAAAGCCTGCTAATTCAGCAAGATTACTATCAGCTTCATCACAAATAAGTAATGATAATTTTGTTTCAGTCTCTTGTTTATCACTTTGCTTATTATTAGTTGGCTTAGGGTGACGTTTAAGTTTTGGCAACGTCACTTCTGGCAATACCTCGATACCGTCGCCAAGTATGCTTGTCAGTTTATTTTTAAGAACATTAAGCTCCTTAAAAGCGATAGTCACACCTGATGGAATATCTAATGTGCTTAACTCTGTTAAGTTAAACTCAGCATTGTTAAAGCTTTTAAAACGTTTTTCGATTGCTTCGCTATCTAAGCATTTTTTCTCGCTAGCAATCAATGAACGCTCAGTTTGTAAGGTATGTGTTTGCTCACTAACTGATTCATCAGGAAAACCTTTGTTAAGAGTTTCACTTACTGTTGCGGTAACCGTTAATGGCGCGTTAGCTTTACCTGAAAAATGCAATGCAAGCTGACGTTTTTCAATGCTCAAATATTTTATTTTATCGAGGGCATCGGCTTGTAAAACGGCTTTTTCTTGGTTGAGTTTTTCTTCAATATCGTGAATTTGCACGACAGAAATGGCGTTGTTTTTATCAAGTGCGTGATATTTAGAATTGTCTCGTGGGTTTTCAATAAACATGGATTGATTTAAATCACCACGTAAAAATGCATTTGAAAAATCACGATTAAATACTTTATAAAGGCGTTCTCCATCTTGGGTTAGTTCACCAGTTTCAACAAAACCGTCTATTTGTTTACGGAAACTATCAATAACGGTGTGAACGTAACTTGCGCCCTTTATGCGACCTTCCACTTTAAATGAATACACACCAGCTTCAATTAGCGCAGGTAAGTCAAAAAAGGCCGAGTTGTCTTTAATATTTAATGGGAATTTATTACCTGATTCGGTTGGCTTGTATTCTTCTCGACAAGCTTGGCTACAACGACCGCGGTTACCTGAGTTACCCACACTGGCAGACGTTGAATAACATAAGCCTGAAAAGGCGATACATAATGAGCCATGTACAAACACTTCGGTTAACACATCTTGCTCGTGTGAAACCGCGGTAATGGTTTTTATTTCTCTTAGGTTTAATTCACGAGATAAATTAACACGTGACACGCCAAGTTTTTTAAGAAACGGAATTTGACCGACATTGTGCGTAGTAAGCTGCGTTGAAGCATGCACATCAAGGGTAGGGAAGTGCTTTTTAAGAATATAAAGCATACCAATATCTTGCACGATAACACCATCAAGAGTGGTGTTAGCTAATTTACTTAACAGCTTAGCTAGTGTGCCAAATTCACGCTCTAAAATAATGATATTTAAGGTTAAAAATATTTCACAGTCGTAACTATGGGCAAGACGTATAATGCCAACGAGTTCATCAAAAGAAATATTAGAGGCGCGGTTTCGGGCGTTAAAGGTATCTAAACCACAGTATACGGCATCGGCGCCAGCAATAATTGCCGCTTTAATTGCATCGACATCACCACCGGGGGCTAATAATTCTATTTTAGGACTCATGCTCAACTCATTTTTATACGGGTTATAACAGATAACTAATTATCGGTTAAATTTTAAAAGGGGGATTTTACCGATATAATGCCTGAAAGAATACCGTTAACTCTTTATAAAGATATTTATATAGGTATTTATATAGATATTCATATAAAGAATTGTTTGCGCTAACCCATAACTAATACATAACAAAATAATTAATAATAGCTAGTAAAGTCAGCTCTAAAACCTAAGCGAATGGAAATACACAGTAATGCCTGAAAATGATCTTATTGATAATAAAGAGATAAATAGTCTACCTATTTTATATTCGTTAAGAAATTGCCCGTACGCCATGCGTGGACGTTTAGCTATTTATAAATCGAAAAAAACGGTTTTACTGCGTGATTTAGTGTTAACTAATAAACCGCCTGAAATGCTTGAAGCTTCACCAAAAGGTACAGTACCTGTAGTTGTTTTGCCCGATGGACAAGTTATTGAAGAAAGCCTAGATGTGATGCTTTGGGCATTAAAACGCTCTGATCCTGATGATCTTTTATATGCTTATGATGAAAATTGTTTAGCCGAAATGTTAGTGATAATTAATGAGTTTGATACCGACTTTAAGCGCGCGTTAGAAGCCTATAAATGTGCTAAGCGTTATCAAGAAACTAATGTTGAAGAATGCCGACAGGTGTGTGAGCAATATATTGTTCGTTTAGAATCGAAATTAACTGAGCATAGGTTTTTAATGTCAGAGAAAGAAAGCTTACTCGATATTGCTTTAATGCCGTTTATCAGACAGTTTGCTCGAGTTGAACGCCAATGGTATTTGCAATCGCCTTACCCAAAAGTAAGACAATGGCTCAATAGTTATCTACAAAGCCCAGTGTTTACCAAAGTAATGGCAAAACATCCTTTGTGGGTAGATAGCGGTGAAGTGGTGTTTTTTAACGGATAAATAATAGCTTGGTTATTAAAGGCGGGATTTAAGTGGGATATTAAAGATAATGGATTTCCGACAGGAAATTTCGGAAATGACGGCTGCTATTGTAGCGTTATAAGTACAAACACCTGTTTTGTCATCCCCGAGTTCTCTTGTCGGGGATCCAGTTTTTATATCTTCTTTTTTAATAGTTAAACACATGGGTTTCCGACAGGATATTTCAGAAATGACGTATTATCTTTGGGATAATTTATTAACCAATCAAACTCAATTCTTAAGCAAGTAATTCATCAACAATACGCTTTAGTAAAAAGGTTTCGCGTTCTATTGATAAACCTTTTTTAGCGCTGTTAGCAATAGTTTCTTCATTATGTTTAATCGCCTCATAAATGTTCATCCACACGGGGTGCATGCCATTATTAATTTCATGTGTTTCAAGCTCAGGCTCTTTTAATTCATCATCAATGGTGCAGATGTAGCAATATGATTGCATGTGAACTATATCAAAATCAGGTTTATACCAAGGTCTAAACTCTTCATAGCGGCCAAATGCTTTTATGTTATCAACGTTTTGTGCACCAGTTTCTTCTTTTAGCTCACGAATCAACCCCTCTATTTTACTTTCACCTTCATCAATACCACCGCCTGGTAAGCTGTAGTCGTGATAACGCTTAGTATAAAGCAGTAAAATATCTTTATCTTTAAGAATAATGGCGCGGGTTGCTTCTCGGGTAAATGTGCTGGCAGATAAGTCGGTAATGTCGGGATGAATGGTTGATTTAAGTAAATGCATAAATGAAATGACAGCTTGCTAAGATTAAGAAGTTATTTACATAATAAATGGGGGTAAATTAGTGATTATCAAGCGAGTATTTTACCGCAAGTTACTCGTTCTTTCAGAGAAATACGATAATTTATAAGGCAAGGTTACAGCTTTTAGGTAAGTGGCTTAGAACAAAAGTTAACTAATGATTAGTTAACTTAGGTATAATGCAAAAAATTTATTAAATTAGCTGTTACCTTGATACGTAAGCGCATACGAGTATTTAATAAACATTATTTAATTTCGATAACATTTACCTATAGATTAACGCCGAGAGGGTTGTCCTTTGAATAAATCTTTATCTCCACTTTTATTATCTTCTTTATTTTTAGCATCCATACTACAAGGTTGTGGTGGCAGCGATTCAGAGCCAGAAAAAACGCCCGTAATTCCTGTAGAGCGTACCTTTCATTAACCGCAGAATTGACTAACGATTGTGGCGTGGCAACAGCTTTTACCGATGTTGAATTATTATTGCAAGATGATACTTGGCAAACATTAAGTACTCATACACCAGATGAAAATGGTGTGATTAGCTTAGTGACTAGTGATCAATTTATTAATTACACTTTAGTCGCTAAAGATCAAAAAGGCAGTGACGCTGAAGGATTAAATGTTGTTAGTTTTTATCAGGCAAGCAGCGATACACCATCGCACTATCAAGCACAGTTTGATAGCTTGGTTGATAACACAACGTGTGAGTGTGTAACGCAAAATATTGAATTATCACATCGTCCTTTTGCTTCTCAAACATCAGTTACTAGCTCTTTAGCGTATAACAGCTGGCAAATGGCTGATGAGGAAATAACTTTATTTGAAGGGGTAAATGTTTGTCGTGCTATTGATGGCAGCTGGCCACTACATTCGTTCTCAGTATCAGGATTTGATAGTAACGATAAGGCTATTGCCGTAGCTGGCTTTATAGATGATTTTACCTCGAATGAAGATAACACCTGGCAAGTATCGGCTTTTGACGTTGCAGACAGTGTTGATTTACCATCTCATCAAGAGTTTAGTACCAATCAAATAATTGGAAATACAACACATTTTAGTGAGCTTGTTGCTGAAGATGTTGCAAGCTTATTAGTGTTTGATACCCATAGTTATATCAGCGAAGCCGTTTATCAATCACAAGCTAGCGTTACCTTTACTGAAAGTAATTCTATTTTTGGTAGTACAGTGATTAAAACTCATCACCAAGTTATATCGGAAATCGCACAAGAGTCTTTTGCTGTGAAAGCGAGTGAGAAAAAACCAACGATTGATGAACAGGCTTTTTCAGAAATTAAAGCTAATGGTAATTACAATTATACCGAAGTTTCAGGTTATCCGATGGCTATTATTACTTTTGAATTTACCGCTTATGATCCTGGTACACAATTATTAATGCCCGCACAATGGACGTTTTATGGTCCTAAAAGTGGTACGTTAGCAATCAGTGGTGGATTAACAGGGTATGAAGATATTATTGATATTGAAACAGATAAAAAATCGACTGATGTGTATTTAATTAAAAGTTCAGTGACTAATAATTATCAAGATTATATAAGTTATTATCAGGCAGGAAATTCTGTAAGTCAGACTTTAGATACAAGTGATGAGTTTATTCGCAATATTCATAGGGTGGAAATTGGGATTAAACTAAATTAATAAGTTTGTATACGTATTAGTTAATTAACCTACGGTTTAAACAACTTGGCTGAACGAATATTAAAAAGCCTGCATATTTGCAGGCTTTTTTGCTCAAGATAATTACCAAGTAAATAATTTAATTAATAATTTATATTACTCTTCAATAAAGCGAATAGTACCTGGGTTTAAGGTAGTAGCTAAACGGCTAATACGCTTGCTATTGGTATTAGTATCAATAATATCAACACCTGGTACCATTGGATCAGCAACACTCACCCATAAAAAGTTAGCAGCGTCCAAACCAATAAAGCTAATAGCTTCTGTACCTGTATCAGCTACACCCGTTGCTACAATATCACCCGTTGTTGGGTTAAATTCATAAATTGAACTTACTTCGTGGTATGACGGGCTATAAATTGCTTCGCTTGCGTAGAAGTAACCTTTTTCAGAGGATACAACCACACTTGATTGAATATAACTGGCAGTATTTTCATCAATATCTGCGGCGTCAAGCACTTGGCGAACACTGTAATCACCCGTGTTAATCTCTTCAATACGGCTAAATGATAAGTCTGTAGAGCCAAAGCTATTTCGAGTAGTAACAAATACTTTGTCTTCATTGCTCACTAAACTATGTTCAAGTGGGTTAACACCTGTTAATGGAATACCCTTTACGCTGTCTTCATCATTAGCATTGGTTTCTATCTCTGTGTCTGTAGCAGTATCGAATACAGCAACATAAGCAACACCTGGTGTCCAAGTATCATCTATTCTTTGCATTGCGATATATAATTTACCATCGTTAATTACCGCTGAAGAAGGGCTAGGTGTACCACTAGTGTTAGTTTCTGGTACGTAACTTGTTAAGTCTATTTCTCCTGTTTTAAAATCTTCGCTAGTTGTGGCTTGTGGATTAACAATCCAAACTTTACTAGAGCCATAGCGAATTAAATAGGCTTTAGTTTCATTTAATGATACTAAGGCATAAGTATTACGGCTAGTAGAGTCTTCTGCATCTTGTGTTGAATAAGACCAAATAAGGGTATCACGGTCAGCTTCATCAACTGCGCTGTATTTTTCAATGGTATCAATAAAGTAACGACCAATATGAAATACGTCACCTTTATAAGTGCTTAAGGTGTAATCAGAAGCATCTTTAACATAATAACCCGATGCTACTTGCTGATCTTTTGCATCAAGATAAGCAACTTCTGAGTTAGTATAATCAGGTGCTACAGTTTGCACTAAGGCAACTGACGGCGTATCTTTTACATCACCAACCGTTACTGCAACATCAATAGAGCTACTTAAAGCTCCTTCACCGTCATCCGTTGCAATGATGGTGAGGTTAAACGGACCTATTTCACCATCGTCATAATCAGGCGCTTCGTTAAAACTTAATACTCCTGACTGATCGATAGAGAATAAGTTATTAGTATCATTTAAAGATAAGGTGATAGTGTCATTATCGGCATCAGTTGCGGTGTATTGACCAACTAATACGGTATTTTCAGCAACAACAGGTAATAAATCACCTGTTAATTGTGGTGCTGTATTTTTGTCGTCTGAATTACAGGCTGTTAATAATATTGAACTAATAGCCAAGGTTAGTGGCAATAAGTTATTGCTAGTCTTAAGTAACATTTATATATCCTCAATTGAAAATTTTAATTGGATGCTTCGCCCTTGAGCAGGTCGATTAGCAAGATCTTGATATTGGTTATCAAATAGGTTTAAACAGCTTAAATGAACCGTGTATTTTTTCACTTTCCAACGCACTGATAAGTCTGTCACTGAGCGGTTGGCAGGATTTCCGGTTTTATTTTGCGTGTTATTTGTCTCAAATTGATTACTGCGATTAAAGTACAAGTCTTTATCGATATTGCTATTTATATTGATGTTCCACGCTTTGTTTAATTGATAACTCAATGATGCGCCATATTGTTGATGATAAATACCCGGCAGTTTTTTATCGTTAAAAGCAACGTATTGAGATTGGGTATCGCTATCAATTAATTGAGCGAGTAAAGAAAACGTTAATTTAGACGTTATGTTGCCACCGGCTTGTAACTCTAAACCTATTAATTCAGCATTACTGACATTGGTATAACTTCCTGTGCCACTTGAATTAAATATGGCAACAATAGCGTTCTCTAATGACTGATAATAAACAGACGAAGAAAAATTTAAAGGCATTGAAACAAAAGGTGTTATTGACTCTTTGTTTACTGAGTTTTGGTATTTTAGCGATAATGAATAAGTTTCCGCTTCTTCAGGTTGTAAATTATCATTGCCTTTAAAAGTGCCACTGTCGCCAAAAAGTTCATACAGGGTAGGAGTTCTTACACCGTTACTCCAATTGAAAGCGCTGTTAAGTTTTTTATCGCCCCAACTTAAACCAAACTCTTGTGTGTTGTAGGTTAGGTTTGAATATTCAGTATTTGCTGCGGGATTATTTATTGCTAAATGACTATTTTTTTCACTTAATTTATTCGCTAAAACGTAAGTATAAAACGGCACAGAGTCACCTTGCCAAGCCAAGCGTGCACCAACATTTAGTTGATCTTGTTTAGCTTCTGTATCGCATGTACTAATACCATTACAATCACTGCTTACACCATTTTTAGTTGAGAATGATTCAAACTCTTGGTTGGTTGCATTAATTGATGGACTAAAAGTAAAATTCCTGAAAGTAAAGTTAGGCTTTACCCCTAAGTGTTGGTTATTTGTTTTGTAGTCGCTGATATCTTCTCTGAATTGATTTGGGCTATTAATATAGCGTTCATTTTTATTATCGTTATAAAAGTCTAACTCAAGGGTATCGATATATTTTATGCTGCTGATCCAGTTGTATTGCATGCCAAACCTAAGGTTGTCTACTGCAACATTCGAGCTGTTTTTAGGAGTGTTATTCTGATAATTTGGCTGTGCTTTATCTTGTTTATTGTAATTTATATTTAAACGAAGTTGGTGTTGGTCTATTTGTGCGCTGTCATTAATAAATAAAGATATTTTTTCAAATTCATTATTTATTAATGGCTCTGTTATGGATTGGTTAGGATCATTAAAGCTTTGTGGCACAAGATAATCATAATCGTTTTCACTGGCTAAATAAGTACCACCAATAGCCAAACTATGGTGCTTAAACGCTGTGTTCTTCATTAAACTTAATTCTTGATAACCAAATGAGCCGAGAGCTGCGCTTATTTTGTAATTGCTTTTGCTAGGGTTATAAGTGTTTATTCTGATCACGCCACCAATAGGGGTTGATCCTGTGCCAATGGCTTGGTTTTTACTTATCTCAATACTTTCTATTTGCTCGGTGGGGATTTGATTAAGATCAAAACTACCAAATTGGCTATCGTTGACTAATTGCCCATCAATATAAAATTGCACTTGTTTAGCGCTTGAGCCGCGAATAGAAATTGATACAGGGTTACCTAAGCCACTTATTTGTCGAATTTGAATACCGTTAACTTGGCCTAAAATATCAGATAAATTTTGTGCTGAATCGACAAAATCTTCACGGCGCAGTATTTCATAATTACTACTGGCAAAATCATGACTATTAACTACTTCAATAACCTCAATAGATTGCTTGCTTACTGCTTGCTCTGCAGCTGTTGGAAGTGCATTAGCAGGTTTATGTAATTGTCTATTCTCATTATTCTGAGCAGCAACTTGACCTTGCATTAGCAAAGTAGCGCAGCCTAATAGTATTAATGGTGATGAAGACAACCTTGTATGATTAGTTCGATTCAACATAATTTATTTAGCAGCACCTAATGTTAATTTTTGTGTTGTTACTGTTGATGTTGAAAATAGTTTTTTACGAATATTATCTACGGCAAAACATAAACTGTCTAAGGCATTTAAACTACGTAATGTCATACGGTGTATCGCATCAGTATCGGGCTTAATAATATTATTATTTTTAACCGCAGGTATCATTGGCCAATTTTGCCAATTAAAGCTTTCTCGCTCTTTTTGGCTTTTTGAATTAGGTTGAATAATAACTTGCACCGACGCCGGTAATACTTGTTCAATGCTAATTTGCGGATAAGGGGTTAAGGCTTTTTCAAATGGATTATTAACGCCACAAATATTAAGAAACTGTTGCGGCCAACTATGTTGAGCAACGGTAGTTAACGGTCTAGACCATAATTCATAAAACCCCGTGATTTCCGTTTTGTTGTTATAGGTTTGCGTTATTGCTTTTAACTCTTTTTCAAATTCTTTAGCCACTTGCTGGCTTTTTTCACTATTACCGGTCAACTTTCCAAACAGACGAGTTTCATCAGCAATATCTTTAAACGTGTTGGGTTGAGAGTAAACAACAGTAAATCCTAGTTGCTTTAAACGCGCTAGATCGTCACTGGGGTTACCACTTTTCCAAGCGATAATGAGATCAGGCTGAAGCTCAATAACACGCTCAAGTTGTAAACGTACATAATTGCCAATGACAGGTATCTTTTTAGCTTCTTCAGGGTGATTAGCAAACGATGTTGTGCCGATTATTTGCTCACCCGCACCAATATCATAAAGCATTTCAACAATATGCGGCGATAAGGCGATAATTGTTGGCTTTTTTATTTCTGCAGAGGTTTGGCTATATGCAAACTGAGAAGTAATTACAGAGATGATAAATAGTAATGATTTCATGATAATAATGTTAATTGTTATGAGCTTAGCTCTTACCAATCAATCCCTTTTTGCGCTTTAATTCCGTTATCAAATGCATGTTTAATTGATTGCACTTCACTTACTGTATCGGCAAGATCAATAATGGCGCGATGACACGCTCGACCTGTAATAATTACGTGCTGATTTTTAGGGCGATTATTTAACGCCGCAATCACTTCCTCTAACTCTAAATATTTATACGACAGCATGTAGGTCATCTCATCTAATAACACGACATCAATATTATTATCATTCAGTAAACCTTTACATTTTTCCCAAACCTGTTTGGCTGCGGCAATGTCTTTTTCTTTATCTTGGGTATTCCAAGTAAAGCCTGTACCCATTACTTCAAATTGTACGCCAGCGTTTTCAAGTAATTGACGCTCACCACAAGCCCAAGTACCTTTTATAAATTGTGCTACCGCGGCATTTAAACCATGACCTACGGCACGGGCAACGGTACCAAAACCTGAAGTGCTTTTGCCTTTACCATTACCTGTTATAACTATTAGTAAGCCACGCTCATCAGTTGCGCTGTCAATACGTGAGTCAACTTTCTCTTTCAATTTTTGCATACGCGCTTTATGTTTGTCGTTTGCGTTGTTCTCATTACTTGTGGTGTTATCAGTCATAAGATTATCTCCAAAGTTGCGTTATAAAAAGTTGTGTTATAAATTACTCTGGCGAGAGCGATACATAATAAATAAGAAAAATAAACTGCCTAGTGCAGAGGTTATTATACCAATAGGTATTTCCGCTTCAGGTAGTGAAGAGCGGGCTACTACATCGACCCAAATAAGAAATATTGCACCAATAAGTGCACTGCCAATGATTAATTTTAATGTGGTTACGCCAATAAGCTGTCTAACAATGTGTGGGATCATCAAACCTACAAAACCTATGCCGCCACAATAGGCAACAATCGTGGCGGTAAGTGCGGCACAAATGGCTAACATTAATAAGCGCAGTTTATCGACATCAACCCCTAAACTTGCAGCACTTTCATCGCCAAGTAGTAAAGCGTCAATTTGTCTGTGCAGTGCTATGACAGTCGCTATGGCGATGATTAGCACACCGCTAATAACATAAAAGTTACTTATTTCAACGCGTGCTAAACTGCCCATTAGCCAGAAAATAACGCGGTTAGTCGCAAAGGGTTCGCCAAAATATAAAATAAATTGAGTGATAGAGCCGAGCATAAACGACACCGCAACACCGGCTAATAAAAGTTGCTCCATGTGTTGTAATACTTTGGCAATAAAAACAACAATAACAACAGAAAATAAAGCACCAAGAAATGCCGCTAAGGGGAGGGCTATGGTTAAGTTATCAACAAGAGATATGTTAGCAATAGTGGCGCCTAAGCCTGCGCCTGAAACAATACCAAACAAGTAAGGATCAGCTAGCGGGTTGCGTGTGGTGTTTTGCAAAATAGCGCCGGCAATAGCTAAACCCATACCAGCAACTAAAGCGACAAGAACGCGTGGAATACGTACTTGCCAAATGACTACGTTAGCCACTTGGTTTTGACAACTACTAAATAAGCACGACATTAAATCGTTTACACCAATATTAGCAGGCCCAAACGTAATAGAGGCGATGGCTGAAACAATAACTAATGCCGCTAAAGTAAATAAAATAGCAGGTGTTTTGCTTGAGGGTGCTTTATTGACAGACTCTTTATTCATCGGTTTGTATTTCTGCTTGCTGTAGCTGTTCTTTTAGATAAAAAGATACTCGGCTAGCTCCAGTTATTTCATCAATACCTTGCTGGCAAGGTAAGCCAAACACCGCGCTTAATTGGCTTGAAGTTAATACTTCTTCTGGTGTGCCGTCACAAATCAACTCACCTTTATTTAACAACAATAAACGTTGGCAATATAAACTGGCGAGATTGAGATCATGCACTGTCATGATGACAGTGATATTAAGCTGGTTAACGAGTTGCAATACTTGATGTTGATAATAAACATCAAGGTGGTTTGTTGGCTCATCTAGGATTAAAATTTGGCTTGATTGTACTAAGGCTCGAGCAATTAATACGCGTTGTTGTTCACCGCCTGAAAGTTTATTAAAGGCGCTGTGTAACTCGTGAGACAAGCCGACTTTGCTCAGCGCTAAAGTAATTTGCGCTTTGTCGTGGTCGTTATTAATTGAGAACAGTGATTTATGTGGTAATAACCCCATTTTCATCACATCTTCTACAGATAATGCGAAAATAGCGTCATTTTTTTGCATAACTAACGCAAAGTGCTGGGCAACTTCTTTAGCGCTATAAAGTGTGAGATCTCGACCTTTTAATTGAATACTACCACTTGTACTTACATGAGTAAGTAGCTTTCCTTGATTGGTTAAACACCGTAATAAACTGGTTTTTCCTGCGCCATTAGGGCCAATAATACCGATCACTTCACCCTTGCGAACATTAAAGTTAATATTCTGCAAAATAGATTTATGCTGGATTTTCCAGCTAAGGGCTGAGACGGTTAGCAGTGTAGACATATTTAAACTCGTGTTTTCCCGCACGGTAATAGATTGGTTTTTTAGTTAGCTATCTGACTTTGAAAGAATATTTATAAGTAACTTAAATATTACGTTCATTTACAGTTGCGGGAACAGTGATGGATTTACACCATCTTCGTTAACACGAAAAACCTTTGGAGTCGCATTCTAGCGCAGCTACATTTTATTAGCAAATTTTAGGTGTTTAGATGGCTATTTGTTAAAGGTAACTTATTTGTGATTTGGTTATTAATAATTGCATCATATTAGAAATGGTAACAAGAATAATTTTCACTTAAAAAATAATCACTTAGTTAAATAAAAAGGTGGTTAAATTAGATAAATAACTATCAATCTACTAGGCTTTAAAGTAATTTATATTGAGTGTTTTATTTTCATATTATTATTTTTTATATGCGGAGGTGAACAATGCAAGGTAGTCCTAAAGTAATCGAAAGCTTAAATAACCTATTACACAATGAGTTAGCAGCGATAGATCAATATTTTATTCATTCTCGAATGTATCAAGATTGGGGGTTAGATAAACTTTATGATCAACTTGAGCATGAAATGCAGGAAGAAATTACTCATGCCGATGCACTGATTAAACGTATTTTATTTCTTGAAGGCGTTCCTAATTTAAAAAGTAGACGAGATTTAATTATTGGTGATGATGTACCGAGTATGCTCAGCAATGATTTAATTTTAGAAATGGAAGTGGTAACTGCATTAAAATCGACAATAGCGTTATGTGAAAGTGAAGGTGATTTTCAAACCCGAGAAATGTTAGAAAAGTTGCTGTTTGATACCGAAGAAGATCATGTGTATTGGCTTGAAAAACAACTGGGCTTGATTGAACGAATTGGTTTGCAAAATTATATTCAATCTCATATGGGTCAACATTTACCCGCATAAGGAGTTGTTATGAAAGGCGATACTAAAATTATCACTTTATTAAATAGTGTTTTAGCTATTGAATTAGTGGCGATTAATCAATATTTTTTACATGCACGAATGTATAAAAATTGGGGTTTAGAAAAGCTCAATAAAGCAGATTATAAAATATCAATTGAAAAAATGAAGCAAGCAGATAAATTGATTGAACGTATTCTGTTTTTAGAAGGCTTACCTAATTTACAAGACCTAGGGCGTTTACATATTGGCGAGCACACTCAAGAAATGCTGCAATCGAATATGGAATTAGAATATGTTTCGCGTGATGCTTTACAAACTCTAATTGCGGAAAGTGAAAAATTACATGATTTCATCACCAGAGATTTAGCAGAAGAGCTACTTGAAAATGTTGAAGAAAAAATTGATTGGGTTGAATCGCAACAATATATTATTGAGCATGCGGGTATTGAAAATTACTTGCAGTCGATGATGGAGTAATAGCTTCTATTAATCGTTAATGTTTTAAAGTAATAAGTAATAAGTAAATATATCTTAATTTAAGCGAGTTGCATCGTTAACTCGTTTAAATTAGCTTTAGAGTAAATAAAACTAAGCTACTTGGGATTGCGTTTCAGCAATTTGAAGTAGCTTTTTATTTAGTACACGTTTAGTGCACTGACAACACTTGCCGCATTGTGTGCCAACTTTAAGCTCGATTGCTAACGATTTCATTGTTTCAGCACCATTATCAATAGCAGACTCAATTTGGGTATCGGTAACACCGTGACAAAGACAAACGTACATACAAAATATCTCACATGAAAAAGATTTAATAATTTAAATTCAGTATACGCATAATAACCTTAATGATAATAGTTATCAATAGTGTTACTTTTGTTGTACGTCTTACTTAAAGTAAGTGAATGATCTTGCGTTATATTTAATTTGAATATTTTGGTTTGAGTATTTCGGTTTGAGTATTTAGTTTAACTATATAATCTAGTGTTACCCTATATTCGTTTATATGGTTTTAGGCGGGCGACTTAATTTGAGTTAAGGGAAAGAAAGTGAAAAGGAGCCGAAGCTCCTTACGTTTTTTGGCTACCTAGTACCTAATTTCTAGGTTCTAGGTTCTAGGTTCTAGGTACTTGGTCTGAACCCCTAAGTTAAGCGCCTACCAAATCTTAACGCGTTTTTCTGGCGCAATGTACATAGCATCTCCAGGTTTTACATCAAAAGCTTTATAAAACTCGTCTACATTTGATAATGAACCTAAAGCACGGAATTCAGCAGGAGAATGTGGGTCGGTAGCCACGCGGTTACGCAAAGATTCTTCTACCATTTTCATTCGCCAAATTTGAGCATAACCCATAAAGAAACGTTGATCGCCAGTTAAGCCATCAATAACAGGCGCTTCTTTACCATTTAATGATGCTTTGTAAGCTTTATAAGCAATAGTAACCCCAGATAAATCACCAATATTTTCTCCTAAGGTTAGCTCTCCATTTATGTTTAAATCATCAAAAACGTGATAATGATTGAATTGCTCAACTAAAGCTTTAGTGCGTTTAGAAAACTCAGCTAAATCTTGTTCGCTCCACCAGTTTCTTAAGTTACCGTGGGCATCATATTTACTACCTTGATCATCAAAGCCATGACCCATTTCATGACCGATAACAGCGCCAATACCGCCATAATTTACGGCATCTTCAGCCGCCATATTAAAAAATGGCGGTTGTAATATTGCTGCAGGGAAAACAATTTCATTTGCGGTTGGGCTGTAATATGCGTTAACCGTTTGAGGTGTCATGTGCCATTCCCATTTACGTTTTGTTTCTGCTAATTTTGCAATGGACTTTTCGTGAGACAAACGAGATGAGCGAATAATATTACCAACTAAATCATCACTATCAATTGTTAAGGCTGAATAATCTTCCCATTTATCTGGGTAGCCTATTTTCGGTGTGAAAGCCGCGAGTTTAATCTGTGCTTCTTTTTTTGTCTCAGCAGACATCCAGTCAAGGTCTTCAATACTTGTACCATAGGCAAGGCGTAAGTTTTCAACTAATTCACTCATGCGTTGTTTAGCTTTAGGAGTAAAATGCTGTTTTACATATATTTTGCCTATAACCTCACCTAAGTTACTGTTAACAACACCCACACCGCGCTTCCATTGTGGACGTTGTTCTTTGCGACCGCTTAATTGTTTTGAATAAAAGTCGAAGTTTTCGTTATCAATTTCTGTTGTGAGGTAACTAGCAAAGTTACTTAAACTGTGAAATGTTAAATAGGTTTTCCAATTCGCTAATGAGGTTTGAGCAAAAATATCACCAAAACCTTGCACAAAATCAGGTTGATTTATAATAATGTTTTCTATTGTATCAACCCCTTGAGCCGTTAAATATGTAGGCCAGTCAAACTCACTTGTTAACTGATTTAATTCATTAACTGCATATTTATTATAACGTTTTTCACTATTTCTACTCTCAACCTTAGTCCAATGGTATTTTGCCAATTGAGTTTCTAAATCCATAATGGTTTTAGCGGCAGTTTTACCATTAGGGATATTGGCTAGAGTGAACATTTTCTCTATGTGCTTAAGATACCCTGCACGTAAATTGACAAACCGTTCAGTGTTATTGAAGTAGTAATCTTTATCGGGTAAACCTAAGCCATTTTGCCAGATATGAGCAGCATAACTATTTGAGTTTTTAGCATCTACGCTAATGTAAAACGCTAATGGATTACTAACACCAACAGCTTGATATTGACCAAAAAATGCCGCTAACTCTGATTTATTAGTGATGTTATCAATCGCATCAAAAATAGGTTGTATTGGGTTAATGGCAAGGCTATTTCGTTTTTCGTTGTCCATATAAGAACGAAAAAGATCAGCCACTTTTTGTTCGTCGCTACCTTGTTTGAGGTTTTCAGTTGCTGCTAATGATTCAATAATAACATTCACATCTTCATCGGCTTGATCACGTAAATCATAGAATGAACCAATTGCCGTTTTATCATCAGGAATAACCGTTGTATTTATCCAATTACCATTGATGTATCGATAAAAGTTATCTTGTGGTCGAATACTGGTATCCATATTGGCTTTATCAATACCTGAAAGTAATGGCGACACTACAGGTGACACGACTGAAGTGTTGCTACTATTATCTATGTTAGCAGTAGGTGTGCAGGCGCTTAGCAGTATTAAAGACGAACATATTGCGCTAGTTATTTTTACTTTCATGAGTTTTCCTTGTTTATCTGCTTGTCAGCTGATTACCTTAAATATAGTTATCGGTGTATATATGAAGTAGGGAGCATTTGGCTGTATGTTATAAGCTAAGTTCCTGTTTTATCGATTCTACGGCGTAATGATAGTTATTTCTAGCTAACAAAATAACTGTTTACAATTATCTTTATGTTTAGCATATCGTGGGTTTGCGACAAGCTAATATTCAATGCTACATTGCTTATTTAATTAATACTGAAGGAAAAACAATAAGACCTTCAAGCTCGGACTCGGAGATTAGACTTAAATGACTTTACTTATTATTTTGGCTTGCGTTTTTTTTGCGGTGTTTTTAATGGTGGTTTTAGGTGAACGATTTGGTAAACCTATGAGTGAAGAGCAGCAACGTAAGTATAGTAAAATATTACCTATTTTAGTTTTTGTTCTAATTGGTGCCGCTATTATCAAAGCTTTTATATAAAGCGAGCTAAACGACTTTAATGCCTATGCATCATCAGGTAAAATTGGTCAATTATCATTATTCTTAAAGCAAAGGCTATCGCATGTATCAATTGCCCAAACTTGATTTAAAAAACAAAGTGTCAGATGAAGAGTGGCAGGTACGAGTAGATTTAGCCGCCTGTTATCGATTATTACAATTACACGGCTGGGACGATTTAATTCATACTCATATTTCAGCGCGTATTCCGGGTACTGAACATTTGCTTATTAATGCCTTTGGTATGGCATTTGAAGAAATCACCGCATCAAATTTAGTAAAAATTGATATTGATGGCAATATCATTGATAAAGACTGCCCGTTTGAAATTAACCCAGCAGGTTTTACTATTCATAGCGCTGTTCATGAAGCGCGCCATGAAGATCTTTGTGCTTTACATATACATACTAATGACACTATTGCCGTAGGTAGTTTAGAAGAAGGACTGTTACCATTAAGTCAATACTCAATGTTTGCCTTAGCATCGATGAGTTATCATGATTATGAAGGCCTAGCAGTAAATGATGAAGAAAAATT
Source organism: Colwellia sp. E2M01 (assembly GCF_018860585.1). GTDB lineage: Bacteria > Pseudomonadota > Gammaproteobacteria > Enterobacterales > Alteromonadaceae > Colwellia. The sequence continues at coordinate 133,218 of NZ_JAHKPR010000010.1, forward strand.
AAGGTTACAACAAGATTTAGGCGACGCAAACTTTATGTTACTACGTAATCATGGTGCCTTAACTATGGGTAAAACCATTGGTGATGCCTTTATGCACATGTATGACTTAACGCGAGCTTGTCAAATACAGTTGCAGATTATGGCAACAGGTATGAAGCCAATTTTTGCGCCGCAAAGTATTATTGATGGTATTAAAGCGCAGGCGAATGTTGTTCACAGCGGGAAAACAGGTGGGCAGACAGCATGGCCCGCCATGCTTCGCAGAGTATATCGCTCCGACCCAGCCTTCGATCAGTAATAAAAATTAGTAAGTAGTGGTTTATCTTTTTGCTGTATCGTCCTATTTATGCGTCAAAAGTACTCTCAAATTATTCGGGAAATAATTTGCACACCCTAAGGGTGACCTGAAAGGTGGAGTACAGGATGTACGGAATCTTGACATGCGTCAACTCCGTGCTTTTTCCTTTAAATAGAACAATACACCTTCAATCTAAACCACTACTGGATTTTAACGTGGTGAGCGTATTAATTACGTAAAAATTAAAATCACATTGAAATTAATCTTTTGAAATTAAGTTAAAAAAACAACCGAGAGACATATGAAAATAACTCATGTAGAAGTTTTTGATATTCATTGCCCTAAGCGTACTGCTTGGAATCCTGTTTTTGTTCGTATTCATACCGATGAAGGTATTACTGGTGTTGGTGAAGCGGGCTTAGCTTATGATTGGGGTCATAGCGCTGCTGCCGCAATGATTAAAGAGATCAGTGAGGCTGTACTTATTGGTTTTAATCCGTTTAATACCGAGCTTTTATGGTCACGTATGTTGCGTGAAAGCTTTTGGGGCTTAGGCGGCGGGCCAGTATTGTATTCAGCAATGAGCGCTATTGATACCGCGCTTTGGGATATTAAAGGTAAAGCGTTAGGCGTACCTGTTTATCAGCTTTTAGGTGGTAAAGTTAACGACAAACTACGTACTTATGCGAGCCAATTACAGTTTGATTGGGCGCCTGAAATATCTAAGCTAATTGAACCTGAACAATACGCAGAAGCAGCGCTTAAAGCGGTTGCAGAAGGTTATGATGCGGTTAAAGTTGACCCGATTGTTTATAACAAAGATGGTAGCTCTTCGTTTGATAGAACCAAATTATTTACTAATCCGCAAATGCGTTTATTTGGTGACAGATTACGCGCTATTCGTGATGCAGTAGGTGATGATGTGGATATTATTTTTGAATCGCATTCATTAATGGGCGCAGCCTCAGCGATTCAAATGGGCAAAATAGTAGAAGAAGTTGGCTGTATGATGTACGAAGAGCCAGTGAATTACTTAAACCCTGCGGTACATAAAAAAGTATCTGACAATGTAAACGTGCCAATTGCTGGCGGTGAGCGTTTGTATCATCGTTGGGATGTTCGTCCATATTTTGAAGATCAAAGTATTGATGTACTACAACCTGATGTTGGTTTATGTGGCGGCTTTACTGAAGCGAAAAAAGTGTGTGATTACGCCGATGTTTACGATATTCGTGTTCAAGCTCATGTTTGTGGCGGCCCAGTGGCAACAGCTGCGTCATTACATTTAGAAACGGCTATTCCTAACTTTTTAATTCATGAGCATCACACATATGCAATTAAAGACTGGAACCGTGAGTTATGTTTACAAGACCCACAACCTGTTGATGGTTTTTTCCAAGTCAGTGAAGAGCCAGGTATTGGTATTGAGCTTAATGACGCGGTTGTGAAAAAATCACCAAACGTGACGATTAAATCACTTAAGTAAAATCGCTTAAGTAAAGTCGTTAATAAGTTAAATAAGATACGACTAAGCTAAATTTTTGAAACGCATTGTTGGAGAACAATGCGTTTTTTTGTAGCTACAATGACTAGTTAAATTTGTAGATAACTTTACCTTTTAGCTTTTTCATGTGAATTTAAGTTTTCCATTAATAAGAGTAGATTCATGCATTCAAAAGAATGTCATGTATTGCTAGTATAATAAATATTTTAAAACACTACCTCTATAAGATGAGTGAATAAAACTCTGTTTCTATAAGATGAGAGAATAAAGCTATGTTGAACTACGATGACTTTGATGCAATTTTATTTGATATGGACGGCACCATTTTTGACTCTGAAACCGTTCATCGAGAAGCGTGGAAAATAACAGCTAAGCAGTTCTCTCAAGTGTTTACTGATGAAATGTATATACAGTTTATCGGCTTAACGACACCTGAAAGTATGAAGTTAGCCATGGAAATGTTCAATAACTCTGATGAGGCCGCTGAGTCATCAAAGAAGGTGGATATAACCTTATTTTCATCGTGTTATTACGAAAACCTTAAATTACTTGTGCAACAAGCTGTGCCGCTTAAAAAAGGATTTCTTGATTACCTAGCTAAAGTTAAGCAACTCAATAAACCGCTTGGTATTGTCACTTCTAGCGCTTCAACTGGTGTTAAGTCCAATTTTTATTCTTATGATTTTTACCCAGCGTTTACTTTGGTGGTGACTCGTGATGATGTGAAGAAGTATAAACCTGATCCTGCTCCCTACTTACTTGCCTGTGAACGGTTAGGCGTTAAACCAGAGCGTGTTATTGTGTTTGAAGACTCAAATGCAGGAGCTACTGCGGCACTTGCTGCAGGATGTTATACGATTGGTATTCCAGATCTTGTTGCTTTTAATGATGAAACGAGTAAACGGTTACATCGTGAGATAAAAAGCTTTGAGGTTTTATTGTAGCTTTTACTATAACTTTACTGAGATTGAGTTGTGTATTACTTGTTTTAGCTGACTTTATTCATTTAATAATAACTTGTAATGTTTTTTGGCGTTGTTAAAACAAAGAGCAGAGAGCAGTTGTTCAGGTTCACTTAAATTAAGCGCATTATGTTTAGTTAGTGAGCATACACTATTTATTTGGGATAATTCTCCCAATATTGTGCGCCAATAATCTTGATATGACTGGTTGAATAAACAAAGTGGAAAATTACTAGCTAGCATCACTCTGCTTTGTCCAAAGCTTAATAGGCAGTGTGTTAAAACCGCTTGTTGCCAATTACTTTTATAGTGTCTATCTGTCATTTCCCAGCCTGAACATTTAATACAGCAGTTGTCGAATCGGCTTAATAAATTGATAGCTTGTTGCCAGTTTTGCCATGCAATTAACGTTTTAAAATCGCTTTTTTTTATAGTTTCATTAAAAGCCACAGGAAAGCCAGCATGATTGATAATAACTTGCAGTTTTGGCATCAAGGTTAATATTTTGGTTAACTCATTAACAGCTTGAATATCATCAAGTGGCATTTGTATATCAAAGCTTAGCTTATGCTCAGAAAGGATAGCTAAGTTAGTAAGTACTTGCGGTTTTGGGAGAATTTCGCAGGCGTTATCATCTAAAATATAACGGCAGCCAACAACACTGTCATAAGCTAATAACTGCTTTAAATGTTGCTTAAAGGTTTCTTCTGGCTGTGTAATGTCTATAAAGGCAACTGCGCTAAAGGGGGTTGCTGTTATGACTTTTGTTAACCACTTTATTTCTCGCCAAGGTTGTTCATTATCAAACCCCGCTTCAATGTGAACAAAGCCCGCTAATTCATAGGGTGCATTTAATGCTAAATCATCAAGGTTAAAGTTTTTATTGATGATGTGTTTATCAGACCAATGTGGTGGGTTATCAGTTTTTAGCCACTGATAATCCCCTTTGGCTAAATCAAATAAATGTAAATGCGGATCTATTATTTTCATGGTTTGAATTTTTATTGCTACTGGGCGGTGTAACCACCATCAATTACTTGCAAACTGCCGGTGATGAACTTGGCTTTATCTGAAGCTAAAAATAATACCAACTCGGCAACTTCTTCTGCTTGGCCTAATCTACCTAATGGTTGCAATGCGGCTTCTTCCGCATGTACTTCATCTTTATTAGCGCCTGACTTTTCACAGTAATTATTAATCGCTTTATGATATAACGGTGTTTCAATCGTGCCAGGGCAAACCGCATTAGCACGAATATTAAATGATGCGTAATCAAGTGCGGTAGTTTTGGCGATAGAGGCGAGGGCGCTTTTACTCAAGTTATAAGCAAACGAATTGTGTTTGGCGACAAGTGCTTGCTCTGAAGACATTAAAATAATAGCGCCATTGTTGTTGGCCTTCATTGATGGTAATACCGCTTTAACCGCTGCATAAGCACCTTTAACATTGATGCTAAATACTTTGTCTAGATCAGCTTCACTGGTGTTTTCAATGTTAGCGGAAAAGTGAATGCCAGCATTAGACACTAAAACATCAATAGTGTGCTTATCAGCAATTGTGTTAACTATCTCATTGACTTGCTTAAGGTTAGTTACATCACACTGACAAAACTCGCCCAGCGGTGAGGGTGATAAATCTAAATTGAAAACGCGATAATTATTCTCTACGAACAATTTTACAATACTCAAACCAATACCTGAGCTACCACCTGTGATCACACATACTTTATTCATTTAACGTTTCCGGTTTTCTATTATTCAATAATATTTAAATGATACCTGTTAGTGTTGGCAACTTCCATTTAGTTCTTGGTGTAGTTTCGCAATAATGAGGTTATAATATTGGCAATTTGATTAATGAGGTTTTTCCATGAGAGCTTGTGGCGTAGAAATTAAAAGTAATGAAGCAATTATTTGCATCATGACAAAAGAAAATAACTTGTATGATATTCCTCATACACGCGTACAAAGAGTGACGCTTGAAAATGCTGGTGATGCTGAAGCAATAAGAAAATTTCAATTCACTTTTGCTAAACTGATGGAAGATTACCAAGTAACACACGTGCAAATTAAAGGTCGTGCAGTAAAAGGTAAATTTGCAGGTGGTGCTATTGGTTTTAAGATTGAAGCGGCTATTCAATTAATTGCTGACTTAGAAGTAGAAATTTTAGCAGCTACTTTTCTTAAGAAAGAATTAGCCAGAAGTCAGGTTGATATTGATTTTAGAGATACCGGCTTAAAGCAATTTCAAGAACAAGCATTTACCACGGTTTTTGCTTATTTAGAATCTAAAAATCACGCTTACCCTGCAGAGTAATTTATACCAAGTTGATTAAGTTCTTTCCCACTCAGCGAAAGTTAAAAGGCTTAGAGG